>CAZKCO010000008.1:0-219553 GCA_964551335.1 uncultured Roseivirgaceae bacterium
TATAAATTATTAAACATATATTTCCGTTTTACGACCACTGGATAACCGCCCTCATTCTCTATTGACTTGTCAACTCCGATAACTATGTTATTTTTGTGAATAGCAACTTAACCACTGAATGAAACCATTTCTCGACAAGCATTTTTTATTGCAATCGGTTACCGCCCAGACACTCTATCATGATTACGCTAAAGAACTACCGATCATAGATTACCATTGTCATCTTCCTCCTCAACAAATTGCCGAAGACCAATCTTTTGAGAACTTAACCCAAATCTGGCTTTACGGCGACCATTATAAATGGCGAGCCATGCGGTCTAATGGAATTAATGAAAAGTTTTGCACCGGCAATGCCAGCGATTACGAGAAATTCCGAGCTTATGCTGAGACAGTTCCTTATACGCTACGCAATCCGTTATATCACTGGACGCACCTAGAACTACAGCGTTATTTTGGAATCAGTGAAATTCTAAACAAAGACTCGGCTCAAAAAATTTGGGAAACGGCCAATGAACAGTTAACATCAGGCGAAATGTCCTGCCGGAATCTACTAAAGAAGATGCAGGTTGAAGTTGTATGCACCACTGATGATCCGGCTGATTCCTTAGGGTATCATCAACAGCTACAACAAGAAAATTTCGATGTTCTGATTTTACCTACTTTCAGAGCTGATAAAGCTATGGCGGTAGACGATTCAAAAACTTACAACAATTACCTAGACCAGTTGGAATCAACTGCCGACATCTCAATCCACCGATACCAAGATTTGTTAGAGGCTATCGGTAAACGACACGATTTTTTTGCATCACTCGGTTGTCGATTATCAGATCACGGGCTAGAACAAGTATACGCTGAAGACTACCAGGATACCGAAGTTTATCAAGCCTTTGAGAAAGTACGGCAAGGAAATCAGCTTACCTTTGAGGAATCTACAAAGCTGAAATCAGCCATACTCTACGAATTGGCTTTACTGGACCACAGCAAAGGTTGGACCCAGCAATTTCATTTAGGAGCGTTAAGAAATAATAACACCCGGATGCTTACAACCTTAGGTCCGGATATAGGCTTTGATTCCATCGGCGATTTTTCCCACGCTCAGTCTTTATCCCGGTTCTTCGATCGCTTAGACTCCTCTGATCAATTAGCTAAAACCATCATTTATAACTTAAACCCCAGCGATAATTACCTGATAGGTACTATGATTGGTAATTTCAACGACGGCTCTGTCCCGGGTAAAATGCAGTTTGGGTCGGGTTGGTGGTTTTTAGACCAAAAAGAAGCCATGGAATGGCAAATGAACGCTCTCTCAAACTTAGGTTTGCTTAGCCGATTTGTAGGTATGCTGACCGATTCCCGCAGCTTCCTCTCCTACCCTCGCCATGAATATTTCCGGCGAATCCTGTGCAACCTTTTTGGCAATGATATTGAGAATGGCGAACTTCCAAACGATTTGGATTTGATCGGCAGTACAATCCAAAATATTTGTTACTATAACGCTAAAAATTTCTTTCAATTTGAGAAACCTAATCTCTAATACTTATAAAACCTAGATCCATACATGAACACTAAAGTTGTTACTTTCGGAGAAATCATGCTCCGCTTAGCTACTCCCCAATTCCAACGTTTTATACAGGCTACTGATTTTGAAGCGACCTACGGCGGTGGCGAAGCCAATGTAGCCGTTTCATTGGCCAACTACGGACTTAACCCTCAGTTCGTCACCCGCCTACCCAATAACGATATCGGTAAAGCGGCTCTATCCACACTGAGGAAATATAATGTAGGAACTGACCATATTGTATTTGGTGGCGACCGACTGGGAATTTACTTTCTGGAGACCGGCGCAGTTAGCCGGGGTAGTAAGGTCGTATACGATAGAGCCAATTCAGCCCTTTCGGAGATCAAGCCCGGTATGGTAGATTGGGATAAGGCCTTAGACGGCGCTAGTTGGTTTCACTGGACTGGCATTACTCCCGCAGTATCCCAAGGTGCCGCCGACGTTTGTCTTGAAGGCGTGAAAGCGGCTAGCGAAAAAGGTATTACTGTTTCCTGTGACCTAAACTATCGTAAAAACTTATGGAAATACGGAAAGCAGCCAGCGGACATCATGCCTGAACTAGTATCCGGCTGCGACGTGATTCTGGGCAACGAAGAGGATGCCGAAAAGGTGTTTGGCATTCATCCGGAAGGAGTAGATGTAACCCAAGGCAATGTGGAAGCGGCCGCCTACGAGTCGGTTTGTACCCAGTTATTAGATAAGTTTCCTAAAGCCAGTAAAGCCATTATCACCCTCAGAGGTTCTTTAAGCGCCAGTCATAACACCTGGTCGGGAGTGCTATACGATGGCAATCAATTGTATGAGGCACCTACTTACCAGATTACCCACATCGTTGACCGAGTGGGTGGTGGCGACTCCTTCATGGGAGGATTAATCTACGGCTTACTAACTTATCAGGATGATATGCAAAAAGCCCTAAACTTCGCGGTAGCTGCCTCCTGTTTAAAACACACCATTCACGGTGACTTCAACATGGTAACGGTCTCAGAAGTAGAAAAACTGATGAGCGGTGATGCTTCAGGTCGAGTATCCCGATAGCATAAATCATTACATTTACTAAGCACAGCTAATCAACTCATTGAATGATTGTTAGCTGTATGATAATACTACATCAAAAAAACTACAATGGCACGATTCACTCGAATTGAAGTATTAACCCAAATGCATAAGACCGGTATGGTACCGGTATTTTTCCATAAGGAATTATCCGTGGCTAAAAAAGTATTGAAGGCTTGTTACGATGGTGGAGTACGGGTGTTTGAGTTTACTAACCGGGGAGATTATGCCCACGAAGTATTCGGAGAACTAAATAAATACGCTGAGAAAGAATTACCCGAGATGATATTAGGGGTCGGTTCTGTCGTAGATGCTGGTACTGCTTCTTTGTATATCCAATTAGGTTCAAACTTTATTGTCTCCCCTATTTTAAGTGCTGAAATGGCTAAAGTTTGTAATCGTCGTAAAATTTCCTGGTCCCCAGGATGCGGTTCACTTTCTGAAATTTCTTACGCTGAAGAACTGGGTGCTGATATTGTAAAAATATTTCCTGCTACCCAGGTAGGCGGACCGGCATTTGTAAAAGGAGTGAAAGCCCCTTGTCCCTGGACCAGTATAATGCCTACTGGTGGCGTGGAACCCACTGAAGAAAATCTTACCGCTTGGTTCAACGCTGGGGTAGCTTGTGTGGGCATGGGTTCCAAACTAATTACTAAAGATATCATTCAAGAAAATAATTACGACCTGCTAACCCAGAGGACAAAGCAGGCGATGGACATTATTCGGCAGCTCAAATCAGTAACCAAATAGCTTCCGGTTGTCAAATCTATCTAAGCTGATTGAAAGACAAGATCAGTATTTGCAGCTTAAATGCTCTCAACGTAAGGCATATTCTACGAAGAATTGTTAGTAAACAGTTGCAATAATAGTTGCTACCATAGCCGTGAAGGCATGTTCACTATGAGGTATTAAAAGAATCCTAGTTCCATTGAAATCACTTAAAAATATAGTACCAATAAAATTAGATGTAAGTTTTTGCTAATATATTCACTTTTTTCGTGGTTCTGGATTGGTTAAATCAATCAACAAGGCATTTGTATTATTTTTTTTTAAAATAATTTATGTAAGGTAATTTCGATTAATTAAAATTTTTCCTACTTTTAGCCTGCATACTACCATTCTACTGCTGTATCTATGACTGAATTGAAGGATTTAATTAGGATTATTCGTAAAAAAGGCCACCGTAGCATACAACTCGTTAATTTCAACTTCCGAAAGAAAGAGACATCCAAAGACAACTTACTTTATCGAGGTATATTAAACGAAGCCTACCTTACCGACGATGACGCAGCTACTGACTTATTTAACGCTGATCCGGGAAACCGAAACTACCGTAATGCCAAGTCTAAGCTTAAAAGCAAATTGCTGAATCATTTATTCTTCCTGGATTACGACAAGGAAAGTTATACTTGTTATGAACAATCTAGGTACGAATGCGAACGCACATTGCTTCAGGCTAAAATCTTGACCATGGAGAACGCTCATGAAATTGCGCAGAGACTTCTCCCCTCCTTGATTAGAACCGCCAAAGAGTACGAGCTATATGAAGTTCTTATTCCCGCATTGGAACTTGAAAAAAATTACCATTCTATTCAGGGAAAAATTACTCCCTTTTTAGAAAAAAGAGCTGAATTGGCAGAGTATCGACTCAAACTCAGAGCATTTCAGTCTAGTGAAGACTTGTACTACGAAAAACTGGTTCACATTCATAAATCGGTCAGTGCCCAAAAGAGAGTGCTGGATACAATACCTCAAACCATTGAGCAAATTCACCATATTGCTGATCGTGTAGAAAGCGAATCCATTAAAATAATTGGTTATAAGCTCTCTATTTTGTATTACCAACTTAATTGGGATTACGAAAAATCACTTGAACTTTGTACTCATCTGGAAGACACTTATCTAAATCGTCCCAACAGTGAGATTACGGTGGACTTGCACCAAAAGAAAGTTGTTTTCGCCAAACTTTACTGTTTTATTTATTTGGAGAAGATACTGGAAGGGGTCCCTTACGCAAAACGTAAACAGGCTTTATTTAAACCTAGCCACTCCGACTGGTTTACCTTCATGGAATACTACATTTTGCTGCTTTTTAAAGGGGAACAGTATAACGATGCGGCTAAAGTTTTTAGGAAAGTTCGCACCAATAAAAACTTCAATAATCAGGATACTACAGTTAAAGACCGTTGGACGATTTATCGTATTTATCTGATTTATTTCAATGATTCCAAAATATTAAGTTGGGGATTCAATCAGGAAGAATTTCTGCAAACCCAACCTGATTATCCAAAAGAATACGAAAGCTTTAATATTGCCTATCTGACGATACAATGTTTATTTTTATTACGGCAAGGAAATATAGGTGAATTCAAAAAAAGCGTAAATGCATTATCAGCTTACAAATCATCTCATTTAGATAAGCGGAATAATTATCGTAGCAGTGTATTTATCCGATTACTGGAAATTGTAGTTGAGAAAGAATTTGACTTCGACCGAGTCCAAGAAAAAGGTACCACCTACTACCAGAAGTTGGCTGACACCAAAATTCCTAGCGACATTGAAACTGAAATGGAAGTAGTACCCTACGAAAGAATCTGGCTTCGAGTCCTGCATATCCTAAAATCTAATAAAGCATACGTTCACTACCAATTTTACAACGCGCAGGCAATGTAAATTTTCGTCTCTAGCTTGTTATCTCTTTCATTCAATCAGCTAAACCTCGGCCTTTACTCCCAAGTAGATTAAAAACCTTATAGACTTGCTAAGAGAGTTAGGTTTGAAATACTTAGTTCCAAACAAACAAGGGTAAGCATTCCGTCTGCTTCCTCACTGACAAAGCTATAAACTTAGTCTACTACGTTAGATTCTTTAACTGATATTTTATAACTAAATTTGACCTCACAGTGTAAAAGAGAGGCAATTTTTTAATTTTACTATCCAAATTTAACGCAACCACTAATCCATGAAAATAGGCATTGTCGTTTTTCCGGGCTCAAATTGTGACGAAGATATATACTACGTCTATAAACATATTTTAGGACAAGACACACTGAAACTATGGCATAAAGATACCGACCTAAAAGGGTGTGATTTTATTGTAGTGCCTGGTGGATTTTCTTACGGCGACTACTTAAGAGCAGGAGCCATTGCTCGCTTCTCCCCTATCATGGAATCAGTCATACAGCATGCCCAGCGAGGGGGCTACGTACTTGGAATCTGCAATGGTTTCCAAATACTAACCGAAGCACATCTACTACCGGGGGTATTATTACCTAACATCAAGCAAAAATTCATTTGTAAAAACGTATATCTGAAACCGGCAACGGATACTACAATTATGACTGCCACCCTGGACAGGGATAGGGTTTATAAAATTCCTATTGCTCACGCTGAGGGCCGCTACTACGCATCTGATGAGGTGATTAAAGAAATGGAAGATCACGAGCAAATTATGTTTTACTACGCCTCAGAAACTGGTGAAATAAATGAGATTAGCAACGAAAACGGATCAACTAAAAACATTGCCGGGGTATCAAACCGGCAAAAAAATGTAATGGGCCTTATGCCCCACCCGGAGCGAGCTGCTGATGAAGCACTTCACAATACTGACGGACGCCTGCTTTTAGAAGCTTTACTACAATCTGAAAAACTGGTATGACATATTGTATAAACCACTTTTTTGAAACTTCTGCAGTATAGTATAATAAAAGCCTATTAATCAATAGTTTATAGTTCGTTGCCTCAAGCAAAAGTATAAGAATAACATTTACCCATTATGAGAAAATCAAAAATTGCTGGCGTTGGCCGATACCTTCCAGAAAGGGTAGTAACAAACGATGACCTGGCCAAATTAATGGATACCTCTGATGAATGGATACGAGAACGTACCGGAATTAGAGAACGAAGGTTTTTTGAACTAGGTAAAGACACTACCGCTAACATGGGGACCCGTGCGGCCAAAATGGCCTTGAAAAACGCCGGACTAAGCCCCCAGGATGTGGATTTTATCGTATTCGCAACGCTAAGCCCCGACTATGATTTTCCCGGATCAGGTGTTTTGGTACAAAGGGAACTAGAATTACCTACCATCGGTGCTCTAGATATTCGTACCCAATGTACTGGGTTTGTCTACGGATTATCGGTAGCCGACCAATTTATCAAAACTGGCATGTATGATACAGTGCTGGTTATTGGTTCGGAAATTCACAGCAGTGGTTTGGATATGACCACCCGAGGACGAGCCGTTTCCGTACTCTTTGGGGATGGAGCTGGCGCCGTTGTTCTGCAAGCTTCGGAAAACGATCATGGTATTCTATCTACGCATTTGCACGCTGAAGGAGAATATGCAGAAGAGTTAGCAGTGATTGATCCGGGCAGTTCCCGGGCCATTCCCAGAACACAAGCCCGAATGATTGAAGAGGGAACTGTATTCCCCGTAATGAACGGAAATCATGTATTTAAGCATGCATCCACTCGTTTCCCAGAGGTTATCCAAGAAGCACTTAAAGTCAATAACTTTCAACCTTCCGATATTAATTTATTGATTCCTCACCAAGCGAATCTCAGGATTAGCCAGATGGTACAGCGTCTACTTGGATTGAGTGACGATCAGGTTTTTAATAATATTCAACGATACGGCAATACCACTGCCGCATCCATTCCTATCGCCATGAGTGAGGCTTGGGAGCAGGGAAAAATTAGCGAAGGAGACTTAATATGTTTGGCTGCTTTCGGCAGCGGCTTTACCTGGGCATCTGCTTTAATACGCTGGTAAGCTGATCAATGATCCTCAAAAAAATCGATAACTGAAAGTCTTTTAGCCTCCGGAAGGGTTGGTGGCAAAACAGATCGGTAAATGGATTCTCCTGTCCAAAATCGCTCAAAATGACTGCCAGCAATACCAACATTGAGATAACCACAATCCAGAGAGAAAATCTGGGTTCACGGCTAAAAAACGAAGTGCGTGTCTTTGGTGATTGATAATCGGCTTTCATGAAAGTTATGGCTAGTAACCGATAAATACTCAACGCATTTTCAAAAGGTTTCTTGTATATCCGTGAAGCATTTTTGGCTTATTCTTGGTCAAAGGCTTGATCTAAGGTATCCTGCGTGTTTTTCAAACGTTTCTTACAGAATTCTATCAGTTTCAGAGCTTGCTTCACCTTATCGGATAATTCATCTATATCCATATTCTGATCTTCTACTGATTGTACAATAGTTTGTAATTCGTGCAGTGCATCACGATAACTAGTCGGATTATTCGTCTTTTTTCGAGGCATTGTTTGGTGGTATCGTTTCTTCTAAGCTACTAAGATAAGAAGCTGTAGCAGTTTTTGTGAGTAGTTTATCACCAACCTTTGGACTCACCGCGGCTGTCAGGGTCTTGCCATTTACGTAAGTAATGCTGAAGCCCAATTTCAATAGAGAGGAAGGATCAACCATCTGCATCAGTCGGTTAACATCTGATAAGTAGCGTTGCTCGTCTTGTATCAATTCCATACTCCCTTTTTTCAACGAGACTCCTAAATCATCAATTTTTTGTCGCTCTGTTTGAAAGGTAAGACGGGTAGCAGTCATAAAGCGTTCCTGAAGTTGACCGAGTTGGTGCTTATAATGAATTAGATTAGACACCACCGAAAGCTTTATTGCTGAATTTAACTGGTCTAGTTCGGATCGTTGTTTATCAATGACCCCTCTAGTGAACTGACTAAGCCTATAAGCCTGCTCGTCCAGTTGGTTTTCAAAAACCTGTAGCTTCTCTACCAAAAATTCAGCTACTGCAGTAGGAGTTTTCTTTTTAGTATGCGCTATCAAATCTAGTACAGTTTCGTCTCGGTCATGACCGATTCCGGTAATTACGGGTAGAGGGAATTGAGCTACATGAGCGGCTACATCATAATTGTCAAAGCAGTCCAGATCTACCTGAGCACCGCCCCCTCGGATGATTACCGCACAATCGAAATAATCACCTTGTTCTTGTAAGTCAAAAATTTGATGGAGAGCTTGAATGATACTATCCGCAGCATCATTACCCTGCATTTTAGCCTTGAACAACTTAATACCAAACTGATACCCAAACCGGTTTTTTTCTACCTGATCCATAAAGTCGCCAAAGCCGGCGGCCGCTGGTGAACTGATAACCGCAATACGTTGAGGCACCGAGGGAAACGCTAACCCCTTGTTCATTTCATACACTCCATCCTCAATCAGTTGATTGATTACCTCTTGTCGTTTTAAAGCCCGCTCACCTAGAGTGAACTTGGCATCAATATCTTTAATATTGAGGCTTAATCCGTAGAGGTGATGAAACTTTACTTCCGCCTGAACCAGTACTTTTAACCCTGGTCTTAATTGTTCTCCGGTAATTGATTCAAACCAGCTTCCAAGTCCCCGGAAGGTGTTACTCCAGATGGTGGCTCTGATTTTTGCGTACAAAAAATCATCATTCTTTTCTACCAGATCAAGGTAGCAATGGCCATTCTGCCCTACCCTCATTTCACCAATTTCGGCCACCAACCAGTAAACGGGTTCAAGCTCAGCCGAAAGAGCTGACTTAATTTTTTGGTTTAACTCATATAAGCTAAAATAATGCATATCAGTTATTTAGCCTTAACTTTACTGTTGATTTGGTCTCCAGGGAATTTCTTTAACATTTTGTTTTTTACCTAAAAAGCGAGCAAGAACAAAGAGATAGTCAGATAAGCGGTTCAGGTAGCGAAAGAGTAAGGGATCAATTGTGGCTTGTTCTGATAAGCGTACAACTTGCCGTTCGGCCCTACGGCATACACAGCGGGCAATATGGGCTTGAGAAACCAGAGGATGGCCACCGGGTAATATAAAAAACTGCATTTCCGGCAATTCTTTATCCATCTGGTCTATCTGTTCTTCTAACCATTTTACGTCTCCGGGCGATAGATCAGGAATTTTACTTAGCTTTCCTTCACTGGCTAACAACGCCCCTACCACAAATAGATTTTCTTGAATTAGCTGAAAATTGTCACTCGAAATCAAGTCTCTGCAAAGATCTCTTAGTAACCCTAAGTGAGCATTTAGCTCATCTACCGACCCAATAGCTTCAAGACGCATATCGGATTTGGAAAGTCGAGTTCCTGCATATAGCGCAGTAGTCCCGTTGTCTCCAGTTTTAGTGTAAATTTTCATTCAAATGGAATAATGTAAGCCTAAGAGTGTGCAAAGAATGGTTGCTATCCAGATATGATGGAAAGAACCATAGAATAAGGCTAAAATACAACTTCAGATTCCTTTTTAGTGTTCTCATAAAGTTTTAAAAACTGTTGAAAACGTTTTTCACCAACCAACGTTTGATAGTCAGTCAGGCTTTCTTCGGCATAGTTGTCCAATCCCATCCGCAAGGCAGATAGAATGTATTTAGCCAGTAGCTCACTAGAATAAGGATTAGTTTGAATGGCATCTAGCCAAAGCTGGTATGACTCTTCTTCATTATCGGGATATAGGAACTCCACTGCTTCAATAAAACCTTTTTCAAAAAAAGGATTTCCTAAAAGCTGATGGTACAAAGTATTAGCCCTTGGGTCATTATTCACTTCAGCTGATAAAGCCTGGAGGTACTGTTTCGCGTATTGCTGAGGTAAACTTAAGACTACTAGTCGGCTAATTCGCCCTTCCCAGTTGGTCACATTGCTCCTGTCAATTTCACTTAAGGCCCAGGCCCACTCCAAGAATATGGTCCCTTGATAATTTAAGGAAGACTCGTTTTCCTTTAAATCTCGGATAAGCAAAGGTAGAACTTCAGCAAAATCCGACTCGCTTTGCATTGCCAAATCATACAATACGATAGCGGAATAACTTTTATCTTCAAATTCGGAAAATGCGTTTACTAATTCTTCCGGATTGAGTTCATGCGCTCGAAAACGAAGCCATTGATAACGAGCGTTGTCGGCATTCAATTCTGAAAAAGTACTTTGGAGTAACTTCAGTATTTGCTGAGCAGTTGGGTGATGAACTGTTTGGGTAGAATCAACCAATAAATCGCGCCAGGCACCTTGCACTTGTGCCATTTCAACATCTGGGGATGGCAAAGACTCGGTTAAGCTCAACGCAAATTTAAGCGCTGCATCTTGGTATTTTCTCTCTGCTAACTGAGCAAAGAAGCGAGTAGCCAGACGGGGGGCCTGTTGCTCTAGCGCCCATAAACCCATAATATCCAGGTAATAGTTTTGTTTGAAAACATTGACTGATTGTAAACGATCTAGTTTTCGGTAGGCTTCTACTATCTGGTTTTGTCGGTAGCGCGCCTGGGCTGTGGCAAAAACCAGATCTTCGGTATAAGGGAAATTTTCTGCCATTTCAGCCAGATTTTCAGCCTGATGAAGCACTGTTGTATCTGCAGAAGTAGTAGCAAGCAGGTAATTATACAATTGAGCAAAAGTAAAACTGCTTAAAACTTCTTCCTGAAGTATTTGAGGTCTAAGCCAAGTATCTATCGAATCGGTAGGCTCCTCGCGCGCATGCAGCCCCAAATGGTTGATTATTGTAGGAGGGTAGCTCTTGTAATTTAGGAAATCATTGGCCAGCGAATCTACATCCAGGGTGAGTTGATCAGTAAATTCTGCTAAGAGCGCTAAAATATTAGCTTCAGAGGCTTTTTGAGTTTCAGGATATTCAGCCGATCGGGAAAGCCAATAGATAGCCGAATCCAAGATATCCGTCTGCCCATAAATCATGGCCAAATTATTCGCCAAATGAGCATCCTGAGGAAACTCTTCAATGCCTTTCTTCAGGGTAAATAGTGCATCGAAGTACTGATTGGTGGATTCGTAAGCTGCACTGGTATTGGCGTAAGATAAGGGGGTTGGCTTTTTAGTTAGTGCTTCTTGAAAGTAAAAAGCCGTTAAAACCGGATCTTGTTGCTCACGAGCCAAAGCTCCCAGTGCGTAGTTTGCTCGATGGTTGTCGTTAGCATACTGATCGCTCAATTTATAGTACTGCTCCGCCACGAATAAATCATCCTTCATCCAATGTAAATCTCCAATGCCGTTGTAGTAACCCGCAATAATCTGGTAATAGGCAAAAAAACTTCCCCTGGCAAAAAAACCAAGTGTGGCGATGGCCCCACCAATTAATGCCGTTGCGTAGGGCAAGGTATTAGGTCGGTACATCACTAAGTTAACCCGCTGATTCTTGATCAGCGGTTGAATAAAGTTAGCAATAAGATAGAGCAGAAAAACAAAACTGAAACCAAGCTGAGTGTAAACAATACAATCTTCCAAGCTTTCCAACAAAGGATCATTACCCTGCCAGGCTAGGAAAACTACCGTACCAAAGGTACATATGGCTAAGGATAGATAAAGAATAGCACCAAGTGGAGCAAATGGGAAAACAAACTTGTACTGAATTTCCCGTTGCTGAAAACCCCAGATTCCCACAATCCCCAGAACCAACAATAACCAGAAAGCATCCAAATAAACAATATCCCACTCCAGTGTGCCAATATTCTTGAGAAAAAGTAATCCAAGATTCACCAGATAAACCAGCGACAGAATACCCAAATGCAGGAGACTATTCGTACTTCTCGGGGTGTTACTCTGGGTAATAATCGTAGTAAAAAAACTAATTAGCTCATGGCCCAGAATAAAAATAAAAACCAAGCTGAATGCAATGGGGACTCCCATGCTATGATAGGCCAACGTAAGAAAAGGCTTTTCGATTTCGGCAAATAGCCAGATAAGTAGGCCAAAGGCCGCAGTTGAAACAGAAAAAACCAACACCCGAGTCAACAGACCAAAATTGGGTTTAATATGCTGAAAATAAAAAGTTGGTCCTAAAAACACGATAAATGCGATAATAAGCCCCAATTTCTGAACCTGTCCAAACCAAAGCAGTTGCTCAAATTGAAATAACAGAAGAATGCCTAAAAGAAGTAAAGTCCCTGCATAATACCAGAAACCGTCTACGGCAGAAATAATGGTTAGTAAGAATATCCAAGTAATGGCCACCATTGAAAGTAACAGATAAGCTCCAACGGGCGATAGTTTCAAGCTACTCCCTAAAAAATGTTCTTGTACCAGGTTAAAATCCAGTGCGTATGAGAATGAAAATAAGCCTATTGTTATTGGTCTTTGAGCCACCGGTAGATCAACCAGCTCGGAAATACGCTCCCAGGATACCACGTTCAAAAAACCCTGAGGGTAGATAAGAAAAAAACACCCAATACATAAAATAAATAGCCCCAACAGTGATACATATACTGTTCGGCTAGTTGGATGCCAGCTTTTCCAAAATGCAAAATCATTCATACCCTGTATACTTTGTAGCGAAACTGCAAATTTTCTTCCCATTTTGGGACTAGATGTATGATCTTTAGCAAATATCAGCTAATTACAACCTGCTTTAGAGCTACCTTTTATGCAATTATCTCACCTGTTCAGGCTTAACAGTGCCCTCAACCCAAATTGTTCAACGCTTCTCCGAATCAAAATTGCTGCTTTTTTTAAGTGAACTTAATTAAGTATTAAACTTTAAAAATCAATAATATTGTGTATTCACAGTATTTCAGTAATTTGACTGATTCTTTGTTATTTCTTTAAGTTACACTTTACCTACGACTTAGCCTATGTTCATCAATTCCACTAAGTGGTTTCTTACTTTCGTATTATCTTTTGTCAATCTACTACCCCTATTTTCTCAGGTAGGTGTAGGTATTGCTCCCGAAGACGATGCCGAATTTATCTTTGACGGTAGTTCTGAGATGCTGCATGACAAATGGACGTATTGGGAAGGTCCTCGATTGGCCGCCACCTTACCCATTAAATGGGAATTAGTTGACGATCCAGTTGACGCTGGTTTAGTCTTAAATAGTAATGATCCGGCCGCAGCGGGTGGAAAATACGGTTCAGCCGATATCGTAACCAAAAACAAATACCGAGATTTCCGATTACACGTAGAATTTTTGGTTGCCAATGAAGGAGGAAACAGTGGTGTTTATTTACAAAACCGTTACGAAATTCAGGTGCTCGATGGCGATTCAACTGCTCACGGAATGGGTGCCGTCATAAACGAAACAGAATCTCCCTACCATGCATACCATGGAATAGGCAAATGGAATGCCTACGATATTGTATTTCGTGCCGCCCGTTTTAAGGATGGAAAACTTAATGAAAAAGCCCTAGTGACATTATATTTCAATGGGGAAAAAGTTCACGATAATCAGCCGATAAGTCAGGTGTGGGGAGGTCCGAATTCGGGAATAGACGGAGGCAACGACGGCGGTAAAGGTATAACTGATACCCCCGGTGGAATAAAACTACAAGCCGAAGGCCATGATGTTCTCTACCGAAATATCTGGATTAAGGAGTTGAATTTAGAGGATGACGATACTGATATTTTGTAGTCTGAATAACAATTGAATATACCAGTATAAATATTCCTTTGTTTCTCTCCCTCATCAATGTTCTTGCAAATGTATTTCAATATAACTTAACATAACTTTAGTTACATAACAAATGCTTTAATCCTAAAACCTGTTCAATATAACACTGAGATTATCTGTCTGAATTACTCCTTCTGGGTTTGCTTAAAAGTAAAATGAGTAATACCCTTTGACCCCCCGCTGGTTTACGCCTTCAATACGTACTCTACCGCGAATTTTCGTGAGAATTTCTTCTAATTCTCTAGGATCACGAATCGTTCTGCCATTTATTGATGTAACCACAAAGCCTTCTTCTATTCCTAACCTCCGAATTAATCCTCCTTTTACTTTAGATACCTTCACCCCAGTATTGATTTTTAATAGATCTGCCTCTACCGGAGAAACTATCTCTAAATCAGCCCCCAGAGAACTGGATTCGTAATACTCTCTTCTGATTAAACTGGTAGTACCCTGCCGATTAGTAAATACAAGCGTAGTCCGGTATATTCTGTCTTCTCGCTTATAGGTAACCTCAACACTTTCACCCGGACTGTAGTAACTGATCAATTCTTCAAAGTCGCTTTGAGTGTTTATTCTCTCTCCGTCAATCTCTACTATGATGTCTCCTTTGAGCAAACCAGACTGCTCAGCAGAGCCATTTTTTTGAAGGTAGCTAAGCACCACACCGGATAAATCATCAGTTTTAAGCTCTCGAGCGTTCTCAGTGGTTAAATCAACAACGTCGGCTCCAAAAAACGCCTTTTGCACTTCTCCGTAGGTAATTATATCATCTACGACTTTGCGAACGATATCTACCGGAACCGCGAAACCATAACCAGCGTAAGAACCAGTTTTGGATAAAATAGCAGTATTAATTCCAACCAAAGCACCGGATTTATCCACGAGTGCACCACCGCTATTTCCAGGGTTTATAGCCGCATCAGTTTGGATAAATGATTCAATAGGAAAACTACTCTTCAATATGTTTATTTGCCGACCTTTGGCACTTACGATTCCAGCGGTAACGGTAGATGTTAGGTTAAAAGGATTGCCCACAGCCAGTACCCACTCCCCTACTTGAAGGTTTCTAGAATTCCCCAAAGTAATTTCCGGTAAATCTACCGCGTCAACTTTTAGCACTGCCAAGTCGGTTGAGGGATCCATACCCACTACTTGAGCCGAATAGGTACGTTTACCGTGTATAACTTCAATACGATCTGCCTGATCTATAACGTGATTATTGGTAACAATAAAACCATCTTGCGAATAAATTACCCCGGATCCACTACTGGCTCGCTGACTAGAACGACCTTCAAAAAAGAGTTCAAACCAACTATTACGGCTATATTGTTCAGATATAGTTTTGATATAAACTACACTGGGAGTGCTATTGGCCGATGCCAATGCAAAATCTACGTTTGGTAGTTCAGCCTCTGGTGACCTTAATGTGCTGGCAATAAAACTAGGAGTTTGAATCGGAAGATCAACTGGTTCAGTTTTCACCAATTCTGGCATTTCTGGTTTTAACCAAGCCTCGTAGGTGAAAGCGCCAAGAATTCCAGCTAAAAAACTAAGAATAAAAATAAATGTCGTACGCATAATAATCTAGGCTTTGCTTTTCTTATACGTAGATAGTGCAAAAAATATGCATATTTAAACAACGGTCAAGTTGTCATATTCGTCTTACTATTTGTAACCTACATTAAAAACTGAATGGCCGAGAGCATACACATTGATCACTTACTCAGCAAAGAAGAGCGGTATAAATCATTACTTCCGCAAATAAAAGCCCTCACGGAGGATGAAACTAACCTGGTTGCGAACCTAGCGAATATTGCGGCCGCTTTAAAACAAACAATGGGCTTTTTTTGGGTTGGTTTTTACCGGGTAAATACCAAGAAAGAGGAGTTAGTTTTGGGGCCATTTCAAGGACCGATAGCTTGTACTCGGATAGCTTTGGGGAAAGGAGTATGTGGAACAGCCTGGAAGCTTAATAAAGCAATTCTGGTGCCTGATGTCCATCAGTTTCCCGGACACATTGCCTGCAGTGGAGAAAGTCAGTCTGAAATTGTGATACCCATTTCATTGGAAGGCGTGGTACAATTGGTTTTAGACATTGACAGTAATCAGCTAAATGATTTTGATAAAACTGATGAGAAATATCTGATCGATTTGTGTGAATATATTTCTTCTACATTGCTCTAATTATTTCCTTTCCCCTCTGGTTTGAATAAAACGAGAAATTTCTTCCTGCACGTGTTGGGGATTTTGCCAATATTGACGGCTATACACGTTCTTAAATTTCCAGTTTTTCTCCTGATACAACTCAGGACGATAAGCATGTGCTTCTTTGACTGATGGGCTCTGAAAATACTGATCGTCATCAGTCATTAATAAACCTAAGTAATTGTATCCATTCTCCAACTCTTCCTGAATGGTAAGGTCAGCAAATGGTAACAGCTTTTTAATTTTGACTGCATCTAGCTCATTCTCAGCCCACTTATGTAATCTCTTGCTTAAAAACCATTCACGATGGTGATCCGAAGGTTCAGGTAAAGTGGGTTTGTAATTACCTTTAGAAACTAGCTGACCGTATTCCAGATACTTTTTCAATAATTTTGGACCCAGATTCTTAGTGTTTTCAACCTCGAGTTCGTGAGGTTGCAGGCTAGTTACCAGATAAATGACTTCCCGAGCACGCGTAATTGCTACATTTAGTCGGTTTTCACCACCCACCCCATTTAAGCTCCCAAACTGAGCAATCACTTTTCCTTTCTCATTGGGTGCGTATGCCACTGAAAAAATAATAATGTCACTCTCGTCGCCTTGAACATTCTCAATATTTTTTACGAATCTGAGATTGCTCAATCTAGTTTCACCTAGTTGCTCTTCGTCTAAGAGGTCAAGAATCAAATCCTGTTGCTTAGCATTGAAAGTTATCACTCCCACACTTTTATTTGGTTGTTCAACATTCAATTCTTTCAATAAGCTTAAAACTTTGTTGGCTTCTGCCTCATTTTTTTGATTCCTCCAAACCCCATCTACCTTGATGTACCGAATCGCTGATTGTTTTTTAATGAAATCCTCCCGGTCTGGCAGCATGCGTAACCGTAGATCATAAAAATGCCGATTAGAAAAATCTATAAGTTCTAAGAAACGTGAACGATAATGAGCCTCTAAACGATAGCTAGGTAAATACCCTTTTGCCAAATCCAACAGCGAATCTACTTCTAGCGCCAAAGCATTTTCAACCTCATCCTCTTCTGTATCTTCTTCCCAACGAATTTGATATAGATCATTTGGCTGAAGCTGCTGTTCATCTCCTACTACTACAACTTGCTGCCCCCGGTACATCGCCGGTATCCCCTTTTCCGCAAAACATTGTGAGGCCTCATCGAAAATAACCAAATCAAACAAAGGTGTTTCTTCCATAGGAAAAACGGCCGATACGGTTTCAGGAGAAGCAAGCCAACAAGGTAGTAGATTAAACAACTCATTGTGAAAAGTGGATACCAACTTCCTTAGAGGCCAAATCTTGCGCTTTTTGCTAACCTGATGGTTTACATCGCGGTAAGTGACCAGGTTATTTTGACGGTTATATTCAACATCGTAATACGTACGCTCTCGTAATTTCATCAACAGTATGGACTGGCTGACTTCTTTTTTATCAACCACTGCTTGCTGTAATTCCTTTTCGAATTCTTCTAGCTGGGCGGTAGATACAATTCTTAGGATTGGAAATTTAGTTTCAATATGGTGTATCCACGCCATACGCAAACTATTTTCCACTAACCGTACTGTTTCATCGGTAGAGTCTAGTTTCTCTTCCCCAATAAGCCGATCAATAATGCTGCGTTCGTGTGCCAATAAATCTGATTTGAGTGAATCGTAGGCTACTAGTGCTTCAAAATCCTGATCAATAGTTTCTAGAAATCGCTGGGCGTGCTCTTCTTCATTTATCTGGCTAATTTGGGTGGGAAGAAGATATTGCTGCCATTTTTTATTGTACTGGGGAATCTCTCTGACCAGGGTAAGCATCCTCTGAACTCGATCCTTGAGTATTGGGTATTCCAAAAGACTAATTCCAAAATACTCGTTGAAATTTCGAAATGATTTAAATAGTAAGGAAGCTTGTAATGCTTGTTTTTGGTAAGTAAACCACTGCTCTACTTCCTCTTTCTCATACTGATTGGTTGATTCTTTCTCCGGAACACTTTCGGTCCAAATCCGTTCGCGTAATTTGGTCAGATTGTGCTCCAGGTTTAGTCGGTTATCCAACATTTCACCCAACACCTGAAAGCCATCTCGAGTTGGCTCTAGGCTATTTTTTTCAAATACTTCCGTCAACCATTTCTTATCATTGGATGCAGTCTGCCATGAAATCCACTTAACTATGCCTGAGCGAGAATCTTCGGCCCGCTTGAGTAGTTGCTGAAATTTCCCCAACTCATTAACATCCAAACTTGTTTCAACTCCGGCGCCCTCGTAACATTCCAGTACTATCCGCTCAATATTTGCAAGCCAAAGAGGGTCGGCATCTTTATCAATTTTACCTGCTATTTTCTGAAAGAACTCGTAGCTCTGAGGGTGCTCCAGTAATTTCAGAAACAATTCAATGTCTTCGGAACGTAGTTGAATATTCTCACAGGTGACGAAATCTATATTGGTTTTTAGTATATCATTAACCTCGCTTACTACCTGCTGTTTGTATTTAGGGATTTCAGCTATATACTCTTTCAGCAAGGGTAACACATCCGCCTGATGTTGGGCAAATGACTTACGAGGCGCAAATGGATAATGCTCGACATCATACTGTAAATAGTTAGTTACGAACGTTCGTAGTTTTTTTAAAAACTGGGGAAGTTCAGGAATTTTAAAGTGGCGGTACTCCTGCTTAACATTCAAGGGGGGCAGGTCTACATCTGAGGTTAGGTAAAGTTCCTTTACCGATACACCAGCCTCAGTCTCATCATACAGTGCCCGTTTAAATTCGTTCAATTCTTCACAGGTTTTCTCAATCAGTCGGCTTGCCTGTAAAAATTGCCTTTCTAGAAATATAGAATCCAGATTATTGTTTTTGAGCTGGTATTCGTACAGGGACTCAATTTGCTTACGAATCTGATTATAAATTGCTGCCCGATCATTTCTGAAATCGTGAACCAATGCCGCAAACGGATGGACATCAGTATCTTTCAGACGTTGATAGACCACATCGAGCGCCGCACGTTTCTGGCAGACAACCAGCACTCTTTTCCCCTGAGCAATAAAATCCGTTACCAGATTGGTAATTAGCTGTGACTTACCTGTACCAGGGGGGCCCTGTACCGCCAGTGAATTGCCCTTCTTGACTTCTCTCAGAATTCTTTCCTGGTACGCGTCAATATTGTAGGGAGTATAAATCTGTTCTTCTTTTACTCGCTGGGCGTAACGATATTTTTCAGTTTCATTAGGGCCTTCATCTCCTGGAACTGTTTTTTTTAATTCACTTAGCCGATCCTGGTCTACGTGGGCACGGCGACTGAGGAAGGCAGATATATCGGGGATATGATCTCGTGCCAACAGCATTTGGTAGTCAGGAACTAAAAAGGAACCAGATTGGGGGAAAATTCCTAAGACTGCCTCGGGGAACAACTTTAGCACACCTGGATCGGTACTGTCAGCAAAGCTATCTTTCGTAAATTCAGCAAAAAAAGTTAATTGGTCTACAAAAATTTCCTGGTTAAAATTGAGCTCAATATCACTTTCCTTGAATAATTGATACAAATTGGTTCGGAAAATACGGCTATCATGATCCACTTCGTCAAAACTTAGCTCGGCCAACGTATCGTTATAGGGCTGTTCATGCCTAAAGGCATAAGACAACAAAAAGCTTTTATTTAGAGACAATCCGCCCTCATGACGTAAAGAAATAACCCATTGCTTACCAAACCCCTCTAGATCAGCTTCGGACAGGTCAACTGGAAAAAATAGTAGCGGGCAGCGAACCGATGTTCCATCCTGAAACTGGCCCCTTACAAACGGCCAACCAACATATAAGTCACGTGTACCTTGTTCATCGAATAAGAACTTATCGGTACGAACAATCTGCCTGAGGTTACGACTGACACTAGCTACGGCTGGCTGGCGACTATCAGCAACAGGGGCTAATGGAATAGTTCCTGAAGGAACCCCCGTCAACGAGTGCTCTCCTTCGGCAATGAGCCATTCAAGAATCGAGAAAGACGAGTAATTATTAAAAAAATCAACCTGGTGAAGGTCAATATGCTGACGCTGAGAGAGGCGGGGAAGATATAATGAACGATTATTACTATTGAGATTAGTTAGCCTGCGTAAGTACGATTCTAAGATGCTTTGCATGAGAGAAAATTCGTTAGAAATTTAAATAAGGCCTAAGTTTTCGAAAAATTGACTCTTCCATTAAATAAACTTCCCGACAGTCTTCTAGGCTTTCGAAACCACCATAGTTATCACGATGTTTTACGATTGCTTTAGCTAACGAGAACGAAATATACGGATGACTCGCTAGGGTTGAAACATCATCTTGGTTTATGTTGATTTTATTTAGTGGAAATTCTGGTGAGAGGTATGTATGATTTTTTAAGGTTTCAACCACTTCAGGGGTGATATGGTAGATTTCTGATAACTGATCAAGAGAATAAAAGCCCCCAAGTTTGTTTCTGAACCGCACAATTCTTGCCGAAAGAATGACTCCAATGCCGGATAATTGTTGTAAGGTAGTTGAATCAACAGTATTAATATTTATTTTTTCAATTTCTCGGTCATCAATATTCCTCAACTTAGATGTATCTTTTTTTCTCCGATAGTGTACTTGCGTAGCAGGTATTTTCTTTTGTTGTACCGGTAACAGAATATAGGGGTATAGTTTAGCATGAACATCCTCGGGAAATCCGTAAATTTTCAGTAGATCATCTTTTATCTGAAATCTCCCACCTTTTTTCCGATACTTGACAATCCGATCTACCAACCACTCAGGTATCCCATTTTCTTTCATCAATTCACTAGAAGCACTATTAGGATTAAATGGCTTAAACCCTGAAGCAACTACCTGCGTCCCCCATTGCTGAGGTTCGTCAGCACTTAACTGCTCAAGCACTCCAACCAAACTATCTAACTGGTTAGTGGTAAGAAAATGTACGTCTGGTTTCGTTAAAAATAAAAGTGGTTTTAAAAAAGCCGTAAAAGCTAGAATTACCAAAGCTGCGCTAGTAAGAAGCCAAAATCCCCTTAATTCAGTGGCTGAAAAACCAAAATAATCCCGCAACCAGTGATTCAGCCCGTTCATCACTTAGACCTCTTTAGTCGTAGAAAAGTAGCTTGATAGTAGTAAATACAATTCCTGAGGTATAAAAGGCTTGGTAGCCACATTAGAAAATCCACCTTCTAGTAACTCTTGAATTAAATTCTCATCTGACGAACCTGTAAGGGCTACAATCGGAACAGTTAAATCTTTTTCCCGAATTATTTTTACGGCTGCTTTCCCATCCAGCACTGGCATATTCAGGTCCATAAGGATCACATCGTAGGATTTGTTTTCGACTAACTGCACTGCTAACGATCCATTGTCAACGATGTCAAAAGTAGCTTTCCACTTTCTCAAAAATCGTTGTAAAACTTCTTTGTTAATTCGGTCATCCTCAGCCGCTAAAACTCGTAATCCAGACAGATTTTGTTGTGCATCTTCTGTAGTATCATGCTTGTCCTCCAATTTCTTTTCTATTTCCAGTTTCGCAAGTCTTAGTTCAAAGCTAAAGGTAGTTCCCTGGTTTAACTTACTTTTTACACTGATTTCCCCACCGTGCAATTCTACCAAACGTTTGGTTATTGATAATCCAAGTCCGGTACCACCAAACTTATGGGCATTTCCTAATTGAGCTTGGGTAAATTCATCAAATATTGATGAAAGTTTATCTTCCGCTACTCCCACGCCCGTATCTATTATTTGAAACCCAATTAATAATGACTCTAGATCTTGCTGAATCAGGTTTAAACAAATCCTTATTTCACCCTGTAAAGTAAATTTGACAGAATTACTGATAATGTTATTTAGTATCTGCGAAATACGAAGTGAATCGCCTACTACCTGATTTGGGATCTTTGAATCAATCTCAAGCTTCAATACCACCCCTTTTTCATCAACGCTACTGCGGTAGCTATTTAGCACTTCACGTGACAACTGAACTAAATCAAATGGAGCTTTTACCAATTCAACCCGATCAGCTTCAATTTTCCCCAGATCAAGTATATTGTCCAACAGCTTTCTCAAATGTTCAGCCGAAAAGTGTAGGCTATGGAGATTCTCAGCCTGCTGTTCGGAATGAGGCTCATGTAACAACAGGTGAGATATCCCAAGAATCGCATTTACTGGGTTACGGATTTCATGGGATAACATCGAGAGAAATTTCCCTTTTGCCCGGGAAAGCTGCTCAACACTTTTTTTGGCATTTCGTAGATTGTCATTAATCGTTTTCTGGATATTGAGAGAGTGTTTTAATCTCACTTCTTGATTTTGTTTCCCACTTACGGTAGTTTGTGAAATCGCTCGCTTATCACCAAAACTAGAACGTGTTGCTTCAACATATAACAATGCAATTCCTAGCATAGCAAAAATAATCAGGGCAGCAGTCTGGCATTGAATAACTATAGTCCAATGTCTGGTTTGTGCAGTCAATTTCGTTTGAAGAGCCTGAGTTAGTAACCGGATAAGGTTGGTATAAGCGCGAGTCTGCAACTGTATTTCGTCGATGTTGTGACCAAACGATTCCTTGTCAAACTCGAGAAATAGCTGCCTGACTGGCAGGTTAATCTTATTTGTTAGGTTCTCAGCTTTTTTAAATAGTTGGGGGTTTACGATTTGTGGATGCGTAGTTGAATTTATATCAACCACTATTTCAACTAGGGCAACCTGATTTTCGGACCAGATTTCTTGGGTATTTAATAACTTATTCCACAGACTATCAACTTGGGGGTGATGGCCTAGCTGAGAGCTCAATAGCGCCATTTCTTGAACATAAAATAACTGTTCAGCTGAGACAGTTCTCAACCTATTTTCCAGCTCATGACTTTGAGACAAGCGATTGTTAGTCCACAGTACGAATGTACCCAGCAGCAAAATCACACCGGATATTAAACTTAAAAATATCGTACTTCGCCTCAAATGTGACATGAGCTAGCTAAAAATATTACTAATAGCTCAAATCTAGGCTAGCAAATACATAAATAAAAGATGGAATTGTGCGAAAAATTACCTCGCAAGGAACCGTATCATAAGCTATTCTTTAACGACATTAGGGTTCTTCCGTTATGATAGTTTCCCTTCCAAGCCTGACCTTTTGGAGAGGTTCGCGACTCGGGGGTTACATCCAATCCCAAGGCATACCATCCTCCATTCCCATGGTCAATAATATAGGTTCGAGTGTATTTCCAAAGGCGAGAAAACCTAAGGGCGTATTTAGAGTCTTCAGGAAATAACTCAGAAAAAATAAGCAATGTGTTTAGCCCTTCAGCCTGTGACCACCAATCTTTTTCAGAATCAATAATACTAACGCTTGAATCTCCGGGAAAATAGTAGCCTCGCTGATAGATACCACTTCGAACGGGATCAAAACCAGTCTGTAAGGTATGATCCACAAGCTTTTTGGCAATTTCCAACGTTCTGTCGTACTCAAAATTTCCTAGCGCTTCAGAAGCATCCAACATTAAAAAAGCGGTTTCAATATCATGACCAAAAGATACGTGATCAACGTGATAATTTTCTTCACGAGCAGCTTGGGAAGAATCAGCATACGAAATAGGCTGCCAATCTTCGGTAAAAAAGAGAGTTAAATAACCTTGTTTCTTGACCATAGTATCACGCACCAAATGAAGCATTTCTATTAGCCGTTCCCGCACTAATGTGTCTGGCCAAACTCGGTATAGCTCGGTAAAAGCCTCCATTAAGTGGATGCCGGCATTCTGTTCCTTATAAGTCCAGGAAATTGGTAGATTCTCAGCAATTTGCTCTTCTTTGGTTAACGGCCTACCATCTTGAAATACCACCGAGTGGTATCCCTTATTTTCCTTGTCATGAGCATTTTCTTCCAGCCACAAAAAGGCGTCTTTCGCAAAATCAATAACTTCCTCCGAGTCGTTTACCTGGGCGTAAGCTGCCAGTGCATAGACACCGAAGGCTTGTCCGTAAATTCGTTTGTATTTTCCTTCTCCATCAAAGATGGGTTCTCCCTCGCGATTAACCAGCCAGTAAAAGCCCCCTTGGTCGGCGTCCCACATCTTATCTTTTAAAAAACGAAAGCCCAGTTCGGTTGCACGCAGATAGAGCGAATCGTTAGGGTTGTCTTTTAATACCTTTGAGGTGGTCCAGAGATGCCGGGCCTGGGTGACGATCATCTTATTCTGTTGCTCAGCCATTTGCCAATCGTAAGTCCAGTTAGCCAAGTAGCCCCCGTGTAGAGTATCCAATGCCCGAGGATACCAGGCATTCAGCACATCGTTCCAGTTTTTTGTAACCTGTACCCGAATAGAATCTCGGTTAGGGATCTCTGTAGTCGTAGTAGTCTCTACATTTGCCTCTTCGGAGGTAGAGCAGGAAGAGCCAATGAATAAACTTAGGTAACTAAAGCCAAGTAAAGCTAAATAGCGCATGGTCAGGTAGTTGCTTTATCGTGTTCCACTGGCGCTACTTCATTTTCTTTCTTTTTAGCTCCTTCAGGTAAAGGTTTACCTCGCCAGTACGTAGCTAGAGTAGATCCGGTGATGTTCATAACTGGTCCAAATATGGCAGGTGCCAAACCTACAGTGGCTACTTTTCCCATTTCATTTGCAAGAGCAGAAGCTAATCCACCGTTCTGCATTCCAACTTCCAAGGCCACCGTTCTACAATCCTGTTCGGGCATTCTAAACAGTCTAGCACCCCAATATCCCAGAAAATAGCCCGCTATATTATGGAATATTCCCGCAAGAATGAGAATTACTCCGACCTCAAGTAGATTATCCCGTCCGGCAGCAGTAATAATGGTTATAATATACGCAATACCAAACATGGATACATAGGGCATGGCTTCATCGAGCCATTTGAATTTCCCGCTAAAGAAGTGGTTAAAAGCTACCCCGGCAAATACCGGAATAATCACAATGCGCACCATACTCCACATCATCCCGAGGACATCAACTGTTACAAATTCTCCTGCTAACCAACCCATCAGATTTGGGGTAATCAATGGTGCCAGTAAGGTTGCAATAGCGGTCAATGTAATTGATAAAGCTAAGTTTGCTTTGGCTAAATAGGCCATTACGTTAGATGCCAATCCACTGGGTGAAGAGCCGATCAGAATGATTCCGGCGGCAATTTCAGGAGCAACACCCAGCGCATGGGCAATAGTAAATCCGACAAAGGGCATTATACTGAACTGGCAAAGTACCCCCACTAGTACTCCCCGAGGCATTTTCACTACCCCCAAAAAATCTTTTATTCCAATTGCTGTTCCCATGCCAAACATGATCAGTTGTAGCAAAGGGGTAAATAAATTTTTTAAGTCATAGCCATTAACCTCCTGGAAATTAGCAGGATAGTACATAGCGACACTCACCGCAGCAAAAATAACGGCGGTAAAAGAAAAGCCGCGTAAGGATTGAAATCCACGGAATCCAATAGCTAATAACACAAAAAAAGCTATTAGAAATGGGCCGGCTTGTTGGGTGTTGCCAATAATAAAAAGTACCAGCGCAACTAATGCACTGGCACCTGCTAATCCGAGAAGTAGTTTATAAATTGAACGTATGTTCATATAATAGGTTTAATAACTTTCGTTGTAATATAGCAAATATTTAGCTCCAAAGACGATCAGCTGAATCTACGGTATTCCACTCGTCGGTGGGAGCAAAATATTTTGTACCCTCTTTCATATGTTCCTTCACCACATCCTCATTCAGTTCAACCCCTAGACCAGGTTTTTCCGGAACGGTAATGTGGCCATCTTGAACAATAGGTTTATCAATTCCGGTCACTAAATCCTCCCACCAGGGAATATCTACTGAGTGGTGTTCCAGCGCGATGAAGTTTTGCGTAGCTGCCGCACAGTGCACATTCGCCATCATGGATACGGGTGTACCGGCAAAATGCATCATCATGGGTATTCCCCGTTCTTCGGCATAATCTCCAATCTTCTTGGTTTCCAGAATACCACCGGAAGATGCCAGATCGGGATGAATCATATCAATCGCCCGAGCATCTATCAGCTTAATAAACTCTTCTTTTAAGAAGATATCCTCGCCGGTCAAAGTTGGTGTATTGATATTATTGGTGATTTCCTTCCATTTCTCGGTGTATTGCCAGGGAACTAGATCCTCCAGATAAGCCAACCGGTAAGGTTCCAGGGCATCTCCCAAACGGATTGCCTCATTAGTATCAAAATGGCCGAAATGATCGGCTGCCAGCGGAATTTCGTAGCCTACTACATCCCGAACCTGTTTTACATAATCTACAATCTTCTCCAGCCCCTCATCAGTAATTTGGATTCGGGTGAATGGATGAGCAGTGGTTCCGTAGCTACCGTACTCTCGGCTCCACTGCTGCCCGATGTCGTACATATTGCTATTGACCACTACGTTCTCTTCATCCTTCAGCATTTGAATTCCAAAGTCCATTTTCAGGAATGTGAAGCCCTGATCTACCCGGGCTTTCATCCGATTTGCATATTCTATAGGATCATCAGAACCCGCAGTATCACAGTAAAGCCTTACCCGATCTCTAAATTTACCACCAACTAATTGGTAGGCAGGAACATTATAGGCCTTACCCGCTAAATCCCAGAGGGCCATCTCTACCGCACAAACTCCCCCAGCCTGACGGGAATGGCCGCCAAATTGCTTTATCTTCTTAAATAGCCGGTCTACATTACAGGGATTTTCGCCTAAAATACGGCTCTTGAGAAATAAAGCGTACTTGGGGCTGGCATGATCCCGGACTTCTCCTAATCCATAAATCCCTTGGTTTGTATCTATTCTGATTACCGGACACGGCATTGGCGCTCGGGCAATTTCTACCACCCGTAGGTCTGTAATTTTCAAATCAGTAGGGCTGGAAAACTTATTTACTTTTTGAGTAGAATATTCCAGAGTCTCTTCAATAGGCTTGTTGATAAAACCACCCAAAGCTAAACCACCTAAGCTCGCTTTTTGCAGAAAATCGCGGCGGTTATTCGGCGATTCATTACTCCTTACCGGTGCATTTAGCAAGTTTTGTAAATACTTGTTCATATATATGATTCAATTAATTGATAAATCTTTGTCCTTTGTCATTGTTCAATATTCACTACACATGTCTAACTGTTTATTTTTTCTAGCTCCAAAGCCTATCCCAAGCCCGAATCTCGTTCCATTCATCGGTGGGGGCAAACAGTTCTTCTCCTTCTACCAAGAACTCTTTTACCACTTCTTCATTCAGCTCTATACCGATACCGGGTTTTTCGGGAACTTTCACGTAACCATCCTGCACGATAGGCTTTTCAATTTCAGTGACCAGATCTTCCCACCGAGGTTCGTCAACTGAGTGATGTTCCAGCCACATAAAATTCTCGGTAGCCGCGGCACTATGGACGGCCCCCAGAAATGAAACCGGACTGGCCGCATGATGGTGCATGAATCCCACCCCGTTCAAGGAAGCATAGTCACCAATTCGTTTGGTTTCCAGAATGCCCCCGGCAGTGTTCGGGTCAGGATGGACAATATCTACCGCCCGCCTATCAATCAGCTCCCTGAATCCACCCTCCAGCGTAAAAATATCTTCCCCGGTCTGGGTCGGAGTAGTGGTTGATTCCGTAATCTCTCGCCACTGGTCCATATAGTGCCAGGGAATAATGTCCTCCACGTAGGCCAGATTGTAAGGCTCAGCTGCCCGGGCAATCTTAATTGCTTCATTCACATCGAAATGTCCCCAGTGGTCGGTACCCATCGGTATTTCGTATCCAATCTGCGAACGCATCACATCCAGAAACTCCATCAGCTTATCAATCCCCTTATCGGTGACCTGCACCCGGGTGAAGGGATGTTCGGTCATCCGGTAATTTCTCAGCTCGTGTTTATAGGGTGCATATTTTCCGTCAGGTGCATTTACTAAGGCTCCGGGTATATCTTCGATAACATTGATACCAATATCCATTTTAAGGGCAGTGTAGCCATTATCAATTCGCTCCTGCATCCTCCGGGCGTACTCCTGAGGATCTTTTGAGATTTTAGTATCACAGTAAACTCGCACGTGGTCGCGGTACTTCCCGCCGAGCAGTTGGTAAACGGGCACGTTGTAAGCTTTTCCGGCTAAGTCCCAAAGAGCCATTTCCACACCCGATACTCCCCCACCCTGTCGGCCGTGGTGGCCAAACTGACGGATTTTCTTAAATAGCCGCTCTACGTTGCAAGGATTCTCCCCCAGCAAGCGACTCTTCAAAAATAGCGCATATTCCTTGGCAGCTCCGTCTCGCACATCACCGTGCCCAACAATCCCCTGGTTGGTATAAATGCGGACGATGGGAGTTCGAATAACGACCCCGCTTATTTCAGCAATCCGCATGTCGGTAATCTTCAGATCGGTCGGGGCGGAGTGCCGATTTACCTTTTGGGTGGTATATTCCAACGTTTCTTCAATAGGGCTATTCATGAAGGCTCCTAGTGAAAGACCACCCAGGCTAGCCTTTTGCAGGAAATCTCGCCGATTGCTATTTGATGCATTACTCTGCTCAGATGTTTTTAGCCAATTCTGCAAAAGCTTATTCATGTATCTTGATTGCTCTTTTGTTCAATGATTAAATCGTTGTTTTTCTTTATTTATTCTTACGTCTAACTCCATAATCGGTCATTGGCCCGAATTTCGTTCCATTCTGGAGTTGGTGCAAACAGTTTCTCGCCTTCTACTAAAAACTCTTTGACCACTTCTTCATCAAGTTCTACCCCGATACCAGGCGATTCCGGCACCTTCACATAGCCGTCTTGTACAATGGGTTTTTCAATCCCGGTGACCAAATCTTCCCAGCGTGGTTTATCCACCGCATGGTGCTCTAACCACATGAAGTTTTCGGTAGCAGCTGCACTGTGTACACATCCGAGGAATGAAACCGGTCCAGCAGCATGATGATGCATAAACCCTATACCGTTCAGAGAAGCATAATCTCCGATCCGTTTGGTTTCCAGAATGCCCCCGGCAGTGTTCGGGTCAGGATGGACAATATCTACCGCCCGCATATCAATCAGCTCTTTAAATCCGCCTTCTAATGTAAAAATATCCTCACCGGTTTGAGTAGGAGTTGTAGTAGATTCAGTGATCTCTCGCCACTGCTCTTTATAATGCCAGGGGATAATATCTTCAATGTAGGCCAGATTGTATGGTTCGGCAGCCCGGGCTATTTTGATCGCTTCATTAAGGTCAAAGTGTCCCCAGTGGTCGGTACCCATTGGAATTTCGTAACCAATTTGGGAGCGCATCACATCCAGGAACTCCATTAATTTATCGATTCCCTTATCAGTAATCTGAACCCGGGTAAAAGGATGCTCGGTCATCCGGTAATCTCTCGGCTCATGTTTGTAAGGTGCATATTTTCCGTCAGGTGCATTTACTAAAGCTCCGGGTATATCTTTGATTAGGTTAATCCCAATATCCATTTTCAGGGCGGTGTAACCATTATCAATTCGCTCCTGCATACGCCTAGCATACTCCTGAGGATCAGAAGAAGTGGTGGTATCGCAGTAAACCCGCACGCGGTCGCGGTATTTTCCGCCCAACATCTGGTATACCGGAACGTTATACGCCTTTCCGGCTAAGTCCCACAGGGCCATTTCCACACCCGATACTCCTCCACCCTGCCGGCCATGATGACCAAACTGACGGATTTTCTTAAATAGCCGCTCTACGTTGCAGGGGTTCTCCCCTAGCAAGCGGCTTTTTAAAAATAACGCATATTCCTTGGCAGCCCCGTCCCGCACATCACCGTGCCCAACAATGCCCTGATTGGTATAAATGCGTACAATCGGAGTTCGAAATACGACTCCGCTAATTTCAGCAATCCGCATGTCTGTAATCTTCAAATCGGTTGGGGCGGAGTGCCGGTTTACTTTCTGGGTAGTGTATTCCAGTGTCTCTTCAATGGGACTGTTCATGAAAGCGCCCAAGGAAAGGCCTCCCAAGCTGGCTTTTTGAAGAAAATCGCGACGGTTACCGGTATGGTTTTTAGTTTCGTGACTCATAATTAGTAGCTTGTTTTGTTTAAGTTTTAACTCCAAATTCGGTCCCAGGACCGTAGTTCGTTCCATTCGTCGGTTGGAGCAAAGTATTTTTCACCCTTAGCAAGATGCTCCTTTACTGCTTCCTCATTTAATTCTACCCCTATACCCGGTTTTTCTGGAACATTAACATACCCATCTTGAACAATGGGTTTATCAATGCCATCTACCAGACTATCCCACCATTCTTTGTCCACCGAATGATGTTCCAGGGCAATGAAATTCTGGGTAGCAGCAATGGCGTGAACGGTGCCTAAGAACGAAATAGGTGATGCTGCGTGGTGAACCGCCATAGCCACTCCGTATTCTTCGGCCATATCCCCCACTTTTTTGGTTTCCAACATGCCTCCGGCACTACCGGGGTCAGGATGAACAATGTCCACCGCGTGGTTCATGCACAGATCACGGAAGTTTTTTTCCAGGTAGATATCTTCCCCGGTCATGGTGGGGGTATCCAACCGGTCGGTTATCGTTTTCCATTGATCAGTATATTCCCAGGGAATCATATCTTCCAGCCAGGATAAATTATAGGGTTCCAGGGCTTCCCCGAGTTTAATCATGCTGTTCACCCCCATGTGCCCAAAGTGGTCAATGCCTAAGGGTATTTCGTAGCCAATTTTTTCCCGGGTTTTGGCAACGTATTCAACGAGTAGTTCAATGCCTTTTTCGGTGACTTGTACTCTAGTGAAGGGGTGCATAGTTTGGGCATAACTAGTAACTTCCCGGTCGCTCCAACCCCGCATTTCGCCCCAGGGCTGCGTATTGGTGATTGTACCCGGAACATCTTTAATTAGCCCGATTCCCACATCCATCTTCAGAATAGTATAACCCATATCTACCCGGTCCTGCATTCGCTGGGCAAACTGGTCAGGATCACGCACTGTCGGTGTATCTACGTAAATTCTTACTTTATCACGATATTTTCCGCCAAAGAGCATATAAGCCGGAACGCCGTAAGCTTTTCCCGCTAAGTCCCAAAGAGCCATATCTACTCCCGATACTCCTCCCCCCTGTCGGCCGTGGTGGCCAAACTGCTTAATTTTTTTGAATAACATTTCCACATTACAAGGATTTTCTCCCAGCAATCGGCTTTTCAGAAACAAAGCGTAGCGCTTATCGGCTCCGTCCCTTACATCTCCCAATCCGTAAATTCCCTGATTGGTATCAATGCGCAGTAGCGGAACATTGCCCACCTGGGCAATCCGCATATCGGTAATTTTCAGATCGGTTGGCGAAGAGTAACGGTTTACCTTCTGACTGCTGTAACGGATGGTTTCATCGATAGGACTATTCATAAAGGCCCCCAATGAAAGTCCACCCAAGGTAGCCTTTTGCATAAAGTCCCGGCGACCGGCGTCCCGGCGACCGGCGTCCCGGCGACCGGCATCTTTCGCAGTATTAAAATCAGTCTTAAGATCAGCTTTTTTCTGACCAAGCTCCGGTAACTGTAATAGTTTTTTTATTGCTTCTTTCATGGATTACCAAGTTCGGTTTTCTAAGTATTCATCTAATTCCTCCCGAGACATGGGCATTTCATCGGGGTTTTCGTCCAGCCAGCTCATAAAATCCTGTTTGATAGCATCCGTCCAGCGGGTATCAATCTCTCCGGGAGTGTATTTTCCTTCGCGCAAACGTTGGTGCCCAAATTTATCACGCAGGGCGATGAATTCGGCATTAATCAATACACTCTCGACCATATGGGCCGGAATAAAGATAACTCCTTCCCGCTTGGCTAAAACCACATCTCCAGGAAGTACCGTTGCCCGGCCAATTCGTATAGGAGTATTGAGTCCACCGAGGGTCATATCTTTAATAAATGAAGGATCCCACCCCCTCACAAAAGCGTTGAATCCATCAATTTTCTCCAATCCTTCCAGATCGCGTAATGAGCCGTCGAAAATCACTCCGTTACCAGATTTAGCGTAGATTGAATTTCCCAGATTATCTCCAATTAGGGTTCCATCTACGATTTTTCCGTAGCCATCGGCAATGTATACATCGCCGGGCTGTAGCTCGTCTATCGGCCAGGAGTTCATACCGCCAATTCTGCCGTCGGCTTCACCTTCAGCCTTTAAAACATCGGCCAAATCGGGGCGAGTAGGCATATACTGAGCGGTAAGTGCCCGGCCTACGATGGGTTGGTCTTCGTGGATCATCATCCAATCGCCCTCAAACTGATTATGATAATCTTTACCGCGCATGCTTCCCCAAGCCTCTTCTATAGAGATGTTTTTTATTCGCTCCAGAATATTATCCGGTACTTTGGGTCGGCCATCAGGGTAACGCTCACCCTCCCACTGACTAGTTAGTTTAATCATTTCGTCCCGGTTGAGGGTCAGCAGTTGAGCAAATACTGACTGGCCCATGAGACTAAAAAGTAAGAGAAAAATGAAAGTATATTTCATAGAAATTAGGTTGTTAAATGACTTAATAAATTGAAGCGGATAAGTTAAGTTACGGTAGGCGAATCTGCAACCGTATCAGGCAAAGAATGGCATACCTTCATCAGCGTACTTTTTTAACCCCTCATCGTTTATTTCCACGCCAATACCTGGCTTTTCTGACAGTGGGATAAAGCCATCCACCACCATTTCACCCTCGTAGGTGACAATCTCTTTATACATGGGGTTAGTATGAAAGTATATTTGCCATTCCAATATCATGAAGTTCGGCACAGCAGCACAAACATGGGATGAAGCCATGGCTCCCAGGTAGGAAGCCACCATGTGAGGAGCAAAAGGAACATAGTAGAGGCTCGCTAAATTTGCGATGCGCTGGGCTTCTCCCAGACCACCCGCCTTTTGTAGATCGGGCATAATGATATCCACTGCATTATCTTCCAATAAAGGCCGAAATCCGTGGGCTAAATACACATTCTCACCCGTACAGATGGGCGTAGTGGTAGACTGAGTGATATATTTGTAAGCGTCTACATTTTCTGCCGGAATAGGCTCCTCTAACCACATCAACTTCAGTGGTTCTAACTCCTTAGCTACCCGCTTGCCGGTAGTGAGATCATATCGGCCGTGCATATCGCAACAGATATCAATTTTCGGCCCGACCGCATCCCGAGCAGCGGCTACTTGGTCGTACATCCGTTGAATTTCTCCTGGGCTGGCGGTCCAGTTATAAGCATCGTACTTGTCGGGGTCATTAAATTGATCAAGGTCAAATTTTACGGCAGTCATACCCAACTCAACCGCCTCTCGGGCACTGTTGGCAAAATCTTCGGGGGTAGGTAGATTACTTTGGTATAGCGCCGTATCCATATAGACCCGAATATTATCCCGGTACTTCCCCCCCAATAATTGATATACCGGAACCTCTAGTGCTTTTCCGGCTAAATCCCACAGTGCAGTTTCGATGGCCGTCATCACCGCTACGTACATGCCGCTTTGGGCACCTTCAAAGAAGCCACGCCGACGCATTCCCTCAAAAATTCGATGCATATTTAAAGGATTCTGGTCTTTAATTCGCCGCCCAAGCATCTGCACGAGGTGGTAGGTACCCGGAGTGGCATCTACCGCTTCTCCATGACCGATAATATCCTGATTGCTAAAAACCTTGACAAACAAGCTATGTCCGCCACGAATATAGGCGCATTTAACATCGGTGATTTTCAGATTGGAGGGAGCAGAATATAGAGATTGTTTTTGGACTGCTGCAAACAGATCGTTACCAAAATTGGTCAGTAAACTTAATCCGGCAGCCGAAGCTAGTCCTTTCTGGATAAATGAGCGACGATTGAATGGTTTTTGCATAAATTATTAGTGTTATTGTGTTAAAGTGCGAAGTGTTTGAGTGCTTTTTATTTTTAGTGACGCTGATCTAATGGTTTCAAAAACACTAAAACACCATAACACTAAGCACTACTTTTTACCAGGTTCTTTCTTTTAAGAGTTCTTGTATTTGTTCCTGGGGTACGGGGAGCTGGTCAATATTGGCTTCCAGCCAGCGTGAAAAATCAGTTTCAATTTCGTCGGACCAGCGAGAATCAATTTGCCCCGCAGTGTATTTCTTCTCCCGTAGCCGCTGATGACCGAACATATCGCGTAAGCGTACCACTTCGGAAGTTTTGACAACTTTCTCGGCTAAGTGGGCCGGGATAACGGAAACTCCACCATCTTTACCGAGAATTATATCCCCGGGAACAACCATTACTGAACCAAGATTGATCGGCACATTAATACCCATCAAAGTAGTGTTTTGATTATCTCTTGGGTTGTGGTGTGATGGATGATAACTACGAACAAAAGAAGTGAACTCGGGTAATTCCTCTATGCCTTCTATATCGCGAATAGCACCATTGTAAACAATTCCGTTTCCGGAGTTAGCGTAGATGGCGTTGGCTAAATTGTCTCCGATGGTAGGCCCGTCTTGGTGCGCCCCGAATTGATCGGCTACGTATACATCGCCGGGTTGCAGTTCATCCACAGGCCAGGCATTCTGCCCCCGTATTCGTCCTTCAGCATGCCCTTTGTCCAGAATTGCTTTATAAACATCGGGCCGACCTGGCATAAACATGGCAGTAAATGCTCTTCCGATTAAGGTGCTATCGGGATGAATACATAACCAGCCTTCTTCGTACTGATGAAGAAACCCGGCATTTTTCATCACGGCCCAGGCTTCTTCGTGGGTAACCAGTTTCATTCTTTCCAGTACGTCGTCGGAAACCTTGGGACGACCATCCGAAAAACGTTCACCTTCCCATTCGGGAGTGTAGAGTTCCATTTGCTCTACTGAAACTGTCTGGGCTTGAACAAATGCTGAAAAGCTACAGATCGTCAGGAGGGCAGAAAAAAAAGATAAATAAATTTTAGCCATAGGTGATTAATTTTTTGATTAGAGAATACTTCCGAAACTCAAAGAATTTCGGAAGTATTAGTGTATTTGGTTGTGTAGTAAATTATTTATTATTCCAGCTAAAAAACTCTTCAGTAAGAATCTCAGCCAGTATTCAAACTTTAACGAATCTATTGTTCCACATCCCACCAAACCCGGGTATCCAGCACATCCGGCCCCATTCGACTTACGGCTGAGCTTACATTCTCGGAGTTTACCGCAATTTCTGATGCAGGGTAAGTAAATCTCCTGATAAACTCTTCACCCGTAAGATCTTGGTTGGGAAACGGATTGGGATCTAAATCCGGGAAGCCGCTTCTACGGAAGTTAGCAAAGGCTTCCGGTCCGTTGAAGAATGAAGCAATCCAATACTGGGTGTTGATTTGTTCTAACGCCGTGGCATCATTCAACGGATTAGCATTGATGTAGGCAGTAATTTCGTCTTCAGGAACTACCGAGTCAGCGTCGTATTCGGCCATTTGTTCCATGTGAGCTCGAATTCCAGCCTGAAATAGCTCCGAGGCTGAAGCTGAAATCCATCCCCGTGTAGCAGCTTCGGCCAACAATAGTTGAGTTTGAGCCGCAGTCACTAAATACATGGGTGAGGTTTGTTTGGCAACTCTTTCGCGATCGGCCTGGGCAAATTCATAAAAGCTGGCTAGTCCTAGTGCTGCGGCGGCCTGACGGGCAGTTTCATCATTATTACCCATAGGCATCCCGACGTGTACCGACGGATCGTAGGTACCGTTACCATCCGGACCTAATACCTGCCCAGGCCCGGATGCTGCTCCAACGTAAGTAACCGCTATTGCACGCAGACGGGGATCATTCGTGTTCTGTAGGTACTCTACGAAGGGACCTGCCAGATAATAATTGTTCGCTTCGGTAGCATTCAGTGTTTGTCCAGGGCCATTTACGTAATTATTATCGTGACGAATCACCGCATTTTCAGAATTTTCGGTGATTACCCCAGCCTGAAATGCCTGCTGAGCCCGTTGTTGAGCCGCCCCCGGATCAACCTTTGATAAGCGCATACCACCCCGGAGTATCAGCGAGTTAGCGTACTTTTTCCAGAGATCAATATCTCCTCCGTAAAGCACATCGGCAGTTTCAGTCCTGCCAGAAGCGTTCAATGCCGCGCTTGCTTCAGTAAGCTCATTCAGAATATCAGGATAAATTACCTCTTGGGCATCATAAGTAGGATACAGAACCTGCTCAGTAAAGGCTTTTCCACCTTCAAAGTAGGGAATATCGCCGTAGGTATCAGTAAGAAGCATAAATGCATGAGCCTGTAATATCCGCGTCATATTCAACAGATTACTTCGATTTGGATCATCCTCAATCCGGCTGATAATATCACGGGTGTTTCGGATGACGTCGCGATAATATCTGATCCACATGTCCTCGGTAGAGTTACGGTTATCCTGATTGAAGTTGGCCCCCGTAAGTACCCCGGAATTGGGAGTAATAATTTGCTGAACTATTCCCATATCGTATACAAGTACCGACCCGGGATACGACATATTGATGATAGCTTCGTTCAACTGAAATACCGGATCAACATCCGTGGCTTCAGTCTGATTAGTGTTGAGTTCATCGAAGCCATCGTCACAGGCAAAGACCAGTACTAAAACAACTGGCAAAATTCGAAATATGGCTAATTTATTCATCATTCTAGTTTCTAAAATTGTACGTTCAAGTTGAATCCTATTCCGCGGGTGGTAGGTAGTCCGGTAGACTCTAATCCCACTAGGTTATCAGAAGTAAATCCAAATGATTCCGGATCAATGTTAGGCACCCATTTCTTTAGCATCAGCACGTTGTTGGCAACGAAGTTCAGTCTGACACCGGTAACGAAGTAGTCGTCCGGCAGGAAGCGAGAAAAATCATAGCCAAGCGTTACCTGGCGTAGTTTCCAGTAGCCACCATCGTACACAATTGGCTCAACAAGCTGCTGAGATCGTACTACCTCCCAGTAAGTCTGAGGGTCAGCTGCTACCGTGTTCACTTCACCTTGCTCATTTACTCCATCGCCAACTACTCCTCCTTCCCGTCCTTCCAGAGTCATCTTATGTAGACCATGGCGGGTAGCATTAAAGTTAGTGCCTGACATCATCAGGTTGCCCAATTTGAAATCAATCAGGAATGAGAAATTAATCCCTTTGTAATTGAAAGAGTTGGTAATACCACCCACCCAGTTAGGTAATGCGGAACCAAAATTTACCAAATCGTCGGTTCGTAGGGCAACACCGTTTCCACCGAAAACCTGACGACCTTGAGCATCCCGTCGGTAGCCAAACCCTGCCAATTGTCCAATCTCCTCGCCTACAATCTGACGCAGGAATCCATTAAACACATGACTTCCTACTGTAATAGTTTCACCTGCTTCATCAGTCTGTAAACTCAGTACTTCGGTAATATTGTACATACCATTGAATGAGATATCCCACTGAAAGTCGTTGGTTCGAACTGGTACCAGGTTTACTAAAAATTCAAACCCTCGGGTCTGGCTTTCACCGCTGTTAATAAGGGTGTTGACAAACCCGGAACCATCGGAAATCTGAGCATTTACGATCTGATCGGAGGTCAGCTTCTGGTACACCGCTACATCTAATCCAAACCGTCTATCAAACATCTGTAATTCCAATCCTATCTCAGCTTCGTTGGCTCGCATAGGACGAAGGTTAGGGTTTGGTACAGTATTTCCGTTGATACTAGCTACCGGTTGCGGGTTACCGGCAGGGTTGGCAAAAAGGTTGGCATTCACCCCGTAGAATAATACGTCCGAGTAGGGTTGAACGTCGGTATCACTACCCACCTCCGCATAAGCTGCCCGAAGTTTTCCAAAGTCCAACCAACCCGGTGAGTTGTTAAACGATTCGGTAAAGACGTAACTGGCCGAGATGGATGGATAAGAAATACTGCGGTTTTCCGGTGATAATGTTGAGAACCAGTCATTACGGAAAGTACCAGTTAAGTAGAACAAATCTTTGTAAGATAATTCAGCCGATGCGTATAGCGAGTTTACACCTCGTTCGGCCAGATTATAAATTGGATTCTTCACCCGTCCGTTTTGTACTGTATAGAGGTCGCGAATCACGAAATCGTCAACTTCTACAAAATTGCGGTCGGAACGACGGTACATTTGGTTACCTCCCAGACTGACATTTACTCCAAAGTCACCAAATTCCCGGTAGGCATTTACCAGAATATCTGCATTAATTTCCCGGAAACGACGGGCTTCCTGGGTAAAGGTTCCGTTGACGAATCCATTCGGGGCTGGCGGCCGGGATGCCTGCCCGGTAGGATAGTTGTTGCCGGACTGATCTCTCGACCAGTAGTCCTGCCCGACACGTCCCTGAACGTACAGCCAATCGGCTATGTCATACTTCAGAGCGATGTTTCCAAAAATACGATCGCGCCGGACATCCTGAAATTGTTCTGCAAGAGTGAAGTAAGGATTGGTACGGTTACGGAAGCGGGAGTAAACAAACTCGTTTCCTTCGTCATTATACTTCTTCTCGTTGAGCAGATCCAACGGCATGGTGTTCGCCATATTGTAGAGTGCCACCGGAATGGTATTATCCTGCTGAGCGACATTAGGGGGATTCTTGTTGTACTCGTTTGAGTAGTTAATGGCACCGGTTACACTCAGCTTTCTGGAAATCTCGTAGTCAAACCCAAGATTTATTGTACGACGGGTGAACTTGTTATTCGGCACGATACCTTGACTACTTAGGTTTGAAAGCGAAAGATTTAGGTTTCCGTTTTCACCACCGGCAGCAATTGAAATTGTGTTGGTAACATTCTGTCCGTTTCGGAAGAACTTATCAATACGATCACGCTGAGCAACGTAAGGTACTTCTACTCCATCGAACAATATTTGAGTCATGCCGGGTTGGATTCGTTCACCAAACGACCACTGACCCGAAGTAGGGTTGGGTGAAGTAGGACGAACGCCGTTTTCCCCTTGCCCGTATTCGTACTGGTAATCGGTAAAATCCAATGGCTGCTCATTGGTATAGTTAAGATTGTAAGTAACCCCTATTCCTTTAGCGCCTCTGCCCTTTTTGGTGGTAATCATAATAACCCCGTCTTTCGCCCGCGAGCCGTACAGGGCGGCAGCAGCTGCACCCTTCAGTACGGTCATATTTTCAATATCATCGGGGTTAATACTATTGAGTCCATCCCCACCGTCGGAGGTAAAGCCATTTCCGTTGTTACCCAAAGCATTACCATCATTTCCATTAGGATTAGTACCGAAGTTAGTGTTGTCAATCGGCACCCCGTTGATTACAATCAGCGGGTTGTTCTGACCGGAAATGGAAGACTGTCCGCGGATACGTATTTTAGAAGTACCCCCTGGACCGGTTCCTAAATTAGAAATATTTACTCCGGCAATCTTGCCCTGCAGCGCGTTCATTACGTTGGGGGTACGGTTGATAGTAAACTCCTCAGGATCTACCGTTGAGGTGGCATAACCAAGGGTTCGAGAATCTTTCTCAATACCCAGTGCAGTAACCACAACTTCACCTAGCTCAGTCACGTCTGGTTGCATGGATAAGTTAATGGTGCTTCGTCCGTTAATTTCAACTTCCTGCATGGTATAACCAACGGAAGAAAAAACCAGGGTGGTAGCATCGTCCGGTATGGTGAGTCGGTAATTTCCATCTATATCGGTGATGGTACCGATGGTAGTATTCTTCACCAGTACGTTCACCCCCGGTAAAGGAGTATTGTCTTCGTCGGTAACGGTTCCAGTAATATCTCTTTCCAGTGCATTGCTATCCGTAAAGGAATAAGAATGGCTGGTAAGCAAACCAACCTCTTCTGAGGCAGATGCCAGTAAGTCGTTATCAGCAGTTTCACTCTTAAGCGGCTGTTTGGGAACCTGTTGAACCCCTTCCTCAGAATCCTCCGCCATAATTACGTAGGTGGCGGCGTTGATTTTTTTGTACCGAAGAGAGGTTTTCTTTAGTATCCGATTTAAGTTTGCTTCCAAATCAGCCGAATTATCCATAAACTCGGTGACCTGCTGGTTCTCAACCAGATGTCTTTCGTACATAAAAGAAGCCCCGTAGGCCTCTTGGAGGCTCTGAAGCACATCCGTCAATTGTCTTTTTTGCTGTGATTGAACTGGATCCGTCTCCTGCTGAGAAGTAGTTGATTGGGAGGATGCAATCAACTGGGCTTCTACCGGTGGTAAACTTAGCCAACCCAACAAACCGAAAGCAAAGATCAGTCGTAGTAGTTGATTAGTAAACATAGAGTTAGGGTTTAGTGTAAAAATTATTTTTCATATATGTAGATTGTGTTTTCTTCACGATCAAGACGAACCTGAAGCAGCGTGCTCATCGCCATCAATACGGTTTCCAGATCTTCGGCTGAAATACTGCCCGTACTGCTGATTTTACGATCACGGATTGTATTGTCCGAGAGCACGAACCTTACTCCATAAGTATCTTCCAACTGACGGATAATGTGGCTGACGGGTGTATCATCCAGAACCAGTTGCTGCTTTCTCCAGGAGGTATATATTTCCGGATTCACCTGCCGACGAGTGATTTTATGGTTCTTGGCGGAGTACACCACTAGGTCGCCCGGGCTCATGGTAGCCTCTGCAGTTTTGGGTATGTCCAGAGCTACTTTGCCTTCATTGAGCACCACCTGGGTGTGGCCTCTCCGGCTGTTTACATTAAATTCTGTGCCTAGTACTTTTATTTTTAGATCGGGAGTAAGCACTAAGAAGGGTACTTTTCCGGCTCCTTGGTGAATAGAACTGACAGTGAAGTAGGCTTCTCCAATTAAGTAAACCTCTCGTTGCTGCTTGTCTAACCAGTTCTTCTCTATTTCAAGGCTGGAATTTCCGTTCAGCGTTACCCGAGTACCATCGTCCAACTGAAGCTTCAGAGTTTCTCCGAAGGCAGTTTTGTAATGAGTAGTAGTTGCATTAAAGGAAAAATAGGTGGCTACGATAGAGGCACAGACCAGTAAACCTATTATTGCAGCATACTTCCAATAATTATTGGATGCGTTACGGTTAGGTATGATGGGAACTTGAATACGTTCGGATAACTTATCCCAAGAATTTGTAATCTGCTCGTCAGTAACCCTGGTTTTTCGAAATGATACTCCTAACACCAGCGATCGAGCCTGCTCAACGGCTACCTTATGCGTTGGACTTTCTTTCATCCATTTCTGCCAATGGTCTTCGTCTTGCTGGGAGCCCCTCACCCAACGTACGAAAGAAGGGTCACGAATGAGTTGGAAGGTAAGGTCGTAGGTATCCAATGGGTTGTGTTTACCTAAAGAGAGTAGATTTAGTGAATTTTATACTCTACAAACTATCAACTTAGCCTGAATCTGATTATGATTTTGAAAATGAAAATACTGCTTTTTTAATGCAGCTTCTATTAGAATAGGACTATGAAAGTCATTATCACAAAAAAAGAACGGAATAAATAAATATTTTGGAAAAATGAAAATTCTTTAAAATAGCGCCAGTAAACCTACTATGGGAAGTAAATATTCAGCATTTACAATCTTGACCGGTGCAAGCTTTTGCAGCTGAGTATCTTGTTTTAAAGCTACCAAACCTCGGTACACAAAATTTACCACGCTTTGGTACTGCACCCCCATCACCTCAGCTACTTCATCATAGGTTAGGTCTTCGTAAAATTTAAGATAGATAGCCTCTCGTTGACGTACGGGTAACTGGTTAAGTGCATCGCTGAGCATGGTATGACGCAACTGGGCATCTTCCTGCTCTATATATACATCAAGAGGCGAATACACAAACGACTTCAATGGTTTGGAAGTGGTTAATGAAACTACGTTGGAATCAGTTTTAGTCGCTAATAACTTCCGCCGAAGTGAGGTCAGCAAGTACGCTTTAGGCACAGCTACATCAGCTAAATTCTCACGAGATTCCCAAATGCCTATGAATAAATCCTGTATGCTTTGATCTACTGAGGTCGGGTCGGGTATGATTCGCAAAGCGTAACGATAAAGTAAAGGGTAATACTGGTAATAAAGCTCTTTGAAAGCTTGATGATTACCCTGTTTGATCAGGCTCCATTTATGATCGGGCAGATTGACATTCATATTAACACCCCGCTAAACTTTACAATTAAGTTTAACTTAATTTTAACAGTATTCAAAATTAACCCCCTTGCATTTTGAATAAATCATATAATTCGTCTTGCAGACTCCGTATAATTGGATAATCTTAATCCAAGAAACAGGTTACCCGTATGTATTTTTTAGGTTTTGATATCAGCTAATCAAATACTAGAACTAAATTGGTAAGACGCTATCAAAGAGTAGCTGGCCATCATCTTCTTCACTTAACTCCCCCAGCAAGGTCAATTCTTCCCATAGTCATTGTTAATCTATCAATTATACATGTACCCATTTTTGGTACCCATTGTTGAAATCTCATCCCGGGGGAGCTTGTTAGAAAGGGAACCAAATTGGCACAACTTAGACGACCAATTGGTGATAAGAGTAGATAACACATTGGATGTAATCTGGCGCTATACTCAACATTCTGTGCGGCAGTCTAGCTACTAAGAGCTAAGACTTATTAGTATTGGCTCCTCAAATTATCAAGCTACCCAATGCGATGCCTCTATTGCTTTTTTTCTTGTTAAGAACAGCAAAAAAAATAATTTCAACCAAGAAGTTGATTTCCCGCAATCAATACCTGTTCTCATGAGGTAGTTGATCGGGGATGATGACTCGTTTAGGCAGGAAGCGCCAGTTAGGAGTCGTATTTCAGGAAAATGGTGCCCAAAGGCGGAAGACGAAGGTTTACCGATCGGGATCTACCGTGCATTGGCACTGGCTTGGTTTCTAATTTTCCTTCGTTCTTTATTCCACTTCCCCAAAAATCAGTATGATCGGTATTGAAGATTTCTTTCAGATGACCTTTATCCGGAACACCGATACTATAGCTTTCCCGTACTACCGGAGTCAGATTCATCACTACGTAAATATCATTCTGATGCTGATGTCCTTTACGTACAAAGCTAACTACACAGTTTTGGTAATCGCTAATATCAATCCACTCGAACCCGGATGCGTCAAAAGGCTTTTCGTATAAGGCGGGCTCAGTGCGGTACAACTCATTCAGTTGCTTCATCATCCACTGTAACGATCCGTGCGGAGCATATTCATTCAGATGCCAATCCAAACTCTGATCATGTTTCCATTCCTGAGTCTGGCCAAACTCTCCTCCCATAAACAGTAGCTTGGTGCCAGGATGGGCGTACATATAAGCGTACAGCGTGCGCAGATTGGCAAATTTTTGCCATTCGTCTCCAGGCATTTTATCAATCAAAGGACCCTTACCATGTACCACCTCATCGTGTGAGAGCGGGAGCATAAAGTTCTCGGTGAAAGCATACATTAGGCTAAACGTGATCATCCCCTGATTGTAGGAGCGATAAATTGGATCTTGAGAGAAATACTCCAATGTGTCATGCATCCAGCCCATCATCCACTTCATTTCAAAGCCTAACCCGCCAATTTGCGTCGGACGAGAAACCATCGGCCAAGCGGTAGATTCTTCGGCTATGGTTTGCACTTCCGGAAATTCAGCATCCACGGCATTATTAAACTCCCGCAAAAACTGAATAGCCTCAATATTCTCTCGTCCGCCATACTCATTAGGAATCCATTCCCCTTCTTTGCGAGAATAATCCAGATAAAGCATAGAAGCTACGGCATCTACCCGGAGTCCGTCAATGTGGTATTCCCTTAGCCAGTACATGGCACTGCTAATCAAGAACGAACGTACTTCGTTGCGGCCGTAATTAAAAATGTAGCTATTCCAATCGGGATGATATCCCTGCTTGGGGTCTTCATGCTCAAACAAATGTGTACCATCAAAATACGATAAGCCGTGCTGATCAGATGGAAAGTGGGACGGCACCCAATCCAGAATTACCCCAATACCGGCTTGGTGTAGTCTATCAACCAAATATTTAAAGTCCTGGGGAGTGCCGAAACGGCTGCTGGGGGCAAAAAAGCCAACTAACTGATATCCCCACGACCCATAGAATGGGTGCTCCATCACCGGAAGAAATTCTACGTGCGTATAGCCCATCCAGGATAAATACTTAGGTAATTCTTCTGCCAGATCGCGGTAAGTTAGAAACATTTCCCCGTGGTCACCTTTACGCTTCCAAGAACCCAAATGCATTTCATACACAGATGTAGGTTGGGGGTCGGAGGACTTTTCTTTGCGAGATTCCATCCACTCCTGATCATCCCATTGATAACTGCCCTCCCAAACTTTAGTGGCAGTTTGAGGGGGAGTCTCCCAATGAATAGCGAAAGGATCACCTTTCTCTACGGTATAACCATTATTGTTTGACTCAATGAAATACTTATAGGCCGTACCCTGCTCGATATTAGGCACAAACAACTCCCATATACCGGAGCCATCCCACCGAGGAGCCATTCGATGCTGGGACTTATTCCATTCATTGAAATCACCGATCACCGAAACCCGGAAGGCATTTGGAGCCCAAACCGCAAAATAAACTCCCTTCGTACCGTTGTGCTCTACCAGATGGGAACCTAACTTCTCGTGTAAGGCGTAGTGGTTACCTTCTCTAAATAAATGAATATCGTAATCAGTAATTAGAGAAAAATGATCTTGTACGTCAGCACCCGAGTCTAATTCTTCAGGTGGCTTTACGTTTACTGTCTCTGTGGTTTGTTCACTCATTATCGTTACATTTTTGCATTACGTACTGAATTCCCCGCATGGGTATTATCGCCCAATTGGGGCGATTGTTCAGTTCGTAATTTAGTTCGTACACTGCTTTTTCAAGTAAAAATGTCTGAATCAGGGTATTGAAATCTTCCTGATTATCGGGTAAAAAATTGTATCCCTTAGCTGTTTCTAGGTAAGAGTGAATGTAGAACCCACTCATGTAGTGGTACCATAGCTCGGCCCACTCTTCCAGATAGTCAGCATCTCCCCGCTTAAAGACTTCATTTTCAAATAGTCCACTGTAGGCTGCGTAGTGGAAGGAACGGACCATTCCAGCCACATCTCGAAGGGGTGATCGTTTGAGCCGACGTTCACTAAACGGACGAGCGGGTTCTCCTTCAAAATCGATGATCACAAAATCTTTTCCCGTAAATAGTACCTGACCCAGATGGTAGTCGCCGTGAGCGCGGATTTTGGTGGAAGACATCTTCCGCCGGTAAATTCGCTGCATACACTTTAAAATGTCCTTCCGCATTGATTTAACGCGGTTGGCATCTTCTGTTACCTCCTCGGGTAGTGATTTCATTTGCTTGTCCAGACTCTGGTAGGCGGAACGTACCAATGATTGTAGTGAAGAATACAAAGAACGTTGGTAGTGCAAGGAGAAATTCTCAGAACCAAAGTCAGGAACCTCCGGATGTGCTCCCAGGGCAATATGCATTTCTGCGGTACGTACCCCCAACAGAGAGGCTCGTTCCGACGGAATACCGCTGAGCAGCGTTTTCAATTCTTCGGGTAGCTTCTCAAAGGTCACCGGATCGGTTAATGAACCCCGTAAGGCAGGAACCTTGCTGCGATCGATCTGATCCAGGGATACCCGCTCGTAGTAGCGGCTAATCACATCCTTCATATAACCCCAGGCATCACCCTGATTTTCAATCATTTCCTGCATCATGGCAAGCACCAGTGGCTCGCCCCTGCCTTTTAGAATAGAAAAGCTTCCGGCAAACTGAGGTACATGCTCAAACTTAGCCGTTTCGGTTAAGAAACGGGTAATTTCCAAATCAGGATTGATGATATTATCAACCTTTCGGTAGAATTTCAGAAAATACTTTTGGGAATAAATGACGGAGGTATTACTCTGCTCGGCATTCAGTACTTTGGAGGTGATGTCCGGTTTTTCTTTCTTGACCCACTTGTTGACTGAGGGTTGGGCCTTAAGATGAAGCTCAGTACCATTTTCCTTTATTTTCTTACCTTTCACCATCAAATCAAAGAGGGTATTCCGGAAGTTTTCGTTGTATACCGCATCAAACAGATACCCTCCTGCCTCATTAATGGTCATAGGAACAATCAAGGCCTGAGATGCCTGAGATCGGATAGTATCACTCAACCCTTCCTCAACGAAGGAAATCGGTAGCTGATACAGCTCGTTCAATCCTTCATTGTAGCTAACCTCTATTATCAGTAAATAAACTTGGGGTGAAGCCGATTGAATTGCTAACTGATGAATAATACTGACTCCCTGTATGGTACGGGCTTTACCACCAAACCAGCGACATTTCATTAAATAGGTTGGCAGATAATCTTCTAGCTTAATTTTGTTTCTGCCTTTCAGAAGGTCCTTCCACTGATTGATTTTCATCAAAACCTTAGGCGAATCGCCTTCTTCCACTTCCTGAGGTACCTCTGGTTGCTCTAGTAAGAACCACTGGTAGCCGTAGGGTGACAGCGTGAAGAGATAAGGGTAATCTCGAATTACCGGGAAGCGATTTTTACTGAAAACTTCTTTAGGAACAAAGTCATGAAAATTCTGCAAATCCAGTTCAACTGCTTGGGAGAATCGGGACAAATTAGCCAGTACCAATATGGTTTGGTCCTCATAGGTACGGGTGAATGCCAATACTTTAGCGTTATCAGCCGGAAGAAAATGAATATCACCTCTACCGAAGGCCTTATAGTTTTTCCGCATGCTGATATGGCGTTTCATCCACCAAAGAATAGAATTTGAATTTCGCTGTTGCAAATCGACATTTACGGATTCGTATTGGTATTCGGGATCGAGAATCACTGGTAAATAGAGCTGCTGCGGATTAGCGGAAGAGAATCCGGCATTTCGGTCGGCACTCCATTGCATGGGAGTACGTACCCCGTTCCGGTCACCCAGGTAAAAGTTATCACCCATGCCAATTTCGTCACCGTAGTAGATCACCGGCGAACCGGGTAACGAAAACAGCAAGTGGTTCATCAGCTCAATTTTCCGACGGTCATTGTCCAGCAAGGGAGCTAACCGATGACGAATACCTAAATTAATCTTGGCCAGTGGATCTTTGGTATAAACCTTATACATATAATCCCGCTCCTCGTCGGTTACCATTTCCAGCGTGAGCTCATCGTGGTTCCGGAGGAATATTCCCCACTGACAGGTAGCGGGAATTTCGGGTGTCTGATCCAAAATATCAGTGATGGGGTAACGGTCTTCCATCCGTAACGCCATGAACATGCGCGGCATGATGGGAAAGTGGTAATTCATATGGCATTCGTCACCGTCGCCAAAGTAGGCGGCGGAGTCTTCGGGCCACATGTTTGCTTCGGCCAGCAGCAAGGTGCTGGGCTTTTTCTGTTCTACGTGCTTGCGGAGTTTCTTTAAAAAAACGTGAGTCTCCGGAAGATTCTCGCAGTTGGTTCCTTCCCGCTCAAAGAGGTAGGGCACTGCATCCAGGCGAAAACCATCCACTCCCAAATCAATCCAGTAGTCCAGCACATTAAATACTTCCTGCTGTACCTGCGGATTATCAAAGTTCAAATCGGGTTGATGCGAATAAAAGCGATGCCAGAAATATGCTTTGGCTACGGGGTCCCAGGTCCAGTTGGATGACTCGAAATCCTGAAAAATAATACGAACATCTTTGAATTGATCCTGAGTATCGCTCCATACGTAGTAATCACGTTCGGGCGAGCCAGGTTTAGCCCTACGGGCCCGCTGAAACCATGGATGCTGATCGGAGGTATGGTTAATTACCAACTCGGTAATCACTTTCAGGTTTCGCTTATGCGCCTCCTTCAAAAACTTTTTGAAATCCTTCAGTTTACCGTAGGAGGGATTGATGGTGTAGTAATCTTTGATGTCGTAGCCATCATCACGCAGTGGCGACGGATAGAACGGTAACACCCAGACTGCCGTAACTCCCAGATCCTGTAGATAATCCAGTTTTTCCAATAGTCCGCCAAAATCTCCAATTCCGTCTCCGTTACTGTCTCTAAAGGCTTTGATATGCAATTCGTAGATGATAGCATCTTTATACCAATGAAGATGATCATCAAGTTTGGTTGAGTTGTTTGCCATGTATTTTGATGAAAAGTAGGTAGCTGTTCGTCTCTTTAATTAATTAAGTATACAAAATTTTTAATAGCAGCCGCTAATCCTGGATTACTTTAAAAACGTGCGCAGGGATCTGATAGGGGTTCAGTTCTACGTAATTCCATTCACCCTGCCAGTTGTAATGCGCCCCGCTAATCTGATCTTCCAGCCGGTAAGGTTTTTCAAAATTCATCCCTAATTCGTACAGCGGCATCTTCAGATAGGCTCCCTGCGTATTAAAGGAATCCATGTTCACTACCATGAACATGATGTTACCACTTTCTTGATCCTTCTTGGCGTAGGCTAAAATCTGATCGTTCTGCACCTCCGCAAAGGTCACGTTCCAGGTACTTTGCAGTGCCGGATTCTCTTTCCGGACCCGATTAATAATCGTGATAATTTCTTTAATACGCGTCTCTGCATTCCAGTCCCAATGCTTGATTTCGTACTTTTCTGAGTCAATATACTCTTCTTTTCCAGGGTAAGGTTTGTTGATCCCAAATTCATAGACCGGTCCGTATAGTCCGTAATTGGAAGAAAGTGTTGCCGCCAGAATCAAACGCATAATGTGGGCTGACTCCCCCCCGTATACCAGATCCGGGGTCAGGATATCCGGAGTATTCGGCCAGAAGTTAGGGCGGAAATAGTCGCGCATCGGCCCCTTGGTTAGTTCCAGCATATACTCCCGCATCTCGTAGGGATTGTTCCGCCAGGTAAAGTACGTATACGATTGGTTAAAACCTGTCTTGGCCAGCCACTCCATTACTCTCGGACGGGTGAAGGCTTCGGCTAGAAAAATTACTTCAGGATTCTCACTACGGATTTCTTTGATGCACCACTGCCAAAACTTAAAAGACTTGGTGTGCGGATTATCCACCCGAAAGATCTTAATGCCTTTGTCAACCCAGTAAGCAATAACACTCTTTAGCTCCATCCACAAGTTTTGCCAGTCCTCGGTTTCAAAGTTGATGGGAAGAATATCTTGGTACTTCTTGGGTGGATTTTCCGCATACTGCACGGTGCCATCGGGCCGCCACTTAAACCACTGCGGGTGCTCTTGCACGTAGGGGTGATCAGGAGCACACTGAAAGGCAATATCCAAGGCTATTTCAATGTCGTGTTCACCGGCCTGCCACACAAAATCCTGAAAATCTTTCATCGTACCTAACTCCGGATGAATGGATTTATGCCCGCCCTCGTCTGAGCCTATTGCCCAACAAGACCCTGGGTCGCCCGAATTAGCGCTTAATGCGTTATTCAGTCCCTTACGGTGCTTTTTACCAATGGGATGAATGGGCGGCAGGTATACTACATCAAAACCCATATCAGCGATACGGGGCAGTATTTTGGCCGCAGTTTTAAAGTTACCGTGCTTGCCCACTTCCCGGGCAGTAGAACGAGGAAAAAACTCGTACCAGGTGCTGAATAATGCTCTCTTTCGCTCTACTTCTATATTAATTTTCTGGTGGTAATGCGTAGCGTTACTACGGTCGACGCATTTAGTGGCTAGTTGAGTAGCCTCATCGCTCAAGGCAAGAGCAACTGCCACCTCAATATTTTCGGCTGAAGTATCCCGGAAGGAAGTAGCAATCTCCTTTAATCGTTGCTGATCAGTACCCTTACATTGTTTGGTCATTTCTTCCAGCAACTCGGCCCCAATAAGCATCTCTACCGAAATATCCTGACCGACCTCATACTTTTTGCGTAATCCATACTGCCAGGAGGCATAGTGATCTATGTAGGCCAGAATGGTGTACTCGTAAAAACCAGTTGAATCAGGAATGAATGTACCTGTCCAGCGGTCATTCAAAATCAAATTCATTGGAATTTCCTGCCAGGCTTTATCGGTAGCTTTTTTGAAAAGTAAGAACGCATGCACCTTATCGTGGCTGTCGGCAAAAATGTCAGCGTAAACGTCTACGGATTCACCAACCGTTCGCTTCACCGGAAAGTGGTTATGATCTACCTGGGGCTCTACATTTTTAATGATTACGCGTTGCTGTCCCGGAATTCCGTTGATAGGGCTGCTCGGCTTTTTGGATGATTTGGTTTTGTTAGTTTCTAGCGTTTGCATGGTTTCCATATCGTTTCAACCATGAAAGTAACAGTTTGTTGACCAATAATACTGCTTTATTCCAATATTTGTCAGGCTTCTAAAAGTATCGTGCTTCTTCCCCGGTTCATTTGTAGCAAATCTCCCCGCTTACTGGGGTGTTCCTGAGCAATTGTTGCCCCACTCAATTGATAAAACTTGTTTGATTCCGTAAATGGAAGGTTGGTTGCAAAATTGATACTCCTTCAGTATCGGATTGCAGTGATGCTGCATGATTAAACTATAGATATTGGGTGAAGCGGGTTGGTTCCTACTTCGCCTCATTTTTACTACAAACCTAACATTACAACTATGATAACTATCACCGAAAACCAATACAAAGCTATGGATGCCAGCAAACAGGTAAACCTGACTATGATTGAAATTAAAGAGATTGTCTATCAGCTAGAAAAAGTGATAGAGAAAATGGAAGCCGATGCAACTCGAGAGACTGCGGACGAATCGGGAATCCAAAATGAGAAGCTGATGATGCTCGAACAGATTATCAAAAAGTTACAAAGCTAGTGAATACTTACAAGGATGTGAAGAAATTGGATGGCATGGGAGCTATCCTATCTTCAAAAGGAACCGGATTCCGGGTATGGGCACCTCATGCTCAAGAAGTGAAGGTTACCGGGAGTTTTAACGACTGGGATGAAAATGGCTACTCGCTGGAGGCCGAAGAACAAGGCTTTTGGTTCGGATATGTACCCGATGCTACTGCCGACGATGAGTATAAGTTTTTGATCAAGTCTTTCCATGGCGACTGGTTGTATAAAAATGACCCTTACGCTCGATTATTGACTAACTCCGATGGTAACAGCATTGTCTATGACAAAGACACCTTTGACTGGGGGGAAGATCAGTTCAAACTACCTCCCTGGAATCAGGTAGTCATTTACGAAATGCATATCGGCACCTTTCACGTAAAAGAAGAAAATCATCCGGGTACATTCGAAACGGCCATTGAGAAATTACCTTATCTAAAGAATTTAGGTATCAATGCCATTGAGTTAATGCCGGTCGGAGAGTTTCCCGGTGATTTTTCCTGGGGCTACAATCCGGCCTACCCTTTTTCGGTGGAAGAAGCCTACGGTGGACCCGATGCTCTTAAAGAATTGGTAAAGGCCGCTCATCAGCAGGGCATTGGAGTGATACTGGATGTGGTATACAACCATTTTGGGCCCAATGATATTGACCTGTGGCAATTTGACGGATGGTCGGAGAACGAAGGTGGTGGCATTTACTTCTACAACGATGACCGGGCTGATACTCCTTGGGGTAGTACTCGCCCCGACTACGGACGGGAAGAGGTTCGGCAGTATCTGCGCGACAATGCTTTAATGTGGATAGAGGAGTTTAGGATGGATGGCCTAAGACTAGATGGTACCATGTTTATGCGCAGCAAGGATGGGGGCTACAGCCACATTCCGGATCTGGATATTCCCGAAGCCTGGGATTTTTTCCGTGACCTTAACAATGAAATCAGTGCTAAGTATCCCGAAAAGCTGATTTTCGCCGAAGATCTTCAGGATAACGAATGGCTCACTAAGCCCCATTATGAAGGAGGAGCTGGATTTGGCAGCCAATGGTGGGCCGGATTTGTTCATCCAATCCGGGAAGCTATCATTTCAATGAATGATGAAGAACGTAATCTAGAAACCGTAGCTGATTGTGTAAATATTCCTAATGATCAAGCTTTTAGAAGAGTGATTTATACCGAATCTCACGATGAAGTGGCGAACGGCAAAGCCCGAGTTGCTGAGGAGATCAAACCCGGTGAGGCAGATAGCTTTTATTCGAAGAAACGCTCCACATTGGGAGCCGGACTAGTGTTTACCAGTGCGGGTATACCGATGATGTTTCAGGGTCAAGAGTTCTTGGAAGATCGGTACTTCAGCGACACCGAACCGCTCCTCTGGGTGAAAGAGGATGTTTTTTCGGGTATTACCCAGCTTTACCGTGACCTAATTACCCTTCGATTAAATCGGTTTGGATATTCTAAAGGGCTGACCGGCCCTAATACCCAGATCATTCATTCGAACAATGAAGATAAGGTGCTTGCTTACCAGCGTTGGGAGACTGGAGATCTTGGCGATACCGTAGTGGTAGTAACCAATTTTTCGGGTCAGGCTAAGTCTGGCTACGCGATCGGCCTACCCCAATCAGGATTCTGGAAAGTGCGATTCAACAGCGATTGGGAAGGTTACGATCAGGATTTTACCAATGAAACCTTATCGGAAGTAGAGTCTGAAGAAGGAGAAACGGATGAAATGCCATTTTACGGCCTATTCAATCTAGCTCCCTACAGCATGTTAATTTTATCGCAAGATTCGGAGTGACGATAACTAAAAGCCTTTAGATGTTGGGAAGCTGCCTCTTATTTATTAAATGATTAGGGGATAGCTTCTTTTTATTTTATCAGCATCCTACACTTTTATTATTTATTAGAGCTAGAATTCCTTTTCACCGAATTCACTTTTGATGAACTTGGTCTTTCCGAGTTGCTGGTTTATTCGGTAACTGAAGTTAAGCATGATTACGTCAACTTCGTACACGTAGTTGGTCGTAGTATAAAATTCTCCTTCCCACCCGGTTGTTATGCGCTGCTCATTGGTAGGTAATAATCCCATATCCATGTTAAGCCACTGCGCGGTTGCGGTCATCTTACCATCCAGCCAGGTTTTCTTCAAGGTCAAGTTGGGAGATAGGAATCTCGAATCTTCTCCCTGGGCAGTATTTTGATCTGAAAGATAGTTCAAGGTCCACTGCAGAGTCCAAGTATTAGCCAGTTTAAAAGTGGTGTTCAAATTCACCGAATATACCCAGCTGCTGGTATTCACCGGCCGGTTATCAAACGAACCTTCGATGGAGTAACGATATAGATTCCCTCCTGCATACAATTGCCACCAGGTGGTTGGATTAAGATCTAATCCAGCTTCTAACCCAAGGGACCTGCCCTGCCCCACGTTAGAGTATATTCGATTTAGGATAGAATCATTGTATACCGTATTCACCCGGTTGATCAGGTTCTGCACATTACGGAAGTAGGCAGTTGCAAACACTGAATGATTCTCAAATTCTTTTACGAATCCAGCTTCTATCAAATCTATAAATTCCGGCCTCAGTTCCGGATCACCCTGCTCCAGCGTTTCCGAATGTTCCCGCTCCGGGAAAGGATTCATTTTAAATGTGGTAGTCCGTTCCACTCTGCGACTGTAGGCCGCTTTCAACTGAAACTGATCAGTAAGTTGGTACACTACGTTCGCTGAAGGATACAGCTTAATGAAGTTATAAAGATAGGTTGTGTCTACAAACGCATTGGTTAGCAGCAGGTTACGATCCATCACTTCAACTCTTGATCCAACTGAATAGGTCAGCTTGTTCCACTGACTGGAGTACAAACCGTACACCGAATGAATTTGGCGGGTGAGGTCAACCTGGCTGGAAAACTCCGGAATCAGCTCATAGTTGTTTGTACCGATGATCCGCTCCTCATAGTAAAATTCTCCGGTATGATTTAGGTGTCGGAACTGATAACCCGTTTCCAGTGATCCTACTCTGAGGGGCAAAAGATAGTCTGCCTGAAAGCGAATGCCCTGCAGAGGATTATTATTGGTATTGTACTGATCCTGTATGGTATCTTGTAAGCTCGGCCAGGATAGATTTAGATTGGTGGTGGGCCCGCCTAACATGGTGTATTCGTACAACAGCGAAGTGTTCAACTTGGACTCGTTTTTAAAAGTGAGGCTGTAGTCCAGGCTACCAATCAGAAAGTCACCTCTACGAATGCGAAGGTTTTCGTTATAATACGTAGTACGGCTTATTGTGTCCTGTTCCGGTAGATATACTTTGTAGTTATTGTACAGAATATCCGCCGTACGATCTTTAGAGCGTTTGCCGGCGTAAAATCCAACGCTAAATGCATTGGTTTCATTAGGGGTATAGCCAATAGTGGCCCGGGCCGTGTAGGTTTGTTCATCAAAACTGCGCTCGCCGTCGGAGGGAAACCGGGTTAGGGTATCATTAATAATGGTAAATACATCCCCTTCTCGCCTACCGGCTATATCGTAGCGTAGGTAGCTGCCTCCTAAGGATATGTCCCATTTATTTTTACGATAATTCAAGGTGAAATCACCGCCGTAGCGAGGGGCATTTTCGGCATTATCGTAGTCCTGAATACTGGGCAAACCCAACTGCCCGTTCAACAATACATAGAATCCGTCAGCAGCCCCTTTTCTGGTGATAATATTAATGATGCCGGCTTTGCCTTCAGGATCATACTTAGCGGAAGGGGCCGTCACTATTTCCACGTCCTCCACCGCGTTGGCCGGCAGCTGACTGAGGATAAGCGTAGGATCACTCTGAATAGGCTTGCCATTGAGCAGGATAGTGAAACCGGTGGAACCCCGCACAGTTAGTGCCCCAGAAGCATTCACCGCTACGGAAGGCACGTTACGCAATACATCGGTTGCCGTGCCTCCGGTAGCAGATTGAAACTGACCCGCATGGTAAACCTGCCGGTCTACCTTATGGTATACTGAAGCCCGCTGGCCGGATACAGAAATCTCCTCAAGTAACTGATCAGTAGCCCGAATAGAAATGCTCCCCAGCTCCTTACGTTCATTGGCTGCCAAGGTGATCGTTGGTACGTAGGTAGATTCATAACCAACAAACTGCACTTTCAAGAAATAAGTACCCGGATTAATATTATCCACGACAAAGGAACCATCGGCCTGAGTAACCGTACCGGCCAAAATAGTAGAATCGCGGGGTTGGTACAATCCAATGGTGGCGTATTCCAAAGGCTCCTGGCTGGTTTCGTCGAGCACCACTCCCTGTATTGCAGCTTGCTGTGCTACCGCAGCAGCACTGCCCAAGAGTACGGTCATCCATAAGATAATAAGAACACAACCGTAAGAGAAAAATCTGGAAAGGAGCAAGTTAAGAGTTCGTAAAAGTGATGGAAAGCTAGTTAATTAACTATTTTAAAAAGTGATAGTTTAAAGTCAGTACAATATAAATACATTCTGATGGAATGTCTCTCTTTTTCTTTATTACCTAATGTTAATCAAGCTTCCGCATTCTTCATAATTTGGTGATCTCGATGGGTTGACTTAGATAATAACTGAACCCATCTTCGCATCCAAAACCAGAATCTTTATTATCATTGCTTACTACCATTGTACCTGTTTTAAAGATCTTGTTTCTATGGCTAATGCCCCCGATTACTTAAATCCCGATTTACCAACCGGCCTGAAGTCCGTTCAGATTCCGCTAGTAAAAGCTACTCCTGACGCATTAGAAGGATACGGACTACTCGTTGACGATCCGAACAACGTTGATATCGAGATCGTCCGCTGGCCGGCTTCCGGGTGGCGACCGGTAGATACCGACAGTGGCGACGAAGGTGGTACCACTGAAGGCACTTTTATTGCCGAGTGGAAAGGAGATATTTTGTACGGACGCAACTCCGCAGTGGGTGGTCACTACATACTCGGCTACGGAAAAGATCCCGCTGAGGCCCAGGAGGATCATCAGCAAGACCCCGAACGGCTGTTGCTCTGGCACGCCAATTATCACCCAGATGGGGGTCAGTTGTTCTTTCCTCATGATCAGACGCCTTTTGTAGTACCGCTTGCGCTACCGGGCGATGATGTGCAGCCGGAAGACTTTGTGTGTTTCTGGTTTTCAGGTAATGAGGGACTGTACATTCATCCCAATATCTGGCACGAAGGAGTATTTGCCATTCGGGGCCAGCAACGTTTTCTGGACCGCCAGGGTGCTGTACATGCCCGTGTATCCGTAGACTTTGCCCGGGAATTCAATTGCCTGCTAGAAGTTCTTTTAGTATCAGATTAAATTGCAATTACATTCAGTGTTATTGTATGTGAAATTAATTCATCGTAATATTGCAATATAATTATGGGAATCACTAAAACGCAAAACTATTCGGCTGAGCAGAACCGGCTGGCACAACTGGGCAAAGCCTTTTCGCATCCGGCCCGGATTGCCATTATTCAGCACCTATTAAAGTCAAAGCAGTGTATTAACGGGGATTTGGTAGAGGAACTAGGCCTGGCCCAAGCTACTGTTTCTCAACATCTCAAAGAACTTAAAAACATTGGCTTAATCCGGGGTACGGTAGAAGGAACCTCGATGAACTATTGTATTGACCCGGAAACATGGCATATCATGCGCCGTCAGTTTGAAACAATTTTTGCTTCCTTTGAAGGCCCCGAAGGTCCCTGTTGTTAAGAAGCTTTATCTCGTTTTCCCTGACTCGGGGTTCACCTTCATTAAAATAATCTACTTGAGTATGTCAACCACCTTATTCATTACTTTACCAGTAGCCGTTCTGCTGACGGTTGTAGTCACTGTTTTTTCAATCAATGCTCAAACTACGGGCTTGAACTTAGATGTTATGAACTATATAGAAGAGGCTATCCAAAACTATGATCAGATTCCAAATGAGCGAAAAGAAGCGCTTCAGGAATTAGCTCAATTTGTGAGTACTAAACTGCATAAGAATGAAGATGCTAAACTGATCTTCATCTGCACCCACAATTCCCGCCGCAGTCATATGAGCCAAATCTGGGCTAGCGTGGCTGCTCATTACTACCAAATACCCCACATAAAAACCTACTCCGGTGGTACCGAAGCAACGGCTTTCAATCCGCGAGCGGTAGCTGCCTTGCAGCGGGCCGGACTGGAGATAAATCAAACAACCGAGGGTAAAAATCCGCTTTACAAAGTTCAGTTAGGAGAAGATACCCCACCGCTAAAAGCTTTTTCCAAGAAGTACGACGATTCCGCTAACCCCCAGCATGATTTTGCCGCGATCATGACTTGTTCGCAAGCAGATGAAGCCTGTCCGTTTGTACCCGGAGCTTCATTCAGGCTTTCTTTGCCCTACGAAGATCCTAAAGAGGCCGATGGCACCTCACAGGAAGCAAGTCGTTACGATGAACGCAGCCGGCAGATCGCCACTGAAATGTTATACTGCTTATCGCAGGTGAAGGATATTACCACTTCTCAGGTTACTCACTAGAGTATTGTACCCTTGACCCAGACCCGGAAAGACGTAATTGTAATTGGAGGTGGTCAAAGTGCGTTAGCGGTAGGCTACTACTTACGCAAGACAAACTTGGATTATGTAATCCTAGATCAGCAAGCACAAGCGGGGGGTAGTTGGCCGCACTATTGGGAGTCCTTACGGCTCTTTTCACCCGCGCAGTGGAGTTCGCTGCCGGGGGTACTGATGCCGGGTGGCTCCGACTATTACCCCAGTCGCGATGATACCATTCGCTATTTGGAAGCCTACGAAGAACGTTACCAGTTACCCATTGAGCGCCCGGTTACCGTAGAAGAAGTCCGGCAAGAGGAGAATGAGTTTGTACTCACTACCTCTCAGGGCGAGTACTGTAGTCGAGCGATTATCAGTGCTACGGGTTCCTTTCAAAGACCCTACATTCCCAATATACCAGGTCAAAAAGGCTTTCAGGGAACAATCCTGCATTCGGCTCAGTACCAGACCTCAGAACCTTTTCAGGGGCAACGGGTACTGGTCGTAGGCGAGGGGAATTCCGGGGCGCAGATTCTTGCGGAAGTAAGCCAGGTAGCCCGAACTACCTGGGTGACCCTGAATGAGCCTGAGTTCTTACCCGATGATATATCGGGTCGTGACCTGTTTGACTACGCCAGTGCCGCCTATCAAGCCAAAAAGAATGGAGATTCCTACACTCCTCCTTCCCTAGGGGATATTGTGATGGTACCCTCAGTAAAACAAGCCAGACAACGAGGAGTGTACCAGTCCGTACGACCGTTTGAACGCTTCACAGCACAGGGGGTGCGCTGGACTAATGGACAGGAAGAGGTCGTAGATATAGTTATTTTTTGCACCGGCTTTCGCCCGGCCTTAGATCATCTTAAGTCTTTAGGATTGATAGAACCAAACGGAAAAGTACTGACTCGAGGTACTCAGGCGGAGAAAATGCCCGGTCTGTGGCTAGTGGGTTACGGTGGCTGGACCGGTTTTGCCTCGGCCACCTTAATTGGAGTCGGTCGTAGCGCCAAGAAAACGGTTACTGAAGTTGAGAACTATTTTGCCCACGTACTATATTCGTGAACCATGTCTGTCTTGACTTGGACATCAGCTTCACTCGACTAATGATCAACGATTACACTGAAATCTTTACCAATTACGTAAGAAGTGCCACCACTGCTACCTCCACCAATGCCAGTGTAGCTGTTCCGATAAAAGGTATTCTGCTGATTACGCTGAGCTAATTGCCAGAGGTTAAGTTGGGCGGGTCCGCCTTCGTAGCCCACGTTGCCGTAGGCATCCATCCAGTAGCGTCCGGGATTTACCGCACCTAGCCACATGGTTAGGTTGCGAACATCCTGGGCGTGCAGTTCCAATCCATTTAAATATACTCCGGTATTTCCGTTAGCCGCATCCACCGGAAGGTCGCCCCCGAGGCTTAGTCCAGGCATCACCACCCCCACCGTCGGTCCGCCTTCCATCCCCCACAAACCCGAATAACGGTCGTACCAGTAGCGGCCATCCAGAATGCTAATTCCGTAGCGAGACTCTAATGCTATTACAGTTTCATTACTTAACTTTTCCCGGTTGATATAGACCGATCGATTGCTTTGCGCGTAACTGATTGTAATTGCTAAGATTGTTAAAAGCAATAAGGTAAGTGACTTCATAGGATTAGGGGTTTGGTATCATAAAACCAGTTATTACTTATTAGTCACCTTTAAGATTGGATACGTAACCACGGTGGTATGAAAAAACAAGAAGAAGTCTGAGCTACGGTGGGCTATTTTATCCGTCCGAAACAACCCTAGTCGGGGATCAGTTTAATTTAGTCGGCGTTTATCACTTACTTTCGTTATATTATTAGCGGTAATATGTTACCTCTCGGCGAACTTTATTCTTTGGTATTCGTTTTACCAACGTTTATAAACGCTATTCAGCGCAACTTTTTGGTAAGATCATTTTTTCTATGATACCCACTCCCGGAGCCAGATACCAAGCTGGCAAAACCTCATTTACGGTATGGTCGCCTTTGGCAGAGTCACTAGAGCTCGTAGTAAATGAACAGGATACTTATCCGCTAACTTCCGATGCTTTAGGATACTGGACCACTTTCGCTTTAGACAATGTTCAGCCCGGCGACCGCTATCAATACCGCCTCAACGGCCAAACCCTTCGGCCTGATCCGGCTTCCCTCTCCCAGCCTAATGGGGTACACGCCGCCTCCGAAGTGGTAGACTTGCAGGCGCAGGAGTGGACCGACGATGACTGGAAGGGAATTGCCCTAAAGGATATGATCATCTACGAGCTGCACGTTGGCACTTTCACTTCCGAAGGAACATTTGAGGGCATTATCAGCAAACTGGACTACCTCAAAGACCTGGGAGTGAATACCCTGGAGATTATGCCGGTAGCGCAGTTTCCGGGTAGCCGTAACTGGGGTTACGATGGAGTGTACCCCTACGCGGTGCAGCATTCTTACGGTGGAGCTAAGGGACTACAAAATCTCGTTAATGCCTGCCACGAAAAAGGATTGGCAGTCGTACTGGATGTAGTTTATAACCACCTGGGTCCGGAGGGAAACTACCTCGCTGAATTTGGCCCGTACTTCACCGATAAACACCACACCCCCTGGGGATTGGCTATCAATTTTGACGATGCCTATTGCGACGGCGTGCGTCACTATTTTATCCAGAATGCCCTGATGTGGCTCAAGGATTTTCATCTGGATGGACTCCGACTAGACGCCATTCATGCCATTAAAGATGCGGGCGCTAAACACCTGCTGGCGGCCATTAGCGAAGCTAAAGATTCGCTGGAACAGCAAACCGGACGAAAGTACGCCCTGATTGGAGAGTGCGACCTGAACGACCATAAATACATCTCACCCCGCTCAAAAGGAGGATACGGACTAGACGGACAATGGATTGACGAATTCCATCACGCCCTACATACTTTGCTTACGGGTGAGAATAAGGGCTACTACGCCGATTTTGGCGAGTTAAGTTACCTAGCCAAAGCTTACGAAAAGACCTACGTATACGACGGCATTTACTCCCCTTTCCGTAAACGTACGTTTGGGAACAGTGCGGAGGGTAACCCCTACTCGCAGTTTGTGGTCTTTACCCAAAACCATGACCAGGTGGGCAACCGGATGATGGGCGACCGACTAACCGAAACGCTGCCATTTCCGGCACTCAAGCTAGCCGCCGGGGCAATGCTGGCTTCTCCCTACGTACCCATGCTGTTTATGGGCGAGGAATACGGTGAAACCCAGCCGTTCCAGTACTTCGTCAGCCATACCGACCCGGAACTGGTAGAAGCTGTACGGAAGGGGCGAGCCCGAGAGTTTCAATACTTTCAAAAAGAAGGCCTGACCGTGCCTGACCCCCAGTCAGAGAAAACTTTTGCCAACTCTACCTTGTCCTGGAACTGGTCGGTACTGGAGTCGCAGCTTCTCTTTAAGTACTATCAGGCCTTAATTAAGCTACGAAAAGAGCTTCCCGCCTGGCAGGATGATAGCCGTCCGGCATTGGAGGTATCTATGGTTGAAACAAATGTGCTAAGACTATTTCGCCAACATACCCAAGACGAATCAACGGCTCCCACCTACATCGTTATGAACTTCAGCGATCAGTCAAAAACCTTTCGGTTGCCGATGGGTCGAGATGAGTCTTACGAGAAAATCTTTGATTCGGAAGAAACCCAATGGGCCGGAGAAGGAAGTCTGGCAGAAGAGTTGATGGCCCGAGACACTTCCAGCCAACTCTTACCCTATAATTTTGTTATTTACCAAAGAAGCACAGAATGAAGGTACAGGGTTCAAGGTCGAGGTATAAGAACCGATGACTGCTGACCATAATACTAAAATACCTGAACACCCTAACACTTTTACACCAAAACACTTTACCATAGAGCAATTTTATACACCATGAGCGATACCAATAAATACGTTTGTATTCACGGACACTTTTACCAGCCTCCCCGGGAAAACCCCTGGCTTAACCGGGTAGAGGTGCAGGATTCGGCCTATCCCTTCCACGATTGGAATGAGCGGATTACCGCCGAATGCTACTCCCGCAATTCGGCTGCCCGAATTTTGGATGGCGAAGGCCGCATTCAGGACATCATAAACAACTACGCTAAAATCAGCTTCAACTTCGGACCTACCCTGCTTCAATGGATGAAACTACAGTCTCCGGATGTGTACGAGGCCATTCTGGAAGCTGATAAAATTAGCCAGCAGCAGTTCAATGGCCACGGTTCAGCCATTGCCCAGGCCTATAATCACCTGATAGTACCACTAGCGAACCCTCGCGACCAGGAAACCCAGATTATCTGGGGTATTCGCGATTTTGAAGCCCGCTTTCAACGAGCTCCCGAAGGTATGTGGTTGCCGGAAACGGCCGTAAATACCGAAACGCTGGAAGTACTGGCCAAGCACGGCATCAAATTTACCATACTTTCACCCTATCAGGCCCTGAAGGTCCGTAAAATTGGTACCAAAGAATGGAAAGATGCCACTGGGGCTAAAGTTGACCCCCGTCGTCCCTACCAGTGCAAATTGCCTTCCGGAAACACTATCGCCCTGTTCTTCTACGATGGCCCGGTTTCACAAGGAATAGCCTTTGAGGGACTACTGAATAATGGTGCAGCCTTTGCTAATCGCTTGGTCGATCAGTTGGATTTTGAAGCGAAAGAAGCGCAGATCATGCATATTGCCACCGATGGTGAGAGCTACGGCCACCACCACCGCTACGGCGAAATGGGTTTATCCTACTGCCTGCACCATATTGAAACTCAAACTGAGGCGGAGCTTACGATCTACGGTGAATTTTTAGAGAAACACGGCATTGAGTACGAAGCCAAGGTGATCGAAAATACGGCATGGAGCAGTACCCCGCACCTCGAGCGTTGGTCAGAAGATGGCGGGGGAAATACCGGAGGGCGTCCCGAATGGCACCAACGCTGGAGAAAACCTCTACGCTCAGCGTTTGACTGGTTGAGAGACACGGTTAACCCAGTCTACGAATCCGAGATGGAATCGTTTGGGGTAGATCCCTGGGAAATACGTAATCATTATATTGATGTGGTGCTCGATCGTTCCGGAGAAAATGTAGAGGACTTTATCCACCGGCATACATCCCAAGACTTATCTCAGAGTGAGAAGGTTAAATTTTTAAAACTATTGGAAATTCAGCACCATGCCATGCTGATGTATACTAGTTGCGGTTGGTTCTTTGATGAAGTAACCGGTATTGAAACCATGCAGGATATTCTTTATGCTGCCCGGGTGCTTCAGCTCATTGAAGATGTTACCGAAACCAATTACGAAAAGCATTTTCTGGACCTGCTATCTCAAGCTGAATCAAACATTCCCGAACATCAAAATGCGGCGGTAGCATACGAGAAGTTCGTTCGCCCCTCCATTGTCGATATGCCTCGAGTGGGGGCTCACTACGCCGTTTCTTCTTTGTTTGCCTCGTATCCAGATGAAACCCGGATTTACAGTTACGATGCTAAAGCGGAAAACTTTGAAATGCACGAAGCCGGTAAGTACAAACTGGCCATTGGCAAAGCGGTATTGAAGTCTGAAGTAACTCTAGAAACTGATCAGATCACCTTCGCCATTCTCCACCTCGGGGACCATCACCTTTTTGGTGGAGTTCGTGACTACAGCGGTGAAGAAGCCTTTGAAGTCATGCGCAGTGAAGTAGTAACCGCTTTTCAGAAAAGCCGAGTACATGAAGCCATTGTTTTATTAGACAAGCACTTCGGAAGCCACAACTACTCGTTCTGGCACTTATTTAAGGATGATCAGAAGCGTATTCTAAACCAGGTATTGGAGCAAACCTTAACGGGGGTAGAAGCTACTTTCCGCAAAATTTATGAAGACAATTACTCCTTGCTTCAAGCCATGAAGGAGTTGAGCATTGAGCCGCCCAACCCGTTAAAGTTTCCGGGAGAATTTACCGTCAATGCCAATCTTCGCCGGTTGTTGCAGGGAGAAGAAGTTGATATGAGAGAGTTTAACATCCTGGCGGATAGTCTGGAACACCTTTCGGTTGATATTGATCAGGTAGGCCTTAATTATCTGGCTGCTGAAAGAATTAACCAAATGATGAATCGTCTGAAAGAAGAACCATTGAACGACCGTTTAATGCACCGGATAGTTCAGTTCATTCAGGTTAGTAATAAAGTACACCTTAATCCTGATCTATGGGAGGCTCAGAACATTGCTTTTACCCTCCACCGTCAGCACTACCCCCAACAGTGCCAACTGCGAGAAGAAGGAGATGAAAAGTCAAGAGCTTGGTGTGATACTTTCGAGGAACTGTTTCAGGAATTGAACATCAACGTGGCCGAAGAAGCTTCAGTGCCTCAGTTAACGTAGACTTCAAAAGCGGTTTCCTGCCGGGACAGAAGACAGAAGTGGGTAGAAGGTATAGATTGTAAAGTAATGACCGTCTCCTACAAACTGTTAACGTTAACCGTGAACTATTGTCAGTCGACTGTGGACTCAAAAAAGACAACCAATTAATCAATGTATCAACCTCGAGCAACCTATCGGTTTCAAATCCACGCCAATTTTAACCTGACTGATATTCGAGATCAGCTGGACTACCTGGAAGAATTAGGGATTTCTACTATCTACGCAGCGCCTATTCTGGAAGCGAGGGTTGGCAGCACCCACGGATACGATGTGATCAACCCTCTTAGGATCAATCCGGAAGTGGGTACCAAAGAGGCACTGGTTTCACTATCAGAAGAACTTCAACGCCGAGAAATAGGCTGGATACAGGACATTGTACCCAACCATATGGCGTTTAGTACCACTAACCCCTGGTTAGCCAGTTTGCTGGAGTTAGGACCTCGTTCTCCCTACTTTACTTTTTTCGATGTTCACTGGTGGAATGATCGACCGGATAACTACGGCAAACTGATGATGCCGATACTGGGGGGTACGCTGAAAGAAGAAGTCGACCAGCATCAATTAAAGCTGTCGATGGATTCGGAGGGCTTTGCCATTCGCTATTACGAACACCGGATTCCGCTAGCGGCTCACTCCTACGGCGAACTGCTGTCAGAAGGAAGCAAGATATCGGATGAACCGACCATCAACGCAAAGTTCTTGTCACTATTAGACGAGTACGAAAATTTGTACCCTTCGGATGACTCCCAGTTTCGTATTGGTCATTGGGAACAGTTTAAGAATTCCTGGCAGGATGTTTTTTTTGATGAGAAAGTCAGGTTAGCATTACAGCCTACCCTCGATGAGCGAAATGACCATCCTGAAACCCTGATGGCACTACTAAGTGAACAACACTTTCGCCTAGCCTATTGGAAAGAAACTGAAAAGGAAATATACTATCGCCGCTTTTTTACGGTCAACGATCTCATCTGCCTGAACATGCAGGATGAGAAGGTTTTTTCGGAATATCATCAATTGATTGCCGAACTCATCCGTAACAACGTCTTTCAGGGCCTACGGATTGATCATATCGACGGATTATTCGATCCCAACCAATACTTGGACCGATTACGAGCGCTACTGGGTGAGGAACCTTACCTGGTTGTAGAAAAAATCCTGGAAGGTGAAGAAGAATTGCCGAGCAACTGGTCTATTCAGGGTACTACGGGCTACGATTTCCTGGTCAGGGCAAATCAGCTGTTTAGCAGTAGCCAGGCTCAAAAACAGCTAACTGCTTTGTACCAAGATTGGAAATCAACTGATACATCTTATGCTGATCAGGTTTATGATAACAAGATGTTCGTACTGAAAGAGAGAATGAAGGGCGAACTTACTAATCTGGCTCAATCACTTTACACCCTCCAGCTACTCCCGGAAACGAATATGGCTACTGCCGAACAGTTGGAAGAAGCGCTGGCACATATATTAGTATCGTTTCCTGTCTATCGGATTTATGATAACCAGCTCCCCCTTTCTAAAGAATCTCTGCAACTTTTCGGGGAGATCTTTAACCGGGCCACAACGAAGGCTCCTCATCTGCAACCTGCATTTGATACGCTCCGCATTATTTTTAACGGAGTACCTGACAAAAGTGCGGAAACCAATACAAACACACTATACTTTATACAACGCTGCCAGCAGTTTTCCGGTCCGCTAGCCGCCAAAGGAATCGAGGATACCACCTTTTACCAATACAACCGGTTAGTCTCTCGCAATGAAGTGGGTGACAGCCCGGATAAACTAGGAATGACGGCCGATGAATTCCATCAGTGGGCCCGTTCGCGAGGCTTATTAACCATGAACTCTACCGCTACCCACGACACCAAACGTGGAGAAGACGCCCGAATGAGGATCAATGTTTTAAGCGAACAAGTTGATCAATGGGCTGCACTTTGCTTGTCGTGGAAGCAGCAGTTTCAGAAATATGGACTACAAACAGACGGCAAGTCTTTCCCAACCGAGAATGATAGGTACTTCATTTACCAGACTATCGTAGGAACTTATCCGTTCCATACCTCGCCGATTGAGGAAAACTACGCCGAGCGTTTACAGGATTACTTCTTAAAAGCCATTCGAGAAGCCAAAGTAAACAGCAGTTGGTCTAACCCTCACGAAGAGTACGAGCATGCCCTTCGCTCATTTACGCAAAATTTGTTGGGTGATAACTCATTTATCGACTCACTAAAAGATTTTGCCCATCCATTGGCCCGAAAATCTGTTACTTATTCTTTAGGTCAGTTACTTCTTAAAGTTACTGCGCCCGGGATACCCGATATCTATCAGGGTACTGAATTCTGGGATTTAAGCCTGGTAGATCCGGATAATCGGCGACCGGTCAACTACCAGGCCCGGCAGTTTCAGTTGCAGCGGTTTCAGCAATCAAAACATTTGCTGGAACTCTCTCAGGAACTTATCGGCCGACTAGATGATCCGGCTATTAAAATGTATGCGCTGTATCGAAGTCTTCAACTCAGAAAACGTTGGGAATCCCTGTTTGCAGAAAGCTACTACGAACCACTGGTGGTCACCGGTTCTAAATCCTCAAATGTAGTGGCATTTTTACGACGACATCTCGATCGATTCGTGGTCGTAGTAATTCCCCGGGAGGTGGTTGGCCAGTTGCCGCAGGATAAGGACTTGGCCCTTGACCAGTTTTGGGAAGGTACTGATCTGACTTTACCTGGCTTGCCTAAAGATCACTGGCAGAACGAATTTACCGGCGAAATACTTCATACATCTACTGCCACTCTGCCACTTTCTGCTATCTTGCGGCATTTTCCGGTAGCTTTACTAACCAATCAGCAATCATGATCACAAAACGGCGGAGCGGCGTACTACTTCATATCACCTCCCTACCTTCTCCCAACGGAATCGGTAATTTAGGCCCGACGGCCTACCAATTTGCTGATTTCATGCAACGGTCAGGTCTTACCTACTGGCAAATTTTACCTCTTAATCCGGTAGATGAAGGAAGTGGATTTTCCCCCTATAGCGGACTTTCGGCTTTTGCCGGTAACCCACTGATTATCAGCCCAGAACTGCTGGTGCGGGATCGGCTTTTGACAAGTTCAGATATTAAACTTAAGAAAAAATACCCTGCGGATAAAGTTGAGTTTACTTCTGTTGTTCCGCAAGTAAAATCATGGCTAAACCTAGCCTTCCAGAAATTTACCCGTAGCCGCAATAAGCGACTAAAAGGTAGTTACGAACAATTTTGTTTGTATGAAGCCGATTGGTTGGATGATTACGCCGATTATTCCTCTTTCCGTCAGCACTTTCAAGGAAAAAGTTGGGATCAGTGGCCGGATGAAATTAAAAACCGGGACGCCTTAGCTCTCGACGATTTAAGAAATGAACTTAGCCAGAACATTTACCAGGTCAAATTTGAACAATTTATATTTTTCCGTCAGTGGAACGCCCTGAAAGCATATTGTCAGAAGAAGGGGGTGAAATTTCTGGGGGACATCCCGTTTTACGTCGGTTACGATAGTGCCGATGTTTGGGCTCACCAAGAACTTTTCAAGTTAAAGAAAAACAAACTACCCAAGGCCGTGGCCGGAGTACCCCCTGACTACTTCAGCAAAACCGGTCAACTCTGGGGGATGCCGGTGTTTGATTGGAAGCAGTTAAAGAAAAAGAACTATCATTGGTGGATGCACCGCATCAATCATAATCTGGAAATGTTCGATCTGGTTCGGCTGGATCATTTCCGGGCATTCTCTGCCTTTTGGGAAGTAAAAGCTTCTGAAAAGACGGCTATCCACGGAAAGTGGAAGGATGGCCCTCGCAGTGGTTTTTTTAAAAAACTCAAGAAGAAGCATAAACGAGTCCCCATTATTGCCGAGGATTTGGGCGATATTGATCAGCCGGTTCGCGATTTAATGAATGAATTTGGATTGCCGGGCATGAAGGTACTGCATTTTGCCTTTGGCGCTGATATGCCCAAGAGTGGATATATTCCCCACCACCACGAGCTTAATGCTATCGTGTACACCGGAACCCACGATAATAATACCACCCGGGGTTGGTTTAAAAGACTTCGATTAGCCGACCGGAAACGTCTTGCTCAGTATCTCCAACAAGATGTTTCAGTAGATAACGCGGCTTATTTATTGAGCAGTTTGGCCATGCAATCGGTCTGCCAGCTCTGTATTGTACCGATGCAGGATTTTCTGAACCTGGGTGAAGAAGCCATTATGAACCGTCCCTCCACCCCAACTGGCAACTGGCTCTGGCGAATGAAACCGGATGCAATTACTGCTCCGCTTATACGCCAGATCAAAACCTTAAATCTGACCTACGACCGTTGGCCCGAACCAATTACCCCCAAAAAGGCTTCTCAGAAAACTGCCAAGAAAAAGACGAAATCAGTGGGCAAGGCTAAATCTTCGACTACCCAAGATACTGTTTCTTAATCAACAATAGCTGTTGACTGCACCATAGGAACGGTTTGCTGCAAAAGGTTGGATTTATTGTACAACTGGACCTTCTTTGATCGATAGTGTTCAGCCATTCCACCCCAGAAGCCATGCTTAGAAATTATTGGAAAACAGCCATTCGCCGGTTGAGCCGGGATAAAAGCCTGACATTTATTAAAGTGCTCGGATTGAGTATTGGAATTACCTGCTGCTTGGTCATTTATACATTCATCTCCTATGAATTAAGCTTTGACCGGAACCACGAAAAAGCCGAAAAAATCTACCGAGTAGTACAGCATACGCAGTATACAGATGACACATATTACTGGAGTTCTACTGCTTATCCGCTAGCTGAAGCATTACGTTACGACTTCCCAGAAGATCTGTCTTTAGTTACTCAAACCGCAGGGCCCTTCACTCGCAACTTTGGCCTGGCTAACTCGGACAGCGAACTAGATAAGTTTGATGAAGAACAAGTACTGTTCGTTGACCCGTTTTTCTGGCAGGTGTTCGATGTAAATTGGCTACAGGGTAATCCCGAAACGGCTTTTTCAAACCTGAATTCGGCAGTTTTGACCAAAAGCCTGGCGATCCAAGTATTTGGAAAAAACAGCGTTGAAGCCAACGAAGTCGTAGGAAAAGTCCTACTTTTGAATCATAAAAACGCTCTGCAAATTAGCGGAGTGGTAGAAGATCCTCCGGTAACCTCTTCTATCAGATTTCGGATGCTTATTCCTTACGAATTTTTCCGAATAAACAACCCTTATTTTGCCGGAAATTGGTCGGGCAACTACCAGGGCACTACCTATGTCGTTCCCCAAACTACTACTCAAATTGAAGGACTGGAGCAGCAAATTAATACCTGGAAAAACAAGTACCTGAACGAACAGGACCGTCAGCGGATTAGCTACGCGCTTCAACCGTTAACAGCAATCCATACCGAATCTCGGTACAGTACGAGTATCAATAGTTACACCATGCCAATGAAGCTCATCCGAGGAGCTACCTGGATCGGTATCTTCATTCTGTTGATCGCATCTATTAACTTCATCAATTTGGCAACCGCCCAGGCTTCCCGGCAGGCTCAGGAGGTAGGAATCAGAAAAGTACTGGGTGGTAGCCGAATGCACCTCTTTGTACAGTATCTTAGTGAGAACAGCCTGATTTTGGGAGTAGCAATCGCCGTATCACTGTTACTGACAACTCTGTGCCTCCGCCAAATCAATGATTTGCTTGCTGTCTTCCGGCTGGAACTATCGTTGCGTAGGGATATTATTGGAATCAGTGTTTTATTGGCTCTGATAGTAAGTGCGTTGGCTACCGTATATCCCGCAATAGTAGTATCGGCCTTTGAGCCGGTAAATGCCCTGAGGGGCAAAATCATTTCCTTTCGGGATCGGAGCTTCGGTTTGCACAAATTCTTGATCGTACTTCAATTTTCTATTGTGCTAATATTAGGAACCGCTGCGCTGGTAGTATACCAGCAACTGAGGTATTTTCAGAACGCAGACCTGGGTTTTGCTACCGATGCAATCGTCACCACCGAGGTGCCGGACGGCCGACAGGCCGAAGCACTACGAACCCGCTTACTAAATCAACCGGCGATTACCGAAGTGACATTGGCTACCGGAGCGCCTACCGCTACTGAAATCCGCAATGGTACTACGGCGCGACTACCCCACCAAACCGAAGCGGATGGTCTGGAATCAGAAATGAAAAGCATTGACCTTCATTATTTGGATTTCTATCAGCTAAAACTGATCGCCGGAAGAAACTTCACCCGAACCAGTGAACAGTTTGACGAATTTATCGTGAACGAAACGCTAATTGATGCCCTGGGTATGTCACCTGAAGACGCTCTGGGGCAGGAATTAGTCATCAACGAAGGACGGGCCACCATTGTAGGGGTAGTAAAAGATTATCACAACAATGCACTGCAGGAAGAAATAAGCCCGAGCGTCTTTATCAACTGGGACTACGGTATTTACGAAGCCGCGGTGAGGGTAGCGGGGTTGTCGGATGGGCTAAGGCAATTGAAAGAAGGCTGGGAAGCCATATTGCCCCAACGCATTTTTGAATACGATTTTCTGGACGAACAATTAGCCTCTAGCTATCTACTGGAGCAAATAATCCTGAAAGGATTTACTACGTTTGCCATCCTAGCTATCCTCATTGCTTGTTTGGGCCTGATCGGGCTTACCACTTTTAGCTTAACCCGAAGAACTAAAGAAATCGGCATCCGCAAGGTGTTGGGAGCAACGGTGCAACATGTCTTCGCACTACTTTCCCAACAGTATCTTAAACTCATCATCATTGCGGCTGTCATTGCTGTTCCGGTTGCTAACTATTTTCTGGCTGAGTGGCTATCGGGCTTCGCTTACCGAATCACTATACCCTGGTGGTCATTCGTGTTACCCACCGCAATGGTCGTACTAATCGCCTTGTTTGCCATCAGCACCCAAACACTACGGGCTGCTACGCGCAATCCAGTGGAAAGTTTAAGGGATGAATAATTTTCACAATGAACCGGGCACCGGGCTCAGAGAACAATGTTCAGTTGGCAATTAGATTTCAGGCCTTTTCATTGCCAATTAATTGAGTGCACCTTACTTTCGGCTATTTAAATTACTCAGAGAGCTTGGGTGCCCCGGTACAGTTCGGACATGGGCAAGGTGATATCAAGAGACCTTAGAATTATTTCGGCTGCTTCGCCTTCAAACCAGTGCATCTGCCGGGGCTGCTCGGAGGTGTTGCAGTATCGGGTTTCTATTTTCCAGGTATCCTGTTCAATAAGCACCTACTCGCGAAATGATTCTAACTGGCTGTAGTGGAAAAACTTCGTACTTCGGTCTCTAGTTGCCGTACATTCACATAACACTACCAACTAAAGAATAGAATTAGTAAGGGCTTGAGTATCTTTGTCTGAACGCTGATGCGTACCACATACTACTGAGACATCGGGATAGGGATATTCTTTTTTTAAATTTGTGCCATACAACAGAAGCTGGTTGCTACAGCCTAATGTATGAAAAATAATCCTAGAGTTGATCCGATGCTTTATCCTTCTTTATTTGCTTCTTAAACAAAATTTTCAGGTGCTGGGTATCATTCTGAGCGGTTCCCCGCCAGATCATCCATTCTTCCGACAGTGTAATTTCCCAGAGTTGTTGGATTTTATGAGAGACAATCCGTCCGTTTAGATCTTTTATTTCCGGCTGTAATAATTGAATCTTATCTCCGATAATTTTCCAATTTCCCTGAATACCTCTCCGCAGCTCACCCTGCCAAAAATACCCCCGATTGGTAAATACAAACTGCCTGCTTTCCAACACTTCATCTATCGCTACTTTTTCAGCTCGTGACTCAATTGTTACGATTTTCCACTGCCCAATCAACCGTTCGTAGTGCTGGTATCGATCTTCTGATTGGCAGGCAAGTGCAAGTAAAAATAAGACCAGACTAACCGATCTCACTATGCTGTGAATAACCATATTCGTACCTCAGTTGGTATACTTTGCTTGCAGTTGGGCGCTGCGGAAATCTACCAGTATATCTACGAATGAAATGGAAGCCCATTCCATGTCGTTTACCAGACTATCAATTTTAGCTACGCAATAGTTGTAAAACAACTGAAGAATAATGGCTACAATCAACCCCCTACGGTGGTGAGTAGCGCAGTTTTTATACCACTCGCCACCAATGTAGGCGAAATATCACCGGCAGCCTCTATCGCATCAAAGGCATTAATCATTCCGATGACGGTTCCCATAAAGCCTAGCATCGGTGCAATAGAGATGAACAGAGAAATCCAGACTAGCCCTTTTTCCAGCTTCCCCATTTCTACCGAACCCTAGGATATGATCGCTTTCTCCACTACTTCAATACCATCAGGCCACTTTTCCAGACTTTGGCGGAAAATCATCGCTACCGAGTTTCTTTTTTTCTCCAAGCTTTCCATTGCCTGAGCTACTCCCCCATCTTCTAAGTCGTCTCTCAAGCGGACAAGGGTCCGGTCTACACTCGAGGTCGCCAGATTCAGGCGGACAATCCGTTCAATAGCAATGACTAACCCTATCAGTAAGCATAATAGCACAGGGGTCATAAACCGCCAATCGCCGTTGATAAATTGGCTTCGAATTACCTGGTGCAGATTTTCTTCAACCTCCTCGGGCTGACGCTCATCGGGCAGTTCGGTGATTATCTCTTCACGCTCTTCCACAGTCGTTTTACTGTTCAGTGTATCACGTACCGAAGCAGAATCAGATTGAGAAGTAGTTTCTTGAGCGGTAGAGAATGGGTGAAATCTAATGAGAAAAACGACGGCAAGGCTAATCCTGATACTAAATTTCGCAAGTAATCGCATGGGTCCTTTTTTCCGGTAAAGAACCACGAAATAGCCTCTAATTTGCAAATTAAGGCGATAGACAATGAATCAACATGTTTGTTTTTAGGCTATCTTATGAAGATAAACTACCAAATCGGTATCAGACGACAGTGATAATTTTTTTCGTAGGCGATACCGGGAGGTGTTTACACTGCCAGTAGTGATGTTCAGTTTTTCGGCAATTTCCTTGGATGAAAAATTCTCCCGAAGCAGCGAGCACATCTTCAGGTCGTTCGCTGTCAGATGTGGAAAGTGTAGTAGGAGGCTATTTTCAAATTTTTCGGTTGAGGCAGATAATTGCTTCTTATTGGCCAATAACTGGCTTCGTAGCATCTGACCGTAGCTTACCCGGTGATTCAGACGATTAAGAACAGCTCTGTTCCGGTAGATGCTGATGGCAAACGGAAATAATATTAGGGTTAAGCCAATACCCGCTTGAAGAAAAAGAACCATATTCACGTAGGTGCGATGTTTAACATCAGCACTAGAAGCATCCTCCGCCCGCGTTTGATGAAGCATTTCAGCCAAGTCAGCCGGATGAATACCCAACCGGGAGCTCTGGTAAAAGTATAAAATAAGCATGAAGCTCATCACTGCAACCAAAAATATTGACTTAGTAGCCGTGATCCGGTGCGAGTTCTTTACATAATTCATCGCTTATTCAGTTGGGAAGATTATGAATAGTTCCTGTTTAATCTGTCTTTTCCTCCTGATACCTCTTTTTGGATTCATGGTACACTTCAATAGCGGAGGCTTTATCATCCCAACCATCAATACCCACCTTTTTCTTTTCCAGATCTTTGTATACCTGAAAAAAATGCTCTATCTCTTTTTTCAAATGCGGATTAATTTCATCTAAGGTATTTACCTTATTCCAAATCGGATCGCTAATGGGAACGCATAAAATTTTGGCATCAGGGCCTTTTTCGTCCCGCATACGAAACAGACCGATAGGTTTTACTTCAATTAAACAGCCCGGAAAGGTTGGCTCAGAAACTAGTACCAAAGCATCCAGTGCATCACCATCCCCGGCAAGGGTTTCCGGAATAAAACCGTAATCACTCGGATAAAACATAGAGGAAAAAATCATCCGATCGTAGCGAATCATTTTTTTCACCGGATCATATTCGTACTTATTACGACTTCCTTTGGGAATCTCAACAATAACATCAAACGTCAGATTATCGGTAGTTTCCATTGAATATGGGGTAAAAAAGTAGATCAATTTGACAGTTGGTAAGTTATTACCTAGGATACAAAATAGGAAACTAATTGCATGAAACTTCAAGCCCACTGGAAAAAGCATCTCCTCAATTTCACTTTTGATGCCGGGACTTCCCGCGGAATACTCAAACAACATCAGGCGTACTATATCATCATTCAACAAGACTCGCCCGTTAAAATGGGACTTGGAGAAGCATCTCCCCTGAAGGGACTGAGTATTGACGACCATCCTGATTTTCAATCTGCCTTAGATCAAGCAATAAATTGTATACAGGAAGAAACATCACCCTTCACTACTGATGAGGTGGGAGATTGGGTACGAAACCATATACCTGCAAAATTTCCTTCTATTCGTTTTGGAGTAGAAACTGCCTGGCATGATTGGTTGCACGGAGGGCGGCGACTCATCTTTCCTCATGTGTTTGAAAAAGAAATCTTTGCGCCGATTCCGATTAATGGCCTGGTGTGGATGGGTGAACACGAATTTATGCTTCAGCAAATAAATGAAAAAATAGCCCAGGGGTTCAACTGCATTAAACTGAAAATTGGTGCTATAGATTTTGACACTGAACTTTCGCTACTGGCCCATATTCGTCAGCACTATTCGGCCGATCAAATTACTTTACGAATAGATGCCAATGGTGCCTTTAGCCCCGATGAAGCGCTGCAAAAACTAGCAAGACTGGCTAAATACCAACTCCATTCCATTGAACAGCCCATTGCCCCTAATCAATCTGAAGCGATGCGTAAGCTATGCCTAGAATCTCCGATACCAATTGCACTAGATGAAGAATTGATAGGCATAAACGAAAGCACGCAAGCAGCCAAGCTGCTGGATACCATCCAACCCCAGTTTATCATTCTTAAACCCACGTTGCTGGGTGGATTATCCATCAGTGATCAGTGGATACAATTGGCTGAAGAGAGGGATATTGGCTGGTGGATGACTTCAGCCTTGGAATCAAACGTAGGACTGAATGCCATTGCCCAATTTGCTGCCTTCAAAAAGGTGCAAATGCCCCAGGGGTTGGGAACTGGCCAGCTATACCACAACAATATACCTTCTCCCCTAGTCATCCAGCAAGGCACGCTACACAACAACCCCAAAAAATCCTGGGATTTCACCCCAATTCTGACGTAAGCATTAGACGTAAATATCTGTTGTCTGCTCAGAAAAACTAGGCTTCAATGCACGAGTTACCTGAAACTATTCACAAAAAATTACAAATATTATCAATTTCATAAATGACTGATAAACAGAAAGATAGTTTACGAATAATGCGAAAAATTAAGCAATTTATTGATTAGTTTGAATTATAGGCATGATTTTGGCCTTTTCATTATTGAAATGTAAGTATTTACCATGTTTGGTTAGATTACTACCATGTGCCATTTAACATTCCCAATTATGAAAACCTACAATAAATATAAATTCAGCTTATTCGGATTGGCTCTTGTAGTATTAAGTTTCATACTCTCACCGGTAGAAAGTAAAGCGCAGAGTTTCATCTCCTTTGACGTATTTTATAACGAATTGGCTCCCTACGGAAGCTGGGTTCATAACCCCCAGTACGGGCAGGTGTGGATTCCCAATGTTCGTCGTGACTTTCATCCCTACGTAACCCGGGGTCAGTGGGTGATGACTGATTACGGGAATACCTGGGTATCGGATTATTCCTGGGGTTGGGCACCATTTCATTACGGAAGATGGTATATTGATGATTACTACGGATGGGCTTGGGTTCCTGGTTATGATTGGGGGCCGGCATGGGTAGCCTGGCGTTCCGGTGATGGTCATTACGGTTGGGCACCACTATCTCCCGGACTAAATGTTAACGTCTCCATTAATATTGGCCACCTTATTCCTCGAAGACATTGGCGATACGTGCCTCATCGTTACATTAGCCATGCTCGTATATACGATTATTGTGTTCCCCCCCGCCGGGCAACCCACTTTTACAATCGTACTACAATTATCAACAACACTTATGTGTACAATAATCAGCATCACTACTATAGTGGTCCTCAAGTTCGAGAGATTGAGCGGGTTACGCGACAAAGAGTTGCGGTACGTCAGGTAAGACCTGCGCAACGTCCTGGAACGCCAGCTCTGCGCAAGGGTTCAGTGACGATGTACCAACCAGCAGCAAGAGGTGGCCGACAAGGGCAAGCTACTCGCGTACATAATAACTCAGGAGTTGCGAACCAGAATAGTTTTGATAATAGAAGTAGCTACCGCCGGTCTTCACGTACTTCAACAAACGTGAGTCCAGCGGCACCCAGACCTCGATCTCCTCGCGTAGACTATTCTAGCAGTAATCGTTCCTCTACGGTTCAAAATCGAGGATCGCGGGATGCCAGTCCTCGTAGTTCGCAGAACTATAGCTCAAAAAAGAGTTCTACTACCACCACAGGAAATCAGTACGGATCATCGCGTACTCAACGTTCTACAGTGAAAAGTAGCGCTAATCGGAGTAGTACGAGATCGTCCAACAGTGGAGTAAACCAACGATCAACGGTCAATCAAAGTAGTGCTCGCACCTCTTCAGGGACTAAGCGGACTGTCACTCCTAGCCGATCAAATACTTCTCGTTCTGGGGTATCACGCAGCACTACATCTCGAAATAGTACTCAGACTAACGTAAGTAGATCAAGTAGTTCTAATAGCCGCTCAGCAGTGTCCCGAAGCAGCAAATCTAGAACTTCCGGAGCGCGATCTACTACTTCAAGATCAAACCGAAGTCGACCGAATTAATAGTTAATAAGTCTCCAATAATCCACCGAAGCTACCATTTTCCAAAGAGGTAGTTCCGGTGGATTCTAATTTTATGAGAGAATCTCAATTGCTGGTAATATCACTGCACACATTATTTGGGATTAGTATATTGCGGTATGCAAGTCGATCAAGAGCAGGAAAAAACCATCAAAGAGGCTATTGAATACTGGGAAAATCAGCAACTTATCAGTACCGCTACGGCTGAAACCCTGCGGCAATCCTATCAGGTTACTCACTCCAAGTCTCGCTTTGACTGGAAGAATTTTTCACTGATTGCTTTCTTTTTTTCAGTTTCCTGTATAGTACTGGCTACCGTACTCTTCTTGCTAGATGACTGGCTGATGGGCATAGTGAACCGTTGGCTCGGTGCTTCGGCTTTGGTTAAATGCGCAATCTTTCTAATTCTGGCGTTATTTACTTTTGCATTAGGGGTTCGCCGAAGGCGACGATTTCCTCTCCAAAGATTTAGTAATGAAGCTCTGCTAATTTTCGGCGCAATTTTCATTGCCTTCTTCCTTACCTATTTAAGCGAAGCCTTGAAAATGGAAGAAGGAAATTTTTCGGTTTTCGTTGGGTTGGGAGCTATTCTCTACGGGCTTATTGCTATATATTTAAATAGCCGTCTGCTCTGGGGTATCAGTTTAGCTGCCCTCACGGCTTGGTACGGAATGGAAACATTTTATTGGAGCCAAGGAGAATACCGGTTTTTAGGCATGAATTTTCCTCTCCGCTACGTTATTTTTGGCATTCTGTTACTAGCCCTAAGCTTCGGCACTAAGACTAATTCTTCACTAAAAACCTTCTTTCATTTAACCTATTATTCGGCACTTATCATCCTGCTGGCTTCCCTATGGCTGTTGTCAATATTTGGCAACCATGCCGACCTGTCAATTTGGAACGGTGTGCCCCAGTATCATTTCTGGTATGCCGTACTGCTGCTCACTGGCTTCTCAATAGGGGCCATTTGGTGGGGTCTGAAAAAAAATGAGCGGCTTACCGCTGAAATCGGTATATTTTTTCTGCTACTGAATATCTATACCCGTTATTTTGAATACGCCTGGGATAGTCTTCATCGCGTGGTATTTTTTGCTCTATTAGCTCTCTCTTTCTGGATAATTGGCAAAAAGGCAGAAGGAGTTTGGAACCGGCTGGAAAAAAGTTGAGGTACTTACCGTACCTCAACCACATTTTTTTCGTTGGTTTCTACCTGTTTATCAATTTCAATTTCTTTCTTTTCAACAGTACCTAGCTCTTCGGAATGTACGCCATCTACAGCAATATGAGGAGCGATAATTAATGCTACAATCGACGTTAGTTTGATCAGAATGTTCATAGAAGGTCCGGAAGTATCCTTGAATGGGTCACCTACTGTATCCCCAGTAACCGAAGCTTTATGAGCTTCAGAACCTTTGTACTCCATCTTGCCGTTAATTTCCACACCTTTCTCGAACGACTTTTTGGCATTATCCCAGGCGCCACCAGCATTATTCTGAAACATACCCATCAGTACTCCGGAAACAGTAATACCAGCTAGCAGACCACCTAAAATCTCGGCGGAAGACGTTTCAGGAAAAACTCCCTTAAAACCAAACCCTACTAAAATCGGTGCGAGCAGCGCAATGGCACCTGGCAAAATCATCTCGCGAATAGAGGCTTTGGTAGAAATTTCCACACATTTCTGATACTCCGGCTGCGCTTTATGCTCCATGATTCCCGGAATTTCTCTAAACTGACGCCGAACTTCCTGCACCATATCCATAGCGGCTTTCCCTACTGCGGCAATGGCTAGCGAGGAGAAGATAAAAGGAATCATAGCTCCAATAAAGAGCGCCCCCAGCACCGGAGCTTTATATAAATCAATGGAGTCGATCCCAGCTACTCCTACAAAAGCAGCAAACAGGGCTAAAGCAGTTAATGCCGCAGAAGCAATGGCAAAACCTTTTCCGGTAGCAGCAGTGGTGTTACCCACGGCATCCAGATTGTCGGTACGGCCTCTAACCTCTTCCGGTAAACCACTCATTTCGGCAATACCTCCCGCATTGTCGGCAATGGGACCAAACGCATCAATGGCTAATTGCATAGCGGTGGTGGCCATCATTCCGGCGGCAGCAATGGCCACACCATATAATCCAGCGAAGGAATATGAAAGGATGATTCCTATTGCCAATACGATTGTTGGCATCACCGTAGATTCCATACCTACGGATAGTCCTCCGATGATATTGGTCGCGTGCCCAGTAGATGACTGACGAATAATGCTATTCACGGGACGTTTTCCCATTGCGGTGTAGTATTCGGTGATGATACTCATCAAAGCACCCACAATGAGGCCAATGAAGATCGCCCAAAAAACATCCATACTGGTAAATGCTACTCCTCTAATTTCTAAATTATCAGGAAGGAGATAATTTACGAGAAAGAAAGAGGCGATTACGGTGAGGATAATGGAAGACCAATTCCCAATATTCAGAGCCTTTTGTACACTATCAGTTTCATGCTTTATACGAACAAAGTAAGAACTCACAATAGAAAAGATTAGTCCTATGCCAGCAATAAGCATAGGCAATAAAATAGGGGCAATTCCCCCAAAAGCATCGTTAGATTCAATCTCTCTACCCAGCACCATCGTTGCTAGGATGGTAGCCACGTATGATCCAAACAAGTCGGCACCCATGCCAGCCACATCTCCTACATTATCGCCTACATTATCGGCAATAGTAGCTGGGTTACGAACGTCATCTTCCGGAATACCAGCTTCTACCTTTCCCACCAAGTCAGCACCAACATCGGCCGCTTTAGTATAAATTCCACCACCTACCCGAGCAAACAACGCAATACTTTCCGCTCCAAGAGAAAATCCGGCCAATACTTCTAATGCTTTTTCCATCTCTAGCCCGTTGGCGGTTGCCCCTGCATTGATGACATATATTTGGTAGAACACAATGAACAAACTACCTAGCCCCAGTACGGCCAATCCAGCAACACCTAATCCCATCACGGTTCCGCCAGCAAATGAAACTTTAAGCGCTTTAGATAAACTGGTTCGAGCTGCTTGGGTAGTGCGAACATTAGCTTTGGTAGCTACCCTCATCCCGATATAACCAGCAACTGCGGAGAAAACAGCACCGATGATGAATGATACCGCTATGATTGGACTAGAAGTTTCAACTAATGTACCAGACCAAGCCAGTAGGATTGCTGCGACGATTGCAAAATAGGTTAGTACTCTCCATTCAGCCTTTAAAAAAGCCATCGCCCCATCAGCAATGTACTTTGCTAATTCCTTCATATTTTCTTCTCCAGCATCCTGTTTTGAGATCCACGCCGACCGAATTGCCATAAACACTAAAGCTACGATCCCAAATACGGGCACGAGATAGACTAAACTATGCATAAATTGAATTTTTTGTACCTAGATAAATTGCGGTGCAAATATACGGGATGCAATTCGGATAAAAAACCTTTTTTGGGTAGTTTAACCGCTCAGAACGAATGCCCTTAATTCAGTTTCATTCTCAAACATTTCATCATAGGGCTCGTTACTCAGCTAAACCATTTTTTGATATGAACAATCTACTTAAAATACTACTCAGTGTTGTTGCTAGCGTGATTGCTTTCCGCGTGGTGACTATAAAACCGATCCGTAATTACTTATTAAACGCCCTTCTGGATGGTGCTGTATTTATGATTAAGCGAAAGCTGAAATAAACAGCTCAATGCGTATCGTCCTGATCAGTAACTTCGTCCATTTCTACTGATTCCCCTTCGTAGAGTGTTTCCACTTCACGAGCTTTCAAGCCTTGCTCGGTTAACCAACGACTGAACACCGATGTAAACCCATGCGTGACATAGACCGAATCAGCCCCGGTGGCTTTAACAGCTTGATTTAATCCCGGCCAGTCGGCATGGTCGGAAAGAACAAAACCCCGATCGGCTGCTCGACGGCGCTTAGCACCTCTTACCATCATCCAGCCTGAGGCAATTCCGGTACTGAACGGCCGAAATCGATTTACCCAAGGGCTATTTAGAGCGGAAGAAGGAGCAATGATCAACGCTTTATGCAGTTCTTTTTTCGGAACATTTGCATCTACCTTGGGTAAATCAGGAAGGCTGGCCCCACCAGCAATAAGTGCCTTATTAACGTTGGCCACTGCCCCGTGTAAATAGATGGGGCCTACTGAGCGATCTAGCTGATAGATAATGCGCTGGGATTTGCCTAGTGCATAAGCAATGAGTAACGAGGCTTTATTTTGCGTTTGATTACTTTGCCACCAAGCATGAATCTCTTTCATTACTTCGGGCTGTGGCTTCCAAGAATAGATAGGTAACCCAAAAGTGGACTCAGTGATGAATGAGTGGCAACGAACCGGTTCGAAAGAACCGCTGAAGCCATCATCTTCCAGCTTATAATCCCCAGATACTACCCAGATTTGGCCTTTGTGTTCCAGCCGTACCTGAGCTGATCCAAAAATATGCGCCGCCGGATGCAGGGATACGTTCACTCCACCAACATTGATGGTTTCGCCATAGGGTAAAGTTTCTAGCGAAATATCCTGTCCAAGTCTTAACCGAAGAATTGTTTCCGACTGCTGATGTGCTAAATAGTGTTTCATTCCCCAGCGAGCGTGGTCGGAGTGAGCGTGAGTGACTATAGCTTTCTTTACTGGTTTCCAAGGGTCAACATAAATATCTGCTTGGGGGCAGTACAAACCATGATCGGTAAATTCAATAAGAGGCTTCATGCTCCCTTACGACAATCCAGCCATTAAAATGTTTACTTATCCAGGGGTTCGACCGGGCGGTCAGGCTTGGCGTAGGATAGTCGCAGCGGAGGGTTAACCTGGTGGTAAGCATCCAGGCCGGTACAGGTGAGTGATCCGGCAGAAACTAAATCTACAAACCCATCGGAGTTAATACTCTCTTCGGGAAGGAGTATTTCTTCAACCTTCCCTACCAGAAATACTGTCTCATTACATTGCAGGGTGTAATGTTCCACGTAGGTCAATCCCAATTGAAGTGTAGATTCAGCTACGTAAGGAGCCGATACGTTTGAAGTAAATTTTGGGGTAAATCCGCAAGTATCAAATTCAGAGTCGTCCCAACGGGCACTTGTATGATGGGCTCTTTCTACAAAATCTCTTCGAATATGATTGATGGTGAAGACCTTGGAAGTTAAAATATTTTCCAGGGTATGGCGAGGAACGGTATGAGGCCGAAATAAAATTCCTAGCAGTGGGGGGTTGGCTCCTACGTGGATTATCTGGGAAAAGACAGCAAGATTAGTGATACCTTCGGCAGACATCGTTGCAACTAAAGAGACACTTTTAAAACCGGTTACCGAATTAATTAGATTAGTCCGAAACCGCTTTTCGAGTTGATCAATGTCATGACGGGTAAATACTTTCTGAACCATCAACTAAGATTCAATAGCTTCTTGTATGGATTCGCAATAGCGAATATCCAGTTTATCAACGATATTATCTGGATAATTCTGGACAATTTGCAGCTTAGCTATCTCCACTGACTTACGAAACCAAGACTCATTGGGAAGAATTTTACGATGAATTTTCAAACCAAACTGATACATTTCTTTCTTCCAAACAACAAAATACCATTCCATGGAAGGTTGATGAAATGCTCGTAAGGCTCTCTTATCAAAGATAAATTTTTGGTTAACGCCTTTTTTAACCAGTTCGGATATTTTATAAAAGATGTCTTTGAAATGCTCAATCGGTACGTACTCCGACTTTAGCTCACAAATAATTGTTTTTGAGGCTTCGTGGTAAACTACTTTGGCAAACCTACCGTCAAAATGGTTTTGAAATTGCGACACATCTGGTTGTTGAGTTAGCGCTGATTCTTTCATAGCTAAAAACTTAGTTCACTCCCAAATTAATGAAAACTTCCTTTTCGTTGCTTTTTATCTTCTTTGATTTGTTTATGGAGACCATTTATTTCGTTTTCTAGCCGACTAGCGTAGTTCAAGGTGGTCTTCATCATATCCTGTTGTGAAGAAATCTGCTCTTTAAGGTAAGACAATTCAGTATTCATCTCACGAAGCTTCGCTTCGTACTCAGCTTTTAGCCGAGCCTTTTCAAGCTCCGCCTTTTTAAGCTCCTCTTTAAAGATAAGATATGACTCAGGTGGGGTCTTCATCGATATAGTTTTTCCATCATAATCTATTTCCACAATCCACGAAAATTAACATCTGAATTTGTTTATTTCACCTTTAACAAACTGTTATTCCGTATGGTTTTTCTTTTTTTATAATTTCGGTATATAAAATTGAAAAATCCGATTGTAAAGCTCCATTACATGGCCCTACAGAATTCAAGCCTAACGAAATAATATTCGCTAAACGTGCTTTAGGGTAGATAACCCTCCATCTATATGAAGTACCTGTCCGGTAACCCAACTGCTAGAATCAGAAAGTAAATAAACCACTGCCTGAGCGATATCTTCGGGTTTACCGTACCTACCCAAAGGATGCCGTTGCTTAGAAGCTTCCTTTTTTTCTTCAGTAGAAAGCAAATTATGCGCTAGCGGAGTATCCGTAAGAGAAGGAGCTACCACGTTTACCCTGATGTTTTTAGAAGCTAATTCAGCGGCTAAAGACCTTCCTAGACCTTCTACAGCCCCTTTGGCCATAGCTACTGCTGTATGAAAATTAAGTCCAAGCTGTACCGCCACAGTACTAAACATCACAATGCTGGCCCCTTTAGCTGCGCGAAGTTTCCGTAACGTAGCCTGGATGACTTTTACTGCACCGATGGCATTAAGTTGAATTTCATTATGAAAGTCCTGGGGTTTTAGCGACTGAAAAGGCTTTAAGGTTATGGTACCCGGCGTATAAACTAAACCATGGAGCTCGTCAGGTACTGCGTCCAGTTCATCACTCATCTCGTTCACATCCAGGTGAATGTACTGGATACTATCATCCTTTGGAGGCTCTTTACGAGCGGCAACAATCAAGTTGGCCCCCTCATTCAATAGTAAGTTTAGGGTTGCCTCGCCTATACCGGAAGTGCCCCCTACTAATAGTATGTTTTTATCTTTAAATTTCATGCTTAGAGTTCAAATTTATGTATTCTAAAAATTCGCGCTTCTTCTCTTCGTTATCCTTAAATACCCCACAGTAGTGTGAGGTAACTGTCAGGCTATTTACATCCTGAACTCCTCGGGATGAAACACACATATGGGCAGCATCAAGCACTACCGCAACATCTTCAGTCTTTAAAACTGATTTCAACTCTTCAGCAATTTGTACCGTCATTCGCTCTTGTACCTGAGGGCGTTTTGCATAATACTGTACAATACGGTTAATTTTAGAAAGACCGATGACATGTCCGTTTGAAATATAAGCTACATGGGCTTTACCGTAAATTGGGACAAAATGATGCTCACAATTGGAGTAAAAAGTAATATTTTTCTCCACCAGCATCTCATTGTACTGATACTTATTCTCGAATAATGTGGGAACAGGTTTATTTTCCGGCTTCAAGCCACTAAAAATCTCCTGCACATACATTTTAGCCACGCGGCGGGGAGTTCCGCTCAAACTATCGTCTTCCAAGTCTAGGCCCAAAATCAACATTATTTCCTTGAAATGTTTCGCGATCAACTCTATCTTCAGTTCATCGTCTTTTTCAAAGGCGTCAGGTCGTAACGGGGTTTCATGAGAGGTAGCAACGTGCTCGTCTCCGACCTCATCGGTGGTAGGGGTATTTTGTGAATGATTATTTAACATGATTTACTACTCCTTATTAAGGTTAAGCGGGATATTCTACAAAATTGCGTTCGGTTTCAAACAATATAACTTTCAAGTCTAATTCCTCATTCAGTCGACTCCGGATCAGGTTCCAGATAACGACTGCAATATTCTCGGCTGTCGGGTTTACTTTACGAAATTCTTTAGTATCCAGGTTCAAATTCTTGTGGTCAAATCGAGAAGTAACCTCTTCCCGAATAATATCTTTCAATTTTTTCATATCATACACGTAGCCAGTCTGAGGATTGGGATAGCCACTGACTTTTACCACAAGATCATAATTATGACCGTGGTAGTGAGGATTACTACATTTACCAAATACCTCACTATTATGTTCATCCGACCACTCAGGATTATATAATCGGTGAGCGGCATTGAAGTGTTCTTTTCTACAAACCGTTACCCTATTCATAAATTATATTGGTATTATATTTGTTTAAGTTTTACTAATTTTTTGTTTAACAAACGACTTCATTTGCAACTATTTCTATTCAAGAAGGTTATTATTATTACAACGGTCTTAGAAATTTTTTTATTCTTTGTTTACTTTTTTTATTCGGCGTACACTAAGAGGAAAAACCAGCTGTAGTCAACTTACGCTGTGGCAACATTTTTGTTTAATTCTACCTTAGAACATGTGATAACCATGACCAATCTTTATATCCCTCGCACCATGAAAACGCCCGATATCTTCTTCGATTTGGAGATGGGCAACTTCGAAATCAAAGGGCGCTCTATTCCAGAAAATTCAGTTGATTTCTACTCTCAGGTTATGCAATGGTTGGACGAATACGAAAAAAATCCTAATGCAGAAACCAGACTTTCCATTAAGCTAGAATACTTTAATACTTCTTCTTCTAAATGCTTAATTGATATTTTCCGAAGGCTAGAAAAGCTACACCGAAATAGTACTCAGGTAGAGGTTCACTGGTATTACGAAGAAGAAGATGAAGATATGCGAGAGTCTGGCGAGGATTTTCGTGACTTAGTAAAAATGCCCGTTCGCTTATTTTCTTTAAATACGGATATATCAGAACTTTAATAAGCGAACGCAACAAGACCATTTCACCTCCGTAAAATAAAATTTTTTAAACTATTATTTTTTACCTAACCTATGCGTTTAAAGCAAATTTTTGGAGTACTGTTTACTCTGCTAGGAACCCTAATACTATTATTTGCAGTGTATTCCTTTCTCAAGGGGTCTGCCTCTATTCTCCAAGTTGAAGTGAGCGGTTTTCAAACACTCATTGTTGCCATCTTAGGGCTCATTTTCTTTTCTTCGGGAGTTAAATTTCTCCGGTAGTTGTCATCTAAAGAGCTAAATGCCTACTTTAGCTTATTGTTTACCACCTATTCGTCGCAAACCATGATCAAGCGCTACACCTCCCACACCCAGATTAATAAATTTATTTTTCTCACTGAACAGGAGTATATTCTTTACTTTGGCCAGAACTACGAAGAGTCTGTAGATATTGCCAATAAAAACGCCCTGCCAGTAGTGCGGGCCCGAAACGGAAACGGTATTATTTCGGCAATTCCAACCGAACGAGCAAACTACCTCATTGAGAAATACCACAAATTGCTCAAGAAACATCCATCCTTAGTAGCCAAAACAACTGACTCCCCGGATACTACGGTTTCAACTACCCAATAGAATATTGAGTTAGGTATAATATCCGGGCTTTGGGGGTTCTCTTCGATTGATATTACGAAGCAAACTTCCGGTTAATGAAGCGAATCCACCGGTTATTCCTCCTACAGCGCCGGTAACCGCAATTAGTAGGCCCGCCTGATTGAGTGAAAAAAGTTGCGCAATCTTTTGGGTCAGAATGCTATCAGTACTGGCATCAATTGACCAAGCAAAAAGCAACCAAAGCAATCCCACTCCTAAAAAGCCACTTAAAAAAGCGCTTAACCCTTTGGTCGGTACAACCAAACTAACTAAAAAGGTGCAGACTACGATTGACCACCAGGGAAAAAACTGCTGTGAAATATAACATAGTCCGGCAATAAGAATCGTTTTAGCTAGGAATCTCATTCGTCTGTTCAGGGAGATAAGGGATTAATTATTTGACGCAACATGATGGTTGGCGACCGATCCGTGCCGTCGGAATAAAATTGAATAGGATAATACTGCCCCTTGGCCCAAGTAGAAAGCAGATTAGTGTAATAATGACTTCCTGGATTACCTGATTGGCCTCCGGGATACACCCCCCAAGCTTTGAGTTCAGGACCTAGTTCAACAATCATTTTCCAGGATGCTCCGTGTCGGCTGCTGTTGGCACTGACGATATTACGCCCCCCACCTACAGCAACATTCATCACACTAAATTCTGGTATCTGAAGCATATGCTGTACACTGGTAGCCTTGTAATCGCCCCATTTGTATTCCTTCTCATTAGTTTCCTGCCAAGAAGCCAGTTTCCGGCCAGTTTCCCGAAAGGATTCCATCAGTAGATCGTTGAGGGTTTCCTCGGCCGTAGTCGCTTTAGAATCAAAAATTGTATCATTCGGGTTTTGCTGCATTAATTTAATGGTATGGGCATGATCCGGGGCTTCTAGCAAGATTTCATCCGAATCAAACTCATCCCAAACCAGATGATAAAAAGTACTCCACCAAACGTTAAAAATAGTGGGGGCTACTTGGTTTACACTATTCTTAAGATTCCATTTTCGGAGTAGATCATACATATCCTTTTCGCTAGGTTCTAAATCAGCTAAATCCAAACTGTCGAGCATTTGAGGCAGTACATCAGCTGCCTTCTGATTGTATACATCATTTTGCAGCTCCATCATTGTTTCGGCAGTAGCCCGCCGGGCTTTGGCGAGTTGCTGGTTTATTCTTCGGTTCCGGAAATGCTCGTAGGAATGATCATATACGTAGTAAGGGTAGGTTGTATCCACCGGTACCTGATTGGCCGAGCTCACGAAACCACGATCCGGATTAAGCACCTGGGGATTATGATCGGTAGGAATAAATGCCCGCCATTCCTGCTCAGGCCTACTTCCATCCAACAGAAATCGCCCCTGCTCCCGCCATTTAGCCGGGAATGCTCCCTGCACCCAAAGCCCTATGTCGTTGCTTGCTGAAGCAAAAACAAAATTCTGCGCGGGACTCCGGTAATACCCTAGCGCATTCACGTAGTCACGGTAATTATTGGCTCGGTTCAGATAGTAAAAGGTTAACAATTCCAGGGAAGCTTCGTGAGCTACCCACTTCATGGCGTAATTGCGTGGTACCTGCGCAGTAGTGTCTACGGGAAAAGTCTGGTCGTAAACGATGGGGCCATAATGGGTGTACATGACCGTATCGTATACCGTATCACCGCCCTTTACTTTAATCTCCTCAATCCGCCTCTGAGTCTTTAATCGCCGATCCCCGAACAGATATTCGTCGCGGGTTTCGTTAGTAAACGAGATTTTATACCAGTCTTTCACATCCCGTCGAGCATTGGTCACTCCCCAGGCAACTGAATCGTTAAAACCAATCGCAACCCCGGGTGCCCCCGGTAATGTAGCTCCAAATACATTTATCCCCGGCGCATTTAATTGGACCAAATACCAGATAGACGGTAGGTTTAGACCCAAGTGGGGGTCATTAGCCAATATGGGGTAGCCGGAACGAGTTCTGGAACCGCTAATCGCCCAGTTATTACTCCCATTATCAGGGTTTGGCTCTTCTATGGTTTCGGTGTAATAGGATGAATCACTGAAAACAACCCGAGGGGTATCAATAGTTAACGCCTCAAACTCCCACTGTTTCGACGTGGGAATTACTGGGTCGCGACCGGGCAAGAAAACCGGAAAGTAACGATCAAGTGTTTCTTTACCGAACAGCTTTAAGGCATTGGTATTTTCTACATCTTCATCAGCACTGGCCAGATCTTCTGCCATGTATTTCAGTAGCAAAGCCGACTTGATGGGAGACCAGGGTTCAGGGCGGTAATTTAACAATTTGTATTCAAGCGGGTAATCTTCGTACGAAAGGCTATTGATATAGGCATTGATACCATCACTATACGCCTGAGCAATCTGAAGAGTAATCTCATTATCCTGCATGGCTTGCCAGGCATTTTCCGCTGCAAAAGAAAGCCCTTTTCTTCGTTGAGCCCGGTCAAATTGTAGCGCTCGCTCACCTACTATCTCCGAAACTCTGCCCGCAGCTACATGCGTAACAAACTCCATTTGCCATAATCGGTGGGAAGCCTGTACATATCCTTGCGTCCAGTATAGGTCATAATTGTTCTGAGCAAATATGTGAGGAATGAGCAAAGAATCGTAAAGTACCCGAACTGATTCAGTTACCCCCCCGTCTAAAACGGGTTCAAGATATAAGTCATTCGATTCGGCATTTTGCCAGAATCCGTGAAAGGGATCTAAAAAAAATCCTAGAGGAGGAACTGATTCAATTTTAACGCTCAGAGCAACGGTAAGGCTCAGGGTAATTAACAGCGATACAACGAATCCAAAGATTTTCATATAGTTTGGCCTCCTCGGGCGTTCGGCTACCTACCGAAGGTGAGCGGAGATTAGTAAATTTAAACCCTATACACTCAATTTTGCCCCTGAAAATATAAAAGAAAGCCTACATATAAAATTACTGCCGAAAAATCAACGTATTCACCAGTGAATACCCACTGTTAGTGGACATCGGCCATCCAACGGTTCAATAAAGGAGATAATAATACCACAACCACCGCCCCTCCAAAGGCAACATAAGCGATTGACTCAAAGCCTTCGGTATAAATCTGTAAAGTTTCCATAGCGGAGGCTTCAACGCCAGAGTCTAGATTATCAATGGCTAATTTCTGTCCGACAAAGCCTACAATCTGGAAAGCGTAAGCGGAAGATAAAAACCATACGCCCATCATAAAAGCTACGATCGTCTGGGGGGAAAGATCCGTAATTTTGGACAGGCCAACCGGATAAGTAAACAATTCGCCCACCGACATGCAGAAGTATAGTAATAATAAAAATATAAACGGAACCATTCCTTCTGCGTTAGCCGAACCTTCGCTTAAAAACAATATGTAATACCCTAACCCTAACAGTGCTAACCCCATGGCGAATTTATAGGGCGTTCGCGGGTTAATGCGTTTTTTGGATAACCATACCCATAGGGCAGAAACCGGAATTGCAAAAAGTATGATAAAGAGGGGATTTAATGCATTGGTAGCCGCGGCATTCGTGAACGGCCAGACGTTTAGAATAACATTACGCTGAGAGAACAGAGTGATAATATTACCGGAAAGCTCATGAAAGCCCCAGAATAAAGTCATGAATACCGTAAGGAAAATTGCTACCGCTAGTTGCTTTCGTGCTTTGGCATCTATACGGCTCATGATGTACCCAAGATAGCCTAGAATAAAAAAGCTAAGTCCGTAGAATATCACATTGACAATAGTGACATTACCTAAGAAACTTTCGCCTCCTGCAATAAACTGATAAGAAGATAATAGAACAGCGATCACGGGGACCGAAACAACCGACATTACCCAAACCCAGCGTTCGGTGGTTAGGCCATACTTCATGACGTCAAGTTTTTCTGGTTCAGATGGTAGTCCGTGATTCATAAAAACCCCCTTATTTATTCCTTGCTGAAAAAAATAAAGGCCTACCACCATTCCTACTCCGGCTAAACCAAAACCATAGTGCCAACCGAAAGATGCGCCTAACCACCCACAAAGTATGGGAGATAAAAACGCCCCAATGTTAATCCCCATGTGAAAAATAGTAAAACCAGAATCCTTCCGAGTATCCCCGGGCGGATATAAGGCACCCACGAAGGTTGAAATATTGGGCTTGAAGAAGCCATTCCCTACAATGATAAAGGCAAGAGCAAGAAAAAAAGCAATGTTGTTTTCAATGGCCAGCACAAAATGTCCGATAGCCATAAAGATTCCCCCCAGCATAATTGCCTTGCGATAACCCAATAACTGGTCGGCAATACGTCCCCCGATAAGCGGAGAGGCGTATACCAACGATCCGTAGGAGGAATAGACAATAGCTGAAACTGTATCCCGATTGGCTAAAGCTTCAAATACCTGCTCCACCATATACAGGGTAAGCAGTGCCCGCATCCCGTAAAAACTAAAGCGTTCCCACAACTCGGCAAAGAATAAATAAAATAAGCCCTTGGGGTGCCCAAACAGTTCGGGTGGGCTATCGGCTTTGGTGTTGATGTTCTGACCTGTAAAAGACGTAGTTTCAGACATACAGCTAGGTTTGAATTTCGCTAAAGCGCTCTAAAGTAAGAATTACCCAGCTATTCTCTCAGAAAGTTAGTGTTTTAAAGTAGGAAGGCTAGAATACTATTTCGTCTTAAAAGTCCTAACAACCAGTAAATACCGACCTTTCGCCTACAATTTCTCTCAAAGGATCGCTAACCATAGCAGAATCATTGTATTACTGAAAATTGGTAACTTTTTAGTTGTATCCTTAACAAAGATTGGTTCAATTAAAGCTACACTGCCATCCGTACCATCACTGTTTCCGGTAGCTCTCCGCTTCCGAGGGTAATTGTTATTGTAAAGGGGACGAGTGTAGAAACCACATCTGCTTATGTTCCTTTCTCTCATGCTGCCGACCCTGAGATTGATGACCCGATATCTGATAATCAGATGGTTATCTATGCCAATTTTCAATCTTTGCTCGACGAAGGAATACAAAACCCGGAAAATGTTAGTGAAAACCCTAGTTTATCTACTGATATTTTCTACGGAGGAAGCTCCAAATTATGGATAGAGGTGGCCTGGACAAAACAAGCTCGCTGTTTTCTTCAGACCAAACAATATAGCCAGGTATTCGCAACAGCTCAGAGTAGTGCTACCCATCTGCCTGATCGATTTATTTACGCCAATAGCGAACTTAACGCTAACAGTCAGGCCCCGCCTGATCCTGGTCTTTATTCACCTACCGAAGTGAACAAGTAAATTTTAATGCCAGTCCAAATAAGGCTGGCGTTAAAATTTACCAAAAAATCTACTCCAAATTAGATAGCTTGTTGATATTGGTTTAATTTACCAGCCTATCTCACACTAAATTTATTTACTAAGTATGCCAGTACTAAAGTATACCCAAACTAAGCCCGAAAAAGTAAGTGATGGAATTGAAAGAAGGTTGGTTCATACCGATTCACTAATGACCGCCGTGTTAGACCTAAGTGGCGGACCCAAGTCTGAACCAGATCCGTTTCACAGCCATCCTCACGAGCAGTCCTGTTACATTGCTTCGGGTAAAGTTCTATTCTTGATGCAAGGTGAAGATGCAGTTGAGTTGTCTGAAGGCGACATGTTCTATGTACCGTCCGGCAAGCCCCATTCCATTCAACTCCTTTCGGAGAAGGCTCGGCTGGTAGATAGCTTTAGTCCAATTCGAGAAGATTTTTTGTAGGTTTTCTACCTAAATCGTGCTGGTTCATTTACCAGGTGCTTCAAACAACCCAACTAACTCTCGATACTTGCACGAATTTCCGCTACTTCTTCCGCTGAGATAGCTTCAGCTTCGTTGCCAAACGAGTTGCGAACGTAGGTTAACACCCCGGCTACCTGCTCATCGGTTAAGAAAGCATGTGGTGCCATAATGTTATTGTAGGTTTCTCCATTCACAGTAATCTCTCCTTGTAACCCCTGCAAAACAATCGTAATTAATCGCGTATTATCGCCCAGTACCCATTCGGTTTGTACCAATGGAGGAAAGGCACCCGGTACACCCTGCCCGTTTGCCTGATGGCAAGCCAGACAGTATTGGTTGTATACTGTTTCACCGGTGGCCATGAGTTGGGTGGTTTCAGCTGATACTTCTTCGTTAGCGGTTTCATCTGAAGTGGTAGTGGCTTCTTCATTTTGGCTACTTCCCGTACAGGAAGCTAAGGTGTAAATGATAATGAAAAAGGAAAATAAGTTTTTCAAGGTAGTGCGATTTTTGATAAAAAAACTAAACGCAATAAAAATAGGAAAAAGCCAGTCGCTAGCCAAGCACTGGCTTTCTGAGAAAGTAATAATGATAGTCAGTAATAAGCAGCCTTATTATCAGGTACGTGCCTTAGCGAACTATCCCTGCCATCTGCTCTTGATCACCTTGGTAAAATACTCGCCAAATTCTACCTTTCTGATCGTCAGTGATGTACAGCGACCCATCCGGGCCAATCGCTAAACCGGTTGGTCGAAACTCTGCGTCTCCTGGGTTTTCAATTTCATCTCCCGATCCGGCAAATTCATCAGCAAAACGCTCGAACTCACCGGAAGGCAGTCCATCCTCCCCCATCGGTACAAACGCAATGTTATAACCTTGTTGTGGAAGAGGGGCCCGATTCCAAGAGCCGTGAAAAGCGATAAACGCCCCTGAGCGATATTTCTCCGGAAACATATCGGAATTGTAAAAAACTAAATCGTTGGGTGCCCAGTGGGCGGGGAACGCCATGATTGGATCTTCCTTATCGGCACAGCGGCCGACTTCTTCACCGTTGCCGCCGTACTCCGGAGCCAGCACCTTCTGATTCATTTGAGGATCGTAGTAACAGTAAGGCCAACCAAAATCATCACCATCACCCACCTTTAAAAATTCCTCGGCCGGAAGCTCGGCATTATCCAGCGAATCGTAGTACTCTGCCCACAATGTATTGAGCTGATCTCGACCGTGCTGAAGCGCATATAAGCTATTAACACTCTTATTCCAATCAAGAGCTACCGCATTTCGGATGCCAGTTGCGTACCTAATTCCATCTTCCTGTAGAGTCTGTCCTGCCTGATCTGCGCTAAACTGCCATATTCCGGCATGCCATTCAAGTTGTGGACAGGGATCCTGGCCAGGTGATTGAGGGGTGCGCTGTTGTTCCTGACAGGCATTGGAAGGGGCACCAATGGTTACGTACATATTCCCGTTTCCGTCAAAGGTAAACGGCTTGGTAGCGTGAGGTCCTTGTGCAAGAAATCCTTCTACTATAATCTCTGGCTCGGCAGTCGGTACCAGTCCCTCACCTAATGCCACGCGATATATCACTGTATCCGAAGAGTAATAGAGATAGTTTTGGTAGATATCGATACCGGTTCCGCCGTATTCACCGAAATATTCTTTCTGATCGGCCCGGCCGTCACCATCCGTATCCCGCAAGGCAAGTATTCCGCCACCGGCTTCGGGGTCCCGAATTTTCACGAAAATATCGCCATTGTCTCTTACCGCAATATGCCGGGCTTTACCCACATTGTCGGCTACAACGTAGGCGCCAAATCCATTGGATAGCGTAATTGAGCCGTTATCGGAGTCGGCCGTAAACTGAGCTTCAACCGAATTCTCATCCGAAGTGGAGGTAGAGCTACTACAAGCAGCTAACAGTCCGGTGACTAAGGCTAGAATCAGTGAAAAAAGCGAGTAACGAGGTAGTTTATTGATGTTATACATTGGTAGATTGATTAAGCAAAAAACTGTTATAGCAAATGTTTAGGTAGTGGACTCATTTTTATCTTGCGTATTAGCGGCTTCGGCCATACGTTCCAGATTACGGGACCGTTGAATACCGCGAAACACCTTTACCACCACGAAAACTACGATAGCGACAACGGCAGCCCCGGCAACCCACAACAAGGGTCCGCCAAAACCCTCCTGTGGGGTGTAAGGCACCCCTTCATCCGTAGAATTTCCGGCTTCTTGAAAGAGCAATAAAAGTGCAAAAAGTAATATCATGTTCATAGTTGGATTAGTTATGTGGTTATCACTACTAAAACTATTACCGCAACTGAATGTTATGCAGGACTGAAAATTCGGCTCTAAAATAGTAAGGGTGATGAACATCCTGTAAAGATTTTTGTTTATCCATAGCATAAAATTTTTTGAACTATGAAGAAAATCGGCATTTTTTTAGCCATTATTCTCGCTCTCTTTATTGCACTACATTTTCTACTCGAGCCATTTGTTGAGAATTTTGTCAATAAGCAATTAAACAATTTAGAAGATTACACCGGGCAGGTGGCCGATATTGATATTCATCTTTATCGAGGAGCATACCAGATCAAAGGATTAGAGATTGTTAAACGAGAAGCGGAAAATCCTGAACCTTTTTTGAAAATTGATACTATCGATTTTTCAGTAGAATGGAATGCTTTGTTTGATGGCAGCATAGTAGGCGAAGTGATTTTGTCGAACCCTGAAGTAAATATGATAGTGACCCCTACCGTGGAAGAAGATAGTGTGCGGGAACAAACTGGCGAGGATGTAGACTGGGTGCAACAGATCCAGGGTTTAATGCCGCTGACTATTAACCGATTTGAAATAAAAAATGGAAATCTTTCTTATAAAGATCCATCGGTAGATCCCAGAGTGGACGCATATTTTAAGAACTTGTACCTGTTGGCTGAGAATATTAGCAACGTCACAGACAGTAGCACCGACTTTCCTTCCTCTCTCCGGGCAAATGCTGTTACCGTTGGTGACGGGCAATTTAACCTGGATATGAAAATGAATCTATTACGTAGTGTACCTAATTTTAAAGCAGATTTAGAGTTGAATAATGTGGATCTTACCCAGCTCAATGATTTTATTAAGGCGTACGCCAAGTTTGATGTTCAGGATGGCACCTTCTCCATTATTACCGAAATGAGTGTGGTAGACAAAAAAATAGAGGGCTATATTAAACCGTTCTTTGAAAACCTAGATGTATTCAGCATTAAAGAGGACTTGGGCGATGATGAAACCAGCATTTTTCAGAAGGCCTGGGAGGCTTTGGTCGGTTTGGGCTCTGAAATCTTTGAAAACCAACCCAAAGACCGAGTAGCCACCGAAGTCCCTATCGAGGGTTCATTAGAAAGCCCCGATCCTAGTATTTCAACTACCATTTGGAACGTTTTCCGGAATGCATTTATCGAGGCTATAGAAAAAGAATTTACTCGTCTTTCGGAAAACCAAGCCTCCTAGCTGTTCCTATTTCTTGCGTTGGAATACCAAATGCCTGTTGCCGGTTTTGGTAGGAAATTCCATTGTAGTACATTTGGGAGTAATTGTTATCTAACCGGCTGCCTACGGTGTAGCTGACTTTTTAAAATTTCTATGGATTACCCGACCTCTCCGCTCGAGAAATTATTACATGATGCGAAAGAATACGTTACCATTCAGCGCCAACTTATTTCTACCGTTGTTTCCAAAAAGGGGGCAGATGTAGCTTATATAGTAGTTGCAGGAGCTTTGTTCGTATTGCTAGGGTTGTTTATTGCAATCTTCCTCAGCTTCACGCTCGCCTACGGTCTCGCCCTACTGCTTGATAATGTGTTTCTGGGATTTTTGATTGTTACCCTTCTGTACATTCTTATCTTCGTTATGCTCTGGATTTTTAAAGATCGGCTGATCAAGATTCCAATACTCAAATTATTCCTTAGATTTTTTGATACTAATAAACCAACGAATAATGAGCCAGTTGCCTAGCCAGGATGAATACGAAAGAGTTAAAAAGCACTATCAAAATTTAGCGAAAGAAAAGGAGAAAGAACTGGGTAGTGACCTGATTGCTCTACGCAATGATCTAGTACCTAAATACTTGAAGGGTAAATTTCTCATGGGCTGCGCCATCTTTGGAACTACTTACATGATAGAAGAACTAATTTTCCGAAAACGAGTACCGGGACTGGTAAAATTTGTAGGTGCCCTATCCGCTACAGTAGCAGCCCCCCGACTCTATCGTATGCTGTACCAAAATTACTTTGAAGTAAATCCGACCCCGCTCCCCGTACCAGCTGTAGAACCAATTGTTACCGAGGAAGAAGACGAATCTGAAACAGATTAGCCTATATCTTCACTGGTATATTCAAAATAAAGCTCCCAGGGATTAGTCTGATGCAATAGCATCTCTTGACTCGAGTTTCGCCAGGGGAAAGGATATTGGCCCTGCCGCTGATTATCCAGCGCGTTTAGCTTAATATCCATTACCTCCTTGATATCGAGCCGCCAGGTTTTAGGATTTTCAGTGGAAATGTTATCAGCAGGGTTTTTAGTCGACCACGACCACAAAAGGTATTCTACCATTCGGATGGGATAATAGCTCCGGCGAGCGGCCTGCCGAATTATCTGCCAGGTAGCCTGAACGTCTCGGTTGCCCTGATCCAGGAAAGGAAGCAAAATAGCATCAGGTTGAAAAGTCTCCAGTTCATTGAGGCATAACCGAACTGCTTCCTCAAATCCAGGCTGTTCGCGCATCGGAATCAAATTTTCCCGTAGGTTTAGAAAGATCGTAGCATCGTTGCTAACACCAATTTTACCAATCAACTCCAGCACCTCCGTGTTTGAGGATTGATCCAACCGTTCCTCCTCATAATGACCATCCAAGCTGCCGGTGGGACTTCCGTCACTAACAAACAGAACATGCACTCGGAATCCCATTTGCCGGAGCAGAGCCATTGCTCCCCCACACCCTAATACCTCGCTATTTGGGTGAGGCGAAACTACTAGGGTAGAACCCCAGTCGTACACTTGGGCAGAGGGGTAGAGTAAAGTCTCGTTTCCGAGCTTTTGCATTGATTTTTGATGAGCAAACATGACAAAAAATTTACTTGGTGAAACTACTTTGGAATATATCGAGCTAACTGAAAAAGTCTTAGGGGAAGGAAAGCTGTAAAAAATATGGCTCACCTATTGAACGTTTTAATGTAGCAAATTTTTTTGGTAATTTTTTTTTAAAAACCAAAAAATATATTACACAACGAACATCTCAAAAAGCAACGTAATATGGATATTCAGACTAAAAATAGTTCAGTTTGTATTGATCAGGTGTTTAATTTTCTGATTTTTTCTTTGGAACGTATTAATATACGGTCCACCAGCCGGGGAAAAAGTACATTAGCCAGCGCATTCATTTTTCCTAAAAAAGATAAAACTTTTTTGAATTTTCGCTTCTCAATTAATTGAACAATGGCCGCAGCAACCTGCTCAGGCGTCTGGGTTTTCCGTTGACCTCGGTCTTTCAACAGCAAATAGGTTCCATCTTTGTTGATAACTTTCTTACCGGGATCGTTTTTCGTAATGCCCACGTAAATGATTCCTACATGAATTTTTTTTTCACTTAATTCTACTTTTAGCGACTCGGCCATAGCGGTAAGTGCCATTTTTGAAGCACAGTAAATACTGGTTTCTGGTAACCCTCGAATTCCCGCCACGCTAGAAATAAACACGATACTGCCCTGCGAAGCGGCTAGATAGGGTTCGGCAAACTTAGTGGGATACATGCAGCCCAAAAAGTTGATCCGCATAATCTCTTCAAAAACTTCTGGTGCCAGTTCATCAAAATACCCCCGTGACGACATGCCTGCGTTATTCACCAGTATATCTATTCTACCAAACTCTGCCACAGTTTGGTTAATCAACTTTTCAGCGCCCTGGATGGTAGAGATGTCGGCAGTCACCGCCAGCACTTCATAACCCTGGTCCGTGAACGCCTTTTTAGTTTCCAGCAAACGGCTTTCGGTACGGCCGTTAATTACTAATTTTGCTCCTTTTTCTGCCAGTAATTCTGCCGTTGATTTTCCAATACCCATACTGGAGCCAGTAATAACAGCTACTTTCCCCCTCATTGTTTTTTTTGACATTTCTTAACTTCTAGTAAACTTCATCTTTGGATGATAATAGACGGCAAAATAGTCGTTACTCAAAGACAAAATAACGTGCACGAAAACCGCTACCCAAATTGTTCCGGTGGTCAGGGTGATATAACACATGAGCAGTCCAAAGGGTATGGCTCCGATCGTTTCTGTAGGGCCTTTTGGCAAATGAGTGGTTGAGTATAGAGCAACATTAATGGCAATAGCGGGCCATATTCCTAGGTTTTCCAGGCAACTTACCAGTAGAATACCTCTAAAAAGTAATTCGTAGGAAAAAAGATAGGCCAATGTAGCCAAAGAGTTAAGTGCAACTAGTTTCACCGTCCATTTTTCTACCCGCATCATTGGGTAGTAATCTAGATTTTCTGGCCGTTTAGCAGCTTTCATGTTCAGTGGAATGACAATGGCAGCAATTCCCGCTATCCAAGCCAAGGATGTACTTGTATTTTCAAAGCCCAAACCGTATTCAGTAATTTCGTAGGGAAAAAAGGCCAGGGCGAATAGGAAAGGTATAATCCCCAATAATAGTACTCCAATAAGTTTCTGATACACCACTTGTACGACCGACGAAGCAGGCTCCTTCCAGATTTTTTTTATACGGTGATGAATTTTTGTAGATTCACTTAGAAACCAGAATGTAACAAATCCCACGGTGAGCAAAGTAATAGAAATTACGGCCTGGGCCTGGGTCGGATTCCAATCGAACGATATATCCTCAATATTCATAGCAAAAGCGGCAAAGATAACAGCAATTGCTACAACAAAAAATGGTTAGTTGAGTGCAAATCGATAAATCACAAAAAAGATCGACTTTATGATTTATCCGCCAATCGATTAACTTTACTTTTTTTTCAGCTCGTCAATTATCTGTCATGGAAATCCTCATTACTGAATTAGAAATTCATTCAGTTGTAAAATCAATGGCCCGCCAACTAGGCACTCGGCAGATTCGGTATTTTTGCGAAGAAACAACGCTTACTATTCCTCCTCAGTACGGTCAGGGTTACATTAAAGGAATTAACTTCACCAATGGTTTGGGTCTGGTAATGTTCAACTGTAAATTTAACGAAGAAGTCACACTCCGATATTCTTTAGAACAGTCTCATCCCCTACGGCTCAAATTCTGTCAGCGAGGTATCATTAAGTATAGCTTTGAACCCGACCAACAAGAATACGAGATACCTGAGTTATATACGGCCTTTTGTACCAGCACTGAATCTTACGATCATATCTATTCCTTCCCTAAAGATACTCAGGTGCAATACACCAGTCTGGAAATTTTACGTAAGAAATACATCGACAAAATAGAGTGTGATATTGAAACTCTGCCTGATGCTTTAGCCAATCTCCTGCGCGATGTGGATGCTATTGATCCCTTTAACTACGAGAGTGCCTACAGTATTGCACTGGCCGACGTAGTTAATGACATTCACTCTAATAACCTCAAAGGATTGGCTAGAAAAACTCTCTTAGAATCACGCTCTCTGGACTTATTCGCCCACATAATAACTCAATACGTAGACGATCTAAATCCCAAAAACAGAAGAGTTTTACTCCGTAAAGCCGACGTATCACTAATTGCAGAAGCTAAGAAAATTTTGGTAGAAAATATCCAAAGTAATATTACCATCCCCGAACTCTCTCGCCGGGTAGGAGTAAATACCACTAAGTTGAAACAGGGCTTTAAGAAAATGTACGGCTGTACTATTAACGAGTATGTTCGTTACAAAAAGCTATCTTTTGCCAAAGAATTAGTTTTAGAAGGCACATTTTCGGTTAAGCAAATTGCCGAAAAAGTTGGTTACCGAAATTACGCTTATTTTGCTTCTCGCTTTAAAGAGCGCTACGGTGCCTTGCCTTCAGAATATATGAAACGCATCAAGCATAAAATTTCCGTTGACGATATTCCAGAGCCTACTTCTAAAGAATCCTGATTACTTGAATTGAAAGCGTAAATACTTAATGGGTACGCTGCGACTGGAAAACTTCTTTTCGTACGTTGTGACTATTTGCTGAGGCATTTTGTAAAATGCTGATTGATATAAGTTTGCGGTACAGACTAATGATTGAATATCATTTCGCTCTTTTAAACTCTCCAGAGTGTATTCATATAGCCCTAGGTTATCGGTTTTGAGATGCAACCAGCTACCAGGTTTTAAAAGACGACGATACATATCCATAAAGCGAGGGCTGGTCAGTCTTCTTTTTTCGTCCTTTTCCTTGGGGCGGGGGTCAGGAAATGTAATCCAGATGCCAGATACTTCATTTTCTTCAAATCGCTCTTCCAAATCAAGCATCCGGATACGTAAAAAGGCCGCATTCGGTAATTCTAACTCCTCGGCTTGTCGACTACCTTTCCAAATTCGGGCTCCCTTTACATCCACTCCTACAAAATTTTGATTGGGAAACAGGGACGCCAGACCAACGGTATATTCGCCATGTCCACAACCCAGTTCAAGAACGATGGGATTAGGATTTTTGAAAAATTCGGACCATTTCCCTCTGATCGTTGAAAAGATAGGCTTTCCGGGTTCCACTACGTTTCTTCGCTGAGAATTTTCTGCAAATCTCGCTAGCTTACTTCTCATACATTAAATTTGATCTAACTCGGCTACCACAAATGTACTGCCGCCTACAAAGATAATATCATTTTTTTGAGCCAACTCTCTGGCCTTTTTTAACGCATCATTCACCGCTGGAATAATGTGATATTTTAGCTGATAAACCTCAGCAATAGAAACCAGTTCTTCCAACTCCAAACCCCTGGGTACCGATGGTTTACAAAAATAGAAAAGCGAGTCTTTGGGGAATAGTGTCAGAATTTTTTCTACTGCTTTGCCCTGAACAAAGCCCAATACCAGGTGAAGCTGTTGGTATTTGTAACCAGATATCTGACTCCATATTTCCCGAAATGCCTCTAAATTATGACCAGTGTCCGCGATAATCGTTGGATTCTCCCCTAGCAATTGCCACCTCCCCTTCAAACCGGTCAACTTTTGCACTGATTGTAAACCCTTTCGGATATGATCATCCGTAATCTCGAATCCTTGTCGCCGTAAATCATTAATTGTAGCTAGTACTCCCGGCAAATTCTGTAGTTGATAAGATCCGGTAAGAGATAATTTAAGATCGGAAAATCTTAAAATTCCATTTTCGTAAACTGATAGTTGTTGAAACTGTTCAGTCATTATTTCCATCTTAATACGATATTGATTTTGAGCCAAAGTTATTGGACTGTTCCTCTCATTAGCTTTTTGCTCAAAAACCGGAAGAGTTTCTGCCGTGTAATTTCCGATTACCACGGGCACCCCAGGTTTAATAATTCCTGCCTTCTCAGCCGCAATTTCCGGTAGTGTTTCACCTAGCATATCGGTATGATCATATCCAATGTTCGTGATCAGACTTACGACAGGAGTAATTACATTGGTTGAATCGAGCCTTCCCCCTAAACCGACTTCTATCACTGCAATATCAACTGCTTCTTCTGCAAACTGCTTAAATGCCAGGCCAACTGACATTTCAAAAAATGAAGGCTTGAGCTCTGACAAAAATTGCTGACAATTCTGAACAAAATTAATTATTGCTTCTTTGGATACTGGTTGACCGTTCACCCTTATGCGTTCGCTAAAATCTTTTAAGTGAGGAGAAGTATAGAGGCCAGTTTTATAGCCTGCTTCTATCAGAATAGCGGCCAACAAATGCGCGCTACTTCCCTTACCATTGGTTCCGGCGACATGTATGGATTTGAATTTTGATTCAGGATTCCCCAAATATCGGCATAGTTCTTTGGTATTCGTTAGGTCCTTTTTAAAAGCCGATGAACCAACCCGTTGATACATCGGTAGTTGCTCGAGAAGAAAAGTGAGGGCCTCGGAGTAAGTCATAAATTTATGGAGAAAAAAATATGTGTTGGTCAATTCAACTTCATGGATTTGCAATAATTGCACAATTAAACAGCATTTCTTAGCGAGCCTTTATAAAAAACTGAAACTTACGCTACTCCATACACCCAATCTTGTGTTCCTTCGTTATTATCCAGTACATTTGCACCCTATTTGTGATTTATGTTTTTAAAAGGAGAAAATTTAGTTAAAAAATATAAACGTCGGACCGTGGTTGACCATATCTCCGTTGAGTTACAACAAGGTGAGATTGTTGGGCTATTAGGACCAAATGGGGCGGGAAAAACTACTACTTTTTACATGATTGTTGGCTTAATTAAGCCTAACGAAGGAAAGATTTTTCTGGATGAGCAAGAAATTACCGACTTACCCATGTATAAGCGGGCTAAACGAGGGATTGGATACTTGGCCCAGGAGGCATCCGTATTTCGTAAACTGAGCGTAGAAGAAAATATTATGGCCGTATTGGAAATGCGCTCCGGGCTGAGTTCAAGCGAACGCCAAGATAAAGTAGATGCCCTTCTAGAGGAATTTAGTCTAACTCACGTCCGTAAAAACCTTGGAATGGTGCTCTCGGGTGGTGAAAGACGGCGAACCGAAATTGCCAGGGCATTAGCTGTAGACCCTAAATTTGTTTTGTTAGACGAGCCATTTGCTGGAGTTGATCCGATAGCGGTAGAAGAGATCCAAAGTATTGTAGCCAAACTTAAGGAAAAAAACATTGGTATTTTGATCACTGATCATAATGTCAATGAAACCCTATCTATCACTGACCGCGCTTATCTAATGTTTGAAGGGCAGTTGCTAAAAGCTGGAAGCGCTGAAGATTTGGCTAACGACGAACAGGTTCGACGCGTTTATCTTGGGCAACACTTTGAATTAAGACGAAAGATTTAGAAGTATGGCATTGGTGAACTCAGTACTGACCTGGTTGATGAAAAAACGCATTCATCAGATAGAGTTGTTTTTAAAATACCCCCATGATGTTCAAAATGACGTCTTCAGATACCTGACAAAAACGGCCAAGGATACAGCTTTCGGCAAAAAACATCATTTTGCTGAGATAACTTCGGTAGCCCAGTTTCAGGATAGAGTCCCGTTGGTAACCTATGAGGATTTCTTTCCTTATGTTGACCGACTTTTAAAAGGAGAAACCAATGTCCTGTGGCCAGGTCACATCAAATGGTTTGCCAAGTCTTCGGGAACCACGAATGCCAAGAGCAAATTCATTCCAGTATCCCAGGAAGCATTAGACGATTGTCACTTTAAAGGTGGTAAAGATCTGCTATCAATTTACATGAACAATTATCCTGATTCCAAAGTCTTTTCCGGAAAGACTTTGGCTATAGGTGGTAGCCAGCAGATAAATCAGCTAGATCAGAATTCGGAATCTTATACCGGGGATGTGTCGGCAGTACTCATGAAAAATTTACCCTTATGGGCTCAATTTTCCCGTACTCCCAGTCTAAATATCGCCCTAATGGATGACTGGGAAGCTAAAGTGGAGAAGATTGCTCGTACAACATCCGAAGTTAATGTGACGGCCATGGCCGGAGTTCCTACCTGGACAGTTATGATTCTCCAACGAATCTTAGAACTAAAGCAAGCCACCCATATTCATGAAGTTTGGCCTAATCTGGAAGTCTTTTATCACGGCGCCGTCTCCTTCACTCCTTACCGTGATTTATTTAAGAAGCTAATTCCTTCAGAAGACATGCATTACGTAGATACTTACAATGCAACGGAAGGTTTTTTTGGGATTCAGGATCAGAAAAACTCTACAGAAATGCTGTTGATGTTAGATTACGGCATCTTCTACGAATTTATTCCTATGGATGAAGTTGACCGGGAGAGCCCTAAGGCTATTGCCATCCAAGATGTAGAAATTGGAAAAAACTATGCGGTTGTCATCAGCACTAATGCCGGATTGTGGCGCTATAAGCTGGGTGATACCATCCGGTTTACCTCAGTCCTTCCCTACCGGTTTAGAATCACCGGCCGCACCAAGCATTTTATTAATGCTTTTGGAGAAGAATTGATGATTGAGAATGCCGAACAGGCGCTGGCTGGAGCCAGTAGTAAAACCGGAGCCTTAATTGAGAATTTCACTGCTGCTCCCATGTATATTGGCGACGGCAAAAAAGGTCGGCATGAATGGGTGATAGAGTTTTCCCAGGCTCCTCACTCATTAGAAGAGTTTACCGTTTTTCTCGATACTGCACTACAAAACTTAAACTCCGACTACGCTGCCAAAAGGGCTAAATCACTGGCAGTAGATATGCCTATAGTACATGCGGTAGAACCAGGCACATTTTATCGGTGGATGAAAAAAAGGGGGAAATTAGGAGGACAAAATAAAGTACCCCGCTTATCAAATAACCGGGACTACCTGGATGATATTCTTAGTCATATAGCTGCGCAATCATCAACTGATTGATAGCTCTTTATGAATTACCCCCTTCTTGAGGAGAACTTGACTTGGTTATCTCCCGACTGACTTCATTTAATAGTTCGTCGCCTATTTCGTTATCTTGCTGAAAATCTTTAGGGGTTGGAAGCTCTTTTAGATTCTTAATCCCAAAGTATTCCATAAACTTATCTGAAGTTCCGTATAGCAGCGGCCGTCCCACAGTCTCATCTTTGCCTTTGATTTCAACAAGCGCCTTTTCCAGCAATTTTTGAATTGCGTAATCGCAGCCAACCCCCCGTATTTGTTCTACACCGGCTTTGGTAATTGGTTGCTTATAGGCAATAATTGATAGAGTTTCTAAAGCAGCAGTAGACAGCCGTTTTTTGGACTGATGTTTAAGCAAAATACTAATACTCGCCTGAAAAGCTGGTTTTGTCAAGAACTGATAGCCATTGCTTATCTCAACGATATAGTAGGAATACTGCTCGCTATCATACTGCTCTACTAACGATTTAATTACTGCCCGAATATCTTCCTCTGAGACCTGAGTATCAAACATCTCTTCCAGGCACTGGCTTATATCATTAATCGATATAGGTGATTCGGCACAGAAAATCAGGGCCTCGATGTGCTTTCGTAAAAAATCCAAAGAAATCTAGTTTCTATTGTTGTTTTAATTTGGCCTCGATGGAATGACGGGTATGAGGAACGGCTCTTAAACGCTCTTTAGCAATAAGTTTTCCGGTATCAATACAGATTCCGTAAGTTCTGTTTTTAATGCGTGCTTTGGCATTTTCAAGCTGGATGATAAACTTCTGCTGCCGAGCTGCTAGTTGGCTCAAACTCTCCTTCTCAAGAGTGTCAGCACCGTCTTCAAGCAATTTTATAGTGCCTACCGTAGTATCAGTACCATTATCGTTGATTCTACTTAAAGACTGCTTAATATTTTCTAGCTCTTCTTTTGCTTTATTCAGTTTTTCATCAATGATTGCCTCAAACTCCCGTAATTCTTCATCTGAGTAGCGGTTTTTTTCTTGGTGCATCTTATTCGGGTTAAATGATTTGGCTCGCAAAATTAACGTTGCAAACCAAAACTCAAAGTTTCGGATCGTATATTTTTATAATGAAACTTACTGACAGAAAAGTTCATTCCCCTGTTACCTAAAAACAATTGCTTACCACTTAAAATAATTAGCTAACAACCGCTGGTTGGGGGCTAAATTGTTTGATCTGCTCATCGTATAATTGAAATGCAAGGCGATCACTAGGAACCTCAATATCATTAAAGGTAATAACCTGATCCTGAGCAACATCACGCTTCAATCGTACACCATCCGAAAGCCCTATCGGCAGCAGGTTTTCTGCACGGCTCACTGAGTAGTTTTCACAAACTCCATAACTGGAATAGCCACCAAACCCATCCAGGATATCTCCGGCTTTCAGATTCTTTTTAGCGGCAGCAAGTACTTCTACTACTGGCGCACCTAATGGGGCCATCACTGGGTCATTATAGTGATACGCTCGAGCTATTGAATTGGGCACCTCGAAAAAACAAAGATGATACGGCGTATAGAAACTGTATAGAGGACCTTTTCCGAGCTTGAGATAGCTCAAATAGTCTTTAGAAAGAGGATCGTCGGTAGTAGCAAATACGTACACTCCCGGTCCTGGTTGGGGACCGACTACATAATCTACGATACCACCTAGCTCTTTGAGTTCGTCTATATTATAAAGACTGGTAAGTTCGTCAATATGCTCAGTGGATCGAAAGGCATTCATACCCCGTTTATTCACCACCATGCCAGTTGCGTTAGCCACCGAAGCCTGCTCAAAGGCGATTTTAGTACCGTCAGTAAATGAAGTGATCATATTTACGTTCTGGCCAGCTTTCCGAGCGTACTCTTCCATATCTTGAGGATTCTTATGAAAATCAAGAAACCCCTTTATGTTGCCAGCTACTAAAGGGTCAAACCCTAATCCTTTGACAAAACGGTAAAGATTCATTATAACTCCCGGTTGGTCACCATCACTTCCGGTTAAAATAACCCCGTTCTGGTCAGCGTGATGCTTTAATATAGGTCCAAGGGTTGCGTCTAATTCTGCATTGAGCAACACCATGGATTTATTGTTTTTGGCTGCTTTCAGGGCTGAAGATGCGGCATAATCAATAGTACCGGTGGCTTCAACGATGATATCAACCAACCGTGCTTCGCATAGAATAGAAGCATCCTCGCAAACTGTATATTTATCTCTGAAGATAGCTTCATCTAACTCAATAGCCGATGTCACCACCTGGGCTTCCTCCACACCTGCTTGTTTGTAACAAGCAAAAGCTTTATCAATAGTACGATTGCTAATTCCCACTACTCTCATTCCGGGAGTATAGCGTTCTATTTGGTTGATCAGCCCTTTGGCCATATAGCCGGCTCCAATAATACCCACTCGGATTGGATTTCCTACATCTTCACGAAATTTGAGCGCATTATCGACAAGAATCATAGTCTATATTTTTTTATTAGTGCAAGGTAATTGAAAAATGTAACTTTTTCAAAAAAATCAATAAAAAATATTTACTACCCAGCTTTTAACTACATATAAATCTAAAAAATACTTGAAATCAACAATTTACTTATCAGATACACCAACTCGCGTTTTATATTTTGCTCGGAAAAATAATTCATTCTCCCGAAACTTACACTCAAAAAAAAAGGGCCTCACGGCCCTTCTCTGAAAATTTATACGCAATTAGTTAGGTGTCCGAACCAGCATAACCTGGATTCTGCTCGTAACCTCCTTCAGTACGGTCAATTTGTTCTAACGGTATAGGTCTTACAATATGGTAATCCTGTATATTCGGTGAAGCCTCCGGGTTATGAGCCCGAACTCGCTCTACCAAAGTTCCGGTTCTGGTCAGCGTAAACCATCGGTGGCCTTCACCATCCATTTCCCGGGCCCTCTCTTCTAACAGAAAATTTAAATCCACTTCAGCAGGAGTAACTTCCATAGCGTCTTCCATACCGTCCCAAGCGGCCCGACGACGAATTACGTTGATATCCTCGGTTGCGCCAGCGCCGTTACCTTGTTGCAAGCGTGCCTCGGCTCTCAAAAGGTAGGCTTCTCCTAATCTCATCATAATATAGTCGCGTTGACCTTGAGTATGTTGTCGGTTAGGCCGGGTATTATCAATAAACTTATTAAGAGTAGGGTATACCCGCTCAGAATAGAACCAAGGGTCGTTTGCGTACTGAGGCTCGGGGGTAACAACCAGGTATGGGGCACTCAACTTAGCTTCAGCATCCCAATTATCCGATAATCCAGGACCAGGAATATAGATTGCGGTATCGCCTAATCCAAATTTGGGTTGACCAACCAAGCCGACAGCAACGTAACCAGCGTCTGCTTCTTCTTGTGTCCAAATGGGAATATTATCCTCAAAATTAGAGAACCAAACATGCTTGTAAGTCTCATCGTAGCGACGGTCAATTTCCCGGTTCCAAAGGCTTAAATGGTAAGGAGTAGGCCGAAAACGTTTCCAGGGGCGTCCGTTCTCAATATCACGAGTCATGCCCGGTAGTTTATCGTACTCCATCAGAAAATATAAATGGGCTCGGTGTCCCTGTCCATCCAGTCCTTCGTCTACCTGCTGTTTAGAATTCTGTACAGCCCAGATAACCTCCGGATTGTCTTCCGACGTAGCAATACCCACAGGAACTCCGAACTCATTCAAACCCCAGAGTTCGTGGTAATCTTCGGCTAAAGTAAAACCGTAATTATCAATAATATTGGTGAATAAAGCTTCCGCTCGAGAAGCATCATCACCAGCAGCAAAACCGGTGTAGCTTCGGGTAAGTAACACTAAACCGAGTAAATATTCAGCCGCGGGCTTTGTCACCCGCCCCAGGTCATCCTGGACATCGGGTAAAATACCTATCGCGAACTCAAGATCAGGGATGATAGCCTGGCTGTAGATTTCACTGGACGGAGTCTTGTTAGCAGTGGTTTCAATACCTTCCGTCTCTTCCAGAGTCAAGTGTATATCCCCGTAAAAGCGGGTAAGATTAAAGTAATAAAGCGCTCGTAGGAACCGTACTTCAGCAATACGCGCTGTTTTCTGATCCTCGGGAAGATCTACTTCCTCGGATCGGTTAATAACGGCATTTGCCTGATTAATACCTCGATAGAACGTAACCCAGGTACCGGTAACGAAGCCCTGAGCGGGGTTAAGCCCACCATCGTACAGGTTAATGGGTTTATGACTGCCATCAGCCCCGTTGGTATGCACATCGGTACCAAAAACGGTCATAGTCCAGCCAATTTCCGGACCGTAGAAGTTTTTCATCTCGGCGTAAGTAGCCCGTACCGCATCTTCCCAACCCTGTGGGGTAGTGAAGTAAGAAGCGGCTGATACATCGGATACCAGCTCTTCTTTCAGATAATCTTCGCACGACTGGCTTAAAAAGGCCGTAAGTGCGATAGAGAGTATTATTATTTTAGTTTTCATAGTTTTCAGATTTTAGGTGTTAAAACTGGATATTGACACCAAATAAGAATAGCCGGCTGCTGGGTACAATGCCGGAGCCAACTTCGCCCGGATCTTCATCATCGTCCTGATCTTCCACTTCTGGATCAAAAGTCTCAAAGGTTGACCAGAACAGTGGATTCTGAGCCGAGGCATAAAATCTTAATCTACTAATACCCCAATTCTCAGTCATACTGGATGGTAAGGTATAGCCTAACGTCACGTTACGTAGCTTCACGTAAGAACCGTCAAAGTAAGTGCGGGTACCTCCGTCTCTGGGGAATTCCTGGTTTTCGTTGGGACGAGGGGAATCATTAGAAGGATTATCAATGGTCCAGTAATCCACATCCAGATTGTTATAACGAGCAAACAGTGAGTTATTACCGGCGTGGAAGTTACTCCGAACCATGTGTCCGAGGCGATAGTAAAAGAAGAAACTCAGGTTAAACCCTTTGTAATCAAAGTTATTGGTCCACCCTCCCATCACATCGGGTACATCAGTACCTAATACAATTCTATCGGCCGGGGTAATAACACCATCACCATCCTGATCCTTCAGCTTAATCTCACCAGGTACTTTCTGCTCCATGTCACGGGCCATGTCTTCCTCACCCAACTGCCAGATTCCAATTTTCTCGTAGTCAAAGAATACCTTAATGGGTTGACCGATGAACCAGTCATTTCCAACGTCATCCAGGGGCTCACCGGTTTCGGGATCGGTTAAAGCCAGCTCGGTAATTCGCTCATCGTATCCGGTGATGTTAAAGGTAGTGGTCCAGCTAAACCCTTCCGGATTGTCAAAGATTACCCCGGTAAGGCCTAGTTCAACACCTCGGGTATTTGTGGCGGCTACGTTCTGTAAAATGTTATTATAGCCGGAAGTGAAGGGCAAATTACGCTCCAGTAGAATATCATCAGTATTGGTGTTATACCATTCAAAACTACCGGATAAGCGTCCTCCAAAGAAGCCAAAATCGGCCCCGATATTAACAGTTGATGATACCTCCCAACCCAGATCAGCGTTGGGAATCTCAGCTAAAGCGTATCCAAAAGCTGGGGTTTCGTCCCAGGCATAGGTTGTTCTTCCTAGTCGTCCAAAAGTTTGGTAGGGATCTACGGAAGTATTTCCTACCGCTCCGTAGGAAGCCCTGATTTTTAGCTCGGAGAGGAAATTCGCATTGGCCATAAAACCTTCATCAATGACCCTCCATCCGGCTGAAAAACCAGGAAAATACTGCCATTTATTGCCTTCTGCTAATCGAGATGATCCATCAGCACGTAAGGTAGCCTGGAAGAGATATTTATCGGCAATATCATAGTTAATACGGCCCATAAATGATGCAAGATTCCATTTCTCCAGTCGGCTTCCAAGATTCCCTTTTACCTCAGCGGTCCCTAAATTGTAGAAACTTTGCGACTCATAAGGCAGGTTAACAACGTTTGTTGAATGCCACTCAGTTCTGAGTTGTTGAATACTCTGCAGAGCGGTAAACTTAAATTCGTGGTTGTTAAATAATGTACGATTAAAGGTTAACAGATTTTCCAGTGTATAGCCCGCTTCTTCTCGTTGCCAGATGCCGGCACTGGCCGGACCACCCCGGTTGGTATTAGTTAAACTTGCCCGAAAATCGCCATCTCGTCGCTGACGAATATCCGGTCCGAAAGTAGAACGGAAAGTTAACCCTTCGGTAATGTTGGCTTCTAAATAAATGGGTGCAAAAATACGATTGATCTTTCTTTCATCTACGTAGGCACCCGGTACAATCTCATTTAGTGGGTTGGTACGGATTCCGTCGTTGGTCGGAAGGAAACGAGGCGTACCATCTTCGTTGTAAGGAACACCTAACGGATTATTTGCTAAGGCTTCACCCAGTGTAGCGTTGGAACCGAAGTTTTGAACTGAGTTAGAAATCAGGGTCGAGATTCCCACTTTGAATACGTCGTTGATACGGTGATCCAGGTTGACCCGGCCTGTAATCCGGCGGAAGTCCATGTTGGAAATGATCCCCTGCTCATCAAAATAACCTAAGGAAATATTGAATTGCGTTTTTTCGCTACCACCTCTTACTCCTAATTGATGGTTGGTCTGGTAGCCGTTATCAAAAATTAGATCCTGGTAATCGGTAGACCGACCTAACTCGATGGACTCAAGTTCTACCGGATCTTCAAAAATCAGTATATCATCGGGAATTACTCCGTCATAAGACACCTGATTGGTAACCGGATCACGGCGACGGGACTCACGCTTCATAGCGGCAAATTCTTCCCCGTTCATCATATCCACCTTATTAATGATATTGGAGACTCCGTAGTAACCATCGTAAGAAACGGTAGTTTTTCCCGTAGAACCACGCTTAGTGGTAATCAAAACCACCCCATTAGCACCCCGTGAGCCGTAGACTGCCGTGGCCGCCGCGTCCTTCAGTACCTCCATGGATTGGATATCCTGAGGGTTGATGTCAGTAATAGCACTAGTACTACTGGTTTGGGGGATACCATCTATCACGTAAAGTGGGTCATTAGATGCCGAAATAGAACGACGACCCCGGATACGGATAGAGGGCGCCTGACCTGGTCGGCTTCCAGATTGCATAATATCAACACCAGCCACTTGTCCTTGCATGGCTTGCACCCCACTGGCCACCGGAATCTTGGCAATCTGTTCAGCATCCAGCGAGGCAATAGCGGCAGTTACATCCCGTTTTTCCTGGGTTCCATAGCCTACTACTACCACTTCAGATAATGATTGAATGTCCGGTAGCATAGCCATATCGATCGTAGATCGGTTGTTGATGGCGACTTCTTCGGCAGTATATCCCACTGAAGAAAACACCAGCATTTCAGCATCGGAAGGAACACCTAGGGAATACTTACCATCAATGTCAGTAATTGTCCCGACTGTTGTACCTTTAACCAGGACGTTTACTCCGGGTAAAGGTTCGTTGTTTTCACCATCGGTAACCGTGCCCGTAATGGTGTTCTGAGCGAAAAGTGAAGTTGACGTAAGTAGGCAAATTAGCCATACTCCGAGTGCCTTCACCATCTTTAGTAAAGCATCTCTCATAGTAAATAGATTTAAATTGAAGAAAAATAAAGTTTTTAAGCGCAATGAAGGGCCGTAAATCATAGGTTAGAGTAGAAGTTTAACCGATTGCATTAGTAAACTATCAATCTCAGCGATTAATGTCCCGAATTAAATAGTTTTTCGTTAATAATGAAACTGTAGATTCAAAATTTAATAATAAATCAATACTATTACCAGTATTTGCCCATATTCACCAAAAAGAAACTAATTTTGTCAGGATTGATACCTTTTTTGTAAGATTAAGTTTGTTATGTTAAACAGTTCAGTAAAGATATTTGCCGGCCCCGATTCGTTAGATGACTTTAACATTGATGAAGTATACCGCATTGCCGAATTGAAAAGTAATGGTCAGCCGGCCATTTACGGAGCCCGAACGGTAGGACTAAAGTCTCGCACCAATCTAGATCACCAAAACACCGATGCTGGATTTATGGGCTATGATTTTGAAGCCATTATGAAGAACTTCAATATCTTTGGTCACGGGGGAAACGCTGACGATCTGATTCCACTTCCTACCGTAGAGATGGCAGAAAAGCTATACCACAACACTGGCTTGATTCCTTCCTCCGAAATAATGCTTCCCGCTATCCAGTTGGCTTGTATCAAAAAATCATTTTCCAAAGATCCTTTTCTGGTCTGGAACTCTGCTGTTGATCAATTGGGTTGGCACGTACGGCAAATGGCCGGTTTTGCCGAAGAACACGGATGGATGGTTGGTTTGAAAAATGGTAAATGGCTAGGAGAAGAATACGAAATCTCCGAATCCGAGGAATTTCAAGGTAAGACTAGTATAGAAACTGTTTGGGACGGTTTAGTAAACTACGCCACTTTGGCACCTGAAATTGTACTTATTCAGCGTGGATGTGATTTGCCGGCCAAGGGTGAATACCGCAATTTGCCTATTCATTTTGCGGCAAAACGCACCAAACTTCGTCACCTCGATAAGAGTAAAGTACAACTATACTTTGACCCCAGCCACTCGCTAGGTCCTAAAATGAGAGATCAGATTGTGGATAAGACTATAGAAGCAATGCAGATGAAGCTCACTGAAGACCAATATCTTTACGACGGAATTTTAATTGAAGTAGGTACAGCCAAGTGCGACACCCATCAACATATCTCAGTTAACGAACTTGCTGAATTAGTAGACCGTTTGTCGGAATTCAGAGCATTAGCAGGAAGGCGAGAAAAGGTAAGTGCCTAGAAAAGTGTTATGGTATTATGGTGTTATGGTGTTATGGTGTTATGGTGTTATGGTATTAAAAAGACTAAAACACCATAACACCTAAACACTTGAGATTTGAATTATGTCATCACCTTTTTTGCCAGCGCTTCCTCAACAAACTTGAAAGTACTAAGAATTTCGGGTTTGCCATCAATAATAGCAACATCGTGCTCGTAGTGTGCTGAAGGTTTACCATCGGCCGTCACAATAGTCCAGCCGTCGCTAAGCTGCTTTACCCGGCGGGTTCCCATATTGATCATCGGTTCAATAGCGATTACCAGACCATCTTTAATTTTGGTGCCCTTCCCTCTTTTACCGTAGTTAGGAACTTCTGGCGATTCGTGCATATGTTTTCCTAACCCATGACCTACCAACTCACGCACCACACCGTAGCCGTACTGCTCAGCGTGTTGCTGTACGGCGTAGCTGATGTCACCAATACGGTTACCTCTCCGAGCCTGTTCAATTCCCTTGTATAAGCATTCTAAGGTGATGTCAAGCAGCTTTTGGGTATCCTCGTCAATTTCACCCACTTTAAAAGTATAGGCGTGATCACCGTAGTAACCATTTTTTTTCGCCCCACAATCAATAGAAACAATGTCACCATCCTGTAATGGTCGCTTATTTGGTAGGCCGTGCACTACCTGTTCATTTACCGAAGTGAGAAGGGTACTGGGGCAATCGTAAAGCCCTAAAAAACCCGGGTCAGCCCCGTGGTCACGGATAAACTCTTCGGCCCGTTGGTCAAGAAAAAGTGGTGTAATTCCGGGGCCAATCTCTTCAGCCAACATACCTAAAGTACGGGAAACGATGAGGGCACTCTCTCGGATTAGTTCTATCTCTTCCAGAGATTTATAGTGAATCATAAACACAAGTTTCAACTTCCTATAGAAGTCAAAACTGCAACGATTGGTTTGCTAATCCAAACGGAAAGTTAGGAATTTACCAAGATTTACGAACCGAAAGACAAAAGTCAGGGAGGAACTAGTCAATACTAGATCAGTTATTATCCAGATTACGGAGTTTAAGCATCTCAGCCATTTGATCTAATTTTTCCTGGATATCATCAATTTCCGGCTTTGGTTCCGGCAAGTAAGAACGCAGGTGCCACTCTACTTTCCAAATTTGCAATAGCTCAGCTTCGGGAATGTCAAATGGGTGGTGTTTGGGGTTATCCGAAATGCAACGGATGTATCCATACTGGTGTAAACGGTTACGTATCCGTTTGATTTGGATGCCCCGGTCCTGAGAAACGATCACATAAACCCCACCATCCGCAATGTTTCTATACTCACTGTTATCCAACAACCGGCAAATCACCCAGTCATCTTCCATCATAGTAGGTTCCATACTATCACCGCTCACCTGCACCCCGTAGCATTGACCGTCTTTGATCATGTAATCGGGAAGCAAAATACTCTCCTGCTCTTCAAAAAATTCCTGGGTCTGGTAGCCAGTCATAAAGTTGGCGGCTGCTTTATGGTTGATTAGGGGAACTGTGGTATTTCCTTCGGTATCCTGGGTAGCCACCATGATTACCTCTTTCACTTTAGTAGGGGTATCAGCAGACTTCTGACTTACAAAAGGCTGACCGATACCCGAGATGATGAAGGCACTATTAATTCCAAATTTATCTAACGCTCGGTTCAATATCTCAATAGTTACTGACCTACGATGTGCTTTGATATCGCCTAAATTAGAAGGGGAAATCTCAATTGCAAGTGCAAACTCCCTGTCAGAACTGATTTCTTTACGGCTTTTAAGAATGTGGATACACTCAAAAAACCGTTCATTCACCGAAATTTTGTATTGATTATCAGCCATTTGTATAATATTATACTTACAAAAAGAATAAAAAGTTTGGAAAGTACTTTAAAAAAGCATTAACTTGTACTTATAACAAGAACAAATATGGAAAATATCCGTCAGATAAAAAAGCATTTAGCTAAAGAAGAGTATGATTTTATTAGTAAAAGCACTGGCTACAGCGTAGATTACATTCAAAGCTGCCTAACTCATCGACGAAATAACCGACTAATCGTACAGGCTGCTCGTCAATTCAGAATGACTGCTCACTAACTACCTAATTTTTTTTAGCTGCTTATTCCCAGATTCCGGGAGGCACGATTTCCAGCAGATGACCACTGGGATCATAAAAGTAGAAAGAAAATCGATGAGCGTTCCACTGCTGTTCGTGAACAATCTCGATTCCCCTATTCTTTATTTTTTCCTTCCAATCTTCATATTCTTCTTGCGGTACTTCAAAAGCAATATGTTGTACTCCCCGTGCGTAATGAGGAGGTAGCTTCTTTTCTAACTTAGTTACTTCCGGATTAAAACATAGTAATACTTGTTCGCCCAGCCTAAAAAATACATGACGACCAGCTACCTTACTGATAACATCAAACCCAAGCACATCACAGTAGAAGGCTTGGGTTTTTGCTAAGTCAGGAGTATATAAACATACCTCTTTGACGGATTGAATTGGCAAATTCTGATTAATTTACAGAAGTGGATAGTACTTCAAAATATCGCTCAAATAGTCGCTTCCGAAGTAAAACTGAAGGTTTGCCTCTTCCCCAGTCGGGTGCAATCTCGAATAGACCATTATAAGTACGACCGATATAGGACCGGTTTTCCTCAAAGTCCGAGAGGCCAGATTGATCATCAGGTTTGCGACTACAGCGAAACTCTATTCTAAACCTGTCCTCCTGCTTCGGACGTTGCCACAATGTTTCTTCCATAGCATTTAGTTTTCTAATAAAAAGTACTAATGTAAGTTTTTATTGTTTTTTAAAGATAAGAAGATATTTAGCCACAAGCAAGAAAATTATAAATATTCACACAATTGATATGATCATTATAACAATCCCGTTCCATTGCTAAGAGCTGTCTGCTTAAATAGCGTGCTAATAGTGGGTAGAATAAACCAATAGAGTGAGGAAAATTTTTCTCATAATTATTTTTTGCATATGACCTATCATCGTTATAAATCTTATATAAATAGCTGATAACCAGATATTTGTTATTTATTTTAAAGTCTTATGTCATGGTACATAATTTTGGATTGATTCTTTTGAGTAATTACATAGCAGTCAGCGAGTTTGCTAAAATGCCTCACAAAAATATAAAGCGCTGAAGCAGAACAAATTACATAGCAGAAAAAGCTCAATGACTAGATAATTATTACTTATTTAACTCTTACAAAACTATGGATACTAATAGCGAAAGAACCATTAAAGCATTACATGAATTGATACAGGTGAACCAAGAAGGTGAACGCGGGTACAAAGAAGCTTCTGAGAAAATCGATAACCGAGAATTTAGTACTATTCTTTACCGGCTGTCTCAACAAAGGACACTATTCCGAGGTGAACTGGAAGAAATTTTGCGTAAGGACTTCCGCGACGCAGCCGAAGTCAGCGACTCATTGACTAGCAAAGTGCATAGAACCTGGATGGATTTTACCGCTGGTTTAAGCAAAGATGATGATAAGGCTGTATTTAACGAATGTGAACGAGGTGAAGAACACGCCATAAAAAAATACACCGAAGCATTAGACGGACGTCTACCGAACTACATTGAAAAGATTGTAAAACAGCAGCTTGAATTGATTAGAGGTACCTTAAGCCAGATCCGTGAGTTCAAGTACGAAGAAAATCACGCCTAGTAATTAATTACAAACTGTTGAGTAATTTATTTAATTAAGCAAGAGATGGTTATCTCTTGCTTTTTTTATGATGCTGAACCAACTAATTAACATTCTTAACTTTCCCCTTCGTAAATTAAAAAGCCTAGTGAAGAATCTTCTGGGCTGGGTGGGCAAACCATGCATTATTCTTTACCGGGGTTTTGCTAATCAACACCAATTTTACATCAGAGGAAGAGTCATCGAGGATACTGGCTTAGCCAAACCCGAAGAAAGGCATCGGTTTTGGGATAATATCATAGCCATGATCAAACGTTACGGTAGTAGTGGTTTATCTAATCGGCTGGTAGAAGTCATTTTTAATGGTCAAACCTTTACCCTTCGGTCGGATGATGACGGATATTTCACGATTGACACTGAAGTCCCCGGAAAAAGCAATAATTCGGGTTTGTGGCGCTCAATACAAGCCCGAATGATTAACGAAGATTCTTTTTCAGCACAAAATACCAACGCAGAAAGCGAAATCCTTCGACTGGATCGCGGACATGCCTATGGCGTCATTACAGATATTGACGACACCATTCTTATAAGCCATGCGACTAACGTGCGGAAAAAACTAAAGTTGATGTTATTTAAAAACGCCAAAACCCGTCTCCCCTTCGACGGAGCAGCTGCATTTTATCAGGCGCTATACCAGGGACCAAAACTTGAGCAAAACCATCCTTTTTTCTATGTTTCTAGCAGCGAGTGGAATTTGTACGATCTGTTAGTGGATTTTTGCCATTATCACAATTTTCCAAAGGGGACTTTCTTACTGCGAGACGCCAAAATCAACCTTAAGAAAATTTGGAAGGCCGGCAGCGGTAATCATAACCATAAATACGATAAGATCTGTAGAATACTGGCCATGAGTGATCCACTTCCGTTTATCTTGGTGGGCGATAGCGGTCAGCATGATGCAGAAATCTACGCACAAATAGCCCGTAATAACCACGGACGAGTCGCTGTCATTTACATTCGAGATGTAAGACCTTCCCGCCACCAAACTGTTAAACAAATTGCTGCTGATTTGGCCAAAGAAAATATTACCATGGTCTTAGTACCCGACACCGAAGAGGCTGCTCTACACGCTCTACAAAACGGATTTATCCATCCGGAGGCTGTTCAGGATATTATTGATGAGAAGAAGCTGAATCAGGCTATGGAGTCTGAATTTAGCCAGATACTGGAAAAAATTGTGGAGTAGCCCATCACTTGATTGCATTTCTTAACCCCTTCAGGTTTTGCTGGCTAGTTTGAAGGTTAGCGGCAATCAGTCTTTTTTCATTATCTGCGCTACCATCATTGGTTTTCGCGAGCAGTTTATCCGCCTGTTGAAGATAGCCAAGAGCTTCTTCTTGCGTAACGATGGCCGATTGAATGGCTTCTTTAGAGCTTAATTTTCGGGGAATACCTCCCATTAAATGGTTAGCGTAGTCCATGTAAGCCCTTGCCATGACCACGGGGTTATCCGGGTTAAACTCGTAGGCCTGAGTTGCTGTAAATAATTTTCCTTCAATATCCGGTTTAGATTCAAATTCAGCTATCTGTCGCTGAAAATCTATACACTTCTGACCGGATTTAGCTTGCAATTGCTGTTTTACCCGTTCATCTCCGCGAAGATAGGCTTGCATTGGCACCGGGCAGTCTAATAACTGCCACATGGGTGCTAAAGGTAAGTGGTTCAACACAAATACCTCAGGAGAAGTTAAGAAGTAATCTTCGTTGAATTTCTTCACAAACTTCATATTTTCGTCTAACCCACCACTTCCCCAAGTCACATCGATTAACCGCCACTTTCCTTCTACTTCCACGATATTCCATGCGTGATCTGCATTTGTAAACTTACTTTTAGGAGTATAATTAAATCCTTTACTATAACCAGGTACTACGTGACAGGGAATGTTCGCCAATCGGCACATTTCCTGAAAGAGTTCGGCGTATCCCTGACAAACAGCTTTGCCTCGTTGGAGTACATCAACGGGTGAAATCGGTTTATATCGGGAAGGGTTATAGCTACGAAAGAGTTGGACATCGTAGGCGATATTATCGCTAATCCAGACATAAAAACTTCGAACCCGCTCGTAATCATTATCAGCCGGTTTAATCAAATAACTGGTTAACTTTGGTAAGTTGTCACGAAGCTTTTCGGGTGCCTGTCGGGCGTGTTGATCAATTTTGGTATAATCAATGTCAACCGCTAATAGATCAGGGCAGTTTAGCATCACCCACCCAAAAATCAATAGTAAATACTGTTTCTTCATCATCAGTCTGTTTTCTCAAAGTAAAATTGATCAAACTTCTTCTCTCCACTAAACGAAAATTATTCCGAATCTTACACACATGGTGTTAAAGTGTTTTGGTGATATAGTTATCAAGGTCTGTGTTCACAGATTCGTAGTAAAAATTACCAAGAACTCTAAGTGAGAACCGGGCAATAGTCACTCAGAACTAAAATTTATCCCCCTATCATATTTTTGTAACGAATTCTTTTAGGCTCTACGTCACCCAATCGTTGCCGTTTGCTTTCTTCGTAATCCGTATAGTTTCCTTCAAACCAGTATACCTGAGAATCACCCTCAAAAGCCAGAATGTGGGTAGCAATTCTATCTAAAAACCATCGGTCGTGAGAAATAATTACGGCACACCCAGCAAAATTTTCTAGCCCTTCTTCTAAAGCTCTCAGGGTATTAACATCCAAATCATTGGTAGGCTCATCCAGCAACAATACGTTGGCTCCTTCCTTCAGCATCATGGCCAGATGCACCCGGTTTCGTTCCCCCCCCGAAAGATTGGCCACTTTTTTCTCTTGATCACTTCCGCTGAAATTGAATCGGCTTACGTAGGCTCGGGAGTTCATCTGCCGTCCACCCAAATCCATTAATTCGTTTCCATCAGAAATAACCTGCCAAACAGTTTTGGTTGGATCTAACTGATCGTGTTCCTGGTCTACATAAGCTAACTTTACTGAAGAACCCACTTCAATTTCACCCTTATCAGGCTCAATTTGTTGCGTTATCAGTTTAAAAAGCGTGGTTTTGCCCGCACCGTTTGGTCCAATCACCCCCACAATGCCCGCTGGCGGTAACGAGAAGGTCAAATTCTCAAACAATAGCTTATTCCCGTATGACTTGGCTAAATCCTGCGCCTCAATTACTTTATTACCTAGCCGCGGACCGGGCGGAATATATAATTCTAGTCGCTGCTCTTTATCTTTTCCCTCCTCACCTAACAGTTTATCGTAGGCATTTAGACGGGCTTTGGCTTTGGCATGGCGTCCTTTAGGTGTCATACGAATCCACTCTAACTCTCGCTCCAAAGTTTTCTGCCGCTTAGAAGCAGTTTTCTCTTCATCAGCTAAGCGTTTCTGCTTCTGCTCTAACCAAGAGGAATAGTTTCCCTTCCAAGGAATACCCTCTCCCCGATCCAGTTCTAAAATCCAGCCAGCTACATTATCCAAAAAATAACGGTCGTGGGTAACTGCAATCACCGTTCCAGCGTATTGACGCAGGTGCTGCTCGAGCCACTGTACTGATTCGGCGTCGAGATGGTTGGTTGGTTCATCCAACAGCAATACATCGGGTTGCTGCAGTAGCAACCGGCAGAGGGCTACTCTCCTTTTTTCACCCCCTGAAAGATTCTTAATGACTGCACCCTCCGGTGGGGTACGCAAGGCATCCATCGCCTGGTTTAGCTTGTTATCCAGTTCCCACGCATTTACGTGATCCAGTTTCTCCTGTACCTGAGCCTGCTGATTAATCAGTTTTTGCATAGCATCAGGGTCTTCCAATACGGCCGGGTCGGCAAACTTCTCGTTAATTTCCTCAAACTCCTTTAGAAGGCTGACCGTTTCGGCCACCCCTTCTTCTACTACTTGTTTCACGGTTTTATCAGCATCGAGTTCCGGTTCCTGCTCCAGCATGCCTACAGAGTAGCCAGACGAAAAAACCACTTCACCCTGATATTCCTGGTCTTTTCCAGCAATAATTCTGAGTAAAGATGATTTACCGGCACCATTTAAACCCAACACTCCGATCTTTGCTCCGTAGAAAAAGGATAGGTAAATGTTTTTTAACACTTGTTTTTGAGGCGGATAAATTTTAGATACGCCCGCCATGGAAAAAATAATCTTTTCGTCGCTCATAATTTAACAATCTGTAATTTCTTCGTTTAGATAGATAAAGCTACGTGCTATTTTCTGGTTATGAGTAATTAAATGATATTTTTGCGTAATTTCTTAAAAATCATAATCATTGCGAACAATAAGAAACCAAAAACCTGATTATTGACGACTAATTATTGATTCACCTATTATCAACTCTAAACCCTAAAAAATTGGATCAGGCAACAACACCCTATGGATTCATTCAAGACGGTAAAATTTACCGAAATGCCTTTCTTGAATACACCGAACGCGAAATTGGCGAAGTGCGTGAAAGTGAAGCTTCTACCATTAAGTACTTTGAAGCCCGATTTGAAATGGCGGAAAACAAAGTAGCTAATCTTGAAGAAGCAGTAGAAGCCTCCGAGAATAAAGGCTCTTACCTAATGAAACTGATTCACATGCGCGAGAGCCTGGCCAAGTTCGACGCACTGGGGGATTATCCTAGTCTTTACGAACGGTTGGATGTAATTGAGGAAAAATTACGGGAGATCATCGCTCAGAACCGTATCAAAAATCTGGAGATTAAACAAGCCCTAATTGCTGAAGCTGAACCTTTTGAGTTTAGCTCAGACTGGCAAGAAGCTACTGATCAGCTAAAAGAAATCAAAGGAAAATGGATTAAAACCGGTGCGGTAGACGAAGATAAGCAGGAAGAGATTGAAGGTCGTTTTAATGAAATACTGGATAATTTTTTCCAGCGAAGGAAGCAGTTTTTTGAAGAACGCAAACAGATGGTTTACAACCGGATTAAGCGCTACCGTGAGATCAATAACGAACTCTACCATTTGCTTAAATCTCCGGACCGCCAACAAGCTAGGGAGCGTGCCAAGGAACTTCAGGCTGAATGGCGTGAGGTAGGTAAAATTCCCGGGATGCATTATTCCAAGCTATTTAGAAACCATAAGTCACTGAATAACAAAATTTTCCGCAGTGATCATCGATCCGGTGGTTACGGCGACTATCAATCTCGGGGCTATAATCAATCCGGAGGGTATGATCGTTCCAACCGAGAAGGATACGGGCGGCAAGGCGGCGGTTACGGTGGACCACCCCGAAGTAATTACCGTGACCAAAGAGGTGGCGGTGGGGGTCGCTTTGGTAGTGGCTCTTCCGGTTACATGAGCCCAGATGAGGCCATGTCTCTCAAAAAGGAATTAATTTCCAAAGCCGAAGACCTGATTGGAAACAAACAGGTCAACACAATGGAAGAGGTGAAACAGCTAAGGTTTTCGTGGAAAAATTCCGGGCGAATATCCCGTGAACGCTCAATTGAACTCTCCGAAAAGTTTAATCTTGCCTGTGAAAAGGCTTTGGAAACAAGCTTTTTGGAAAGATTAGTGACTAACCGGAACTCAGATTTTTACTATCTAAGCTCACCTGAACAGTTACAGGAAAAAATCGCATTGCTCGCCAATTTGATCGAGCGAGATGAGGAAGAGCTTAGCCGCTTTAAAGCTGAAAATCAGCATCTTTTGAACGCCACCATCGGTAGGCATTCATCGGAAGAAGACCGACGAACAGCCGGACGCCTGAGATCTCAAATCAGGAAAGTACAAGTTAAAAAAGAGATGCTGAATGAGTTACAAAACGATTTGGATAAATACTTATCTTAAAAAGTAGATTCGTATTGAAACTTTTTTTTAAGGGAATATCTTTCCCACGTAATTGATTTGGGGTTTTCTCACATCCGGAAAACTCCCTTTGGTAAGAAAATTGTCAAAAATTCTTTTGGAAATAGAGATACAATTTTATTATACAGCATCTTTTGATATCAAGTAAGTAAACGTTACACAAGAAAATTTGTAAGTATGTACTGGACTTTAGAATTAGCATCCTATTTAGAAGATGCTCCTTGGCCGGCCACCAAAGATGAGCTAATAGATTTCTCGATTCGCTCAGGTGCACCGTTAGAAGTTGTAGAGAACCTACAAGAACTAGAAGATGATGGTCAACCCTACGAAAACATTGAGGAAATCTGGCCGGATTATCCTACGAAAGAAGACTTTTTCTTTAACGAAGACGAATATTAGCAGCCTAAGCTTAAACTTATTTTTGGGAAGCCTTTTGTTTCAAGAAGGCTTCTGCTACCCATAAATCTTCCGGAGTAGTTACTTTAATATTTTGATAACTTCCCTCAACCAAAGTCACCCTACGTCCGGCTGCTTCTACCAGACTGGCCTCATCGCTAAATTTTTTTATTGAACGTATCTTTGCATAGGCTTCTCGTAGCCAACTAATCTGGAATGTCTGCGGTGTTTGCATTAGCCGGTAATCAGTTCGGATTCGGCTCTCGCTCCCTCGCTCAGTTACTTTGCGAATAGAATCTTTTAGAGAAACCGCCGCGATGGCACTCCCTTGCTCCAACGCTACCCGAAAACAACGCTCAATGAGTTGAACGTTTACCAACGGACGCACTCCATCGTGAACAGCAACTAAACAATCTTGATCCTGAATTTTCAGTATTCCATTGTAAACCGATTCCGGTCGACAATTGCCTCCAGCTACTAGTTGGTGAGATATTTGAAAATCATGCTGTTTACAAAGTTGCTGCCAACGCGAATGTTCGTTTCGGGGTAATACTAACCAGATGGGAAGCTGGGGGTTGTACTCAGCAAAAACCCCCAAAGTATGCATCAGGAGGGGCTTGCCCGCTACATCCAGAAATTGCTTGGGAATATCAGATTGCATTCTGCTACCCTGCCCTCCAGCCACAATCACTGCACACTTTTTCATAGTTTGAGTTGTGATTGCCTACCCCAAAAAACCTGCTAGATAATTAGCATAGCGTCTCCGTAAGTAAAAAAGCGATATTTTTCTTTCACCGCGATTTCGTAAGCTTTCATGACTAAATCGTAACCCCCGAAGGCCGCAGCCATCATCAGCAGTGTTGACTGCGGTAAATGAAAGTTAGTGACTAACGCATTGCAAATCTTAAACTCGTAAGGAGGAAAAATAAACTTGTCAGTCCAGCCCTGGTTAGCCTTTAACCGACCACTGGCCGAAACAGAAGACTCTAAAGCCCGCATAGAAGTAGTCCCAATAGAACATACCCGCTGCTTACTGTCGAGTGCACGATTGACAAAATTGGCTGTTTCTTCAGTAATACGGTAGTTCTCCGAGTCCATTTTATGCTTCGTAAGGTCTTCCACTTCAACGTCGCGGAAAGTACCCAAGCCAATGTGCAAAGTAATTGGACTCACATCAATACCCTTAATTTCTAATCGCTTGAGTAGTTGTTTGGTAAAGTGCAGGCCAGCCGTGGGAGCAGCTACCGCACCCACGTTTTCGGCGTAAATAGTCTGGAATCGCTCCCGATCCTGAGGTTCTACTTTCCGGCGTTCCTTAAAATGATCGGGTAAAGGGGTTTCGCCTAGTGTGTTGATCATTTCGTAGAAAGCCTCGCGGTCTCCTTCGTATAGAAACCGGATGGTACGGCCCCGGGAAGTAGTGTTATCAATCACTTCAGCTACAAGTTCTCCCTCGCCAAAGTACAGCTTGTTACCAACCCTGATTTTTCGGGCCGGATCTACTAGTACATCCCAAAGGTTCATGTCTGGGTTTAACTCTCTCAATAAGAACACCTCAATTTTTGCCCCGGTTTTTTCTTTGTTCCCGTATAAACGGGCAGGAAAAACTTTGGTATCGTTTACCACAAATACATCACCCTCTTCAAAGTAATCTACTATATCTTTAAAAACTTTATGTTCTATATCGCCCGTATCCCGATGTAATACCATCAATCGGGATTCGTCCCGGTTCTCTTCGGGATGCAGGGCAATAAGTTTTTCTCGGTCTTTTTCGTCAAATTTGTACTTAAACTCAGATAGCTTCATGGACAGTTACGCTAATTAATGTAATTTCGAGGTGTATCTCACTAGCAGTTTGCAAAGATAGAGATTTGTCTGTAACGGGAGATGAACGTTGGGTAAAAACTGTTGAGTTCCATTTTTTAAGGTTACTTTTTGTTAATATGATTTTATTACTTCGTCTTATTGGAGAAAGCCTTGCATCCGCAGTAGAAGCTCTGCGATCAAATATGCTACGAACAACTCTTTCGTTATTGGGAGTTACTATCGGCATTTTTGCCATTATCTCCGTGTTCACGCTCATCGATTCACTGGAACGAAGCATCCGAGATAGTTTGGATTTCCTGGGCGACCAGGTGATTCGGGTAGAAAAGTGGCCGTGGCTGTTTCAGGATAATTATCCTTGGTGGAAATACGTAAACCGACCTCAGCCTACCTTAAACGAGTTTCAGTTTCTGCAAGCGAATGTGAGCAAAGCTTCGGCAGCCACCATTTTTGCCGATCGTAGCAACCTGACTCTTGAGCACAGCAATAGTAGCATTGGTGAAGTATACCTGGTGGGAGCATCGTATCAGTACAATCAGGTTTTTGAAGTAGAGATTGCGCAAGGGAGATACTTCTCAGTGCGGGAGACAGAGTTCGCACGTAACGTTGCTGTCATTGGTTCTGAAATTGCCAAAACATTATTTCCCTATACTAACCCCCTCGGAAAAACCATCAAGTTGAGAGGGCTTAAATTTATTGTAATTGGGGTACTAACCGAACAAGGTGAAAATTTTGTGGATGCTCCCAGCGCAGATTTTACCTGCTATATTCCGTACCAAAGTTTTCTGAAGATTTATGCCAGCCGGAGTCGCTGGGGTGTAGGTTCTACTATTGGCCTAAAAGGATTTGAGGACGATGAAGGGTTGAAAGAACTAGAATTTGAAGTGATCGGATTGATCCGAGGAAGGCGGGGCTTACGCCCTCGTCAGGAGGATAACTTTGCTATTAACCGTCCGGAAGCCTTTGCCGAGGTAGTAAGTAATATTTTTAACGTCATCAGTATTGCGGGGGGGATTATTGGTAGCTTTTCTATACTGGTGGGAGGCTTCGGCATTGCCAATATTATGTTCGTTTCGGTGAAGGAACGAACCCATATCATCGGTATTCAAAAATCGCTCGGTGCCAAAAATTATTTCATTTTACTTCAATTTTTGTTTGAAGCTACTTTTTTAAGCCTTATTGGAGGGCTAGTTGGAATGATACTGGTGTATTTTGCTACTTTTATTTCGCTCGGCTCACTGGATTTACAGCTCACCCTAAAGAACATTGTGGTAGGCTTAGTAGTATCGAGCAGCATTGGCATTGTTTCAGGACTCATACCGGCTATCACAGCTTCCCGGCTCAACCCGGTGGTAGCCATCCGAAGTTAATGCCAATCAGGGAAGCTCCAGAGGCTGTTCGTTGGTATTTACTACTGAGTTAGTCTTGGGTTTCGCTGCGTTATCTAGCTGAACACAATACTTCATTAGTGGAGCAGAAGTCAGTATGGTAACAACTACCATAATTAAGATTGCCACAAATACCTGATCATTAATTAACCCTTCTTCTAAGGCAATTGAACCCAGAATAACTTCTAAGGTGCCGTGGGTGTTCATTCCAAACCCCACTGCTAATGCGCGTGCTCTAGGCAAACCTCCTACCCTGGCACCTACGTAAGCGCCACTAACTTTGCCCAAAAATGCTAGTACAATCACCGCAATTACTAACCCTAGGCTAAAACTATCTACAAAGTTGATATGAAGACCTATAGAGACGAAGAAGAGAGGCGCAAAAATATTATTGATGAAGTGATGTAAAATTTCCTTAGCCCGCTCAGTAAAATATTGAGAGTCACCTACTACTACCCCAATAATAAAAGCTCCAAATATGGCGTGTATTCCGATAGCTTCGGTAAATGCCGCCGCTAATAAACATACCACCAAAGAGATAGAGAGCACCCCGCCGGGCCAGGAGAGCTTGCGATTGACCCAGGGCAATCCGGCATTAATAAGGGTCCTTCCAATAGTTAGCATTCCTAAAGCAAACCCAACAGTCAGCAACATAGTCTGCCACACACTCATGCCCGCCGCTGTGCCCATCATTGATAAGATGATCGTAAAAATAAGCCAACCTAGTAAATCGTTGATCATTGCCGAAGCAATAATCAGCATACCCAGGTGCGACTTGAATAAATCCAAATCCATCAGTACGCGAGCAATAACCGGAAGGGCTGTAATGGCTAGCACGGTGCCGATAAACAACGCAAACACTATCCGTTGATCAATATTATTAAGGTTAAAAAATTCAGGAAAAAAGTAAGTAGCCGCAAACCCTACCGCTAGGGGAATAACTAACCCGAACAAACTGGTGAGTAAAGCTTGCTTTCCCTGCTGCCAGACAATATGTAGCTCCACCTCTAAACCAGCAATAAACAGCAGCAAAATAACTGCTATCTGAATAAAACCATCCAGGGCAAAGGCAGCCGGTCCCTCATTGGGAAACAAATTAGCCGACAGCTCAGGAAATGTCATTCCGAGTAAAGTAGGTCCTAGAATAATTCCGGCCAGTATTTCACCCACCACTGCCGGTTGATTCAAACTGCGAAAAATCTCCGCCATAAGTCGGCCCACCCCGAGCATAATGCTGAGTTGTAACAACAGGCTGATTACTTCGTGGTGGGCTAATTTATCCATGCAGGTTAGGTACGAGCGTTTACATTGAGACGATATAAACTGGAATAATGTTTACGGCAATCGGCAAGTCATTTATTGTGAACAATCAGTAGATTGCTAGGCAAGTCGGCTAAGAGGTATTCCAGGTCGTGTGGGAACAAGCGATCGATGAGGCTTAGCTTATGATCGGGAGCGCCCAGTATCAACAAGTCAGCTTGTATTCGTTTGCTGTACTTCGCAATTTCATACTCTGGTTTTCCGGCGAAAATCTTAATATTGATGCGTAGCGATTCAGTATCAATACCATCTAGCAGTTTTTGTACTTTTTGCTTTTCGTCTTCCAGCAGACGGCGCCGGGTTTCGGTATATTCATCTTCATTCCCTTCTTCACCCGCTACAGCCATCGCCAAGCCGTACATGCGAACTTCTCGCAAGATGTGCACCTGAGCCGCATTTTCAATTCTTCCTAAGGTACAACCTTTCTTCAGGGCCGATAGCAGATACTCATGTTCGCCACCATTGATCACAATCTTTCGGAACGGCTTGGGGTTAGATGAGGGGTTAATCAGCATCAGCACCGAGCAGTCGGCTTTACGGAGGATCTTCCGGGCCACCGAGCCAATGTAGTAGCGGATGATATTTTCCTTTTTCATCGCACCCGCAATCAATAGATCGACCTTTTCTCTACGGCAAACCGCCAAAATTTTCTTGGAAGGCTCACCCTGTTTCCAGATAATTTTGTACTGATCTTTCCTAAAGCCAATTTCGGCTAACTTGCTGGTAAGGAGTTGCTCCTTTTTTGCTTCAGGTAGCCCAACATGAATAATAATCAACTGAGCGTCAAAAATATCCCGAAACCGTTTAGTCTCGTGCAACAAGGCCTCAAACCGAGGAGAAAAGGCTAAAGCAATGGCGATTTTTTTAAACATGCGAGAGGTTTTCTAAGAGGGCAATCTAATCAATTTACTTATTTGTACAGCCGAAAAGAGGAAATTGTTCGATGCATTTAAAGAACTTCATCACTAGGCTAGAACCGCACGGCAAACCCGAGACTCACAAAATAGTTGGGGGCGTTTTCGGTCAACCCAACTCCCCCCGATAAATCCAGTTGTAAGTCTGGCAAAAGTAGCACTGTACCGCCAAAATTAAACAGGTGAGAGCTATTTGAACGGGACCAAAATCCGTAGAACTCAGCAAAAGTGGAAATATACTCGGTTACACCGACGTCAAAAGAGGCGGCGTAAGAATGAAGGGGGAAGGTTACCGAGTCTTCAACATTGATCCAGGAAGCGCTTAGGTTAGTGGTAATGGAGAAGTTGGAGGTAATGCCATGATTCATGAGCAATCTAATCTCAGGGTGGGCGGCCAGATTCACCACCTCTTCCGGCCCCTCCCTCGGCAGGGTAAAATTGATAATCACCGCCGATTTTGGTATCAGCCCCTTATTTTCCGAAACATCTATCTTAGCACCCAGCGTAACGGGCGATATATAGATACTTTCCCGAGGCCCCTGCTGAAAAATGGAGGCACTCGCTCTGAACTCCAAACGTTCCAAAGCCCCTACCCTCACCAGGGTATTAGGATATAAAATTACGGTTTGGTCTAGGTTTGAATCATCCTGATACAAGAAACCCATTTCAATCTGCACTTCACCAGGAGCTAGTACGTAAGGAGCATCCGTACCCTCTCCGGGCCGGTCGGTAATTAGTGGTTCCTGGGCTTCAAAGATCTGGGCGTGTAATGATATTGAACTAACGAAAAGGAGACAGACTAAAAAGTGGTATTTCATAAAATCTGTTAAAAAAAATTCTGGAAACTCTTCATCCAAAATTACAGACTAAATCAGACTTTTGGAATAATCCCTTGTTCTTCAGTTGTATTTAAAGTATTACCGGTTGCTAGTGCAGGTAGCCAAACCTTACTAATTAATTGCCGAATTTGACTTGAACCAGCTTTCCGTTATTTTAGTGCCCCAACACAACCTACATTATGTCCCAATACGTTCTGGCCTTAGACCAAGGCACCACCAGTTCCCGAGCCATCTTATTCGACCATCAGGGCACTATTGCTTATACGGCCCAGGAGGAATTTAAGCAGTATTATCCTAAACCGGGTTGGGTAGAACACGACCCTGAAGAAATCTGGAGTTCTCAGCTAACCGTAGCCCGAGAGGTGCTTAAAAAAGCGGGTATTTCGGCCCAAGATGTTGCTGGCATTGGCATCACCAACCAACGCGAGACCACGGTGGTCTGGGACCGTAAAACTGGCAAGCCCATTCACAACGCGATTGTCTGGCAGGACCGACGAACGGCAAATTATTGCGACCAACTAAAACGGGAAGGATTTGAAAAGACTATTCAGGAAAAGACCGGACTGATTGCCGACGCTTACTTCAGCGGCACCAAGGTAAAATGGCTACTGGATCACGTAGAAGGCGCCCGTCATAAAGCCGAACAAGGTCAATTAGCCTTCGGAACCGTAGATAGCTGGCTACTTTGGAAACTCAGTGGTGGCCATTTACACATCAGCGACGTGACGAATGCCAGCCGCACGCTCCTTTACGACATTCACAAAATGTGGTGGAGCACGACGATTACCGACCACTTGGGTGTCCCGATGAGTATGCTGCCCCAGGTTGTGCCCAGCAGTCAGGTATACGGGGAAACCAATGCTGACCTTTTTGGGGAGCCAATCCCACTCAGTGGAATTGCTGGCGATCAGCAAGCGGCATTGTTTGGTCAGCTTTGTACCGAACCGGGGATGCTGAAAAACACCTATGGTACCGGTTGCTTTGTGGTACTAAACACCGGAGACAAGCCTTTTACCTCCAGCAATAATTTATTAACCACTATTGCCTGGCAAATTAATGGAAAAACCACCTATGCTCTGGAAGGAAGTATTTTCGTAGGAGGTGCTATTGTACAATGGTTGCGAGACGGGCTGAAGATCATTCAATCTTCCTCTGAAGTAGAGGAGCTGGCTAACACCGTTTCCGACAACGGCGATGTTTATCTTGTTCCCGCCCTGACAGGATTGGGTGCACCTCACTGGGACCAGTACGCTCGAGGAACGATTGTAGGCTTAACCCGCGGAAGTGAAGCTGGTCATATTGCCCGTGCTGCACTGGAAAGTATTGCTTACCAAACTTCGGATGTAATGCAAGCTATGAGCAAAGACGCTCAAATCCCCTTCAAGGAGTTAAGAGTAGACGGTGGAGCTTCGGCCAACAACCTACTCATGCAATTCCAGGCCGATATTCTCGGTATTTCGGTGGTTCGACCTAAAGTGATGGAAACCACCGCCCTGGGAGCCGCTTACCTAGCTGGACTGGCTGTGGGATACTGGAAAAGCATTGATGAACTCAGAAGTCAGTGGGATATTGACCGAACTTTTAAACCTCAGCCTGATTTCAATAGCAAAGTACTGCTTTCCCGCTGGAACGAAGCGGTAGGCCGTTCAAAAAATTGGGTTAAATCTGAAGGATAATTTTCTTTATTATGAGTGGATTGGATCGTGAAATCATGTTAGAAACACTGGACGCATATGAGAGTGTCTGGGATATAATAGTAATTGGAGGAGGAGCTACTGGTCTGGGCACTGCCCTAGAAGCTGCGAGCCGGGGTTACAGCACCCTACTGCTTGAGCAGGCTGATTTTGCCAAAGGGACATCCAGCCGAAGTACCAAACTGGCCCACGGGGGGGTTCGCTACCTTCAGCAAGGTGATGTTTCTTTGGTCATTGAGGCCCTGCACGAACGGGGACTAATGATGAAGAACGCCCCTCACCTGGTTCACAATCAGGCCTTCGTAATCCCAACCTATGACTGGTGGGGCGGTCCGTTCTATACAGTAGGGATGAAGGTATACGATATGCTAGCTGGGAAACTGGGACTGGGGCCCTCTAAAAGCTTAAGCAAAGAAGAAACCATCGCAAAGATCCCCACGGTAGAACAGGAAGGACTCAGAGGTGGAGTTGTATACTACGACGGACAGTTTGACGATGCCCGCCTGGCTATTAATCTGGCTCAAACCTGTGCTGACAACGGAGGCAACCTGATTAACTACATGAAGGTAACCAACTTACTGAAGACCAATGACATGGTTTCGGGAGTAGTAGCTCAGGACCTGGAAACCGGAAAAAGCTATCAGATTAACGGACGAGTAGTAGTGAACGCAACCGGAGTGTTTGTAGATAGTGTCATCCAGATGGATGACCCTGAAGCCAAAGATATTATTCAGCCCAGCCAGGGTGTACATGTTGTGTTAGACAAAGATTTTTTGCCCGGTAATTCGGCTATCATGGTTCCTAAAACCGACGATGGACGAGTGCTGTTCGCCGTTCCCTGGAACAACAAAGTGGTGGTTGGCACTACTGATACTCCGGTGGAAAATGTTTCTTTGGAGCCCAGAGCTTTAGAAGAAGAGGTAAAATTTATATTGGATCATGCGGCTCAGTATTTGACCAAAGATCCCCGCAGGGAAGATGTGCAGAGTGTTTTTGCCGGCCTTCGTCCATTGGTGAAAGCCTCCAATGATAAAAATACTTCCCAAATTTCCCGAAGCCACTCCATCATTGTCTCCGTTTCGGGTTTGGTGACAATTACCGGGGGAAAATGGACCACTTACCGGAAAATGGGGGAAGATGCAGTTGATAAAGCCGCGCTAATCGCCGGTTTAGAGGATCGGGATTCCAAGACAAAAGAGTTACGTATCCGAGGTTGGCTGCGCCACGTTGATCCGGCCAATCCGTTGTGGTTCTATGGTTCTGATTCCATTGCCATTCGTAAAATGGTAGACAGAAAACCGGAACTGGGTGAAGCACTGCACCCGGATTTGCCCATCATACAAGCACAGGTAGTGTGGGCAGCCAAGAACGAAATGGCGCGAACGGTAGAAGATTTTTTAGCCCGGCGGACTCGTGCGCTTTTACTAAACGCCCGCGCCAGTGTTGAGATGGCTCCCAAAGTTGCAGAACTACTAGCGCGAAAATTACGAAAAGATGAGGATTGGCAACAACAGCAAATAAAACAATACGGAGAACTAGCATCCGGATACATACTAAACTAACCTACTACGAATGACCAATTTCACGGCTGAATTTATCGGAACCGCCCTACTTTTGATTTTGGGTAATGGGGTGGTATGCAACGTCGTTCTCAACCAAACCAAAGGAAATAATTCGGGATGGATTGTCATAACCGCTGGTTGGGGCATGGCGGTTTTTGTTGCGGTGTTTACGGTGGCTCCTTACAGCGGCGCCCACCTTAATCCGGCTGTTACCTTGGGATTAGCCACGGCAGGAGTCTTTGATTGGGCCAAAGTTCCGGTTTATATTCTGGCCCAAATGCTAGGAGCTGCGGCGGGCACTACCCTCGTATGGCTGATGTACCGACCTCATGTGGAAGCTACGGCTAATGCCGGAGCCAAACTGGCTATTTTTGCTACCGCCCCCGAAATCCGTAAAACCTTTTCTAATTTTTACTCTGAACTGTTAGGCACTTTCGTGCTGGTATTCGCAGCTCTCTCCATTGCCCCACCTGAACTAAAGTCTAGCGAATTCTCCGAGGTAGAGTTTGGATTGGGAGCCCTGGGTGCATTACCAGTGGGCTTAGTGGTTTTTGCCATCGGCATGTCGCTAGGGGGAACCACGGGCTACGCTATCAATCCAGCTCGTGATTTAGGCCCAAGGATCATGCACGCTTTGCTCCCCATTTCCAAGAAAGGATCAAGTGACTGGGGCTACGCATGGATTCCGGTCATCGGACCCATAGTGGGAGGAGTAATTGCCGGTTTACTGTATTTAGCAGTGGTACATCAGTAACTAACTTACCAACATTGCCGCCCCAAAAACTCCCGCACTATCCCCCAGCTTTGGGCGAAAAAACTGAGTATCCAGCCGATTGTTGAAAATGTATTTCTTGACCGATTCAACTCCATCGGTATAGAGTTCATCAATATTGCCTACCCCTCCGCCTAGCACGATAGCATCCGGATCCAAAATATTGATGACTACCGAAATAGCTAATCCAAAGAAATCGGTAAGGCGATGAATAGTCTGTTGAGCAACCTCATCATTTCCATTCTTACTTAGCTGATAGATTTCTTTAAGCGTAAGCGCTTTTCCGGTAGCTTGTTGATAATAATTTTCCAATGAAGGACCAGCTAAAATTGTCTCCACCACTCCTTTTCGGCCAGTGTAGGCTACTCCTCCTGATTCATCCAGAAAATTATGTCCCCATTCTCCGCCTATACCTTGCCGACCGTTCCATACCTTTCCATCAATAACAACTCCACCCCCAACTCCGGTACCCATAATCACGCCGAATACCACCCGGGCGTCAGGCATTTTTTCTTTTACCACCCCCAGTCGGGTTTCCGCCAAGGCAAAACAATTCGCATCGTTGGCAATTGTAATCGGAATACCCAGTTTGGCTTCCATATCTTGAATGAAAGCCTTTCCGTTGAGGCAGGTGGTATTACTGTTTTTGAGCGTATGAAGAATGGGGTCCAGCGTGCCGGGAGTTCCAAAACCCACTTTTTCGGGCTTTAATCCTGTTTCCTCCGACATTGTATGTATTAGTTTCTGAATCTGATTCAGTATATGCTCATACCCCAGCTCCTGTTCGGTAGGGATACGTTTACGGCAGAGAGTTTTAGCGCTATCGGCACTTTCCAGAATCGCTCCTTCTATTTTGGTACCTCCTAAATCAATCCCCCAGAGTGACTTCATAGTTCAGTAGGATAGTTCAACCAATTGGGATGAGAGTAATATTTTCAGTCAATTAGCTGATATGTAGCTCTTTCTCAATTTGCTCCAGTGACTTTCCTTTAGTCTCGGGAACAAAGAACCAGACGAAAACAAAGCTAAATGCCGCGATCACGGCGAAAATTCCGAACGAAAAAGCTCCGCCTTTATTGGCTAGCAGCCAGGGGAACGTTTGCGTCACCAGGTACGTAGAACTCCAGTGCATAAACAGGGCTACGGACATAGCCGAACCCCGGTATTTGTTAGGAAATATCTCCGACACCATCACCCACATTACTGCGGCGTGGGTAGCGGCAAATGATGCAATATAGCCTAAAATAGAGAATAGCACCCCGTAACCAGCCCCCCCATCATTTAAAAAAGAAATTGAAAGGAAAGCTAATGAGACCGTCATCCCCACCGAGCCAGCGAGCAACAACGGTTTACGTCCCAGCCGGTCTACCAGATTGATCGCAACAAAAGTGAAAATAAGATTTACTCCTCCGATAGCTACGGTTTGGGCTAATGCAGATTCTAGGCCGGCACCGGCTGATTCAAAGATGGTAGGTGCGTAGTAAATGATGGCATTAATTCCCACCAACTGTTGCAGCATGGCCAACACAATGCCGATAAAGGTAATTTTGGCCATTCCACCCTTAAATAGATCAGCAAAAGCCACTTTCTCCTGTTCTCCGCTTAGCGATTCTTCAATTTCGCTGATTTCTTCGGCAATATGACTCTCTCCCTCCAGCTTCCTCAGCACCTCCCGAGCTTTGGCTTCTTGGTGGTTTTTGAACAACCAGCGAGGGCTTTCCGGAATAATGAATAGTAACCCGAAAAACATTAGGGCGGGTAAAGCTTCACTGCCTAACATATACCTCCAGCTATCGTCACCGAAGCTGGACGCAAACAGCATATTGGTGAAATAAACCACCAAAATACCAATCACGATGGTAAGCTGATTAATAGAGACTAACCGCCCCCTCCGATCGGCTGGAGAAATTTCGGCGATATAAGTAGGTGAAAGGGCCGAAGCAGCTCCTACTCCGATACCACCTAAGATGCGAGCCAATACGAAAAAAGTGAAATCAGTAGCCAGTGCGGTACCAATGGCTGAAAGAGTAAAAAGCAGTGCAGTGACTATCAACACCCGTTTTCTTCCGTATAAATCGCTAACAAACCCCGCGGAAAAAGCGCCAATAATGCAACCGACAATCACACTGGAAACTGCCCACCCTAAAGCTAATTCATCCAGATTAAAATACTTCTGAATGAATGGGTTGGCTCCGGAGATAACAGCAGTATCAAAACCAAACAAAAAGCCCCCCAGGGCTGCGATAAAGGTAATTGTGTAGACGTAGGTTTGGCGTTTCATAAAATGCAATTAGGCGAATAAATATCCGCTAAAAATGCAAAGATTGCCTTAGTTTACCTAATTGCTTATAAAAAAGTTGAATTAGCTACTGGTCATTGCCCTTGAAGCTACATGCTTAACGCAGTTCCGTCGTTAAAATTCAATTCCTGAGGTTCCCAGTCTATGGTCATTTCTGAAAGATCAGTGCTAGCTACGGTTTCGCTGCTACTTTGATAATCCTGAGTCAGGTGAAAGATGGCTCGCTCTCCAATACCCAGCGGACGGTCGTAGGTTAGTGGCAATACTTCAAGAACTTCACCGGAATTATCCGAAAAGACAACTTCGCCACTAAAAGATTTCACATTTCGATTAGAACGGTTGTGGAAAACAAATTTATAAGTCAGTTCATCTTTAGCGTTTGGATCGGCGAAGAACTTTTCCATTACCGCCACAATCACGGCCCGTTTCATCTCTTGCTGGCTAGCTTCATTCACTGGTGAGTCTTCCTTATCTGACTGCGCAACTTCTGCACTTGTAGCAGCACCCGATGGAAAAGCACCATCGTCAAAGTCTTTTAGTATTACTTGACCGAAGATTCCAATGCCAATAATCTTTTCGTATTCAGGCAGCCTAAGTTCGGTAAGCGAGAAAAATAGAAAATCGCTGCTGTGTACCATGCCTAAAATAGCAGATTCTACGTTGGCAGTATTTTCAATGGCTTCATTAGCACTTGTCTGGCTCGCCAGCGAAATAGTTGGATATGTTTGTTGAAGTGCTGGTAACGCGTTTTCACGAACTGCTCTTCTATGCTTTTCTACGGTAGGGTTTGTGAATACGGCCAAGAGTAATATGACAACCACCAAGGCTAAACCAGCCTTTAGTCCTACCTGTTTTACTGACATCTTTTTTACCGGTGGCTGAATATTTTTTGGTATTGGGCGCGTAAACTGATTAGGTATATGGGGCTCAGAGCCGTTCGTGAAATTCTGAGCCTGATTAACCACTGGGGGCTTGGAAATGTGGGGACGAAAATCATTTCCTACATTTTCGCCTACTGTCACGGGCTGTTGCTTGGGCTGATAAGACTGCTCAGGAACTGCCTTTTCAGGAATTTTTTTCTCGTAAGCAGGTTTAGGGGCAGCAACCGTTTTGGCTGAAAATGAACGCAGAATAACGCTAAGTTCTTCTTCGGTTTGAAAATAGTGTTTTACGGCATACTTCAGTACTTTGTCTACTTTAGAATTAGGGCTCTTAACCACAACAATTTCGTGAGATGAAAGCGATTCATCTTCTCGAGAGTAAAGGTAGATATCCCGCTGTTCCGTATGCCGCCACTGTATACACGGGATATGACCCTCAATCCGGTCTATTTCCTCAAAATATGTTCTGATAAGTCGAATTCGCTCAGCTTTAGTCATGCCAATTGAGTTAGGGTAGTAGAATACTAAGGTAGAAACAATATGTCGAACGTAAAACTTACACTAATCAGTATACATCGAATTAGTGAATGTAATCATCTGATCCACAGAATTTACTATAGTTCTTGGTTAATTGGTCGGGCCGGCACCCCAACATATACTCCCGACCTCTTGATATCCTGATGAACGTAAGCATGCGCTCCTATAATAGTATTCGAGGCAATACTTACTCCCTGCTTCACGGTAGCATGACTACCAATGAGCACGCCATCGCCAATGGTTACATCACCATTTACGATAGCTCCGGTAGCTATATGGCAGTGAGCCCCAACCACTGCATCGTGCTCAACCAGGGCTTGGCTATTGATAATCACATTGGGACCAACCGTAGCTGCAGCGTTAACAAGTGCATGGTGCAAAACCACGGTACCCGGCCCTACTCGGGCATGAGTGGATACGTGAGCCAAAGGAGAAATGATTGTAGCGAATTTGCCGCTTAATCCAATGATCTGTTCGTATAGCTTTATTCTTAGCTGGGCAGTAGCAACTTGTCCGATGGTTAGAAGGAAGTACTGATCTTCCCGGACCAAAGACTCAAGTTGTGAGTCGGCAGCAATGATCGGATAATTTAATACTGTTTTATTTACTTTCTCTGGTTTGTCTACAATCCCGTTGATTTGATATACACCTTGATTCTCAACTACATCAATCACGGATTTGGCATGACCGCCCCCACCTACTAAAATCAACTTAGGCATGGGGAATGATGGTAGATGGAAAGTTGGCAAGACAATCCTCAGCCCATTCACTGTTAGGAAGTGGGCCACAATAGCAAACCTTAAAACGGGGGTGCCGATGCAATGAGGACCATGCGACTCGAGTTTCAACATGTGCCGCATTTGTTAGCCGAACAAAACTATCTCTTTGCAGCCGGGAGGGAAAAATGCCGGTTTGTAGCCAGTAATTAGAGTAAACTCCCGGACTTTCAGTAAAAATCTTTACCTCCGAATTAGCAAATACTGCTTTATACCAAGTAGTGAGTGCTCTCTTCTGCTGGATATTATGATCTAATCTCTCCCACTGTGCTAGTCCCAAAGCGGCATTGATGGCTGGCATACAGTAGTTATATCCTACCAGGGTAGATTTTGAATTGATTTGGTTTTTAGACTGAGTAGCGATGACCCGGGCTTGATTGAACTGTCGTTCATTGTTAGTTATCAACATTCCGCCTCCCCCACTCGTAACTATTTTGTTTCCATTAAAACTAAATACCCCAATATCACCGAATGTTCCAACCGACTTACCCTTCAGAGTACTTCCCAGTCCTTCAGCAGCGTCCTCCACTACCTTGATATTGTACTGTTGGCAAATACGGACAATTTCAGACATCCGGGCTGGATGGCCAAAAGTGTGAACTGGCATACAGGCCGAAATTCGCTTCCCACTCTGGCGGTGAATGCAATGGCCCTGAACCATGTTAGTCTCAGCCTCCAAGTAGTTTTCTAAGGCCACCGGGCATAGTCCTAGAGTAGATCTGTCTATGTCCACAAAAACAGGCTGTGCGCCCGCGTGCTGTATGGCGTTGGCTGTAGCAATAAAGGTAAAAGGTTGAGTTATTACGATGTCGCCTGCCTGCACATCACAAACCATAAGTCCCAGATGTAAAGCAGCCGTTCCGCTACTGGTAGCCAGGGCAAAATTAACCCCTAATCGTTCAGCCACCATTTGTTCCAGTTGAGAAACTTCTCCTCCAATGGTAGAAACTTTAGCAGTTTGTAAACAACGGTTGATATACTGCTGCTCATTACCGAACATTGTAGTTTCAATTAGGAATATTTTCCCTTCCGGACGTTGGAAACGCCGACGTACTTCCCGGATAAACTGATTAACCATCGTATTGAATTGCCAACGCCTAAAAATAGCAAAAAGAAACTGATTATCATTCTCTGCCCCTACCCCTTTGGTGGTGCTCCTAGCCAGCGATTTCGGTACGAACAGTACTTACCCATCCTGTCAGAAGAGGGCTATCATTACAGAATTTATCCCTTTATAGATGAGCAAACTAACCGGATTCTATACCAACCTGGGTATGTCCTTCAAAAAGTATGGGGTATACTTAAAGGGTATTTCCGGCGGATTTATCACGTTTGTCAGTCAATAAAGGCAGATGTGGTCTTGATTCACCGAGAAGCTACTCCTTTAGGTCCTCCGTGGGTAGAATGGCTTATCGGAAAGGTTTTAAAACGCAGAATCATCTACGATTTCGATGACGCCATCTGGTTGATAGATCAATCAGGTGTAAATAATTGGATATCGATGTTGAAGTGGACCAGTAAAGTGGCTTCAATTTGCCAGTGGAGTTATCGGGTAAGCGTAGGCAATACATATTTGGCGGATTTCGCTAAGCATTATACCCTCAATACCGTGGTGAACCCTACGACCATCGATACCGAACACTACCACTGTTCACTGGCTGATCATCAATTACGCCCGGTAACAATTGGCTGGACAGGATCACACTCCACCCTAAAGTATTTGTCTTCTGTTGAAAGAGTTCTCATACAATTATCAAAATCTTACGATTTTAAGTTTTTGGTGATAGCTAACCGTCCTCCCTCGTTCAATTTGGAGAATCTTGAATTCATTACTTGGAGTCAGGCTTCCGAGATTGCAGATCTGGCCAGGATTCAAATAGGAATTATGCCGCTTACCGATACCCCCTGGTCGAGGGGGAAATGCGGGTTTAAGGCTTTGCAATACTTATCGTTAGGAATTCCAGCCGTAGTTTCTCCGGTAGGGGTTAATTCCGAAATTGTACAACACCAGATACAGGGATTTCATGCAACTACTGAGTCGGATTGGTACCAACATTTAGAGCAACTACTGATTGATGCTGAGCTTAGAGAAAAAATGGGCAAAGCTGGTCGTCAACGGGTAATTGATTGCTATTCGGTAAAATCAAATACCTCCAATTTTCTAAAATTGTTTCCGTGAAGTTAATAGTCATACCGAATACGCTCGATATTCATCCGTAAACTCAACGACAAAAAATTGGTTTTCTGCGCTAGGTCCACTTCAGCGGCAGTTTGCCGTCGGTGGAGATAACGTACATCAACGAAAATATTATGCCCGACCTGATAACTGGCAACGGCTTCCAATGAGGTTAAATCGGTGGCTACGCCCTGCCCCAATTCGTTGCCGTAATCCCGTTCCCGGGTACGATTGTCTAATAGTATATTTTTTCCCCAGTTTGAATTGAGAGTATCGGCTCCAAATTGAGCTATTATACCCCTCCCTCGAAGGGTTAGTCTGCCAAAGGGTTGGTATTGAACCAGAAAAACGGTTTCGCGAAGGTTTGCCCCTAAAGGGTGCGCCAGTGGCTGACGGTAATGAGAATAAGCCCGGTACAAATCTTCGTGAGCGTAAGTATAGGGGCGAACTCGGTTATGTTCAAGCTGTACATCCAAGTTTTGAATTGAGAAGGCATTGATATACTTTCCTCCAACCTGAAAAGCATACTTATTACCCCACCATCCCTGATTGTCTTGTAATTCGCCGATAATGAGTTCGTCTAAAACAAACTGGGCGTAAACATTCCAATGTTTTCCCAAAATCCAGTCGGCATCCAACCCCAGTAAAGCATTTCCGTTGCTTCCGTTCTGTTGTTCAATAGCCCGGTAGAAGGCAAAGGGGTTTAAGTAGCGGGCATCAAATCGCTCCGATTCATCTCCGTATACTATTGCCTCAAACAACCCAATATTAAGTTTTTTGGTAACATCTATTCCGATTCGATGCATGGCCATCTGTTTGATTGGAAAGGGATTTGTACCAAATAGGCCGGTCTCATTTCCAAATATATCAGCCGTGAGCTGTCCGAGTAGATAAGTGAAGTGAATCCGCCATACATCTACATCGCTCCGGAAATATGCATAATTGTTACTAAAGTCTGAAAGCAGGAGTGAACGGAATCCATTGCCTATAAAATGCTTACCATAGCCCAGTTCAAGCTGTATGTGCTGAGTAGCCGAGAAGTTCAAGTGAGCCCGGGTATTCAGAAAATCTATTCCTCTGCTACCGTAGCCTTTCCAAAACCCTTGATAGGGTACCGTTAACGTTTCCTGAGTATAATCAAATGCAAAACTTGGTGGTACTAGTTGGTTCTCGGTAATGAAGGCGTAAAAGCCCACCTTCTGATCAATTACTCCATCAATTTCAACCCCTCTGGTATTCACGTAGGGAGTACCTTCTCGCTGATCAGCACCTACCCCAAAGTACAAGACTGGATTCAAACGCAACAGCAGCCCGTCAGTTTGCACGTGCCAAAAATCACTGGGGCGGTGGTAAAAATAGCGAAGCAAGGGGTTAGTTTTCTGAGTACGGCTACTGTCTACAAATGCCCAGTTGTCATTCGCGAGATACTTTAAGTTGAATTGATCTACAGCAGAAAGGTTAAGGGATAAGCTATCCAAAAAAATTCCGACTTTAGGTCGAGAATAGGTTTTTGCGTTTGAGTCAAACCAGGTAGCTTGCTGACCATTCAGTATTTCGTATCGGGATAGAAAGTGGTAATAGTCCGGATTTAGAGGAATTCGGCTTCCCTGCCCTGTGGCCTCAACGTAGAGTAAAAGCAATAACAGACTAACTGTGTACGGTAGGAAGACTATTTTGGGGCTGCTTTTGGGCACTATTTTTACGTTCATTTGCGTGGAACCAGAGTATAAACAGTCCGGATAAGTAAAATGGAAACATAGGAATTTTGTACCGGACTAAACTCCCAAAGTTATAAGTAGATATTCCTACCGCAAAACTAAACGTAATAGCAAATAACAAACAGAAAAGAATGATCGGATTACTTACAAGCAATCGGAATGACCTACCAAATCCTGCCCGATAGATTACGTATAGAGTTAGGAGCAATGTACCGAGGCTTTCTAATGCCGAAAGCAGCATAACCGGATTGTAGGCTTCCCAAAGGTAAGGTCTAAATAAGGTAACGTTAACGGCTAACGGGAATTTTCGTAACATTCCGGCGGGACTAAAGTCGTAGTCACCTAAGGTATACACTGAACCACCTTGTTTTTCACCAATGTATGCCAAATAGCGAGCAGTAATCTCTGCGGTCTCCGAAACCTTATCCAACGAATACTGAGAATTATCCTCACCCACTTTCACTATCGCATAGTATCCGATAACTGCCGTTACTACAATCACAAAGGGAGCTATCATCCACCTTATTGCAGGCGAAGAAATCCGAGATGAATAACTTAAAAAGACCCACATCAGCGCAGCGGGTAAGAAACACAAGACTATATAAATCTTGATTGAGTAAATAGTATACAAAGCCAGCAGCAAAATTAACCCTGAAGTTAAAAGTCTTTTTCTTTCAAAAAACACTCTCACTAACGCCCAGGTAGCCCAGCCTAAAGCTCCTAAAGTAATGGTATCCTTCAAAATGCCTGACCCCCAAAACACCACTGAAGGTATGAAGAGAATAGCGATGGCTAATTGAAAATGTAGTGCCGGATAGAATTTATAGAAGGACCGATACATGGCCCAAACTCCAGAAAAGCTTAATGCCGCAAACAAAATAGCAATGGCTGCATAAGAATGAAAAGTAAATAACCCAAGCACAGCAATAATCCTGATGATAAAATACTCAGTGGGTGAACGGAACCAATACATACGCGTGGCATAAGCAAAAATTTCGGGAGCATATTCACCTTTAGCCATCAACAATTGAAGCCCAACCGCAGGATCATCACCGAAGGCTTGGTAAATAATACCCGCGTTTTGATGATAATTGAAAGTATCGCCACTAGGTTGGCCTCCTCCATAATAAAACTGATAAATAAATCCGACCGCTAGTGCCCCGGCAATCTTGCCCCACAGTGCCCACAGAAAGTAAGGCCTGATCGTAGAATCTGTAAACCAAGGGCGTAGATAATATCCGAGAGCAACGACCAAACCTAACACCAAGGGAGTCATCAGCACGTCCAGCATCCCCATAGCCTAAAAAGTAAGCGGTTTTCCCTGATAAAAATCCAGTACTTTAAGACTCAGTAGATAATTATACTTAGCCTGAAGTACATCAGCCTCAGCCGCCGTGAGGTTATTTTGAGCCTGATTGTAGGCATATATGTCTACTGCCTGGGCCTGATATCGACGTTCAGTGTCTTCAAAAGCTCGCTGCAGTTGTGCTACCCGACGCTGGGCGGCTTGGTACTGCTTTGCATTGGATCTTACATCTAAAATGACTTGTTCTATCGTCTGCCGAAGTAGGTTTCGTTGGTTTAACTCATTCAACCGGGCATTTTCCAGTCCGATCTGAGCATTAGCCACATTCGTTCTTACCTGCCAATTGTTGAATATGGGTATATTTAAGCTTATTTGAGCAAATCGCCGGTAGTTAAAATCTAGTTGATTGACATAGGTATTATTCGTTAACTCCGAGGGGAACTCAACTTCAGTGAGCACGGGTACTCGGGTTCCGGCCGGAAATCCGGGTAGACCGTCAGGCACTAGCAAAAAGTCACCGGTGGGCAGCACTCTCAACACATTATCCGTACCGGATCTTGGAATCGAATCGGGAGCAATGCTAGAATACTGAGAGAATATCCCAGCGCTTAGAGAAATCGTAGGAAAGAAATCGGCTTTAGCAATTGAAATATCGTATTGAGCTGCGGCAATGTCCTCCGCAGCCTGATTAATTTGAGGTAAAGTAGCGACTGCCTGAGCATAAACATCCTCGGCCGATTCTGGTAAAGACACTAACTCGGGCACTTCGCCGTCCAGATCGGCAATTTCAATCAGCTCACTTTCAGGAATTTGCAATATTTGTTTTAGATTCAGGATGGCCAGCTCCAGGTTATTTTCAGCATTAATGATCGTCAGTTCGTCTGTAGCTTGTTGAGCTTCCAATTGTAATACGTTCGCAATAGGCAGACTGCCGGCATCAACCAAGCGACGGGTGCGCTCTAACTGCGACTGAGTGGTTCTATTGGTAAACTGAGCATTCCGTAGAAGCTCCTCATTCAGAAGAATCTGAGTGTAGGCCTGGAGTACATCCAGCGTAATATCATTTTTTTGAGCAGCTAACCCAGATTCACTACTGGCCAGACTACGCCGATTTCTTTTTATAGTATTCAGCTTACGAAAGCCATTAAACAGTACTACATTGGCAGTAACACCCATGTTCTGTTGCCTTACCGGTTGGTTTACGTACTCATTGGTAAACTGATTGATTGTTCGGCCTACGTTATAACTAAAGTTTGTGTTACCGTTAATAGAAGGAAGCAAATCAGCTTTCGATTGTTCCAAAGCCACCTGATCCTGGCGAACATTTAGCTCCGATTGTCGCACTGATATATTATTGGTGATAGCAATATCAATACATTCCGGAAGTGTCAGTTCACGCACATTCGCTGAAGGTTGGCTTAGAGCCGGTAATGAGAAGAATAAAAATACAGCCGTCAGTCCATTGACGAAAAAATTCATAATCGATACGTTAGGTGCGCCCCAATTTAGCCATAAACTGATCGCGATACATATCTCCTAAGGGAATATCTTTTTTTGCGACCATTACATTGCGCCGCCCTACTGACTCCAAAAATTGAAAATTAATGATATAACTACGGTGTACTCGAAAAAAAGAAGCAGGTAAAGACTCTTCCAGCGACTTCATACTTAGAAGAGCAATTACGGTTTTATTTTCCGTATGAATCTTCACGTAGTCTTTTAATCCCTCAATAAACTGGATTTCAGCGTAATTCACCTTTACAATATCGTACCCCGATTTCACAAACATGTAGTCGTCGTCTGATAAGGCTGAAGATTGTTCGCTCTGAATGAGATGATGAGCTTTGTTAACTGCTTTCAGAAAACGCTCGAAGGTAAATGGTTTCAATAGATAGTCAACCGCATCTACATTAAAACCTTCTACTGCGTGTTGGGCGTAGGCAGTGGTAAAGATAACCTTCGGCGGGTGGTCCAGGCTCTTAATAAATTGAAGCCCGCTGATATCAGGCATTTGAATATCCAGAAAAAGTAAATCAATGTCTTGCTCGTTGAGTAAATCCAGCGAATCCAATCCGCTGTTACAGACCGCCACCAGATTGAGAAAAGGCACTTTACTGGCAAAATCTTCCACCAAATCAAGCGCTAAAGGTTCGTCATCAATTGCCACACAGTTAATCATGATTACTTAAGTCAATGGTAAGTTCCACCCGGTAATAATCGTCACTTGACTTACGTCGAATTGTATGTCGGTTAGGATATACCAAACACAAACGTTTCTGAATATTAGCCAGTCCAATGCCCGAATAAGAATCTTTCTGTATCGTTTTTTGGTCTACGGTATTCGTCACAATGAATAGCAACCGATTGTTCTCAACTGCTAAATTTAACTTAATCTCGGCATTGGGTTGATGAATATTACCGTGCTTAAAGGCGTTTTCTACGAATGGTTCTAGCAGCATCGGAGCAATAGTTTTGCTTTGCCAATCCCCTCGTTTTTCAAATTGCAGGTGAGCCTGACGATGCATTCTAAGCTTTTGTAAGTCAAGGTAGTTCTGTAAATGTTCTATCTCCTGATCTAAGCTTATTTGGTTTACACTAGAGTCGTATAGTATATATCGCATCATTTCGGAAAGCTTGACGATTGCTTTGGGAGCATCTTCAGATTTTTTTACGGCCAGCGAATAGATACTATTCAAATTGTTGAAAAGTGAATGGGGATTTATCTGCGATTTCAGCAAGGCTAACTCCGAAGTCATCTTCTCCCTTTCCATTTGGTTTTTCTGTCGCTCGGTTTTAAACCATTCTTGCGTCATTTTTAATCCTCCACTTACGGCTAGCACAAGCAGGCTAAGAAGGGTTGCTCGTTGGATAATAGCTCCTTTATACCAACCGTTTTCTTGGTAAAATTCGGCATTAAGCGTCCTCTGAATCCACAGATCCCAGGAAATTATAATAAAAATACTAGCCAGAACGGTGGCGATATACAGGGTGATTTTTTTTCTGGCTAATAATTTTGGGATTAAGAGCAGGGTATTCGTATAGTAAAAGCCAATCAAGGCGAGCATCACTAGAGTTATCCGAACTACCGGAATTGGCTGAGGATTAGGCCAAGCGAACACTGCCACTAACAATCCGAAAAACACGAGCCACCCTAAAAAATGAAAGAATAATTCTTTACGAAATGAATTAGTCAATCCAGTCATGAGGTTGTTCATAGTTCAATGTACGTAGCTTTACCCAGAGTCGTCAGAAAATAAGACTAAAAGCGTAAAATTCTAGACTAGTAAATTCAATCAGTCGGCAAATAATTTTTTTGCAGGTAATAAGTAAGGCGCTACGATAAAGTTCAAATGATACTAATTTCTAGAAATCGATAAAACAAAAATTAATAGTGCGATTAATTTTTAAAGCGATTACATTTTTAGGCCTAACATTTGGTTTTGTTTAAAAAAGTGGCAAAATTCAACACTACTAAGCAAAAACCTAATAACTACCTAATTGGCTTTGAGACGACCAATTACCTGTCCAATCCCGAACAGCTTCCTTCGATCCTTCTCTTGGGTTGGGGGGCTTACCCAATGGTTGTTCCTTAATTTAACACTCATTTTCTCTTTATTGTCAATTTCAGCCTTTAGGTATCAAGTTCCTGACTTTTCCAATTCCTATAAACGAATCGTTACCTAATAATTTATCCTAATAAATACCTTAAACTCAAGCCTATGAAGAACATCTTAAACAGCAGTTAAACTAGCTTAGCTGCCCTAAGTCTTTTATTATTAATCACTTCTAATATTACAACATGTTTACACAATTACTACGACTTAGCCCCTACTGGTCAGCAACGACCTGTATTGCACCCCTGTTAATTCCACCTGATGAATTAGCTTTTCTTTCTTCTTCTTTTCCTTATTATGATTTCTTAACCAAAACTATTTAACAATGCGAAACATTTTACCGAAACTCTTACGAGCACTGGGAATATGGCTTTTATGCCTCTGGAGCTCAACCGCACTGCTAGCTCAAAGCGAAATATCCGGAACCGTTACCGATGGTGAAACCGGTGAAGCCTTGCCGGGAGTCAACATCCTGGTGAAAGGATCTACCCAGGGAACTATTACTGATGTAGAGGGAAACTACCGTTTAAACGCACCGGCCGATGCTGAAGCCGTTATCTTTTCTTCCATCGGTTATACGTCCCAGGAAATACCCATTGATGGCCGCTCTACCATTGATCTGGAGATGATGCCTGACATCCAGGCGCTACAGGAAGTAGTGGTAGTGGGTTACGGAACCCAGGAAAAGGTAAACCTAACGGGTGCCGTAGGCGTCACCGATGGCGATGTGCTGCAAAACCGGCCCATCGCTAACGTGGGAGAAGGTCTGCAAGGGGTAGTACCCAATTTGAACGTAAATCTTCGAAACGGAGACCCTTCCGAGCCAGCGGATTTTAACATCCGGGGTTTCGAATCTATCAACGGCGGTTCGCCCCTTATTTTGGTAGATAACGTTCCGATGGACATTAACCGGATTAACCCGAACGATATTGAAAGTGTAACCGTACTAAAAGATGCTTCATCAGCTGCCGTATACGGTGCTCGGGCGGCTTTTGGGGTTATTCTGGTAACTACCAAAAAGGGACGAGGCGAAAAAATTAACGTAAACGTTGGGGCTGAATTAGCCTGGTCTAAGCCTATCTTTTTTATTGATCCGGTTGAAGATCCCCATCAGCTCGTACTCGCTAGGAATATGGCTAACATGCGTACTAATGGTGCTCCGGCCTACGATCAGGATATGTTTGATGGGACTCTCCGCTACAGCGAAAACCCTATTCCGGAAAATGAATGGGGAGTGTTTAACGGCCAGCTTCGTTTTTACGGCAACAACCGCTATGCCGAGCGCCTAATCACCGATTTTGCCCCCCAGCGGAAATACGACGTAAGTGTTTCCGGTTCTTCGGACAAAGCATCTTATTATGCATCCTTCGGTTACTTCAGCAAGGATGGTTACTTGAATAATGATGAAAAGAACGAGAAATTTCAGCGTTACAATGCTTTACTTAAAGGCGACTTCAAGATTAACGATGTAGTAAGTCTGGATAGCCGGGTGCTGGTTACTACCGAAGTTAGTGATAAGCCCCACTTCTACCACTGGGACGTGAACATCAATACTTCCGCCCGACAGGATCCGCTGGATCGTATTCAATTTCCTGATCTTCCCTTCTACTTAGAACCCGGCGACCGGGAAGATTATGAGCAGTACATTGGCATGTACTTCGGTGGAACCAACTTTTTCCCCTACATGGAAGATGGTGGACGCAATACCTGGCGAAGAAACGACATCATTATGACCCAGGGAGCTAATATTAATCCGATTCCCGGCCTGAATATTCGCGGTGAATTCTCGGCCAATTTTACCTACCGCGACCAGCAGGATGTACAAAGCAAGGTAAATGTGATCGCCAATAATGACCTGGCCGGAGGATTGGTGATCGACAATGGGTTTAGCGGTAACGATTGGATCTATAATCAATCGGACAATGATCAGTACTACGTCATCAATACCTACGCTGACTATACCCTGGAAACCGGAAAGCATTTCTTTAAGCCCATGATTGGTTTTAATCAGGAATGGGGCCGCTGGGAACAAATTGCTACCCGGGCTTACAGTTTAATTACTCCCCAGATTACTGACATAAATGCTACCACCGGAAATCAGGAAACCTACGGATCAAAACAACACACTGCATTACGCGGTGCATTCTACCGGGTAAATTATATTTACGATGATCGTTATTTATTTGAAGCTAACGGCCGTTACGATGGTTCTGCTCGTTTTCCCGAAGAAGACCGTTTTGGGTTCTTCCCTTCTTTTTCAGCCGGTTGGCGAATCTCTGAGGAAGGATTCATGAACGGGACTTCTTCCTGGCTGGATAACCTCAAGCTGCGGGCTTCCTACGGACAACTAGGTAACCAACTGATTTTTGCCGATCAAGCAGGTACTATACCGGTCTATTATCCAGCTATCGCTACTTTAGGATCATATAACTCGCCCTATATGATGACGGCAGGATCTCGTACTCCGGTAGTATCAGCTCCGGGCCTGGTTAGCCCCACCCTAACCTGGGAAACGGTTATTACTAAAAATTTAGGATTAGACTTTACGATGTTTGGCAACCGCTTGGATGTTTCGTTTGACGTGTACACCCGGGATACGAAAGATATGCTAACGCGGGAAGAACTTCCGGCGATACTTGGAGCCGCCGAACCTCGGCAGAACGCCGCTGATTTGCGCACCCAGGGTTGGGAACTTTCCGCTACCTGGCAAAACCGTATCAACAGCAACTGGCGCTACGATGTAACTTTAGTATTATCTGATAACGTTTCTCGTATTACAAAATACAACAACCCTACTGGTTCACTAAATGAATACTACGAAGGCCAGGTTGTTTATGAGAACGGCACCGGCGAACGCTGGGGATTTGAAACTGTAGGTATATTCCAAACACCTGACGATGTAGCTGAGGCCCCGGATCAATCACAGCTTGGAGCCAACTGGCGAGAAGGAGATATCCAATACGCAGATTTAAACGGCGACGGTGTAATTGATTACGGTGAAAACACCTTGGAAAATCCGGGTGATCAGCGAATTATTGCTTACGAAAACCCTCGTTATAACTTTGGTTTCACCAGTAACATCGGCTGGAAAAACTTCACCCTGAATGTTTTTTTCCAGGGTATCCTGAAGTACCAGTACTGGCCGCCTAACGGCAACTGGGTAGCCTTCTATCCCTTCAATGCCGGCCACGTAGAGAAGTACTACCTGACTGACACCTGGAGCGAAACTAATCCGGATGCTTACTTTGCGGCTCCGCACATCTCAACCAACACTAAGCAAAATATTCTGCCGCAAACCCGTTACGTGCAAGATGCTGCTTACGTTCGTTTGAAGAACCTGACATTGGGTTATAATCTTCCCGAGTCTATTGCTAGCAAAGTGGGAATGACCAACGCTCGGATCTACTTCGCGGGACAGAACATGTGGGAATTCACCCGCATGCGCAAGCCGCTTGATCCTGAAGTACGTCCTACTCTAACTCAGGAATACTACAAACAACGTACGTATTCGTTTGGAATCAACGTGTCCTTTTAACGACCTAATAATATCAATCACATGAATAGATATATTTTAAAAATAAGTTGTGCGTTAGCCGTACTCATGTTCGGTTGCAACGACGAGTTTCTGGATCGACAACCGCTCGATCAGATCAGCAATGATGTATTCTGGAATACGGAAAATGATTTAGCAGTATATAACAACAGTTTGTACGATCTTGCTCGCAACGATGCGAACGTCCCCATTTTGATGGGACATGATGATGGCTTTGATAGTCAAAGTAGAGGTATTTGGCATCTTTCGGGATTTACAGACGATACTGCCCCCCGCCATCCTCGCCACGATTTTTTCCAGCGTGTCCGAGCCGGAAGGCATGCTGTCCCCGGTGGACCGCAGTGGTTTGGTTATACAGGATGGAATTTTGTCAGAGCCATTAATTTTGGTTTGGAAAACTACGATAAGGCCGATGTGTCCGAAGAAGTTCGGAATAAGTATATAGGTGAAGCCCGTTTATTCCGCGGCTGGTTCTACGCCGAAAAAGCCCATAAGTTTGGTGATGTACAGTGGGTAGAGCAAACTGTAAATGTTGATGATTTAGACATCTTGGAAGGCGAGCGGGACGACCGTAACTTTGTGATGGATAAAGCCTTAGAAGATTTACAATTTGCCGCCCAAAATCTACCCGACGATTGGGGCGACGGTAATGCTCCCGGCCGGGTGAACCGATGGGGGGCTCTCTTGGTATTATCCCGAGTAGCTCTCTACGAAGGAACCTGGAGAAAGTACCACAATTTAGGCGATCCTCAACCCTGGTTCCAGATTGCCGCTGATGCCGCGGAAGAGTTAATCATGAATGGTCCGTACTCCCTGTACACCACCGGTGATCCTACGATGGATTACAATGCCATTCACCGTATGACCGACCTTTCCGGTAACCCGGAAGTACTTTACTGGAGACGCTACGAACTGGGTATTTTCACCAACCACGTTCAGAGTTATCACCGAAGTTATAACGGGGGTGCCACCAAAAATATGGTAGAAGATTATCTGTGTACCGATGGATTACCCATCACATCTTCCCCTTTGTATCAAGGTGATGAAGTGTTTGAGAACATCTTCGAGAACCGGGATCCCCGCTTACGGCAAACTATTTTGCATCCTGATGATCAGGCGTTTTATATGTACGGAAACACTGATCCGGCCGTAGCGGATTATCCAAAAATTCAGGGACAGACCAAACCCGGTCAGTCATCCACCACCGGGTATCACATCATTAAAGTATACGAAAACAATGCTGCTTTCGCCACGTACAATACTTCATCCACTCCGGCTATCATTTTACGGTTTGGGGAAGCGCTTCTTAACTACGCCGAAGCAAAGGCCGAGTTGGGTACCATTACCCAGGGTGACCTGGATATGAGTATCAACTTGTTACGAGAACGAGTAGCTATGCCTCCATTAACCATGAATCCACCAATGGACCCTCGTTACGCTGATTTGGGAATTTCTTCCTTGTTGGTTGAGATTCGCCGTGAGCGTAGAGTAGAATTATTCATGGAAGGTTTCCGATACGACGATATCCGCCGATGGGCGCAAGGCCAACTGCTAGAAGATAAAGATCTGGGTATGCGTTGGGATGAGTCCGCTCAGCAGCGTTTCGATCCCAACGGGGAAGCTACTATTGGGGTAACTGAAGTAGACGGTGTACCGTATCTGGATGTATACGCGGGAACTGACTACGCTGATCCAATCTTCGATGAGAGCAAACACTATCTGTGGCCCATACCCATTAGTGCCATCTCTCAGAACCCCAATCTCGGACAAAATCCCGGATGGGGAGCTAGTGAATAATAGCAATCTTTAATGAACTAAAGCCATCTCTTTGCCGGGATGGCTTTTTTCTTTTCGCTTCATTTTAGTACTCTTCATAAAGCTTTTTGAGGATTACCTCCATCTCCACTTTCAGTACCGAGGAGGAAGTAATGTAGTTGTTATGCATAAAACTAAAAATCAGCTTTTTGCCCGATTTGGTAAATAGAAATCCACTGAGGGCGTGCTTGTTACTTAGCGTTCCGGTTTTGGCAAACACATAAGGCTCACCATCCAAGTTGGCGTACCATTTTTCAATCGTTCCCGAAACACCACCCGCCGGAAAAATCGTCTTTATCCGTTCGTCGGTTAGCTCTTCGTCTACCTTTTGCAACAGTGCTACCATTGTACGAGGAGTTTGTAGATTGTAGCGGGATAAACCGGAACCATCTACCCAAATTGGCTTATCGGGTAAATCAGCCAAATATTTCTTGGAAATTAAGCTAATTGCAGTGTCTGAACTTAAAGTATCCTGTAAGGTCGAGGAGCAGACTAGGAGTAGTTGTTCGGCAATAAAATTATCGCTGAGCTGCATCATTCGCTGATATACGCTATCAACCGGTAAACTGTACAAAGTATCCGGAAAAAACCCAGGGTATTCCGGTTGATAATGCACCCTTCGTTTCAGCGTATCTTGTAGTAAATCCAGCAGTAACGAAGAGGACTGGATGAAAGGTACATCGCGGGTAAAAGTTAGTGAATCCGGTTTTACCCCGTAGCGAAAGCTGTTCTGGTACTGATCTCTAGCGAGATACGACCGTTGAGTAGAATCAGGAAACCCATGAACAAAGCTGGTGAAATAGTTCGGATATGCCAGGGGCTTGGTTACATTTTCTTGAAACTGAAAACGTACCACATTCGCGTAAACAGGCATGGTGGATTTTTCACTAGAGTAGTAGTAGTTATAGTCGCCCCAGGCCCAGCCAGGCCCGAAGTAGTCATCTTTAGTGGGCCTTTCGGAGTAAGTTATAGTGCTTTTGTTTTCTTGAAGAAAATTATATACCCGATTGTTGTAGGTAGTATCAATACTGGAAATATCCGGATGAAGGAACGTTGGATCGCCCGTCCCGGTAAACAGCAGGGTGTCATTTCTAAGTTGGTACTGAAGAGCAGGTATAGAATCGCCAAGTAGCTTAAGGCCCGCATAAAGCGTAAAGATCTTTGTATTGGAGGCAGGTGTAAAGTACTTATCCGATTGATACTCGTAGACCATCTCATCAGAACCGGCATCGTACAGAGCAAACCCGGTAAAGCTTCGCTGAAATACCGGTGAGTCAGCTACCAGATTTCGTAATTCTTTACTACGAACTCCTGGGCGAGTAGCACAGGAGGCGAGAAGACAGACTAAAAACAGACCATTCAATAAGCGCCATGAAGTATTCATGGCCTGAAAATAGCAATTTTCGGATTAAGTCCTCATAGTCTACTTTTATCCGAAAGCCGGTGACTCAGAAACCTCCTCTGCTGGTTTGAGGGAGCTACCCTGAATTATGTGTTCTACTGATAAGCCAATAATAAGCGAAGCAATTGCCAAGCCCTGCTGGCCCTGTTGATGGAAGTACATCCAGCCAGCCGCACCAAGAACCTCCATTAAGGTAAATAGGTTTGTCTGGAAAGTACGAGCGTACACCCAAAGGCTTTTCCGCTTGACCAGCCCCATCTCTGCACTATGCTCCAGTAACATGAGTATGTAAAGCACCACCGCTCCACCAACGTGCCCCAGATTATCAACTGAATACCACCAGATGACCCAGATAACTATTTCGGTGAAGGTGATGAACGTCCAACCCAGTAATTGCTGCCACACCGGAAATTGTTGACTGGTGATGCCCTCTTTAGGTCGGTATACTTTTTTTAGCCAAAGAGCTACGGCTCCCCGTTCAATGCCGAAACCCACCCAAAGCAATATGTTTGCCAGTACAAACCGTTCGGCCTCCATGTAGGTGAACCAGTAGTGTAGCGCAATGAATTCACCAAAGGTGGCAATAAGAAACGGCAAAATGTCAGATTTGAAATTCAGGGAGGGGTTCATAGTGATTAGGTATGGTTGATTAAACGTTGTATGGCAGACAAGGCCGGAAAAAAGAAATAGGCTCCTCCTTTCATGAAAACAAAGGGAGGTACGTTGGTTAGTCTTCGTCGGAAAGGAAGCTCAGGAATTTTGTAGTGGGAGGGGCGAAACTCCGTTCCGTTGCCCCTTACCCCGGAAATAGGATCTACTTCTTCGTAAAGGCCATCAAATTTTTCGTTATTACACCAAGTATGCTGAACAAACTCAAACTGACGCTCAATATCCGTATTGAAGCAGATAAAATTGAGGCCCCGAGATTCTCCATCCTCAGCATTCTTAATTATTTCTTCAATGTCATAATTTTCAGACAGTGGTTTTCCGTAGGCCCTTCCGCGTCGTAAAATCCTATGTTTGCGAGAAGCTTTCAGTGATTGGGTAGGATTTTCTTCCACCGAGTCGCGGGGATTGGTTCGCCGGATATGAGCTCCGAGCGGGCACTTCCGGCCCCAGCGATCCTCGGGGTAATAACCGAACTTATTGCTCTTTTGATGGTGTGAATCTTCCGGGTTATCAGTTAATGTGATCGGTGATCCATTAGGCCAACGACCAACCATTTTTGCCGCCAAGTAGATGGCTTCCTCTACTGAATTTTCAGAAGACTGGGAGAGTAAATAATCCCAGAAGGTTTTAACTTTCTGTTCTAACTGCCGGAAAACCAGATAACTCCCATTTTTGCCAATCTCGTTTGGAGCCTGCGGCAGCTTGTTGTACTCATTGGGGTAACCGAAGACAAACTCTCCGGAATTCAGTACATCATTCTCCCCTTCGGTTCGCCCTGAATCTCTAATCACTGGCTGGCTGATGCCATCTTGAAAGCCAAAATGCTCCTTAGTCTCTAAGTAGGTGTCCAGTACTTCGTGCACAACCTCCACTCGATTTTCCTGCATCGTCTTTTTCAGATGTGTCCGTCTTTGGATAAGTTCGTCTTCACTAGTGGCGAAACTTATCAAAAGCATATCAGCTGGTGGGTGATTTCGGCTTCCCCATTGCCAGTTTTTCGTATCATTATCATCGTAGTCACCTAAAATACGATGGCGATGTTCGGTATCCATTCCTTCAATAAAAGCCCGGGAAAATCCGGTTTTCTCATTGACTGCCCAGCCTAATTTTTCTAATCCGCTTTTCCCAAAGGCCAGTGAGTAGCAGGGGCGTCTGATCTCCTCTTGGGCGGTTGCGATCTCCGGTAAGATAGTCTTAAGCCAATTCTGAGTTTGCCCAGTTTCTCCACCGGTATGTAAAATGAAGTAATCAGCGTGTCTTAAACGGCCAAATCCATAAATCAGTAACCCTTGGATATCTGCTAAGTTGTCATGAAGATTTTCCATAGAATAATTAGAAGTAAGACAACCACTTTTGCGCCTCATCTCTGGACATAATAGGCTGCTGTAAACCTTGATAAATTTTAGCGTTGTTCAGGATATTTCGTACCGAGAGCGTTTTATAAGCACTGTACCATACATCAGTATATACTTGGTGGAATCGCGTCCAGGCTTTAAAGCGTTGTTCATCGCGAGCCCCGAATAATAACAATAAGAGCGTTTTTGGAAACCAGCGGGAGTTGCTCCATACTCCGGTTAGCCCTACTGCTGCCTTATCAATGAAATCGCCGAGATAGCTCTCCCAACTCCCATCATAGTTACTGAAGAATAGCAAACGTTTTCCGTTGTCAATACGTACCCATCGAGCAAAATGAATGGTTGGGATATTTCCAAGTTTGCCTTTGTTGAATAAGAAAATTGCCAGGAACTGAATGGCACTGAGCACCATTTTTAGCAGTAATCTTCTAAAAAATGAAAACTTGATTTCCACTAAATGGGTCAGTTGGTTTTGCACAATATGGTCTTCCTGATTCGCTACTTCATAAGTTTTCTGAGCGTTTACTCGCTGAAAATCAAAAGGCCGTTCCAATCTTTCGTGAATTAAAAGTATTACCGCCGCAACTATTAGCAATGGAAGCCATATCGGTAGTAAAAACAGTGCCACCAAGCCTGATAATAAAATTTTTGATCGGGCGAATTTAGGAAGTGTAACCGGCTCAAAAGATCCTAGTAAGCCTTGATTCTGAAAGTGAGTCACCATCTTCTGCCGAATTTTTTCTGGTGGATCGACTCGAGAGGCTCGCATATCTAGATACTCCTCTGCCAACTGCCTTACCTTTTCCTGATGGCGAATCTGCGATACCGACAGTCCCCACGTACCGATGTAGAAGTATGCCCGGTAAACGCTATGTTGCTTTAGAAAGGAGATACATTCTTCGGTAGTTGAATTTTCGGATGGACCATTTTCGCAATAACCAAAAATCTCTCTAAAGCCTTTGCCAGCAGTGTTAACCACATCGTTGAGGTGAACATCTAATGGCCCGTCGTAATTAGTGGAAAAAACCAGATAATATGGGTAGAAATGAGGTTTCTTTTGTTCACTAGGTATCTTCTCAAGTATCAGTAAACGAGCAAAGTGGATTGTTTCCATCTTAAGAAAAGGAAACCACTCGTTGTCCTCAACTTCTTTATTCACTTTCTTTAGTAGATTACGAAGAGAGTCTACCCGATCGGTTGGCAACGGAGCCAGAAACGTAAAGGCATATTGTCGGACCATACAAAGATGATTTTGTACCTCCCGCCTGCTTACTGTTAATTAAGATACTACTTTTTGTGAATCTTTCCCGGGAAGATCACAGATTTGTCAACCCGAGGTTTGGTAATGTAACCAAAAATCGTAGTAACTCACCACAAGTTTAAGAAACTGCACCAGTGAGTTATATATCAAAATTACGCAGCTGATAAGTAAATGTAAGCATGAAGTATTGTTGCAATACTTGAGTTTGTGTGTCTTCCAAATAAGCCTCAGTCACATTGCGCTGTATGCTCTGGTTTTGCTTCAGCAAATCAAACACTGATAATTCCAGCTCGCCTCTTCGGTCCTTCAGGAATTTTTTTCCTATACCCATATTCCAGAGCACGAAATTCTGATTAAATCCTTCGGAAAGCCCAGAGTATAGTTGATGATTGATTTGAGTACGAAAGACCAGTCCTTTCCCAAAAATCCAGGTTAACTCTCCAACAGAATTCTGATTGAAGTACTGATCGTTTAACTCCGAACGAATTGAGTTCTTTACCCAGTTGAAGCTGGAATTGGAAGAAAGAGTAAAATCTACGTTTTCGCTGATATTGCTACTCAGTACCAATCCCACTCCTAAACTACTATTGGTGGCATCATTTCTTTGAGCGTTAATCAAACCCGGGGTTTGCGTTAGGCTTCCCGACAGATTAATATTCAGGTTACTATTCAGAAAAGAAACTGGTTTTCCGTAGGTAACAAACGATCGGATGCTACGCTGTTGCCCAACGTTTACCGATTGTACTAGCTGAGCTCCTTCAGCTAGCAGAATATTTCCCCCAATTAGGGTATCCTGTTGAGCAATGTAGGTTGTGTTTCCAACATAATTCTCAGTAACAGTTCCTCCTAATAACGCAAAAAAGGTGTTCGATTTTTCGGGATTGGCTGAAGAGTATCGAATAAACAAGCTGTGGCGATACTGTTGATCTAGTTCAGCATTACCTACGGTTAGTTGCAGGGGGTTGCTATTATCTACTACTTCCTGTAACTGAGTAACTGAAGGGGCCTGAGTATTGGTCCGGTAAAACAATCTTAAATTCTTCGTATCGCTGATTTTATACCGAAGCATAGCCGAAGGAAGTAGGTTCGCAAAATCACGCTGCAGAGTAAAATCTTGCGGAAATACCTGATCACTACTTAGCGTAGCCCACTGATAATTGACTCCGGCCATTAATACTAGGCTGCCAGAGAAAATCCGGTAACCGGTTCCCAGTGATTGGGTACGGTACAGACTGGAAAATTCGTTGGTTAGCAACGTATCCAGTAGAGAATAGCTTTGCTCAGTTTCGTCAAAATTGAAAGTTTTCTTATCGGAAAACTCTCGTTGGAAATTTGCTCCGTAAGAAAGTTGCATCATTCCGGGGCCCAGCGGTTCGGTGTAAAGCAGGTTGCTACCCAGGCTCCAACCATTTCGGATTAAATCTGCCTCCTGATCGATCGTATCACTAAAGGCGGTACTTGGTCCGAACGAACGGTTTTCAGCTAGCAGTGAACGTAGTCCATACTGCTGATTAGCGATGGTATTTATTCGTGCTGAGAACGTACGCCCTCGCTTCTTAAACCGATGCCGAAATAACAGGTTAGTAGCGAAATTGTAACCACTTATTTCCGAAGTAACGTTGTTTTGAGTAGCATTCAGTAGGCGGTCGCCCTCAGTGGTTTCCGCAGTTTGTAGTGAGGTAGCCCGGTTACTCTGGAAGCTCAGCCGAGGCTGGATAATCAATGAATTTCGTGAATTGATCTGGTTGACTAACCGGAAATTCAGCCGATGATTGTAGTTTTCGCTATTACTTTGGCTTTCTTCCTGGTACTGCTGAGGAATTCCCTGCTCTCGGTAGATAATCCGGTTGGTTAACTCCGAGGCATTATTCACGCTGTTGTTGAAAAAATAGCTACCGCTCAGGCCCCAATGCTCACCCCAGCTATCCGTATAGTTCAGTCCGAAGGCGTTGGTGGCCGATATTCCGGTTTGCTGTCCTACCAGAAAGTCATCCGCACTACTACCTCCTAGGTTTCTTCCTCCCCAGCCCCCGGCAGCCGAGCCACCCCCAGGTCTTCCGCCCCGAAACCCGCCTCGGTTACGGTTACCTCCACTATTCATCATTCCTAGTAAGTCTTCCGTGGCAAAATTCTGCTGATTTATATTGTTAGCCTGTCCAATGAGGGATATTCGGCGATCATCATCAAACAAGTTAACATTCCCTCCTAATCGGTATTTGTCTTCGTAGCCATATCCGGAGTACGCCTTACCAAACTGTCCGTTACGTTTTTCAGGTCGGGTTATGATATTAATTGCCTTGGTAGTTTCACCATCGTCAAAGCCGGTAAACTGAGCCTGATCACTCTGGCGGTCATATACCTGAATTTTCTGGATGACTTCGGCAGGTAAGGTTTTAAGGGCCAAAGTAGGATCGTTACCGAAAAACTCTTTACCGTCAACAAAAACCTGCTTTACATCTTCGCCCTGAGCCTGCACCTGCCCGTTTTGTATGATCACCCCCGGCATTTTCTTCAGCAGATCGGCAGCATCGGCATCAGGGTTGGTTTTATAGGCATCAGCATTGTACTCGGTAGTATCCCCGTTCTGCACCGTGGGTACTACCTGTCCCTCTATCTCCACATTTTCCAGGGTCGATATTGAAGCCGATAAGATTAAGGTTCCTAGGTCGCGATCCGTGTTGCTAAGCATCACCCATTTGCTTATAGGATTGTAGCCTACATAAGATACAGCTATTTTATATCCTCCAGTCGGAAGTTGATCTATTCGGAAAGTACCCTCAGCACTAGTGACCGTGGCCCTGATTTTAACTTCATCGGGAGTAGAGAGAATAACTGTGGCGCCGGGCAATTCCTGCTGGTTGGCACTGTCCAGGACGATTCCACTAAGTGAATAGGTCTGCCCAAATGCAAAGTTTGCTAACAGGCCAAGGGTAAGGACTAAAGAGTATTTCACAAATTTGGCATGAGTGTTCCGGTCTTAGACCCGATATTGCAGTGATGGTTTAGTCTTCAAAAAAGTTTATCTGTGAATTGAAAATTCAATTAAATAATTACTTTAGTTATCAGAATTTAATTAATTCATTTTCAGCAACATACCTCAAATTCAATAAGCTTAATATTACAGCTTAAACTCCTGTTCGCACAAAAATTTGGGAGCCTTACATCCTGATATGCAATTACTCCCATTTTAATCTAAAGATTGTATTTTAGTCTAGCCTAAGAACTTTAGTATCTTTACCCGTTTAATAAGTCTATCATATGGAAAATAACCCTGAACTAAACGGCAAATATCTGGGATCTATTACAAAAGATTTTGTGGTCGTGGCTGATACGCTCAAAGAAGCATCCTATCAGGTCCGCACCCGCGGTTTTTCCGATTTTCCCATTTTTCCCATTTCCAAGGTAGAAATTCCAATAGGAAATTTGCTGATCGGACGAGGGGAAATGGCTACCAACTGGCACTACTACATCACCTACCTGGATGAGTTTGTACAACGCAAACTGGTAGAAAACGAAGACGACTTTAAGAAAGCTTACAAAGACCCGGATGAGTTTTGCTGCCTGTTCGTAGTAGACCAGGACTTCACCAACTTTTTATTTATCCCTTACCCCGAAGATTAGATAAATTGCTCTTACGATAACTAAGTTCTACTGCGAAACTTTTTTACTAACCAATAAATAATAAGGCCAATCACTACTACCAAAATAATAGCTACCCAGAATCCGAATTCGAAAATTCCTTCTACGAGTTCCCCAATTTGTAGGTATAAAGTGGATAAAAGATGTGTAAACATAGTTTTTGAGTTAAAAAAATTTAGTGTTTAAAACTAGATACAAAAAGAGAACTATCACTTGGCAGATTAGTTTGGAACCAACAACCAATAATCAGTTAAGTGGACCCTACCAAATTTTCGGGGCTAGCCCGTCCGGTTGAGCCTAAGTACCGTACCAATCGGGCAATATCGATCATTACCAGCGCAGCGCTGATACTCGGGGCGGTTTATCTGCTACTCAACAGTGCTGACTGGTGGAGCAGTTTGTTGAAATCAGCGCATTTTGCTATCGCAGTCTTTCTAACCTGGGCTCTAGCCCGGGAGCTGGACCCCGACCAATCAATCAGTGCATTTGTAGGCCTACCATTCATGCTAATTCCATCCTGGTTTGATCAACTGCCTCATTTAATTCCAATAGTTGCATTGTTAATGATTCTCCGAACAGTAAGCCGCATCACTGGACAATCTGCTCAATGGCTCGACTCTATGCTGCTACTAGGGCTGAGTATTTAACTGGCTTGGGAACGGGAATATATACTAAGTTTTGGCATCGGTTTGGCATTGCTGCTAGACGGATGGTTGATCAATCCTCTGAAAAGGCACCGCTATTTGGCATCAGTATGTTTGCTGGCTACAGTGGGTATCATGCTTTTTCGGGGTAGTAACTGGGAATTACAATCCTTCACTGAAATTCATGTTGTTCCGCTAGCATACTTACTATTTGCCTTGGTTATTAGCTTAGATTACTGCAGGCCCCATTCCTCGGTAGATAATCATCAGGAGCAGCTTTCTGCTCAGCGTATTCAGTATGCCCAGCGTTTAGCCTTGACGTTAATGTTGCTGGCAGCCTTTCTGGTTAGCTCGCAAACAGTTTGGTACTACTCACCCTTTTGGGTGGCCCTCACCGGAATTAATCTTCACTTTTTGTTTCGGAAGATTCGCCATCTGAATTAAAATGACTCCAGCCCTGGGCTTGTATGTCTACCAGCTGACCGGCTTTTGTGGCCAGTTGCAGTCCCTGTTCCAGGGATTGGGCGTATCCGATACTGTGAATATCCGCCTGATTTTTAATTTTCTCGTAATCCTCCTGCCGGATCGTGAATAGCAATTCGTAGTCCTCACCCCCGTTCAAGGCACAAGTAATGGGGCTCAGGTGAAATTCTACCGCGGTTTCGTAGGTCTGCTGGTCAAGGGGTAAGTTCTCTTCATAAATGCGGAAGCCTACTCCTGATTGCTTGCTTAGATGAAAAAGCTCAGAAGCCAATCCGTCAGAAATGTCAATCATAGCCGTGGGCACCACATGCTGATCTCGCAGTTCATAGACTAAATCCATGCGGGCTTCAGGACGCAGTTGTCGTTTCACCACGTAGTTGTATTTATCTAGCTCCGGCTGTTGATCAGGATTACTGAGAAACACTTCCTTCTCTCGAGCCAGTACTTGTAATCCCAAATAGGCTCCTCCCAAATCACCGGTAACGCAAACAATGTCATTTTGCTGCGTGGTACTTCGACGGGTAACCTGCTCGGGGCTGACGGTGCCAATTGCCGTTACTGAAATTACCAACCCGGATGCCGAAGAGGTGGTGTCCCCGCCTACCAAGTCCACTTTGTAATTATCGCAGGCGTAGCGAATACCCCGGTATAAAGCTTCAACAGCTTCCACCGAAAAGCGGTTGCTGATCGCTATATTTACTGTAATCTGCTTAGGAATTGCGTTCATAGCAGCGATATCGGAGATATTTACCACCACCGATTTATAGCCTAGGTGTTCCAGTGGTACGTAGGCGAGATCGAAGTGAATACCTTCCAGTAGCATATCGCTGGTGACTACCAATTGCTCGTTTCCTGGTTGAATTACGGCAGCATCATCTCCTACCCCTAAGGATGTACTTTTGTGGTGAATAGGAAACCCCTTGGTTACTCGGTCAATCAGTCCAAATTCTCCCAGGTTGCCAATATCAGTTCGTTTTGGTTGCTCGTTTGCCATAATTACTGCTCAGGGTTAGGGTTTTGATTTTTATCCACGGTTTGGCATAATTCTACCAGCACTCCGTTGGTGCTTTTCGGGTGCAAAAAGCAAATGAGTTTATGGTCAGCTCCCGGTTTGGGTTTTTCATTGATAAATTGAAAGCCTTCGTTCTTTAACCGGTTAATTTCGGCGAGTAAATCATCTACTTCAAAGGCTAAATGATGAATTCCTTCCCCTCGCTTTTCAATATACTTTTCAATAACGCTTCTTTCTTCGCTCGCGGCCAGTAATTCTAATTTAGCGGTTTCAACATCATAGAAATAAGTAGTTACTTTTTCGGATTCTACAGTTTCCTGCTTGTAAACCCTCTTACCCAATAACCTATCAAAAAGGTTGATTGACTTTTCGGGGCTGGCTACCGCAATTCCAATATGTTCTAGTCGCATCATAAGTGAGAAACTTTTTATTTCAGGCTCCGGTTTTTATATTGTACTATAAGTATTTTGAGAAATAAAATAACCTTTCTTTTTTTAGTCGTTAGAAATAGTTATCATTCCCGTTCCGAAACATCTATAGTAGCACATACGTATGTTTCGGGATAAACTTACGAGTTTAATTAGAGAGAATAAACGTTTATTTACGATGATAAAAATAACGGACAACGCTAGAAATAAAATTAGTGCTTTGAGGATTGAGGAGGGTTACTCCGAAGATCATAATGTACGAGTAGCGGTAAAAGGCGGTGGGTGTTCGGGTTTGATGTACGATTTAGAATTTGACAGTCAGACCCAGGAAGGCGACCACGTCTACGAAGACCAGGGAGTAAAAATTTTAGTTGATAAAAGAAGTTTGCTCTACCTCCTGGGTACTACGTTAGATTTTACCGACGGGCTTAACGGAAAAGGGTTTCAGTTCATTAACCCTAATGCATCCCGCACCTGCGGATGCGGCGAAAGTTTCTCGGTATAACGCTATCCATACATTGATCTCAAAGCCAAAATCAGCCGTTGATTTTGGCTTTTTTTATAGGCTTCCTCTACGAAAAAACCATCGGTACACTCACTGATATTATGCCACAGGAAGAAAGTATAAAAATTTTTGCGGTAGAGGACGATTCTACATATCGTAAGTTTCTGGAATATACTCTGAGTCTCAACCCCGACTTTGAGTTTCATCTGTTTAGTACGGCAAAAGAATGTCTTGACAATTTGCACCTAAAACCCAGCATTGTCACTATTGATTATTCCCTTCCCGACATGAGTGGACAGGAGCTCCTGGAAAAAATAAAGAGCTTCGATTCTCAAATTTTGGTAATTGTGATTTCTGGTCAGGAAGATGTAAGTACTGCTGTAAAGTTATTAAAACTGGGCGCATTTGACTATATCACCAAAGATCAGGACACTAAAAACCGGCTTCTTCACGCCGTAAATAACGCAAGAAAGAACCTCTCACTGGTCAACGAAATTAATCAGCTCAAACAGGAAGTAAGCCAAAAGTATGAGTTCAGCAAGAGCATTATCGGCAATAGCCCGGCCATGAAACGGGTTTTTACGCTACTGGAGAAAGCAGTCAAGACCAATATTACCGTATCTATTACCGGGGAAACCGGAACCGGCAAAGAAGTAGTAGCCAAAGCTATCCACTATAATTCTGATCGAAAGCACAAACCTTTTGTAGCAGTAAACTTAGCGGCTATACCCAAAGACCTGGTGGAAAGTGAATTGTTCGGTTACGAAAAAGGAGCCTTTACCGGAGCAGTCTCTCGCCGCATTGGGAAATTTGAGGAAGCGCAGGATGGCACCATATTTCTGGACGAAATTGGAGAAATGGAACTTAGCCTGCAAGCCAAACTGCTCAGGGTGCTTCAGGAACGAGAAGTTACCCGTATTGGAGGAAACCAGGTTAATAAGCTAAACGTGCGGGTGCTGGTGGCCACTCATCGAGACTTAGCCGAAGAAGTTAAACAAGGTAATTTCCGAGAAGATTTGTACTATCGCTTACTCGGCTTACCTATTCAGTTGCCTCCCTTACGAGACCGCGGCAATGATATCATCCTCCTGGCCAAATACCTGCTAACCCAATTCACCAAGGAAAATAATATGGAGGGAGTAAGTTTCAGTAAAGCCGCCCAGGAAAAATTACTGAAATATCATTTCCCGGGCAATGTACGCGAACTTAAGTCAATTATTGAACTTGCAGCCGTAATGGCCGAAGATCAGCAGATAGAAGTAGATGACATTCACTTCAACAGCATTATGAAGGAAGAGAATTTTATCTTGGAGGAGCTGACCATGCGAGAGTATACATTCAGGATTATTCTTCACTTTCTGAAAAAGTATGACGACAATGTACTGCTAGTAGCCAAAAAGCTTGATATCGGTAAATCAACTATATATAGGTATCTGAAAGAAATGGAAGAGGAAGAAGTTCAAGACCGAACACATTCCGACGAATTTGAACCTTCCATCTAATATGGTAAATTTTAAAACCATGCATAGTACCCGTCAAAATGGAATTGATACGAAGGTAAATTTATCGTTCTTACGATCGGTATGCGATGGAGATGAGGAGTTTATCACTTCAATTATCCAAACTTTTGTAGAGGATGCCCCTAAAATTTTGCAGCGATTGGTTGAGCATACTGAACAAGCCAACTGGATTAAGGCTGGTCTGGCAGCCCACCAGTTGAAGCCTTCACTTCAATTTATTGGCTTAAATGAAACGTTAGCGTATATACAGACCATTGAGCATTGCAGCAAAGAAAATTATGATACTGCTGCAATTCCAAAGTTGGTTTCTAAAGTGGCACTTAGTATTTCTCAGGCAGTAGAAGAACTTCAGCATTATCTGAATCAGCCCGATGAACTTCCTTAAAACTTCTGGCTTACTGCTATTCAGTACACAAACTGTTTTTCCTTTTAATTTTTTGTACATTTCAGGTCCAGTTTAACAGAAGAACGACCTGATAATGACTCGCTTTGCGATCGTAATCCTACTGACAAGTTTAATCTCAGCTATTACATCCTGTAATAGTAGCCCCCCCCCTCTTTTTAAAAGACTTTCATCCAACAAGACAGGGGTAGATTTCTCCAATAACATTATCGAAAACGATTCATTGAACGTGATTGATTACGCTTATCTGTACAATGGCGGGGGCGTAGGGATTGGCGACTTTAACAATGATAACCAACTCGATATTTATTTTGCTGGCAACCAGGTTTCTAGTGAACTATATCTAAATCAAGGCCACCTCCATTTTAAGAAAGTCACCGAAACAGCCCGAGTTGGCACCGACCGATGGGCCACGGGAGTGTCTTTAGTAGATATTAATCATGACAGCTGGCTGGACATTTATGTATGCGTAGCCAGTAAATTTGACTCAACTCTTAGCCGCAACTATTTTTTTATCAATCAGGGCGTTGACTCTTCAGGAGTTCCCACCTTTACAGATCGGGCCGAGGCTTTAGGCTTAGCTGATGCTGGCTATTCTACCCAAGCCGCTTTCTTCGATTATGATCTGGACGGTGATCTGGACATGTATCTGTTGACCAACGGCATGGAAGATTTTAACCATAATCTGGCCCGCCCCAAGAAAGTCCAGGGTGAGGGAATTAGCACTGATAGACTCTACCGTAATGATAGCCCGGCGGATGCAGACGTCGCTCAAATGAAATTTACTGATGTAAGTGACTCTGCCGGAATTTTGATTGAAGGATATGGACTGGGAGTAGGAATTAATGATATTAATCTGGATGGATGGCCTGATATATACGTTGCGAATGATTTCGTTACCAACGATTTGTTGTGGATTAATAATGGAGATGGCACCTTCACCGACCGGGCAGGTGAGTATTTCAAACATCACTCACACAATGGTATGGGCACTGACCTATCCGATTTCAATAATGATGGGTTAGTTGACATCGTTGTTCTGGATATGCTACCTGAGGATAACTATCGGCAAAAGACAATGCTAGGCAAACCTAATTTTGACCGCTTTCAGCTTAATACCTCCTACGGTTATACTCCTCAGTATGTCCGGAACACCCTACAACTCAACAATGGCTTTACTCCTCAGGGTCACCCGTCTTTTAGCGAAATCGGACAGTTAGCGGGTGTTTATAATACTGACTGGAGTTGGAGTGCACTGTTTGCTGATTATGATAACGACGGATTTCGGGACCTGTTGATTACTAACGGTTACGTCAAGGATGTTACTAACCTCGATTTTGTTTCTTACCTAAGTGCTACCTCTCAATTCGGAACCGAAGAAAGCAAGCGTAGTCGGTCTATTGAGCTTACCAGTATGCTGAAGGAAGCAAAAATTCATAATTATATCTTCCGAAATAATGGCCAAGATCATAGACAAGGCCTGATTTTTTCCGATATATCGGAAGAGTGGGGCATGGTTGAACCCTCATTTTCCAATGGAACCGCTTTTGCTGACCTGGATTCCGATGGTGACCTGGACCTGATTATGAACAATATTAACGAGGCTGCCTTTATCTACGAAAATACTCTTTCTGATCGGGATCAAAACAATAGCTTTCTACGATTACACTTAGCAGGCCCACCTACTAATCCTCAAGGTTTTCAAACTTCCGTAAAGTTATATGTAGGAAAGCAGCAACAGTATTATTATCATTCCCCCTACCGGGGTTACAAATCGACCGTAGAACCGGCAATTCATTTTGGGATCGGATCCGCCAAGAGTATTGATAGCCTGCTAGTACGGTGGTCCGATGGAACAGTGCAGCGATTAACGCAAGTATCTGCCAACCAGACTATTACTATTAATCATGAGGATGCTTCAAACGATCAAGATTGGCCTCATTTAAAACAGGAAAGGTCTATACTTACTGAAATTACTGAGTCTCTGCATCTTGACTGGAAGCACCAAGAATCGACTTTCGTAGACTTTAACTATCAGCCTCTTTTACATCGTAGCTTTTCCCGCGAAGGCCCTCCCCTTACGACCGGTGACATAAACCAGGATGGCCTCGAGGACTTTTTTGTGGGAGGGGCTAAAATGCAACCCGGCAGCATTTTTCTCCAGCAAACGGATGGTTCGTTTATCCAACGTAAACTGACCGATGGAGCAGAAAGCGAGGACACCGGTGCACTACTTTTTGACGCTGACGGAGACAAAGATATTGATTTATATGTGGTAAGTGGTGGTAATGAATTTAATGAAGGTCATACTGCCTATGCCGACCGATTATATCGAAATGATGGTACTGGAGTTTTTTCGTTAGATTCAACCGCGCTTCCTCCCTTATACGAAAGTGGATCATGTGTATCAGCTGCTGACTATGATCAGGATGGGGACCTGGATTTGTTTGTAGGTGGACGCATTGTCCCGCACCAGTATCCCCTACCCGCATCAAGTTATATTCTGGAAAATAATAACGGGAATTTTACCGATGTCACCTCCCGGATAGCTCCCGAACTAGTAGATATCGGCTTGGTAACTGATGTGGCCTGGACGGATTTCAACCAGGATCAAACCGTCGATCTCATTTTGATTGGGGAATGGATGCCCATTACTTTTTTTGCCAATAAAAACGGAGAATTGATAAATGTTACCGAACAAACTAATCTGCCTAACACCGCTGGCTGGTGGACTTGCCTGAACGCTGGTGATTTTGATCAGGATGGCGATATTGATTATCTGGTTGGAAATATCGGTCTAAATACAAAATACAAAGCTTCTGAAAAGGAACCCATTCGTTTGTATGTAAATGATTTTGATGCCAATGGAAGTATCGATCCTATTCTTACCCGTTTCATTCAGGGCACCGAGTATGCTACCCACTCTCGAGGGCAACTGATTGATCAGTTGGTGGGTATGCGAAAACGATTTACTTCCTACGACCAGTACGCCCTCACTCCGTTTAGCGAACTATTCACCCCCGCCGAAATAGCTGAGGTTGAAGTACTGCAAAGTGTATGGCACAGCAACAGTTACTTGGAAAACGAAGGTAATGGTCAATTTTCAATTTCACCTCTCCCCTTTGAAGCACAGATCGCCCCAATTAATGGCATTGCTGTAGATGATTTTGATGGTGACGGAAATCTTGATGCATTAACCATTGGAAATTCGTTTGCTCCTGAGACTCAAAGAGGTTGGCAGGATGCCTCCATTGGTCTGCTACTGCGCGGTGATAACCAAGGCAATTTTTTACCTACTTCACTCGCAAAAAGCGGTTTTATGGTAGATACCGATGCCAAAGCTATCGCCTCACTTCAGTATGTCAATAATCAGACGATCTGGATTATCAGTAGCAATGATGATTCTCTTAAGGTTTATCGGCAAGCCAACCAAAATTCTAAGAAGACCCTGGCCTTACGCCCTTCCGTTTCTAAGTGAACCCTTTTTAGAAGACGATTATGATTAAGCTATTTTTCCGATAGTATTAATCAGTTTGTTCAACACTATTAGGCCAATATTAGTTATAGGGTGGAACTAATTTATCAATACACTAGCAAGCTAGTGATAACGTAATTTTTATGAACCTAGGAATAGAAGGAAAAGTCGCAGTGATAACCGGGGCTGATTCAGGAATCGGCCTGGAGACTGCCAAGATTCTCGCCAAAGAAGGTGCAAAAATAGTACTTACTGATATTGAAGAGGAGTCGTTACAAGAAGCAGCCAGCGACATTAAAAAGTTTGTTAGTGACTTCAAAAATGTTAGAACGATCAAGGCTGACCTTACTGAATGGAATGATGTACAACGATTAGCCAAAGAGGTAAAATCAGAGTTTGGCGGGGCTGATATACTGGCTCACACGGCCGGTGCCCGCGGTGCAGCCGGTGACTTCTTGCAACTAAGTGATGATGATTGGATGGAAACCATCAATATTGACTTGATGGGAACAGTTCGTGTTTGCCGCGCATTTATTCCTCAAATGCAAAATAAAGGCTGGGGCCGGGTGGTCACTATTTCTTCAGAAAATGCCCTGCAACCCTACGAAGATGAAAGTCCCTATAATGCTTGTAAAGCGGGGGTTATTAATTTAACTAAGTGCCTGTCACGAGCCTATTCTAAAGAGGGCTTACTATTCAATGTAGTCTCGCCTGCTTACGTAGCCACCCCCATGACCGATAAAATGATGGAACAGTTGGCTGAAGAAAGAGGGACTTCAGTTGATGAGGCTATTGAGTGGTTTTTAGAAAATGAACGTCCCCATATCGCAGTGAAACGACGCGGTAAACCCGAAGAAGTTGCAGCAGTTATTGCATTCTTATGCTCTAAGTTAGCCAGTTATGTGAACGGTAGTAACTACCGCGTTGACGGAGGTGCGGTAGAAACTGCCTTCGGATAATAATCACCTCACCAGATACATTGAAAGCTACTATTCTGAGATGCTCATTCAGTAGCTTTCTTATTTCTTCGAATTTTATTTAGATGTATTCTACTCAAACCACGCGGCACTGGGGCACTAGCGGAACACCTCTTGTCTTTCTTCATTATTTTGGAGGAGCTGCCAACAGTTGGCAGTGGGTTGCCTCGAGACTAAGCACCGACTTTCGGTGCATTGCGCTAAACATGCCAGGTTTTGGTGGCACCAAACCGCTTAATAACCCTTCTATAAGTATGCTTACCGACTGGATAGCTCAGAAGCTGCAGCAGCTTAATTTAGAAGACACTGTATTAGTAGGTCATTCAATGTCGGGAAAATTGGCGCTAAGTGTTGCTACCCTATATCCTGAATTGGTAACTAAGGTAATTTTAGTTGCTCCTTCTCCCCCAACCCAAGAACCGATGGAAGAAGAAGAACGGCAAAGAATGCTAAGGCACCCCGACGAAAACGAAGCCAAAACCACCGTAAATCAATCAAGTAATTTTGAATTGGAGGCAGAAAAGAAACAGCTTGCCATTAATAATCAGCTTAATGTAGACCATGGGACCTGGCGATGGTGGCTACTGGAAGGTATGAACGAGTCAATCACCAACACAATTCATCAAATCAGCACCCCAATTTTTTTATTGACTTCAGTTGATGATCCGGTGATCTCCTACGATTTTCTTAAAAAAGATTTCAATACATCCATTCAGGATATCAAAGAATTTACTATCGAGAAAGCGGGTCATTTGCTTCCTTTAGAAAACCCCGATTGGATTGCTGAAAAGATAAGAACCATTGTGGGTACTCATCACAAATAAATGTTGAAAAAAACTCAGTCAAAATTTCGTGAGGTATAGCAATAGTTTATTGGGCGGTGGGCTTGAATTACGATGAGAAACTATTAATTTTGCCTGTCAATTTTCACGGGATGTAGCGCAGTCCGGTTAGCGCACCACGTTAGGGACGTGGGGGTCGCTGGTTCGAATCCAGTCATCCCGACTTCGTATAGTACAAAAGTCGGAAAAAACCCTTAAATCGTATGATTTGAGGGTTTTTTCTTTTTTATACCCTCCATTTCATGCATACATTTTCAATAAAAATGTGCCTATTTCGTGGTCTATTTTTTCTTCTTACCTTTTAGGCACAGAAATGAGTGTAACACACTGATATACAGATTCATACACTCATAAAAATTGTTTTGTTTTGGTCCCGTTTGTGCCTATTCCGTGCCTAATTGTGCCTAGGCACAGATTAACGTGTATCAAAACCAATTAAAACAACACCGTATGCGTAGCAACAAAACCTTCGGAATCACTTTTTTCGTCAAAAAGTACCAGCAAGACAAACAAGGGCAAGTGCCTATATACGTTCGTATCTCTGTCAATGCCAAGCGTCTGGATATGTCCGTGCAGCGTAAGATTGCTTTAGAGCGCTGGGATGAAGTACGAGGTATTGCCCGAGGTACCAAAGAAGAAATTAAACAACTTAATGGATATTTAGACCAGGTTAAAAGCCAATTGATTGCTTGCAAAGAATCTCTGTCCCAGGAGCGAATATTGATCACTGCCGAAGCCATTAAATGCCGCTACCTGGGACAAGATGAGCGGGGTAAGACCCTGAAAGAGTTGATCGAGTACCACAACGAAGAAATGAAGTATGAACTGGCTTGGGGCACCCAGAAGAATTACTTTACCACCCAGCGCTACGTGTACGAGTTTTTGCAAAAGAAACGCAAGACCTCAGATATCTATCTGGATGCGTTAAACTACAAGTTTATTAAGGATTTTGTCCGATTTGTCTTACAACGTAAGCCCGATGGCCATCAAAAGCCTTGTACTCAGAATGGAGCCATGAAACACGCCGAGCGGCTGCGGAAGATGGTCAACCTTGCGATCAAAGAAGAATGGCTGGCTAAAGATCCTTTTGTGAAGTTCAAACTGAAATTCGAGAAAAAAGAGCGCGGATTCTTGACCCCTGATGAACTTGAGCGCATAGAGGAAAAGCCATTCCGCATTGAGCGACTGGATCAAACCCGTGACATTTTCATCTTTAGTTGTTATACCGGGCTATCGTACGCTGAAGTGTACGATCTGATTCCTGATCATATTGTTACCGGTTTAGACGGTAAACTGTGGATACATGGTCAGCGGAAAAAATCCAAAGAATTCTTTAAGGTACCGTTACTTCCTCAGGCTAAGGCCATTGTAGAAAAATATCAGAACCATCCTCTAGCTCAGACCAATGGGAAAGTATTGCCCGTGTATACCAACCAGAAAACCAATGCCTACCTTAAGGAGATTGCCCATCTTTGTGGAATAGATAAGAACCTGACCTATCATTTAGCAAGACATACTTTTGCGACAACAGTCACCTTGGCAAATGGCGTACCTATTGAGTCAGTAAGTAAAATGTTAGGACATACCAGCTTACGGACTACCCAGGTCTATGCGAAAGTGATTGAGCAAAAACTCAGTCACGATATGGATCAACTAGAAGAAATATTAGTTAGTAAACATCAAGGCAAAATCAAGAACAGGATTCGTCAAGGTGCCTCTTAAATTCTTTTTAGTTTCAGTAATAATTGTTTCTAACGCTTGTATCCTCATTAGATAGTTTAATTTACTAGTGCCCCATGACGAATGAAAAAATGACGAATGGTAAAGAGGAAGATGATTCATAAAGTGGCTTTCTTGTTAACTTGTTAACTTTCGTAACCATCAACGACTAGCAAAATAGGTATCCGTTCAAAGTTACGACATTAGTTTCGTAGTCTCGTACCCATGTACTAATCTCAAAAACTCTATTGGTAATCCACCCATTCTGCTTACTAACTTTAAAGAAGTAGCTGATAGAAAGATCCTCTGCCCGAAACGATTGGCATGAAGGAACTACAAACAATAAGGGAACTATGGTAGAGTCTCATATTGGTATCAATTGTAACTCACCTTTCCATCTGCGGATGCGAAGAGGAACGTTGTTGCTTCTTTTTTCGCTTCTCGACATCAGGATGCTCTACTTCATTACTCATTTCTGACGACCGCTTTCCCAGATGTAACAGCGTACGTTCAAGAAAGGTCAATGATTCGTCTTTGCCAGTTTCTAGCATGTGATACGGATTATTGACCAGCTTTCCTTGCTGATAGTGTTTTGTGAGGTGATGCAACCGAAAGAAAAAGCCTTTGCCGTAGTGCTGCTCGCTGGCGATGGCTAAAACTCTGCTTTCATCCAATTTCCAGTGCCCCGTGAAGTACTGATTGAGGTAAGCCACTTTATAGCGGATACGCTCCCGATGACGAAGCTGGGTTGCCTCGGGCATACCGGCGGTAAGCTTTTTTGACGTAGTCTCCTGCCGGTAGTCAAAGAGCTGCTGAAACGTTTTTCCGTTTTGTACCTGCCAGTCTTTGAAGGTGAAGCGGCTTTTCCAGCCTTTTGGGTTCAGGCGGTACTGCCTATTTCGGTCCTGAGCACTCACCAGGATATGTACATGGGTATGGTGGCCTTTTTTGATAGTCCCTTTTCGCTCTCCTTCTTTTTCGGTTCGGTCCTGATGAATGGTGGCATACCAGACTAATTTCGAAGGCAGTATTTGGTTGTCATCTTTCAGGCTAAAGTTCCTCGCATAATTTTGCATGACTGCTCGGGTGTATTCTTGTAGTTTGGCAGGGTCATTCTTTAGATGCACTAATTCAGCCTGCGAAGGGGATATGACTAACGAATAAAACTTTTCCTGTTCTTTTCGTAAGCCTTTTGCATTCTGATCAACCATACTTCGTACTTCTTCCGGAGTTATCTCATTTTGATCTTGGTCAAAGAATTGCACGGTTTCGTTACGGGCTTTGGCATCGTGGCCTAAGTAGCTGACTGTTTTCTGACAAGAGCCTCGGTTGGCAAACACAAAGCGGCCGTCTCGTTTGGGATGAATGATTTTCGTATGCATCGTTTGAGGGTTTAAGGGTTAATGGTAAAGGGTTGTCTATGCCTGATCTTGAGAGTTGTGCTGTACTGCATATAGTTGCTTGGATACTTGGCGTAGACGCTGAACGAGGTACTGCTGGTCTTGCTGCTGAAGGGCTTGAAAGCTGCTTTCATCCTCGGTCAGCAGTCGCAGCAAATGATTCACCGATAGCTCGCCCATGATGCGGGCTTTGCTCGCTTCAGTATGGATGGCTCTGAGCACATGCTGTTCCTGAGAAACCAGCAATGAGAAGAGCCGATCTAGACCAGACCGAATCAGTTGGGCCAGTTCCTCGGACTGTCCGGCCTGATACTTCCTGGGGTCTATCTGTCGGGCGATGAAGAACGTACCGGCCGCTTCCAGGTATTCTTTGTAGGAAAGCTTGAGCCTACGGGTTTCTTGATCGAGGCGCCCGTGAAAAGCATTGGAGACATTGATTTTTTTAGAAGTACTCATCGTAAAGAACTTTTTTGGGCTTGATAATCAAGGGGTTAGAGAATAGAAGTAATTGAGCCAAAAACTATGCAGGTGTAAATCACTGAATAACAGAGACTTAGAGAGGAACTTGCAAAATCCCATCTCGCTGGCTTTTTTGGCAAAGATGCTACCTGTGCCAATTCTGGGCATTGGGGTAAAAGGTGATCAGGTTGCTCATGTCGTGCGGGTGGGAATGAACTTTGTTTTGCAGGGCGAATGATTCGGTGCATCGTGAGGTAAGATGGTAGCTTTTGGAAAACTTCAGTTGTTAATGCTGGCATGATGACCTGAGTTTTGGAAGATAGCATGATCGCTAAAACTCTCAATCTCTTCAGCAGTGAGAGAGGCATTTTAAACGCTTGATACTTATCCACGGAGTAAGCCTGTCTCTCACCTTGATGAGTAGTTTTGATTTCATTAGTTGACATCGATGAAATCGTAATAGGGGTACTATATATCCGATAATTATAATCGATAAATTTATTAATAAGGAGTAAAAGCGATTTGCGATCAATGAAATCGGAAGAGGGGGGCGATGGATTCGGAAGAACTATTATGATTTTACCCATACCCTCTTCCGAATTCACCCAATAGGCAGTACCCCCTTTTAGTGGGTCTATCGAGAAGATATTTAGCAACTTCCCTCGGGCTCGGTATAGCCAAAATTGCGCTTCGCCCTTATGGTCTTTTTGGTACAGCCCAAATAAGACTTTTTTCTTTTTTGTACCGCAGAACCAGTTCGTGGATTGGCTACATATCCAGTAGTAGAAGAACTGACGATATAAAGTTTTGATGCTCTTGTAGCAATTGCGACTGTAGGTACATAAAAGATAATCGTAGCATACTGTAGCCGGTAGATTGGTTAGAAAAGTCGGAGGTTTCATAGGATGGAGATGTAATGAAGAATAGGACTGGTTAATTTTAGATGGCTGTTTCTACGAACTAATTTCATCGGTAACTGTAGCAATATTCCTTTCTCACTTCGGCACAAATAGCCGTTGTAATCTTTCCCTTTTCTAAAAAGGAAATAGCGTTTCTAGGAATAGCAAGCGATTGATATTTATAGGTTCATCAATTCATAAGCATGGATAACAACGAGTGGGTTTCTTAGCAAATGTACCCCAATATACATGATGGATAGCTGTTTTCCAGGGGAAATTTTCTTCCTATTTTTCAGATTAAAAAGTGCTCTTTTGTCCCTTTTTGATAGGATTTGCTACACATTGATAGAAAAAAAGATGAATCAATCTACCCAAAACCCAGTATAATGCACCATTGTAAATGACAATTTTTCGTCAAGTTTTCTGCTATACCGCAGTTGGCCTTTCCCCCATAAGAAAAAAAGGGGCATCCACCGCCGCTGCCAGCCTTCCCCCACATGGGCACCGCAACCCACCGAGTCAAACGGTCAAGGGCGGACGAAGGATGAGGCCGGTGTTACTTCCCTTGAGGGTTTGAAACGAGGTGAGTTAACTTGACAAGGATGGGAGGAGGTGGATAGTGTGGCGGCTCTAAGGATCAGAACACTGACTATGAGTATCCACCCTACAGATGAAAGATAAGGGGAAGCGTTCTGAAGTATTAATTCATGATGCGGCAGGGTCTCCACGGCCACCGTCGAGAGTGCAAAAGCCTCAACAATGTGGTACTGTGGATGAGGCTGCCCAAGTCATGTAAAATTCAAACGTTTAATAAACCTACTTTAGGCTTTAAATACATGAAGATGACCTATGCAACCATTGGAGGCTTTGAAGTGATGCTGTGTATTTAAAATTTGATCATTTCTGTTTAAAGTGAAAACACTTACATGCGCACCATGGATAGCGATGTGATCAAAACACTAGTAGCATCACCTCTAAATGAGCCAGTCACTGGCATCGTATTTTCGTATCGTGAACTAGAACAGATCGGAACATGAGAGCTACCGGCTATCATTCCGTTACTCGGGTCAAATCCAACCCATCCTGCTCCGGGCAGATACACCTCCACCCAGGCATGCAATTCGGGTTTCGGGTGTTCTGACTCAACAAAAAAATAACCACTTACGAACCTAGCAGCAATGCCCATGTGTCGGAGTAACTGGATTTGCATCCAGGAAAGATCTCGACAAGACCCTTTCTTTAAATCAAAAGTGATTCCAGATTCCAAAGGTTCACCTTCAAGTCGGGTTTCCAAAGTGAAATCTTGACAAATTTGGTTAGTAAGAGCGGTGATATAATTAATAGTTTTGTAAGAGCGTGTTTGGATTTTATTTTTAGAATTTATTATGAGGTATTTTTCAGCCAGACGAGGCTCTTTTTGATAGGGATAGCCTAAGCTATCGCTTGAAAAAAAGCCGAAGTATGGACGGAAAATAACCATTAGAAAGCTAAAGGATAAAGTTCAAACACGCTCTAAGAGGTATCTGCCAGAATACGGTTACCATATTCAATAAGGGTATCATCGATGTTTGTGGTGTCTAATGCTGCGTATAGCAAGTCATTAAGAGGCGGTGGATAGTCGAAGGGCATATCAAAATAGCGATCAGGAAACAGAATAAAGTCAAAAGGATTATTATCTTCCAGGCGTACCACCGACTCCGAACGAATACTTAGTTTTTCGTACATCCCACTAAACCAGCAGAAATGTACCAGATTGTTTTCCGCGTCAATTTGTTCTGACAAACCAGTTGGGGTTGAGAATATGTCTATATCAAAACTTTCGAGCTTATTGTGGGGAGTGACCCTGGGTTTAAATCTTAAGCAATGCGGTTCAATAAAAACCTCTCTACTAAATTCATAGGCTGTTTCGTGCACGATCTTTAGTCTCGTTTCCATTGCTTTCGCCAGATATCGTTTTAAAGTTTAAAATCTGCGGTGGTTTCATTATAGCTTCTTTTTCCGGTATAGAAGACGTTCCGAATCCCACATAAGAATATCTTAAGGGAGTATGGGGAAATAGTGCCTTTAATGGTACTCCTCTAACTGATAGGCCAAAATCTCCAGCGCGTGAGCTTCAAATAGAAGGTTACCCGAGAATCCGGTTTTTTTATTTTGAATAGTGTCCACCAAGCAGGGGGAAATCACCGGCGCATACGTCTGATGTAGCAAATAGGGTTGTTTCGCTCGGGTATCCTCGATAATATTCCTGATCGTGGCGGATAAATGGGATATATCCCGGTGTTGCGTAAAGTCGTGCCGAATAAGCTGGATTCCCAGGCACTTTACCGCTTGCCGACCCGGAAACCGAATCTTTTGCTCCTGCTCCTGAATACAGGCATAGGCAATAAACTGACCGGCCCGAATCTGGTGCTGGAGCCGACCCGACACCCCGGAATGAGAAAAACCACCCTCTAAACAATACAGAAAACGTAAAGGATGATAATGTTCAATATCGAAGAAGACCTCCAGATCATCTTCTAAACGCATATCCAGATAAAAGCAGCCTAATCCCTGAGAAAAGTCCAGAGCCCGGAAGCGGCTGGTATAATCGGGCGTACTGATCTTGAGTATGTCCTGCTGATGAACCAGATAGTCCTGGGTTAATTGTTGTTCCAGTAATGTCATAAGATCGTGCAGGAAGTACGATTCTAGATGTATTTTCATGGGAATAGCTATATGGTAAAAACTCCAAAGGATACATTCCTTCGGAAATGAATTCATCAGGCGATTTGGTCCGGGGATAAACGAAGTTCGCTTTTACTGATTTAAGCTATAGGCTAACCAATAGAAACGAATGTTGCTGACCGCCAACTTCCAAGGTAGCCAATCAGTTTCATATTAAGTGTTCACTCCGGTAACTAATTTGCCCTTTTAGGAAACTTATTATTCTTTTGATAACAAGGTTTGCTGAAACTGCTTAGGAAACATGCCGAACTTCTCCTTAAATTTGGTAGCAAAATGGCTTTTGTTGGTATATCCAACTCGCTGAGCTACCTCTCCAACGTTCCATTTGTCTTCGGCTAGGAGCACCTTAGCCAGGTTAAGCCGCTCTTGCCGAATGTGATTATAGATCGTAGTATGAAACAGTTGCTTATATCCTCGTTTTAACTTCAATTCGTTGATGCCGATCATACGAGCCAGTTCTTTGATGGAAGGCGGATTTTGCAATCGGTTCATGATAATTGTCTTCGCCTGCAATAGTACCACTTCATCCTGCTCCCGTAATATTACCTGTTCGTAGCTGGGCTTTTGATCGTCGCTGTATTGGCTAAGTACCAGCGATAGTAGTTCCAGCACCTTAGACTCCAGAAATGTGCGTAAAATAAGCCCCTGATACTGGGTTCGCTGAATCTGATTTAAACATTCCGAGACCCCTATGCTGTAATATCCCTGGTAAAGGAAAGGATATTGCGCATCCACGTCCCTGAAAGTCTTTTCTAATTCGGGGTGGATGGTTTCCAACCCGGCATCGATACGGTTCAGATAAAATGGTCGATTGATTTCAATAATATAGACTGCTTGCTCAATGCGGGCGTGAAAACGAAAAAACTGGTCTACGCTGCCGGAACAGGCCGACAGAGAATTTTCTGATGCGTTGAGTTGATACTGAATGAGGCGGGCACTAACCGAGTGAATTAATTTACCCTTTCTACAGAAAATCAAGCGAAGCGGGTGATATCTCAGTTGTTCCAGATGGATGAGCAGGTCTTCTTTTAAAGTGCCTTGAATAAATATTAAGCTGAGTCCATCGTGCAATTGAAAGGTCTCCACAGTGCCTAAACCTAGCCACTTTGGTAATTGAAAGCCATGTATATGATTTTTGATCACCAAAGGCACATGCAATGCCGAAGCAATAGTCTGCATCACTCCTAATCTATCCTTACTGGTAACAGTTATTTCCATACATGATCGGTAGCAAATTTCTCAAAAACCCAGCATGTTACTATCCTACTAACAAGAAAACGGTAACAATGATGCCGGTTAAGTGAAAATACCTACCTAAACAATTCCCTGATACCAGAATATGCGATTGCCCTTATCTTAATTAGTTCGCAAAATTATAGCTTCTGCAACAATTACGGTGACACCTTTTGCCCTACAAAAGTTATAGTGTATTGGGGAATATGAATACTATGGCCAGAGTGAAATTATATTACTGGCTTTAGCATACTAGCTGACGGCTTTTTACTGACTTAGCCTGAATGCATATGAGGTTGTTAATGGGGAGGAAACAATTTGCTTTACCTACATTTATCATTAGCTAAAGCCCTATAATAGGTAACTCCCATATTCGTGTTTTTTTTTACGCTAAGGGTATCGAGTTTATATCGGCTGCTTTTAACTATCCTACGGAAGGATATTTTACGTTGTTATAAATGTGCCTTATGTTAATTAAAGACCACCATTGTAATGGTACTACCTATCAATTCAAACCACTATTTTGTCTGAAACCACGAGAAAAGGTATTATTGAAAACAAAGGCTATATGGCGTGGGACACCCCTCGTCTATCTCGGTGTTGTAGCCAATGAAAAGGATGACCGAGTTAACTCACTTTAACTTTATGATTTAAAAAATGAAAAAACTATTGTTTAAGTGGGACAAATTGAAAGCAACTTTCTGGTTTATTCCGGTGATGATTATCATTATTTCAATCCTGCTATCATTTGGGCTGGTATCTTTGGATGGTATTTTTCATTTACGGCAAGATGGCTTAGGTCGTTTCTTTGTTGTCGACAATGCGGATTCTGCCCGTATTATATTATCCACTATTTCCGGAGCAATGATGGGCGTGGCAGGAACTGTATTTTCCATCACCCTTGTAGTCCTTACGCTGGCATCTTCTCAATTCGGCCCAAGGCTCATTAAAAACTTCATGTCTGATCGTCTGACTCAGTTGGTGTTAGGCTTATACATTTCAACTTTTCTCTATTGTCTGCTCGTTTTAAATGCCATAAAAGACGGAAAGGATTACACTTTTATACCTTCCTTATCCATCATTGTGGCAATTATAATATCTGTAACAAATATTGTTTTACTAATCATTTTTATCCACCGGATCGCCGTAAGCATTCAAGCAGATGAAGTAGTTTCTAATATTTCAGACTTTATCTCTAAACAACTAGAAACCTTGTTCCCAGAAAAAATGGGGAAGGAAAAAGAACCTGAAGAAAACGTGGATGCTTTTTCTGCTATTTCAGCTTATCAAAAGCGTATTGCCATAAAATCCCCTAAAAGCGGTTATCTTCAGTATATCGATCAGGAAGCGTTGATGGAAATTATCGGAAAGAGAGATTCACTGCTTGAACTGCACTACAGACCCGGAGGTTACATCGTGGAAGGGACAGCGATAGGCTTGGTCTATTCGAATGAAAATTGGGGTAAACCAGAGCTTCAAAGCATTTTAAAGCATTTCGTGATCGGTAAAACAAAAACATCTCAACAAGACCTTGAATTCTCTATCGACCAAATGGTTGAAATAGCTTCCCGTGCGCTCTCACCCGGAATAAATGACCCGTATACGGCAATCTGTTGTATTGATAACCTTACAGCCACTATGTGCTATTTGGCGCAAGCTGAATTCCCTTCAAAATATCGTTTTGACAGTGAAGGAAATCTCAAGATCATTGCTGATATATTGAAGTTCGAGGGAATTTTAGATGCTGCTTTTAACCAAATCCGGCAGTTTTCAAGAGGAAGTACTGCGGTGATCATTCGATTGATGGACGCATTAGTAACGATATATCAATTCACATGCAAAGAAAGCCACAAGAAAGCTGTCATCAAGCATGCTAAGATGGTTTTAAGTTTAGGAAACGAAACCATCAAAGAAAAGAATGACCTAAATGACCTAACTAAAAGAGCCGAAGCAATAGTATAGGTAACTCCCATCCTGGGCGGCCCATATTCGTGTTTTTTTTCACGCGGGGCGTCCCACACAGGACGTTGGCCGTCGTGGAACAAACGCTAAGGATTTGCGAGTTTATAATGGAATAGTTTGCCAGAATTGATCGTTCAAAAGCTATTCTTTCAAGGTTTAATCCAGGGGAACTGGTTTTTCTTGGGGCATTCCGTTCTTTAGTACACTGCCACACCGGTTCTAGCACCAAAAGGGATAGCGTTTCAATCTCTTTACTTTAGGAACATTTCCTAAGAAAATAACACGAGCAGCGTGAGCTATGGCGGAAGCCCTCTTGCAGTTTGATCTCTTTCCATAACTTCTTTATTCAACTAGAACGAGTTCGGCATATACTGGAAAATGATCCGAGCCGAACTTACCCAATCTTTTTAACTCAATCAAACGAAACTCATGACTAGCGTACACATGGTCTAATGGCCAACGCATAAGCCAAGAGGTAGCATCAAACGTATTATAGAGGCCGCGGCCAACTCGTGCATCTTGTAACTGTCCTTGTACCTGAAACAAGCGTGATGTATTGGACCAAGCCACATCGTTGAAGTCCTCTGCAACCAAAGCAGGATCTTCGTTTTGATTCAGCAGGTTACCTACCTTTAGTAGGGCCACTTCCTGTTTTCCCTGGTTATCGGGATGTTCATTATACACCGGAGGCACCGGGTGCACTCCGTGAAAGCGAAACGACTGTTGGTTCGGAAGCTTTAGGGTAGTATGAAAAGAAGGTACGCTATCTTGGTTGAAGAACTTAATCTGGGTGTCTGCCATCGGAAAGCGAGCATATAGAGCCATCCCGTAGGTATTACCTGCCGGATACTCCCGATAATATTCGTATTGTTCCCGCAGTGGTTGCAACTGGTCAATCCACCACTGATTAGTTTCCATCACCAGGATCATATCAGGATTAGCCTGAGCAGCTATATTCAAAAAGTCAGGTGCTTGCCTGTTATACATGTATACATTGGCAATCAGGAGGCGAACGGTAGCTCCAGAAGTAATTTCCGCTTGACTGGCCTGCTTTAGAACCTGTTGAGCCAAGGGTGTATAGGGATAGATAAAATAGCTCTGCCATCCGATACTGACAACCAATCCTATCATCAAAAACCGGGACCAGAAAGCCCATCGGCTATTTAGAATGGCAAAGGCTCCCAAGCAAATTACCGCTACCACCCAACATTGGGGGCGTGGAAAATCCAGGGCTTTGACCCACCATACGTTTACATCAAATGGCAGTGATAGTAAAGTTGCCAAAATAACAACGGCGCTTACTACTATTACCAGGTAGCGGACAATTTCTTTTAACGTGCTCAATAGACTGGTTGCTTAATAACTGGTGGGTACGGAATAAAGAGAAAACCTTTTTATTAGGGCAATGTTCAACCCTAATGAAGGTACCGACAACAGCTATTAAAACTACCCACCATGGATAAGATATTCTTTACGAGTCTAGAAGGGGTAGTACGAATAATAGTGACCGTTCCCTTCGTTTACATACTGGTTATCCTGTATATCCGGCTGTTCGGTAAACGCTCTACCTCACAAATGAACAATTTCGATTGGATTGTTACCGTAGCGATGGGCTCGTTGGTGGCTTCCACCATTGTGCTAGAGAGCGTAGGCATTGTAGACGGTGCCATCGGTATTCTCATGCTGATGTTACTACAGTACCTACTCACCAAGGTGATGTTAGACTCAAAGGCCATTAGTAAGTTGGCTCGGTCTACTCCGCAGCTTTTGTTGTATCAAGGAGAGTACCTACTAGATAATATGGAGAAAGAGCGAATACTGAAACCGGAAATTCTAGCGAGTATCCGAGAAAGTGGGCTCAAAAACATAGACCAAGTATACGCCGTAATTCTGGAAACGGATGCTACCTTTAGTGTTATTCCTGAAGAGAACAACAACGAAGTATGCTTTTCTTTAGCCGATGTAGAAGGGCTACCCACTGGGCTTAAGGAAGAACTAGAGAAGAAGGGTGATGCTGATGCTGACTAGTAGGTTAAGCCGAAACCTGCCCTTTCTCAAATAGGCGGGTACGTCTCTTTCCGGGTCCATTCTCTTTACTTAGCGTAATAGTAAACTTGGTGCCCGCTTCAGCATCACTGCTTAGAGACACTTGCCCCTCATGAGATTCAGTCACGATCTTGATCAGCGTAAGTCCCATGCCCCAACTCTGTTGCTTTCTATCCTTGTTTTCAGCGGTATGATCCAGAAAGTTGAAAATCATCCGTTGTCGCTCGAGGGGGATAGGATTGCCGTAGTTATGGACACTGAGACGAACCTGCTCTTCGGAATCTTCTACTTCGATGGTGACCGCTTGGTTGATATCCCCGTACTTGATGGCGTTGGTGAGCAGATTTTCTAATAGCCGCCGAATAGCTACTCCATCGATCACACCGGTGATCTTCTCTTCAGGACATTCCAACACGATCTTTTGGGTGTAAATATGGCTGGCCTCATCGTATACGGCTTGTACCTCTTTAACAATATCGATTTCGGCAAAGGTAAGCAACATCCCTTCGCCAGCACTTACTGCTACTGAGTCAAGTAATTGTTCGGTTAGTTTGAGGGCTTTCTGCACGCTGCGTACTGCCATCAGCCGTAGCATCTCGAAATTGTCACTCCTTCCTGGGCCGGATATCAGGTCTAGTAAACTGTAGGTGGTACTCAGCGGATTGCGCAGATCGTGCGCTAAGGTGCCTACCAACTTCTCCTGCATCTGCTGTAAAGAATCATTAAACGCTGTCGCTGATTGGAGCATGGCCGTTTCAATGATATACTTCAGCAAGTCGGCCACATCGGCATTGTAGGTATTATGAGTCCGAAGGGTGTTGGTGAGCGTACGATGAAAGACAATATACTCGTGCATGATCTGGTCGATCGTATACCCTTCCGAAGTAGCCCGGTGGCGTCCGTGTTCATGGCTATTGAAAACAATCTCCTGATACTTTTCGTCTTTGGGCAACTCTTCTGCCCCATGGAATCGGATCAGAATATCGGCAATATCGCGGATCATATGCGGTAGGTGGTCGTATAACGCAATCTTATTAGCGTGGAGGGAAGCGGTTATCTTCCGCTCGACCGTCTCTTGCCAGGTGTCCATAATATACTGCTGCTGATCTAGAATCGTTTGTGCGGCGTGTTTCATGATAACTTGATGGTATGGTATTTCCTATGAATACTATGGAATAGATAGCTTGAGGTGGCTTTCTGGTTCGGATCGCTTTGTATTCACCAAAGATATTCTCAAGAAAAACAGAAACAAACGGTACTACGAAGCAATCGGTAAAGTTCGTTGGCCAACACTTATTACAAAGTGGCACGTAGGTTGGACACACGACAGCTTTAGAGCACATCGGACTATACGGAAAAACGTCAAACACCGGTTGACCAATAATAGCATGATTCTTATGAAGTGCCGTGATTGATACCATCGGTCAAGTTATTGGTAAGGTGAAATGGCTTTCCGTTTGTCTATGTATTGTTTCAAAGAACTATACTTGCCGTAGCCCAGGTGTTGATTGATGATGGTAGAGAGGGGAACGCAGAGGGCGTGCAGGTGAAAAATACGGTCTTTATCCTTATCGTAGATAGAAGCCTGAATGGTGCCCTTGGGTTTGCCTAGCTTGATGCCCAGGGCTTTCCGAACCCGGAGTCCTTCTTTGGTGCGCTCAGAGATAAAGTCCCATTCTAGCTCGGCCAGCATGGAAAAGACGGTGAGTAGAATCTTATTGGTCATATCGTCGGCATTGGACGGATTTAAATCTAACCCTTGTTTGATCAGCACTAACCGACCGCCCTTCTCTTGAATAAGTTGCTGAAGGATACCCAACACTTCTTTAATTGATCGGCCCAGTCGTGACAGTTCAGAGGCAACCACAATATCCTGGCAGGAAACTTTATCCAATAGCTCAGTAATCCTTCGCTTCTCGAACGACTTACGCGATGAAGCTACTACTTCAATCCATTCGTCTAAATGCCATCGCTGTTTGGTCAGGTATCGGCTGATTAGGTTCTTCTGACTTTCGGCTGACTGATCAGCTTGAGAAACACGCACATACCCGATTACCATAAGAAATTATGAGATTCTACTAATAAGGCGTTTTACGCCGTTAAGGTAACGAATCATTTTATTATTCTATGTACCTTATTACCAAAGTTTGTCTAGCTACAAAACACTCGTTAACAGTATCAACTTTGACCTAACCTACTGGCCATAGAAAACGCTCACTTTTCCAAGCAGCCCCTCGTGGAGCAAGCGCAGTTTTCCCGTGAGGATTTTGCGCTGATTCGTAGTTGTCGTCGCTCCCACAACCAATTGGGCTTCGCTGACCAATTAGCATTCGTCAAATTGATGAATCGTTTTCCGGAGACAAATCCTTTTGAGCACATCGATTCGCTGCTCACCTATATCTCCTACCAAGTTAGCATTCCCGCTGCTCAGATTAATCGTTACGAGGATCGCCTTCAAACGATCTACGAGCATCAACAGCGGGTCAGTGATTACCTGGACTTAATCCGTTGGAATGAAAGCCACGTTGAGCGACTGGCTTCCTACCCTTTTGAGCAGGCTCTCCGTACCGACCAATTAACCGCTCTTAAGGCACTAGCCCGAACCTTTCTTCACCAAAGGCGCATTTTAGAACCTGCTGACTATACGTTCACCCGATTGGCACAACGGGAACGCGCCCGTCATCATATCTACCAGCGTATTAACAATATGCTTAGCGAAGTAAACCAAAGACATCTGGATGCGCTGTTTATTTCAGGCAATCAGTATTTTACCCCCTTCCAGTTTATTAAGCAGCCACCCGGTCATTTCTCGGCCGCTTCGGTACTGAAACTCACTCGTAAGATAGAGGTCATGGATCAGACTGGAGCTTTAGCCAAGTCAAGTGGCTGAAATTTAGAGTCAATCTCGTTGCTCTCGCCTTTTTGCTTCACGTTTGGCCGCTTTGGCTGCCCTCTTTTCTTTAAGGTTTTTTTCCGGCGCCTTTTTGCTGCTCTTTTTTTTACCTTCTTTTTCTTTAGACATTTGTTTGAGATTTAGAAATAAAAAAATTTGACCCAATATTATTCCGGTGTTGGAGGATCACCCATCAACTCTCGTTCAAAATACACCAGATCCTTATGAGCAGGGTTCTCTTGAATGGTGCAGTAGTAAATACGCTTCACGTATCGCCTTACTACTAATTTAAGGGTAGGATTCACTTTAGCGTATACTTCCGATCCCTTAGGAAAAATATTGTCCATGAACTAAGGTAGGTATAATATAATTAGTATGTTCTGTTTTGACGAAATGGTTTGTAGAAAATTTACTAAGGTCACGCTTTAACCACGATACGTAGGTTACTTTACTGCTAACTTTATAACTTAGCTGAATAAAAGCAAGCATGCCCGATATGAAATTGACAAAATTACTCGTAGAGGAAGTAAGTTGAAAGAAAATAACCGCTAAGGTAAAACCGGGATTCTTTTACTTTTTTCCTATGTATTAGGTTTGATTAATAGAAAAGTTATTTATTCATCTTGCTTATGAAAGTTTCCGCCAAATTTATCGATCGGGATCATTCTGATTTTTTTCCTCTCCTCAGAAAGAAAGTCAATCACTATTTTAAAGACAATCAAATTTCCCGCTATGGCAACCGGGAAATGACTATCAAGTCTATGGTACTGGTCGGGACATACCTGGGGGCCTACCTGGCTGTTTTGTTCCTCTCAGTAAACCCTTGGTTCTTACTACCTTTGGCGATACTAATGGGGGTAGCAATGGCTGGTATCGGGATGTCAGTCATGCACGATGCGCTGCATGGTTCCTATTCCCGTAGCGCCACTATTAATCGCTGGGTGGGTTATATTACCTACTTTATTGGAGCTAGTCCTTTCGTCTGGAAAATCCAGCACAATATCTTCCATCATACTTATACCAATATCTACGGTCTGGACGAGGATATTAAAACGAAGATTGTAATCCGCTTATCGCATCATGCTTCCCTCCGGTGGATTCATCGATATCAGCATGTTTACTCCTTTTTTCTCTACGGTTTTAATACGCTGTTTTTTATTTTCAGCGATCTAATTAAGCTACTCAACTACAACCGCACGGGAATGATACTGCACCACAAGTCAACGCTTCGTACTGAGCTGTTTATACTGTTATTTACCAAAGGACTGTATCTCTTTTTTATCGTAGCACTACCCATATTGATTACTCCACTGCTCTGGTGGCAGGTGCTGATCGGCGTGCTTTCTATGCACTTAGTGGCCGGTTACATTGTCACATTGGTATTTCAAATGGCTCATATTGTTGAGGGAGTAGACCAGCCACTGCCCAATACGGCTGGAAATATTGAAAATGCGTGGGCTATTCACCAATTGCACACTACGGCCAACTTTGCCCGGAACAACCGTTTCCTGAATTGGTACATTGGGGGGCTTAACTTTCAGATAGAGCACCATCTGTTCCCTAATATTTGCCATGTGCATTACCGCCGAATTGCTCAGATTGTAGAGCAAACGGCTAATGAGTTTCAGCTGCGTTATCAGGTTATCCCTACCTTTATTCAGGGAATTCATATGCATATCCAAATGCTTAGATCACTGGGTCATCCGCATCACCCAGTGAATGCTTAGCCATAAACTTTGTTGTAGATATTTCTTCAACCATTAACTAAATTTTTCACCTACTATTTTTTACTATAATATAATAAGAATGAAAACGACTATTTATTTCTATCGATTACCCTTTGCCTTGGCTGTTGTCCTAGGGGCAACAGTTTTGGGAGGATGTGATGGCCCTACGACCAAGTCCGATGTACAGGATGATCTGAAGGATGCCCAGGAAGCGACCCAGGAAGCGCAGGAGGAGACTCAGGAAGCCCGGGCAGCGCAAGAACAGTTTTACGCTGATACGCACAAGACACAAGTTAAAGAACTGGAAGACCGTAGCAACAAAATTGGTCAGCAAATCGCTAAGCTTAAACAGGTTTCTGAAAAATCTTCTAACCAAGCTGCCCAAGTAGATATTGCCTCGGCGGTACAGGAGCTACAGGACGAAAAAGAAACATTGAATGAGAAAATCGTGAAGGTAAAATCAATCAAAGAAGAAGACTGGAGTGCTTCGTACGATGAGATCAGTGCTGCTATTGGCAAAATAGAGGGAGAAATTGACAACCTTTCCCAGAGCCTGGAAACCAATAATTAATAGAAAGAGTCACAACCGCGCATTAATAACAGGCGACGATTTTACCCCGGATGTTCCTTTTGGAATACCCTATTTTTACAACTTTTTAAGAATCTGAAGAGCAAAAAACAAGCAATATGCTCACCAGGAATTACCACTTTTTTAAAGCTATAAATATGAAGAAGATAACACAAACTTGCGTATGTCTGGCACTCGGCTGGATTTTAATTTTACCCATCTCTGCTCAGGGGCAAGGAGATGACTCCCGCTTCGGCATAAAAGCTGGGGTCAATTTATCCAATTTTTATAAAGAATCGCTGGGCGATCAAAATTTACGACTTGGTTTTAATGTCGGTATATTTACGGAATTGGCCGTTAGTGAATCCTTCAGTATTCAGCCTGAACTGCTGTTTACGACGAAGGGTAATCAAATATCCTACGATGAAGGCGATAACCTCTTTCAGGATCTGGTAGAAGGCGACCCGCAGGCCTTTACCGGGGATGTAGAAACCAACCTGAGCTACATAGAACTACCGCTGCTGGCAAAATTTACGATCAGCGAAGTACTTAACCTACACGTAGGCCCGTATCTTAGCTACTTACTGGATGCCAGCACCCAGGTAGACGGAACGTTAGAAGACCGCCTAGGCGAGTTAGACCGAAAGGGGTTTAATACCTGGGATTATGGAGTTGTGGCCGGGATCGCAGCCGATCTAAACCTGGTAACGATCGGCTTTCGCTACGATTTAGGATTGAGGGGGATTACCGAAGATGCCGTCTGGGAAGGCTTAATCAATGATAGAAAGAATCAGGCCTTACAATTCTACGTAGGAGTAGGACTGTAGGAATATGATGGGCAATTTACTATACAAAAGATGAATTTAAAGCCTACTCAATCGTGATAATATTTGATCTATACCTAAGCAAGCGGTCACAGTTTTACCGTGACTGCTTTAGGCAGTTGCTGACATTATCGCTACAAAACTTTGTTTACTTAATTTTCTACACTTTTTACGATTATAAAAATGAAAACAAATACTTTTTTACACCGACTTCCCTCCGCTTTCGTAGTTGTCTTATGTACACTGATTATTGGGGGATGCACGAAACCGCTGACCAAGTCTGATGTACAAGACGACCTGAAGGATGCCCAAGAAGCGACCCAGGAAGCTGAAGAAAAAACCCAGGAGGCCTACGCAGCCAGAAAACAGTATTATTCTGATTTCCGCGAAACCAGAGTAAAGGAACTGGAAGACCGAAGTAGCAAAATTGATGACCGGATAAGCGAGCTTGAGAAAGTTTCTAAGAAATCATCTAACCAGGCAGCACAGAGCGACATTTCTTCGGCAATCGCTGAGTTGCAGGACGAAAAAGAAACGGTAAACGAAAGAATCGTAGAAGTAAAATCAATTAAAGAAGAAGATTGGAGCAGGTCCTACGAAGAGATTAGTGCTGCTATTGGCAAAATTGAAGGAGAAATTGATAAACTATCTCAGAGTTTGGAAACCAATAATTAGACTGTGTATGGACTCATGGCCTTCACCCGAAGGAGGCTATTAATATTAAGGTTGAGACTCAGTTGACAGTTAATAGGCAGATGCCATAGAAGTGATAAAATTACCTGTAGCGGTAGTAAAATACTTAAAAATAACCCTTGCGGAATGATCTAGAAAACTATCTGTCATTAGCACAACCAAGTACACTAGATGCCGTGCACTAAAGAGCAAGTAAAATTTAATGACCACAAAAATAGATAATTGATGAAAAAATTGAGAATGATTGAGGAGAGAAAAAACATACAGTATCAAAGAGAAAATGTTAAGCAGTTGAGCGTTACGGAGCTAACTAATTTTTCTCACGGCGAAGAACGGAGTAGTTCAATGCGCGACGGGTTTTACACCCACCGTTATCGCTCCCTTCACTGATCCGAATGTAATGTGTTTTGACAAGGCGGTTTCAGCTAATTGAAATCGCCTTTCTTTGGCTTTTTTCAAAAAGAGAGCTGTATCTTACCAATTAGCTTTTTTATCTCGCTCTCTAACATTTAACCGGGCGCTCTTTGCACAGTAAACTAAGAAATACAAAAAGTCAATCCACCCGGGATAATGTGATAGGTATAATACCAAAATGTAAAACTTGAGATGGCAAAAACTTTTATTCACCAAAAAGCCACTTTTTTCAATGATTGCTAATCTGAAGAAGCAAATTGCCGAAAATGAGCCCGAGTTTTTCTTTATCTGGGATATAGGCTCGCAGCAAATTACCCATCTTGCCAATATCTATTGCGAGAATGGGGCTATTAAATTAAAAGAACGAACTGATTATCAACAGATCCCCAATTTTTTCCATTCACAAGACCGGAATAAATTCGAGGCTATACTCAGAAGTTTTTCTTCCGAAAATGCCCGACAGGATCATGACCTACGAGCTAATCATAAAACACATAAGGCCAAATTGTTGAGCTTGCGCTCTTTTCTGATTGAACAAAAACAAGAAAATGGCGGACAAGTGGTGGCTCATATTTCCAGTGTGACCAATTGCTACGAACAGTTGGAGACTTTGGGTAAATCTAGTGAGTGGAATTCGGAAATCATTCATATGCTGGTGCATGATTTGAAAAATCCATTTTCCAGCATCCGAATGCTCTCCTGTCTTGCTCAACAGAGAATTCAAGAAGGCAGTATTTCGGTGGCCTCCCACTTTCTAAAACTGATAGACACCGTAGAGGAGGAAGCCACTCAACTGATAGAAACGCTACTAACACTGCTTGAACTGAACGATGCCAAGTTTACACTCGAGGGCAAGCCAACGAATATTAGCGAGTTGGTAGAAAGTAGGATCAAACATTTTGCTGCTAAAGCCGACCTGTATGCTATCTCACTAACTACCGAGCTACCTAAAGAAGCTCTACTAATTTCCGCCGATAGCAGACTATTGAAACAGGTCATTGACAATTTGGTCGTGAATGCTCTTAAATTTACACCAACTGAAGGGAGTATTACCGTACGCCTCTCACATAATACAGGTTGCTTTACCCTCTCGGTGCAAGACAGCGGTATAGGTATTCCTCAAGATAAGCTGCCCCAGCTATTCGAGAAGTTTACGAAGGCTCGTCGGCTAGGCATCCGAGGCGAGAATACATCGGGCCTGGGTCTGTCCATCGTTAAAAAAATTATTAATATGCATCAGGGCAAAATTTACGTAGCCAGTCAGGAGCATCAGGGTAGTACATTTACGGTTGAACTACCTATACACCAAGATGATTAAGGTATCAGAGGGTGGGCCTATTCCTGCGATCCTGCTCCTAACAAGATTGATTTTTTCTAGTTTTCACGTCATTTTAAACTACACTGCACCATGAAAATTGCCTACATTTCCACCTACTTACCCCGAGAATGTGGTATTGCTACGTTCAACGATAATGTGGAAAAGGCAGTGAAGGCTAACTTTTCTGATCACTCGTTTAGGGAACATAGCTTTGGTATTGCGATGAATGATTCAGAAGATCCTTTGACTTATCACTATCCGGATCATGTGAAATTTGTGATTAGGCAAAACCAGCAGAAAGATTATATTCAGGCGGCTACCCTTATTAACACCAGCGATGCCAGTGCGGTACTGCTGGAGCATGAGTTTGGTATTTACGGAGGTGAGAGTGGTATTTATATCCTTCCCCTGATCCACCGGCTGGAAAAACCATTGTTTTCGGTACTGCACACCGTGCTGAGAGAGCCATCCTACACCCAGAAACTCATCATCCAGATAATTGCCGAACGCTCGGCCCGACTGATCGTAATGAGCCGGCGAGGGATCGAGTTTCTCACCTCCATCTACGGTATTGCTCCGGAAAAGATCCAATACATTGAACATGGCGTCCCCGATCTGGAAGCCCCAGTGGTAAATCCGCTGAAAAAGGCATCATCTTTTCAAAATCACCGCGTGCTGCTCACGTTTGGTTTACTCAGCCGGAATAAAGGCTTGGAAACCGTGATCCGGGCGTTACCCCGTATTGTAGCGCGACATCCCGATGTGATGTACGTAATTCTGGGAAAGACCCACCCCGGCATTGTCCGCACCTCGGGTGAAGAGTACAGGGATTATCTGAAGCGGTTAGCCGTTAAGTTAAAAGTTGACAAGCATCTAACCTTCATCAATAAATTTGTGTCGGAAACGGAGCTCATGGATTATCTATCCGCCGCGCATATCTATATCACACCTTATCTCAACGAGGCGCAGATCACGAGCGGAACCTTGTCCTATGCGGTGGGGGCCGGTGCTGCCGTGGTCTCAACTCCCTACTGGCATGCCCTGGAACTGCTGGATCATGAGCGAGGACGCTTAATTAATTTCAAGGACGAAGGCGCACTGGCCGAAACAGTGAATGAACTTCTGGATCAACCTGAGGCGCTGAATGCGCTGAAGCAGCGGGCTTATCAGTACGGGTTACACTTACGCTGGCCTCGCATAGGAGCAGACTATATCCGAACCATTCATGAGTTTCTTGAGAAAAAGACCATGGTTCAAAAGGCGATTCGTCCGATCGTGGATACGGATAGGATACCGGAATTCAGCCTAACCCATGCACGTCGTCTGACCGACGATACTGGCATTGTGCAACATGCTAAATACGGTATTCCTAACCTGAAAGAAGGGTACTGCTTGGACGACAATGCCCGGGCACTGATTATGATACTGATGGCCTACCAACGCAACAAAAGTCAGGAAGCACTGGATCTGTTACCCATCTACCTAAGCTTTATTCACTATATGCAACGTGATGATGGAAACTTTCGCAATTTTCTAAGCTTCCGAAGGGAGTATCTGGACGAAGTAGGGTCCGAGGATTCGTTTGGCCGTACGGTATGGTCTCTGGGTTATCTGGTTAATTGTGCCCCCAATAGCTCCTACCGGGAATTTGCCGGGGAACTGTTTTTCCGATCGGTGCCGCACTTCAAAGCACTGCATCATTTGCGGGGTATCGCCAATACGATCATCGGCATTAGCTACTATCTGAAAGTGCACCCGGATGATGATCGCCTTCTGCGTGAGTTGGTCGATCTGACGATTCTGTTGATGGATGCTTATGAGCAACAGCATCGTGTTGACTGGCACTGGTTTGAAGAAAAGCTCACCTACGACAATGCTATCTTACCGTTAGCGCTGCTGCACTCCAGTGAAATTACAGGCGATGAAAAGGTGAAGCAGATAGCCCTGGAATCCCTGGAGTTTCTGGATGACCTGACCCTGCAAAATGGGTTTCTGAGTCCGGTAGGCAGCTATGGGTGGTATCACCGGGGTAAGGATATGCCCGTTTTCGATCAGCAGGCCATAGAAACGATGGCCATGGTGCTAATGTATTTCCAGGCGTATCAAAGTACCCAGCGTCCGGAGTTTATCGAAAAAATGTTTATCAGCTTTCAGTGGTTTCTGGGAGAGAACATCCTTCGGGTTCCGTTGTACGACCACGAAACGAAAGGCTGCTGTGATGGTTTGCAAGAGGCGGCCCTCAATCGCAACCAGGGAGCAGAAAGCACGCTAGCCTATCTGATCTCTCACCTTACCGTGCTAAAAGGCTTGGAGTTAGAGTACGAATACAGCCCGGTAGGTCAGCAAGTAGAACCTGTTCTCTGATATGAGAATAGCTGTCCTATCCCCGGTAGCGTGGCGCACCCCCCCCCGGCATTATGGCCCCTGGGAACAAATGGCCTCCAATGTCACGGAAGGGCTGGTAAATGCTGGTATAGAGGTGACCCTCTTTGCTACGGCCGATTCGCTCACCACAGCCAAACTGGAAGCGGTAGTTCACTCCGGATACGAAGAGGACCGTACCCAGGATGCCAAAGTAACAGAATGTCTGCACATCAGTCAATTGATGGAAAAGGCCCACCAGTTTGATGTGATTCACAATCATTTTGACTTTTTACCACTTACTTACTCGCGGCTGATCCCTACGCCCATGCTCACGACAATTCATGGATTCTCCTCTTCGCGCATCATCCCGGTCTATCAAAAATACAATGCCAACACGCACTACGTTTCCATCAGCAACAGCGACCGGAGTTCGAAACTAGATTACCTGGCCACAGTGTATAACGGCATTCGGGCCGATGATTTTACATTTACCGAACACCCTGATGAATACCTGTTGTTTTTCGGGCGAATCCACGTTGATAAAGGTACGGCGGAAGCCATTCAGATTGCCCGACAGAGTAAGCGGAAGTTGCTCATCGCCGGTATCATCCAGGATCAAGCTTATTTTGATGAAAAGGTGAAACCTTTTTTAGACGAACAGATCGTATTTCTGGGGCCAGCCGGACCGGAAAAGCGCAGTGAGTTGCTGGGAAAAGCCCGTGCGCTGCTGCACCCCATCAGCTTTGACGAGCCGTTTGGTTTGAGTGTAGCCGAAGCCCAACTATGCGGCACGCCCGTTATCGCCTTTAACCGGGGCGCGATGCCGGAACTAATCCGACATGAACAGACTGGCTTTCTGGTAAATACAGTCAGTGAGGCAGTTAAAGCTGTCAATCAGATTGACCGGGTCAGTCGTCACCATTGTCGAGTGTGGGCAATAACGCATTTCACCCAGGAAAAAATGGTAGCCGATTATCTGGAGCTTTATCAGCGCATTTTATGATGTTATATTGTTGTATAACTTATCCAGTAATGCGTTGATATTCACCGAAGCAAACGAGGAGCAGTAGTCGGACAAACCATACGGAATTATTAATTCCCCATTGTGGATAATGGAGCCACAGGAGTACAGTACATTGGGTACATATCCCTCCCGCTCTTCTTTGTTAGGAATAAGCAGAGGTTCCTTCAGATGCCCTATTTCTACGGTAGGGTCATCCAATTGCAGTAAGCTTACTCCAATACAGTACCGCCGCATAGGGCCCACTCCGTGGGTCAGTAGCAACCAGCCATATTCAGTCTCAATCGGAGATCCGCAGTTGCCCACCTGAACCAACTCCCAGGGATACTTAGGTTGCTGTATCAGCATGGGATTTTCCCATAGGTTAATATTGTCGGAGTACATGATATAGTTGTTTTGGCCGTCATTGCGGGAGGCCATCACAAATTTACCGTTGATCTTCCGGGGAAAAAGGGCAAAATTCTTATTCTGAGCCCCGGCGCCGTACAGCGGCATGATATTGAAGTTGTAAAAGTCATGCGTCTTCAGCAGTTTGGGCACAATGATCTCCCCATCGTAGGCGGTGTAGGTAGCAAAATACACGATGCTGCCATCATCTTCCGTGAAGCGAACAAAGCGGGCATCTTCAATACCCTTACGCTCAAATTCAGAGATAGGAAAGATTACCCGGTCGGAAATATCGGTATCCAGAGAAAAGGAAATCTCATAATAGGAATCTGCTAGCCATAATACTTTTTCATATTCCAGACGGATAGATTCATCCGCATGATTTTTTTTCTTTTCAAGTATGAGCTTTTTTAGGTAGTTATAATCAAAATACTCATCTAGCTCTTCTCCTACTTCTTTTAATATATGTTCATCTATCTCACCGCTAAACGCATTAGTAAAAAATAACCTTTTTTCGTAAGGAGCGCTGTGCACGATTTCGGCCTCATCCACGTGGTTGCCCACCGGCACTACACTGATGCTTTGATCTTTGTCTAGCAAGGCGGTGCGAAAGGCAATGGAAGAAATATGGCCTTCTCCCACTGCCCTAAAACTTATAATAACTCGTTTTTGCCCTTCTTCTAGTTCGGTCTGATCGGGGGCTTCTACCATAGAAGGATTAAAAAAAGCGGCAGACTCAATGGAATATTCATGGGTGAAATAAGAGCCGATCAGTAATTTTCGGTAAGAATCTAGTAAATCGTAAGCGACATTCATCTCAGCAAAAAGAGACTTCAAGCGATTACAGTGCCGATACAGTACTTTGGTAATATTTCGATGCCTTTTAGAATACTCCTGAAGAATAGGTGAGATAATGCTAAAAACTTCCTGATCATTCATATCTATGACCTTCTGAATTACGTGTTTAGCCCGTTCATCGCCATTGAAAAAAAAGCGGGCAATTACCCGTTTAGCATCAGGATACACCTTAGTATTTTTTCGCTCAATGGAAAGTCTCATAGAAGAGGATTAATAGGATGTCTCAATGCTAACTAAAGGTACGATATGTGAGGGAGAGTTGGGTACAGATTGAAAAAAAAGAGGATTATGAAGACACGATAAAGTATGAAAAAGGGAAGTTGTAGAATGGGAATGATATCGAAGTAGTAAAACAAGTGATAGTGTAGTTAGCTATGGGTATTTGTTGGGTTTCATATAACTAAACCGATTTACTAAGTTGATTCTGACAATTATAAAAGTCTAGCTGTTCGATGAGCTCCTGCTACTTGTCAGTTTACGCTCAAAGTAGACCAATCACTTTCGGGTAGGATTTTCCTGAACACATTGATAAAATGAGTGAGTGTGCAGTTTCTATAAACTCAGAAGTTATGGTTTGACTTTTCAATATTGATAAGTTGTTGTTTTAAGGAATGAGTGGTACCGATGCTACAAATCCCCTAAACTCCTTTTTCAAAGCCGACGCTGCGGGGGGGATATATAACGTTTTTTAGTGCGAATTCAGCATTTTTAATAGGTCTGTAGTTCGGCAAAGAGCAACTGTAGCTCTTCTCTGGTTTTATTGAGTTTAAGAGAAAGCGTATGTAACATTCTTTCTCGCTGTCCTTCCTCAAACTCAAAATCCTGATCACTTAGAATGGGAAATCTTCGTTTAAGCATCACTTTTTGCTCTCTCCAGCTTCTGGTTATTTTCATTCTACGGATTGTCTTGTTCTAAACTTAATTATTGTTACCCTTTAAATATTAGGATTGGCTCTATCACGTATTTTTCGGTTTACTGCCTCTAATAGCGGGTCTTCCACAAACTCTCTTTCAAAATATACCAGTTCTTTTCTTTCTGGTTCTTCCTGCACTTTACAGTAATAAACCCGATCAACGTATCGCCTAATGACCAGTTTTTGGGTAGGATTGGCTTTTGCGTAAACTGTATCGCCAGCGTTGTATTTGTTTTGCACGGATTGTCTGCTCATGATCGGACTCCTTTTATTATTTAATTCCCATGAATATTGGATTTTTCTGACTAGTATGTGTTACACATTTACGGTATAGTGTTACATATATCATAGTTTATTTACAAGCTCAAACCCTGCACTTCCGTTGATATGTGCTCTCTCAGGTCAATAATTTTTCTCATCAGGAAAATCCATATCGGACTGATAATGAGCGTGACCGAAATAGTAGAAATGACTAATTGATAGGTATGGTCAGAAATAAGTCCAATAAAAAAGGCGGTCGCACCGAGTATGAAACTAAATTCTCCAATTTGTGCTAAAATAGCCCCAGTGTACAAACTATCCGTCCAGCTTTCCCCCAGAACACGGACAATCACCGCATTAATGAAATTGTTGGTAATAAACGCCAGCAGAACTATAATGGATACTACTCCCAAATTATCGATTAAAAAATCCAAATCAATCAGCATACCTACAGACACAAAGAATAGCGCTACAAAAACGATTCTAAACGCGTGAAGGCTACTGTGTACCCAAGTGGTTTCCTGGGCCTTGGAAACGATCATTCCTGCCACAAATGCTCCCAATGCAGAAGACAAACCAAAAAAGGCAGTGAACAAGGAAAAACCAAAACAAAAGGCAAAAGCAATAAATACCTGTATTTCATGGTCTTTTCTGATTTGTTTTCCGAACGGCAGGCTTACTTCCTTCTTCTTTATGATCCAAAGGGTAATGCCAAGGATTAAGAGTCCTCCAATCACTTGCTTCGTTATCTCAAGCGGAGAAAGTGCCGCTCCTGATAGATAGTTGAGCAGAATTAACATCGGCACGACCAGTATGTCTTGTACCAGTAAAATTCCAATGATGTTTTGGCCTAAATTAGATGCTATAAGTCCTTTATCTTGTAGAAAACTGATGACAATCGCGGAGCTACTGAGACTTATGACAAACCCGAGGACTATAATTTGGTTTAGCTGCCAATGGAAGATAAGGCCAACAACCCAGACAAAACCTACACTAAAGATGACCTGAATCAGTGTACCTAATACAGGAACCCGCCAATTGGCAATAATCTTTGGGATAGATATTTCCATGCCAATGAAAAAAAGCAACAATACCAGGCCAAATGAACCTAGATTGGAAATGAGCGACTCGTTGGTAACAATTTTTGAACCATGGGGCCCCAACAAGACACCGGCCAGAATATAACCTATTACATAGGGCTGCTTCAATAACTTAAAAACAAAACTGATAAGGATAATCCCGACGGAGAGCACTACTAGAACGGAAAGAATGGGATCGACCTGAACAGCTGCCAGAATACTCAGTAGAATAAAATCTTCCATACCAGATTCACTTCATTTCTTCAATCCTAAATCCGATTCTGAAACCTATTTGTTAGTCAAAGAAAAATAACGTGATCAATAAGGAATATTACAGGTTATTTTGATGACTATAAATGATTTACATCATCATTAGATTGTAACCTCCTCAAAGTCTAATGAACTGGAAGATGGTTTTGCTTTTTCTTTTTCTTTATGGGTATAATTCCAGCCATTTCGCCTACTACATTAACCAAATCAGCGCCATCCGGCACAATAAATTTAGCATTGTTTTGGAGGGCCGTCTCCATGGCTTCCAGTTTTCTTAGCATCTGGGCATTGCCAATAAAATATTTATCTGCTGCTTCATTCACCAGTTTAATAGCCTCAGCTTCACCTTCCGCATGCAGTATCTGTGCTTGTTTGTACCCTTCTGCTTCCTTGATTTTTGCTCTTTTTACACCATCGGCTACTGTCTCTGCAGCCGTCGCTGAGTCAATTGCGGCGATTTTTTCATTTTCAGCCTTCACCACTTTGTTCATGGTTTCCTGCACATCAGTAGGAGGATCAATTTCCTTTAATTCTGTCCGTATGATTTCGATACCCCAGCTTTTGGTTTCATGATGAAGGGTCTCGTGTAGCTCTTTGTTGATCTTACCCCGTTCGCTGTTGGCCGATTTCAAGGTAAGCGTACCAATGATATTTCGAAGGGTGGTGCGGGCCAGGTTTACAATCTGCAAACTATAATTATTGACATCGTAAGTAGATCCCTTCACACTTTCTTCATCAGATTTCACGCGGAAATAGACCTGCGCATCTACCCGGGCATTAAGGTTGTCGTTGGTGATGATTTCCTGCGGCTCAGCATCAATCATTTGTTCGGTGATGTTGACCAGAAACATTCGGTCCACCAGTGGTATGATCCAGTGAAAACCAGGTTGGGCTAATTTTTTGTATTTGCCTAATCTTTCTATCAAACCCTTATGGGTTGGCCTGACAATTTTTATACCTGAAAATAGAATCAAGATGAGAGGGATGGCAATAAATAGTAATGGATAATTCATGACAATGGATTTAATATGTTATCTGCAGAGGAAATAAAAAAATGGGGAGGGAATCCCTCCAAGATTTACAAAGGGAGGAGTAATTCTCCTAAGCTTTAAGTTATCTCTAATCAAGTTATACTTCTCAGACTGACCTTTCCAATTACCCGTTATTGTGAGGGCTTCAATAGTTCTTTGATATTTAACATGTACCATGATCCTATTTTTTTTACGTCGCTAACAAATTTCCAACAATATCTATAAGGTAAGAATACCTCATGCAGAAAGTGTTATACTGTGCTCGCGATGTATTACATATATCACATATTTGGGTGTCGTTCGTTTATTTCTTCCTTAGCTTTGTAATACTGACAATGAATGGGCTATGAATAAGAAAATCATTGTTTCCATGGGTTTACCCTTGGTAATTAGTAATAGTGAAGGAAAAAAGGCCACTATTGAGTTGAACGAAGGTGACTTTGTGGTCTGTAGGTATCATCCGAACAACTCGGTTTATCTCCACGATGCAAAATTGGCCACTTGGCATCCTACGAATTGGTTCAAAAGATTGATCTATGAACTCAAAATCAGATTGATAGGAGATTAATCAGTCATAAATCTTCCAGATTTTGTTTACGCTTGTTTTTCAATTGCTTATAGAATGTAGGAGTTAGTCCCGTGATTTTTTTGAATTGATTGGACAAATGTGCCACACTACTGTAGTGTAATTTGTAGGAAATCTCAGTAAGATTTAGTTCATCATAAAATAGCAGTTCTTTTACTCTTTCAATTTTGTGTATGATAATAAATTGTTGAATGGTAATCCCCTTCACTTCTGAAAACATATTGGCCAGGTAGGTATAATCATACCCCATTTTCTCACTGATATAATCCGAATAATTTACTTTAGGCATCTCGTCCGAATAGTGAATCATCTCTATGATGATATTCTTGATCTGCTCAATCATGATACTTTTCTTATTATCCAGAAGTTCTAGCCCTAATTTCATTAGGTTCTCGTTAAACTGGCGCCTTTGCTCTTCATTTATATTCTCTAGTATTTCAACCATGCCTAAATCCACAACTGCATAGTGAAGCCCCAGTTTCTGAAGCTCTTCCTGAACCATCAATTTGCACCGCAAACTGACCATGTATTTAATATATAGCTTCATTATTAGTATTTTCGACAATGTATCAAATGTAGTGCTGCCACTCAACATTGAATTGCCAAAAAACCAGCGAACGGCCAGATAATTCCAAGGATGCAGTTGCCAAAAAGAGTGTGACCTCCTGATTAATCGGCTTACTCAGGCTCTATGGTCATATCGAGTCCTACTATACACCACTGATCCTTTCAGAAAAAGATTGTCCATTTAAATAAAGTAAACAGAATAAAACTAGCATCGTCACTTTTCTCGAGAATAATCTATCGTTGTTCTGGAAAGAAAAACGATGGTTACGTTTTAATGCTTAAATACCTTTAGGATTGTACCATGTGGCTGAAACAAAATGGGAGATTCCAATAAAAAATAAGCTTTACCGGAAAAGAATTACAAAAAGTCTTAAAAATTAGTGTACCTTCAACACACTATAGTTTGCCTCTATTTTTTTGATCCTTCCTTTTTTGCTAAAGTTTGCGGAAATGAGTTGACCTAGAGGTTTTGCTTTCTATCACCTAGTCCTTGCTTGCAGCGATTTGTGGTGCATTAATCATCCAAAATCCTTTTATCTAGAAGGTGATCATCCAATGAAGCAGCTGAAAATAAGCAAGAAAATTACCAATCGGGAGAGCCAATCCTTGGATAGGTATTTAATAGAGATCGGAAAAGTGAGCTTAATTACACCGGACGAGGAAGTAGCTTTAGCCATAAAGATAAAAGAGGGAGATCAAATCGCTCTGGAAAAGCTGACCAAAGCGAACCTGCGGTTTGTGGTTTCGGTAGCCAAGCAATACCAGAGCCACGGGCTGACCCTGAATGATCTAATCAACGAAGGTAACCTGGGCTTGGTCAAGGCGGCTCAGCGCTTTGATGAGACCCGGGGGTTTAAATTTATTTCGTATGCCGTATGGTGGATTCGCCAGTCCATCATGCAAGCTATCGCTGAGCAGTCGCGTATTGTTCGGCTTCCTTTAAACCGGGTAGGTTCACTGAACAAGATCGCTAAGAGTTTCTCGCAACTGGAGCAACAATTCCATCGAGATCCCACGACCGAAGAGCTAGCCCAGCTTACAGACATGACCGAAGAAGAGGTAGGGTTTACGTTGACCCTATCAGGTCACCACCTTTCCCTTGACGCTCCTTTTGCCAACGGAGAAGAGAATGAGAATAGATTGCTGGATGTGTTGGAGAATGAGCATGAGGAAGCCGATGCGGATATGATGACGACTTCCTTACGAAAAGAATTGGAACGAGCGCTTGCTACCTTAAACGAAAGGGAGGCTGATGTGCTGGCCCACTATTTCGGACTTGACGGAGAAAAAGCAATGACGCTAGAGGAGATTGGAAAAAAATACAACTTAACCCGGGAACGGGTTCGCCAGATTAAAGAGATGGCAACGCGTAGACTACGATATAGCGAGCAAAGCAAATTATTAAAGTCGTATTTGGGGTAATCTGTGAGAGACGAAATGGCGACCGCATATTTATCTAATAATGTTGATAAATTACTATTTTCGTTAAGCCTTGGAAATGTGAGTCATCGTCACACGATAATTCCTGCTGACAGTTGAGCGTAGATGAGTTGCATTTCCTTAATCCCCTTTACCGAACACTATAGTCACTTATCGTGAATATATAAAATATTACAACGGGGAAGAGAAACCAGACTGAAGAACAAGCTATTCATCTACTTCATTTTATTTGTTGACGTTCCTCATAGGGCCATCTTCAGATTGAAGAAAACTCAATCTTACCGGTTTTACGATTAAAGAAAGCCGAACATAGACCTATATTACCTTTACGCACCTGATTTCTGATGTAAGGGTTTTGCTGAATGATTCTACTTTTGGATTCTGATAAATTCCATAATGCAATTTTGTCTACCAAAATATGCATGTCTTCATTAGTCAATATATCCTGGCTGAATCCAGCAGAAGCAAGGGCAGGGTTAAGCAAGGGGCTCAAATAAGAATCTTTTCCTTTCAATTGCCATTTAAGGGCTTCTTCAATAAAGGAGTTTTTAGAGTTCCCCATCAAAATGATTAGTTTAGCTCCCTGGGTTCTACAAGCTACTTCGGTACTGTAGATAAGGTGGTCACTCATGATATTTCCTAAGGCTCTTAATGAGATTAGATCACCGATACCAGTGTTTAGCAGCATATTTAAAGGCTCACGCATATCAACACAATTGATTACTACTGCCAAAGGAGCTTCTTTGATGAATTCCATCAGTTCTTTATTCCTTAATCTTTTTGAAACCAGATTACCATCTACATAATTCTGATTTCCTTCCTTTAGATGATCTAAAACTTTCTGTGGTGTGTTAAGATCGGCTTTGATTTTTGCTTGGCTCCTTACCAGTCTAATTTGGCTATTTGGACTATACCTCTCTCGTAGCCCTATCACAATTACCTCAATACCATTTTCCCGCGCAAAAGTGTTTTGAAAATCATTCAGAATCTCTATTATATCATGCTCCACATACGTAGAAAAAGTGGCATCAATAGTTATTTTTGATTTTTTTGGAAGGCCCCACAGGATTTTTTTTATGGCAGGTTTATTCAGAAACGACACTTCATTAGACAATTCAAGTTGAATCTCTTTTCCTCGGTTTGACTTTATGCTTTCAATATAGAAGGGATTATAAAAGTTACCTCTAAGTAAAAAAAACAAACTAGAGGCCGTTCCTATCAATACTCCCAGCAACACATCGGTAAGCAGGATACTAATGGTGGTGACTATGAACGGGATAAATTGATCCCACCCCTTTCTATACATGTTTCTAAATAGGGAAACAGAAGCAAGTTTGTAACCTACCACTAAAAGTATGGCCGCTAGGGATGCCAAAGGAATCAAATTGATAATTGAGCTGAGAACTAATACACTAGCTAGCAATAGGATGCCATGGATTATCGTAGAGAGTTTAGTTTCTGCACCGGCCGCAATATTGACTGAGCTCCTTACAATTACAGAGGTGATTGGAATGCCCCCCACAAATCCCGCTAGTGTGTTACCGATACCTTGGGCTACTAATTCTTGATTAGGAGGGCTTCTCCGCTTGTGGGGGTCTAGATTATCGGCCGCCTCAATCGCTAGCAGCGAAGCAATAGAAGCGATCAAAGCAATAGTAAATGCATATGTCCAGACTTGTATATCATCGATAGCACTAAAATCAGGAAAGGTTAGGAACGAAGACAAACCATCAATATTTGGGATATTAACCAGATAAGCACCTTCTAAGTAAAATGAAGGGATTAAATATTTAAAGAACATGTTCATCAATGCTCCTATAATCACCACCATCAGAAATGGAGGCAAGAGTTTAATTTTCCTTAAAAAGGTCTTTTCCCAGAATAGTAGAATCAACAAAGATATAAGCGTCAAAACAATAGCTCCTGGTGACATAGTTTGAAGAATCACCGAAATTTTCGGAGGGTTTAGAATATAATTCCGGGAATAATCTATAAGTTGGATATTTTGCTCTAAACCTAAAGCGTAGTAGACTTGTGAGAAAATAAGAATAAGCCCTATGGCCGCCAATAGACCTTTAATAATACTGGTTGGGATATAGTCAGCAATTATTCCGGCCTTCATAATTCCAAGCAGTAACTGTATTAGTCCTCCAATTACCAAAGCAAGTAAAAACACCTCAAAGCTGCCCAATTCTTGTATGGCTACTAATACTACTGCGGATAAACTTGCAGCGGGTCCGCTTACGCTTACCTCAGATTGACTGATGCTTCCGATTATAATACCACCAATAATCCCTGATATAAGTCCTGAGATTAAAGGAGCACCGCAGGCCAGTGCAATACCAAGGCATAGCGGAAGCGCTACCAGAAAGACTACAATGCTAGCAGGTATATCTTTTCCTGGCCTACTAAAGATTGGCCTTCTTCTGGTCTCAATTTTTGCTTTAGCTAAAAGTTTTTGAAAAGGTTTCCGTTTATTCAAGTGTTGTCGGTTTGAGATTTATGTTCACTAAGTTGATGATGCTGCACTTTGAACCTTGTACTTGCTACATTTGAGTGGACAGCAAGTTAAGCCTATAATCCCTTAACTTAGCTGACATGAAAAATAGAACTACGACAATTTGATAGAGCCATCAAGGTGATGGCAGGTAATCGCAAGATTGGATGCAAGAACGAGAATCAGGTATAAGCTTTAATCCTGTGAAAAGAGGTTGGTTAAGCGTCATCCCTATTCAAAAGATAATAGCACTGGACTCTCTTTAGCAAATGTGTAGGGAATATCGGATACACTTCCGAGAAAAATACCCAAAAATCAAAGGTGTATATTCTTCAAAATGCCCTAGCTAGGCTGGATAATCTTTTTTCTTTCTATTTAGCTGCTCCTTCTCGAATCAGGATACATAAACTTGTTTGCCGTATTCGCTGATCCCGTACAAGGGATTCTCTCTTGTGTCACTTTCCGTGTGAATAATCCAAGCCCACTCAATTCCTTCACAACGTCTTTCTCATCTCCGCTTAAAAGACCCAGTCTATGATAAATCTCGGTTATTGTAAAAGTATGGTCGGCACTTTTATAGAGATATCTAAACACAATTGTTGCGTTTTTACTTAGTCGTTTCATGGAAGACCAGGTTTTTCATACGGTGAAAATCAGCTATTAAAAGCTCTGAGGTTTTTATGCACTTGCTTTCCATATTCGCTGATTTCGTAATAGGTTCCATCTTGGTCAGTAACCACTGGCTGGATCAAGCCTAAACAGCTCAACTCTTTCCTAGTACTCCTTTCATCTCTATTATTTAGACTAAGTAGCCTAAAAACCTCTGGAATTGAAAAAGATCCGATTGTATGTTCGTAGTAGTATTTAAGTACGAGTTATTCATTTTTTGTGATTTACATAGCTTTAAACCAGTTGGAGGAGTGATAAAAGTTGCCTTGCTGCAGTAGCCGTGTTGAGAAAAGCGGTTTATGGTTCAGATTGAAGGTAGTCAGAGAACACTTTGTCTGGGCATACTTATAAAAAACACTCCCGGGGTACATATAAATCTGATATTACGTAAGTCATATTATCTATGACACTGCAGAAATAACTTTCACATTCACGGCATTCACTCCTTTCTTACCCCTTTCCTCCACGTACTCTACCACATCATTTTCACGTACCTCTTCGATTAGTCCTGATTCATGGACAAAAATGTCATCTCCTGAATCAGAGGGTTTAATAAAGCCAAAGCCCTTAGCAGGATTAAAAAGTTTTACGGCACCTTTTTTCATCAGTGTTTATTAAAAGTGTAGTATTGTTCAACTGTTACTTGTAGTAGAGCGTTCCACATCAGGATGTTTATTTTGGGTACTCGTCAGCATTAGCCAATTGCGTGCGGCTAAACTATTAGTCGGTTTGGCAAGTTGTACTGAGCAGTACATAAATGAGTAAAATGCGCAAACAACTTATTAACACGGATTTAGAAAACTCATCAACAACCAACCAAGACTGGATAGAATTAACACAGCAGGCGCAGGTGGAATTGTCATCCGAGGACCCAGCATACCCTATAGAAGGAGCGTTAGATTTTAAGAATAAATCAGGTTGGAGAGCATCCGAGGAAGGCCATCAATGTATTCGTATTACTTTACTTTTAATGAGCCAACGTGTATCCGACGGATTGAGCTACTCTTTGAGGAAAAACAACAGCCTCGTACGCAGGAATTCTCCCTGAAATGGTCTTCGGATAGTGGCCAAACTTATCAGGATATTGTACGGCAGCAGTATAACTTTAGTCTTCCTCAAACTACTCGAGAATTAGAGAATTATTATGTGAATCTGAAAGAGGCCACTACGATTGAACTCAGTATCATTCCTGATATTAATCAGCAGAATGTACGGGCGTCTCTGACTCATATGCGTATTGCATAGACGTAACCACCTCCCTCTAATATTGTAATTTTCTACTAAGTTACGCTGCTTTGTTAGTTTGCTAGACTTACCCTATTGTAGGGTAAAGTGAATAAAATTACAGGCTCAAGTTCTGACAACTAAAATGCTTAAACACTCGTGCAAGAATTTCAGATATATACACTAACTAGCTTTTACCTGCAGGTAAAATATTGTACCTTTATAAAGGAGTTCAAACGGAACTAAAAAATATGTGCCTAATATATGGTCTAACCGAAAGATAGACCGCACAACTTATTGAAAATCAACATTTAAGGGAATTGGATTTTCATCCAGTCATCCCGACTTTTACGAACCCAAATTTCATTAAAACCCCTTAAATCGCAGGATTTGAGGGGTTTTTTATTTTCTACCGACTAGCTGTCCGCCCCCAAAACATGCATAGAATCGCAAGAAAAATGTGCCCGTTTCGTGGCCCATTTTTTCTAACTACCTTTTGGGCACAGAAATGGACGTAAGTAAATGATATTCATATACTTACGCTAATAAAAGTTGGTTTATTTTGCCCTAGTTTTGTGTCCATTCTGCGCCCATTTCAGAATGGGCACAGCTAAAACGATGTAAAACACTTAAAATGTAGGGTTTATGCGATCAAACTACACCTTCAGTATCAGTTTCTTTCAAAGAATACCGCTTTGTCATTCAAGCAGGAAGAGCGTTACGCTGATCTACGGAACAAGATCACGACAGTAGCGCCTGCGAAAGATTAGGAGACAGGACTGTAAAACACGCTGTTCAATTAAATCAAAGATGATGAGAAATTGTAGTTCCCCCCAATCATAGGACAGTAAATTTACATTTTCAAGTGAAATACTTTCCTATATTCCCTGGAGAGATTTTCAAATGGAGACTATTGAGGAAACCTCTCTGTATTGCAATATTTTGATAAACCAACTACTTGGCAGTGCAAAAACTGCCGCTTCTGCTTTAGAATCGTTTCGAGACTTAACCTATCCGTTGATCCAGATCAGCGTGACCGATGACCTAAATCGTTTGGGAACTGTTGAAAGTTTATAACATTAGCCTGCGTGAACTTGATCGATTTTTCTACCCTATATACTAAAAGTTATGAAGCAATCATTATTTCTGCTAAGCATCTGGAGGCCCCGTGCGTAGTATCGCCTTTTCTTCTTTGTCCCAGATAGCATTGACTGAGATCGAGATCGCCGCCAATAATAAAAAGTATATCAGGGCTACTGGTGAAGAACCTAATTTCTACGAGGATGAATACCAAACCAACTTCGTCAGGTTCTGCATTCCTAAAGGTAAAATTCTAGCGGCTTACGACGACGAAGGCAAGCTATTACGTACCGTAGAGAGATTCAAAGGGATGAAAGTAGATAAAAAGGGAGAGTTTACTTAATCGGGGTAAATAACCTTATCTCAGCCTAAAATAATGTACTGGAAAGTAGCTTATACGAAGAAAGTGATCAAGAAGATGTTGATAACACTTACCGTTTGTTTAGTTTTTGTACTTACTATTATGGGTGTACTACTGATATTCAGCCCCGGTAAACCAAAGCCGTATTTAGATAAAACCGGTAAGCCACTTTCCGGAAGCATTTCAGAAAAGACTTTTATCAGTATCGGCGGAATAAAGCAGGGTATGTTTATCCAGAGTAAAGATAGTACCCATCCGGTGTTACTGTACCTGCATGGAGGTATGCCTGACTATTTTCTTACCCAAAAGTACCCTACGGGCCTGGAAGATCATTTTACCGTGGTTTGGTGGGAACAACGTGGTTCGGGTATTTCTTACCAAGCTGATATTCCGCCCGAAACGATGACATTGGATCAATTAATAAAGGACACTATTGAACTGACCAACTACCTGCGCCAGCGTTTTGGCCAGGACAAGATATACCTCATGGGCCACTCCGGTGGAACTTTTCTTGGCATACAGGCAGCCGCTAGGGCTCCGGATCTATACCATGCCTATATCGGGGTTGCCCAGATTTCGGATCAGCTTCAATCTGAGAAGCTAGCTTACCAGTATATGCTTACGCATTATAGAGAGCAAGGAAATCTGAAGATGGTACGGAAGCTTGAATCGGCACCGGTGATAACCGGTACTCCCTTGCCGTATCTTAAGTTGCGGGACCAGGCCATGCACGAACTTGGGATTGGTACCACGCACGATATACGTTCGGTCATCACCGGTATATTCTTGCCCTCACTCACCTTCCGGGAGTACACTTTAACCGAAAAGATCAGTTTGTGGCGAGGCAAATCCAAATCCGGCGTAGCCTCACTTTGGGATGAGATACTGAGTACGAATCTGATGGAAAAGCTACCAGAAATTGATATCCCCGTATATTTCTTCTCAGGAATTTACGATTACACAGTATCCTATACTCTATCCAAAGAATATCTGGAGAAGATACGAGCTCCCTTAAAGGGATTCTACACATTTGAAAATTCAGCGCATAGCCCACTGTTTGAAGAACCCGAGAAGACACAACAAATCTTACGAGAAGATGTGTTGAATGGTAGAAATAAATTGGCTGATTCAAAATAGCCGAGAATGATAAGCTTTCAAAACCGAAAGCAGGTGGCTTCTTAATGCAGTAGAATTCATCGCTCCGGTAATATGACCGTATTCGATTGTTTTCAACGGGTATCCTCGGTAAGTCTCTTTCTGGACATCATATTCAATAAACTGATCGTATTTGGAAAGAAGGGGGGAAAGGTTCTGACTGTCTTGCCTTCGAAAAAGGGCATTGAAGTTGAGGACTCTTCTGATTTCTTCAGGGTTATTTAGTGCTAAATCTGAAGTCATTTTACGAAACTTGCTCTTTAGAAATAGTTCGCCCAAAAAGGCTCCTGCCATAAGTGGAGCATACGCAGTTGAGGTATTGTATATTCCCCTATGTAAATTGGTCACCCAGCCGCCAAGACTTATACCACTGGTTATAATTGCTTTTGTTGACTCCTTTCTAATCTCTCTAATAATTTCCTCATTCAGCCTCACTGAGGTGGCAATCATAGTCGTGAAGTTGCTGAGGTCAACCATGCGGTTCCGATATTCCTTAAGCGAAGTATTATGAAATGGAGCTCTGACAACGACTAAATTAGCCTCAATGGTATCTTGGGAATTGAGCAGGATTCGATAGAAGGTATTCTTTGCTAACTTACTAAAATCAAAAGGTTTCTCATTGTTACCGTGATGGTAAACAATAGTCGGGTACTTGGCTCCCTTCCATCGAGCCACCCGGAAGGCGGGATCGAGATTACCTACCAGAGTTTTGGCGGGCACTTCATGAGTGCCTTCACCGGCAATTGATGGACACTTGAGTCTTATTGCCGTAACTTGGTCCTCAAAAGATGGACTTTGAAGGCTGTTCGCAAAAAACTTCTTTTTACCGGCTATCATTGATCCTACTACAGCTGTTAGGTTATCAAGAAAGATGTGCTTGTTCATGCCTTTTGTTTAATGTTGACGTTTCACTTTTTATTGCTTGGTAGTAATATCAAAATGTAATGCTATTCTTATCTTCAATGCCTGCTGGTACGCAACGCGGTTAGCACCACCCTGAGAATCAAGATTGCACCGGCAGAAAGACCGATATACCCGAACAGCTCAAGCAGGGTTACTGTCGGAGTTATGGTTGGCCCAGCGTCTATGCCTAGTAGAATAGCTGAAATGATGCCAATAGTACTGCCTGCCAGCACTAGGATGCTCCGGTTGACCAGTTCGGTGATGACTGTCACATCTTGTTGATTCGTGAACAGACTTACCTGAACTTGAAGTTTGCCCTGCTCGGTGAGGGTAGCAATCCGGTCAAGGTGTCCCGACACTCGTTTCATTAAAGGAAGCAGCCGGAACAACTCGTCGTTTATAGACTCCGTTGGAGATTTAGATATCAGGGATATCAGCAGTAAAGGCTTGTACACCTCACCCAACACTGGATAAGCTAGTTGAAATGGCCAGGATTGAAGGAGGACTACGCCCAAAAAAATGGAAAGTAAAAATGGCCGGGGACGTACCTCCCTTTTTTAGCTGATTGCATTGTCATCATATATTATCTCATCTCAATATTGATGGAAATACGTTTGAATTTGTGCTATATCGGTGGTCTTTGTCAGGGCCAACATCAACAGAATGCGGGCTTTGTTGGCGGGCAGGTCATTAGCCACAATAATGGGGGTGCCGGGCGGGCTTGAACCCATAATCCTACCTTCTTTAATGCTGGAAGCAATGACAATGGGTTTATGGTTGGTGGGCAGTTCCAGTAGCTGCGCCATCGCCCTACTGACCCTCCCTCCAGCAAACGAGCTAATGACCAGCCCTCGGCTTGGGCGTTGCAGGAAGTACGATAATATATCAAGATCAAGTCCGGCAAAATCCTGAAGGATATCTACGGTTGGCAAACTATCGAGCTGGTAGACATTAAACTCGCTGTTCATGGTATGCGGCTTGAGAGGGGTTCGGTAAAAAGTAACTTTCTCGGGATCAACAAATCCTAAGTATCCGTGATCAGTGGCCTGAAAGGCATCCACTCTCCGGTTATGGGCCTTTCGCAAATCCCGGGCCGCACTGATGTTATCATTCATCACCACCATAACTCCTTTTCCAACGGCTTCCTCCGAGAGTCCCACCCGAACTGCATTCACCAGGTTGGCCGGGCCATCAGCCGAGATTTCATCCGAGGATCGCATAGAACCTACCAAGATAATAGGGGTGTTCTTGGTGTGGGTAAGGTTTAGAAAGAACGCTGTTTCTTCCATCGTATCGGTACCGTGAGTGATGATGATGCATCGGATATCAGGAGTTTCATCCAGTACAGATCCGATCCGTTGCACCAACTTCAGCCACATATCCGGAGTCATTTTAGACGAGCCAATATTACTAAATTCTTCAACCTCAATGTCTGCGTACATCAGGAGTTGAGGAACCGCCCGGATGAGCTCTGGTCCCTCAATAGAGGATGAATCGGTAACACTGGCGATGGTACCCCCGGTGGTGATGATGAGGACTTTCGGCTTTATCGTACCTTGGGCTGGTAGAAGCTGAGAGTAAAAAAAGATTAGTAAGAGGAGAAGGTGTTTATGGTTGTTCATGATTTTTTAGATAAACTTCAATGACTCGACCAAAATAATCTACGACTATTCCAAAGATAAATAGTCGAGAATATAGCAAATCCTGCAAAGCAGGAAAAGAAAATAGTAGTGGCAGTGATTGTTGTAAGTATATCCCTGACGAGGGTAAATGTGATAGTGTACAGCCAAATAGTATTCCCCATAAACGCAGCTGTCCAACCCCAAGCGCTCATCTTCCAAAGGCCGATAATGCTTATTAATAATATCAGGTTTGACCAAACCAGATCCGAAACCGCAAAACCGTTGACTAAACCAATATAAGCTTTTTCATAGTACGAGTTCATCGATTCGATAGCGGGTATTTTGTCATTTATAAATAGCATAACCCACAATGCTTCGGTTGCTATCCAACCAAGAATGTTGATGATAACAATAATTGTAACTATGATCGGACGCTTTTTCGTTGTACTGTTCATCGCAATAGCTGATTGTCACCCATATCGGTATACTGTTTTTTTACGTTTGGCGTAAATAACCACCAATGTGATAATTAAAAGCCCACCTAACACCGACATGGCAATCATGCTCTCGATCTGCTTCTGAAACATCAGCACGTCCAGGTTTCCGGTTTTCCAAAATACCCATTCGCTACCGATTGCAGTCGCTAGGTCCGTACTGCCGGTTTCCAAAATGATAATGCCATTTCCTTGCGTAGGATCCAACCGAAAGGCCGTATTAATAGCCGGTCCGTTTCCACCGTCGTGCCCAATAATAAAGTCGCCTTCATTATTATCCGCATACAGCACCGTACCCAAACCCCAAATTCCGATGCCCATTACCTTGCCCGTGGGTTCGCGCATCATCACGATCGTTTCGGGCAGAAGAACCCCTCGCCCAATCGGTTCATCGCTACTTCCCCGGAAGTGCGCCTTGAAAAACAATTCCAAATCAGCGAGACTCGTATAGAGTGTGGCAGCCGCCAATGCGGCGTAGCGATAATGGGGGGCAATAGACGAGTCAGTATCATAAAAATCAGCTAAATCCCAGCCTAGCGAATCCTCCCAAATGTAGGTAGAGTGGTTCATGTTGAGCGGGGTAAAGACCGCCGAATCCATATAAGCATTGAACGTTTGTCCGCTCACTTCTTCCACCAGTAGCTGAAGTAGGGTATATCCTCCCCCTGAATATTGCCACCGGCGGCCGGGCGGTTGCCCTACAATGACCTTACCACTCGCTTGAGGGATCGCATCCTCCGTATGTGTAAGCGACTCTTCCAGGGTCGGGACGGGCGTTCCCGGAACAAACCCAGTATAGCCTAGCCCATCAGTCAAACCCGCCGTGTGGCTTAGTAATCTTCTTACGGTGACTCCCTGATTATCAAATTTACTGGGGGGCAGTTGCCAGCGGGTTAGATAGTTACCGACTGGGGTATCCAAAGCTAGTTTACCCTCCTCAACCAGATTCATTACTCCCCAGGCCGAAATCCATTTACTCAGGGAGGCTACCTGAAAAACCGTATGCCGGTCAACTGGATTTCCTGCTGAGTAGAAATATTCGTCGACCACTTCGCCATTTTCCAGTAGCGCCAGGCACATGTTACCAACGAAGTCCGTAGGGATTTTCTTCTTGACGGCCTCCATGAAATCTGCTGGATTGCTGGATGGGGTAATCGGAGAATGCCAGACCCCCTGCCAGGTAGTGAGCACCACCGTAGCAACGAAGATAACTAACAGTAGTAAGGTTACTAAAACGTACTTAACAGCTCGCATTTTTTTGATTTTGTATTCTATCATATTTTTCTCACTGGCCAGTTTAGTCAGAATGCTTCTCCGAAGGTGATATAAAAACCACTGGTATCTTTTCCAATACCGTAGTCCACCCGGATGTAGGCCGGGTCGGCGAGGTTGATATTATAGCGCAGCCCGGCTCCCACCGCCCACTTGGTGTTAGCCACTTCTAATGCCTGCAGTTTGGGCATTACGTTGCCCATTGCAGCAAACACCACAGCACCAAATCGGCCAAAAACAAGCTGGCGATACTCGGTCTGGGCCTGTAGGCTATGTTTATCCCGAAAACGTCCTAGTAAGTATCCCCGCATAATATTCTCACCTCCAATTAACCCCATCTCTTCAAAAGGGACACTGCCCGTGGTGAATTGCATCTTAGTCTGAAAAGCTAATACGCCTTTTCCGGCGGGCTGAAGACGGTAGTATTTTCTGGCATCCACCGTATAGCTGGTAAAATTAAAATCACTCTGCCAAAGGGTTGAGTACACTAAGGCCGAAAGTTCTACAAAATGGTTCTTCGTAGGAGTTAGAATGTTATCCCGCTTATCCCAGTTAAAGATCACCCCAAACCCTAGATTAGTACTCCCTTCCGACCCGGTCACCGTAGGTGGTGGTAGGGGCTGTTCATCTGAGTTTTCAAAGTGCACATCGTACATGTGCGTAAAGTTCAACTGAGGCCCGATGTAACTACTGTTTGCAATTTTCCTCAAGAGTCGTTGACTTAGTTTAATACTTTGGTAATTCACATTCACTTCATCTTCCTCCTTGGTATCGGGTCCTACTCCCCAGTAGTTTTGTGGCCACTTTTTAAAACTGATTCCTCCTTTCCATATCCATCGCTCCTGGGGAAAAAGAACGGTTTGATCGGTGCGGAGACTAAGTTGCCGGTTGAGGGTATAGGTAGCCGTTAATTGAATATTGGAGGGGCGCGTCTCACTGCTGGCCCGACGGGGTTTAAATTGCCTAAGAACCAATCCGCCAAACATCAACCGGGTATCGGGGGAATAGGCGATAAAGGGTAAGGGGGTGTATTTTGTTTTATACGTAGTAGAATCCTGCTGGGCATGTACCAGAAAACTGATAGAAAGAAGTAGGCAGATCAGATAGCATCTCATCGTTTTATCTGATTCATGGGATTGTCGCTAGCTGTCATAGGCTGTATTATGATCCAAGTAGCTTAGGCACATTATATTCAATATCTTTGACGGTTAATTTAAGCCAGGTCCAATCACCATTATCTAACTTCCACGCTGCTTTGCATTCTACCGGTATTTTTATGCCATTGCGTTCTTCGGTCTTCGTTGCCGTTACGGTCCACTGGGTGGGTTCGGCATCACTGCTATCTTTATAACGCATAGTGACAAACTTTTGAAAAACACCTTTTTCGTCAAAGTGAAAGACCCCCGAGCCTTGGGTGCCATTATAGGTCATGGTAGCCTGCGCCGAATAATCGCTCAGAGCTTCCCAGGTGATATAGGGACTGAGGGCCGCTGAAGGAAACCACACGATTTCAGCCAAATAGCGCTGTAGAGTGGCCTGATCTACTTTATCGTTACCGTTGGCATTTACTACGGGGAATACAGAAAGCAATTTAATCGTCATCTCCCCTTTTCCCCGCTCAAATTTGTCTCTTCCCACTAGATTGATCCAAGGGTTTGTTTTTAGTTTTACCGACCAGTTAAAGGCAGGAGGCTCCACAGTGAAATATTGTTCAGCCCTGGCGTTGATCCATTTTTGCTGTTCAGGCTTCATGGCCATCTGAGCTTCTTGCTCTAAATAAACGTTTTGAATACGCTCCTTTCCGATCACTCCACTGCTGATGAGCCATTGCTGAACGATACCGGGTAATCCCGAAATCATGGACTCGGAAACCACACTTTGCTGAGAGATCGATGAGTTAGCCAGCATCTGAGCTGTTTCGTCTTGTACTTTTCTAGCGAAGCTCCAGTCAGAATACACCACGATTATTCCAGCCAGGATAACTACGTTGAGGATGGTGCCGAATTTAGCATCCTGCCAGTAAACGATAATCAGAAATTGAGAGAGTATAACGCCTATTATTCCCATGATCCACCAGTAATCATACTGGGTCCAAAATAAAATGAGTGTTGCTAAAAATATGACGAAAGCAGCCAACCAGATTATTCCCAATGGTTTGGTAATCGGCTGGGTAATGGCATTAAATTCTGCCAAGTTAAACGCTTTCAGGAATCCGAATAGGTGAATGATTCCGTGTAATGCTATAAGAATGATGAAAGCCGTTCGCATGATCGTTTGCTTTGTGGTTGTTAACCTGATGAAACATCTAAAATGGTTTTACTGCCAATAAGCGTGCTCATACTGAAAATTAGGGCGGACGGCTGATAGATAACGCCATTCAGAGGGCGGGTACTGCCCAGATCGCCAGTATTATTGACCGCCGTGCTGTAGCTGGGAGAATAAAAAATCTCGCCGGCACTAATTCCCAAAAAAATAATCGTCCCTGCTAGGTGCTGTAAAAACCCGGGCAGTGTCAGATCAGGGTATACCGGCGAGTGAAAAGGCTTACGCATTATTATTGATTGATATTAGGTATCAAAAAAACTATGGAAGGCTAGATACACACAATCTGATACCCCCAATCCTGTACTCTAACCTACTTTCTTAATGAACGGGAAAAGCTTACCCCGACCGAAATGTAGTTTAGATCAACATTAGTGGTCACGTTTTCTATCTCAAGATCACGAGACAGTGCCCGGTAACGCACTCCGGGCATGAGGCTCCAGTGATCATTCATTGAAACCACGATACCTGCTTCTGCTTGCCAGCCAAGACCGTGCCCCGAGTCGGCGGTGATATCGCCTTCGTCATTTTCTACTTCAATATGGTTGTGAACGCCCCCGGCACGAAAGAAATACGACAGGGAAGTACCTTCAATCGGATGAGTAAACTGTAATCCGAAGGTGTAGCCTGTTTCTTCAACATCCATGTCATTGCCGACTACCATATCATCGGTGGTAAACTGATGCCATCCCCATCCGGCGTATACCCCTAGATGCGGCATAAACCGATAGGTTATCGTAGGCTCAATACCGAATCCGGTGTTCAAGTCAGCCTCTCCTAAACTTTGGGTAGGAAAGTCAACGGAACCTCTAAGGTCAAGACTCCACCGGGCTTGCCCTATGGTTTCTAGCGGAGCTATAAAAGCCATTATAGCTACTACGCAAATGAAAATTACTGCTGATCGTTTCATGATTGTTGTGGTTTAGGTGAAGGAAAATGCAAAGGTAGAGAGTCCTATATAGATAAGCGATGACTTGCGTCACCGACTCGGATGATATAAGTCGCAATTCCATCAGAAGTTATTACCAGCATTCCCGTACTGCCAAAAAGTCTATCCGATAAAGAATACTATCCTGCCAGTATTCGAGGCAGTTAGCGTTCAATAGTAATTATAGTAAACCAAAAAACAACTACTTCTACTGCTGTTTCTTCTGAGGAAACAGATCCGATAATAACAAAACCAAGGCAACAAGAAATATGGAAATACCCAACCAGCCAGTGGTAATAGGAAAGACCGAAGTTAAGAATAAATACTCCTGATTGATACTCCATCCTAGTCCTACTACTAATACGGCAAACAAGCTGATTTGCGCCAATCGTAAGACATAGGCTTCCTTTGACAGTGGGGCAAAATGGCGTTTGCCAGTAAGCACTCCTTGCCCCAGCAGCCCAAGTTGTAGAATTACACTAATCAACAGCAGACTGATAACGACCCTTAGCACTTTTATCCCAAGAATGATGTTAGCCATACCCACGGATGAAAAGCCGCCCCATTTTGCCCAATCTTGGAGTATATAGGCAATCAAGGGCCAACTACGCTGGCTGTTCGTCAGAATTACTATGCCATCCCCGGTTTCCGGAACGGAGTGAAAATGAGTCATCCAACCAGCCCCCTGACCTCCGTGGGAAACAGCGCTATGACCGGAGGGAAGCTGCTCAATAAAATACCCTAAGCCGTAGGAGTCAAAAACAAGGCCGTACAAACCGGGAATGCTAGCTGTCGGTTGGTAAAGTCTTTTAATATTTCGAGCATCTATCACCTGACGACCCGACCGGGAAAAAGCGGGCATACCGGCCACGACGAAGGTGGCTATATCCTCTACACTGGCAAAAAGACCACCTGAAGCCTTCTCCGGGTAAACATACACCAGGATTGAATTACCTTGTAAACCATACCCCATGGGAACCGGTGGTTCAAACGCTTCGCTCCAGTTAAAACTGGCCTGGTTCATACCCAGTGGCACCAATACTTCTTCTTCCATATATTGGGCAAAATCGCGCCCCGTCACTTCTTCTATCACTAATTCAAGCAGGTCGAATCCAGTATTTGAATAGGAAAAGGATAGCCCCGGTGACTGTTGTAGAATAGCTTCTTTAGATAAACTTTCTCGCAAAGAGGGTATTGACTCTTGGGGCGAGTAACAGGCTTCAATATTTCCCAGGGGCATTCCGGCCTGATGACTTAGCAATTGCCGGATGGTTATCTTTTCGGTTGAAAATTCGGACGCTGGAAACTCCCAGTTTTTTAGATAGTGCGTTACGGGATGATCTAGTTCAACTTTACCCTCTTCAACCAACTTCATCACTCCCCAGGCTGTTACCGATTTTGAAATAGATTCTACCCGGCAATACGTGTCAATGGTCATTTTCTGCCCTTTTTCCAGGTCAGCATACCCGTAGGCCTCCGACCAAACTAATTCGCCTCTTTTGATAAGTGCAATAGTTACTCCCGGAATAGCGTAGTTTTCCATTAAATCAGGGATTTGCTCATTAAGATGGGCAGTAAATTCTTCTACGGAAGCCGTTTGCCTGAAACTTTTTGTTGGATAGAAATTAACAACCAGTATTACCAACACCAGAAAAATGAACAGCCATGATGTTCTTGAAGTTATACTAGTAACCCTTTTATTGGTTTTCCTTTTCTTACTTAGCATTGGATATCGTTAGGTTGGCATTCTTGTTTACTAGAGGTGCTCTCCCCAATTGTCCGATGCATAATTCGGTCGTGGCTAATCCACTGATCATAAACGAAAAGCAGAACTAGTACTAATCCTAATGAGAGAAACCCGGCCAAACCGGTAACTCCCACGGTAAGATCGCTGCCTCCGTCGATCAGTAAGATTGCCAACCCCGCCGTACCGTTAAGTGTGCCGTGCATGATGGACGCAGCAATAACCGATTGAGCCTTTAGGGTTATAAATAGAAAAAGCGGGGTTAATAAAATGCACCAGACCGTCATCATCAATACCCCCCACTGGGGATGCTGCGGATAATTATGCCCCATCAGAATGAGGGGAGCGTGCCAAACTCCCCAAATAAGTCCGATCAATAAAGAGGCTCGCGAAAAAGACGTATCCCGAAAAGCTCGCAGTAGAAAGCCGCGCCAGCCTAGCTCTTCTCCAAAGCCAGCGATAGCATTGATTGTAATTCCGGCAACCAGTCCCTGACCCAAGGTTAGCCAGAAAGGATGCACCAGAAGGTTATCGAGAGTATTTCGCATTTCTTCCTGCTGTTCGGGACTCATCATACTGGCAAAGCGATCCATCATACCTTCCATCTCGGGGGTGAAACTCACCTCAGGAAATAGCAAAGCGATACCGAAAGCTCCCAGGCTAACCACCGGGGGTAATAGCCAGGCCAGGATAAACCATCGGTTAAACTGAAAGGAGATAAGTAATGAAGCTTTAATCTTCTCCCCATAGATTACTTTCTCAATCAGCAACACCATCAGCATCGGTACAAACATGTAGGCTGTAGCTAGTATAGTTCCACCGGTAGTAGGATAGGTACCCCCCAGTAGATGGTACCCTCCCGCCAGACCGTAGCTGATGCCGAACGTCAGTGAAAGGAAAAGAACTGTCTTATTAACCTTCTTCATTGGCGCCCAAAACGTTACTTGCTAAAAAATGTATTCTCATGGCTGTTAATGCATGCTACGGTAGTTTTTCCACCAGTTTTAGTTGAAATTGGGCTACTCTTGGGT
>CAZKCO010000009.1:0-207630 GCA_964551335.1 uncultured Roseivirgaceae bacterium
TAATCGGCCGACCAACTACATTAAACATGCAATCTATTAACTCACACAACCCATAGCATTATATATCTTTATTCGCTACGGCTCTACGCCAGCTTTCTGATTCCAGTAGATTCTAAGGTTCTCAGTGGCACGTCCGGCAGCCACAATATCCAGGTCACCATCCTGATCCAGATCGGCTACTTTCAGGTCTTCACAGGCCATTCCGTCTTCATCCACCCAGTAGTGCATCCAAGTATCTCCTTCTTCGTCAACCGGCGCAAAAATCTTAATACCTACTTTTCCCTGTTCGTTGGGTTCCCGCCAGCCTACCACTATCTGGTCGCGACCCAGCCCAAGCAGGTCGGCGCAAGCTAGCGCGTGCCCTTGTTTCAGATCATCGTATAATACGGTTCGGTTTCCAAATTGTTCACCTTGATAGAGAGCCAATTGAGTGCCGTGCATAGGCTCTACCGTCACTAAAAACGGACTATCATCCTTCAGAAAGCCTCGACGGACCTCTCCGGCTCCCTGAGTAATTTCCGAAAGTGGATCGATCTGCCACTGACCGTTTTGATAATCAATATGTTTTACCCCTTCTTTTCCCGCCACAAGCATTACTGATTCATCAACAACATCGAAGTTGTGCGTGAGGTGCATGGTAGAATCTATCACAGTGGTTTCCCACGACTGATCTACACCTATAGCGGGTTGGTAGGCTATCACATTCACTCCTTTACCTTCGCCGCCTTGGTTGCCTCGCCCGTGTAGCGGCAGTACTACTAAGCGGTATCCGTCCTCAGTTTCTACCCAATGCATACGATGCACAGTGGGTTCGTGAGGTAATTTTACCGGAGTCCAGGTCTTAGTAGGGTCATCAGGGCGGATTAGGTAGTGTACCGAACCCGAAGTCGATTCGTCGCTGGTTTCACCGGGGTTCCACTGGGCACCTACGGCTAGTTCTACCTGACCATCATTATTTATATCGGCGGCGGCCAGACACACATTATCCCGTTCGGTTAAATCTTCAACAATCACGAAGCGTTGCCAGTCGCCATTACGATACCAAACAAACTGTTTCTTATCGGCCAGTAGAATATCATCTCGCCCGTCTCCGTCTACGTCGCCAATGGCTAAACCGTAGCCAATGTCAATGGTATCCAGTGTCTGGATCGTAAACTCGGGTTGGATAGTTTGAGAAAAGGTAAGCTGGGAAACAGCCAAGCAAATTAGAAAAAAGAAGTGTCTACCCTGGTACATTTTACGCGCAAGTTTTCTAGTGTAGAAAAAAAATAGTAGTAAAGACAATCTACGGAAAAATATGAAAAACTGCTTCAGAACGTACGTGTTTCTGTCATTAACCCATTTGTCTGCATAAGTCAAATTTAGACAAACTACCGAAATACTTAACTCTTTCGAAAAAATCACATGGTGTTGTACCCAGACTGAAAATGCCCTAGTTTTAGTACGTATTACCCTAAAATCAATAACCACAAATCAAAAAATTATGGCACTCACCAATTGGAATTTGTACGACGAACTTCATTACAGCGACATGTACTTTGAAGGAGAACCCTTGGAAGAAACTGTTCAACCAGAGGTTGAAATTGAAGCCGCTGAACTTGATTTCTCGGAGTTGGATGAAGATTTATCTGATCTGGACAACTACGGTGAATTTGGCCATATCTACTAAACTAACTAGGCCGTTCTTTCTTATAAAGCGAATCATTCAAATGGTTCGCTTTTTTTGTTTCCATTTTCTCTGACTGGCGGTGGTTTCGCATAACGTAAAAAAGTAGTATCTTAAATCGCCTCAAAAATTCTACTTAACAATGATGCAAACAAAGACAATAACCAGGTTAATGAAACGGTGTCTGCCGCTGTGGTTTATAGTTCTCCTAGCTGCTACTGGGTGGCAGTGTTCTTCGCCAGAATCTGAAACTGCCGTAGACTATGAGTCACTGACGGACGAAGAGAAACGGTCAGTAGAGTACGCACTGGCCGGACTAGAAGTTGCCGACGGCCTGAAAGCCACTCTTTTCGCCTCCGAACCAATGGTAGTGAACCCTACCAATATGGATATCGACCACCGGGGACGGGTGTGGGTGTGCGAAGGCTACAACTACCGTCCCAAGCTAAATCCCGATAACCCTACCAAAGCCGAAGGCGATCGGATACTAATTCTGGAAGACCAAAACGGCGACGGGAAAGCCGACAAAAGCACGGTTTTCTACCAAGGTAACGATGTAAACGCCGCCCTTGGGATCTGGGTGATGGATAACAAAGCCATCGTTTCCTGTAGTCCTAATATTTTTATCCTGACCGATACCGATGGAGATGATAAAGCTGACGAGAAGGAAATTCTGTTTACTGGCTTTGGCGGCGAGCAGCATGATCATGCCATTCACGCGGTGGTATTTGGGCCCGATGGCAAACTCTACTTTAACTTTGGGAATGCCGGAGAGAAAATTCTGGATAAGAACGGCAACCCTATTGCCGAGCAGGCCGGAATTCCGGTATCCGCCGAAGGTGATCCCTACCGAGAGGGTATGGTGTTCCGCTGCGACCCCGACGGAAGCAACTTTGAAGTGCTGGGCCATAACTTCCGAAATAACTACGAGGTGGCGGTAGACTCCTACGGAACCCTCTGGCAGTCGGATAATGACGACGACGGGAACAAAGGAGTACGGATTAATTATGTGATGGAGTACGGCAACTACGGCTACCGCGATGAAATGAGCGGTGAGAACTGGCGTAGCTACCGCACCGGCATGCACGACGAAATCCCTAAACGCCACTGGCACCTGAATGATCCGGGAGTGGTACCGAACTTACTGCAAACCGGAGCGGGTTCTCCTACCGGTATTCTGGTGTACGAAGGAGATCTGCTGCCCGAGCGCTATCATAACCAGGTGATTCATTCCGATGCCGGGCCTAATGTGGTGCGGGCGTATCCGGTAGAAAAGAGCGGTGCGGGCTATTCGGCGAGCATGGATAATATTCTGAAAGGAAAAGATCAGTGGTTCCGCCCGGCCGATGTCTGCGTAGCCCCCGATGGTTCGCTATTCGTAGCCGATTGGTATGACCCGGGCGTAGGCGGGCATCAGGTAGGAGATTTACAGCAGGGACGCATTTACCGGGTTGCTCCTAATAAAAAATACAAAGTTCCGGAAGCAAACTTCTCCTCGGTGAAAGGAGCGATTGAAGGTCTGAAGAATCCTAATTTATCGGTGCGCTACTTGGCCTGGAAAAGTTTGCAGGAAATGGGAAGTGAGGCCGAAGCCGAACTAGCCGAATTGGCTGAGTCCGAGAACCCTCGCTATCAGGCACGGGCTCTGTGGCTGCTTTCCAAACTGGAAAATGGGGGTGAGAAATATATAGAGCAGGCACTAAACAGCGAAAATCCTGACCTGCGCATTGCCGGCATCCGGATGGCCCGCCAGCAAGGTGGTGACATCATGCCAGTGTTACAAAAACTAGTAAAAGATGATTCTCCCCAGGTGCGCCGGGAGGTAGCTTTAGCACTACGTTATCTCGATTCAGCCGAAGCCGATAAACTGTGGGCTACGCTGGCTACCCAGCACGATGGAAAAGACCGCTGGTACCTGGAAGCACTGGGTATCGGGGCTGACCTGCACGCGGAATCTCGCTTCACGGCCTGGATGAACGAAGTTGGGGAAGACTGGAACACTCCGGTTGGGCGCGATATTATCTGGCGAATGCGCAGTAAAGAAACCATTCCGTTGCTGGCTAAACTTATTCAGGAGTCGGAAGCCAATACCTATCCCGATCGCCTCCGTTATTTCCGGGCTTTTGATTTTCATCAGGATGAGTCGAAGCAGGAAGTGCTAGCCAACCTGGCGGTGCAGCAGCATCCTAATCAGGAGGAAATTACCATTTTAGCGCTAAATCATATTGATACGGAGAGGGTGAAGCGATCGCCCCAACTGAAAAGTGCCCTGCAAACCTCACTGGATAAAGTGAAAGGCAGCGATACCTACATTGAACTGGTGAAGCGTTACGAATTAAAAGAATATCAACCAGCCTTGCTGGCTTTAGCGATGGAGAAACCTGAAGAAACCGTAGGAGTAGAAGCGGCTAAGCTGTTGCTGGATTTTGAGGGTGAGTCTCTTATGCGGGATATGTTGGCCGAAGGCAGCACCGAAGAGCGGATTGCCTTAATTCAGGCCCTGAAGCGAGTGAACAACGGAAAGTCTATTGATATGCTTCAAAGCATTGTTAGTGATCTGGATCAACCGTTGTCTCTACGGAAAGAAGCAGTGATGGCCTTCGCCGGCAGCTGGGGCGGAGAAAACCGACTGTTGGATATGGTACGTAGCGGTGATCTGCACTCCGAACTCGATTCCACTGCGGCTAAAGTATTCTCCATGGCGATGCGCAACTCCATTTATGAAGAAGGTGCCCTGCTGCTAGGTATTGATCAGGAGGCCACCGACCTGCCGCCTATTAAAGAGCTGGTGACTATGAATGGTGACGTGACTCACGGCCAAACGGTATTTGCCCAGTACTGTCAGAACTGCCACATCGTAAACGGACAGGGTATCGACTATGGTCCGGCACTATCGGAGATTGGCGATAAACTAACCAAAGACGCTATGTACGTAGCTATACTGGAACCGAGCCGAGGAATTAGCTTTGGCTACGAAGGCTACAACGTGAAGCTAAACGACGGCAGCCAGGTAACTGGCTACGTACTAAGCAAAACTGAAGATGAGGTACAATTGCGAATGTACGGCGGACGTACGGAAACCTACGCCCGCGACCAGATTGCTTCGTTGGAAGAAATGGAACAATCGCTGATGTTTGATAATCTGGAGCGTAGTATGAGTCAGGAAGATTTGGTATCTTTGGTAGAGTATCTCACTACATTGAAGAAAGACGGAACAGCCATTAGCATGAATAAGTGATAGCGACAGCCAACAATTGAGATTGAGATTAGTTTTGATGCCGTGACTACTCGCATTTTTCGTACGAAGATTTTTCGCGAAATCATTTTTTTATATATGTCTAACCAAACTTAACTGTACAACTATGAGTATTCTTGCATGGATTGTTGTAGGGCTTATTGCTGGAGCCCTAGCCAAATTTATTATGCCAGGTGATGATCCGGGTGGTTTTATTGTAACTATCCTGATTGGTATTGCTGGTGCCCTGATTGGAGGTTTTTTGGCCCGAGAGCTATTGGGTGTCTCTTCTGGAGGGTTTAACATCACCACCTTATTGGTAGCTACGGGGGGAGCCGTACTGTTGCTCTTCATCTATCGGCTTATAAAACGCTAGCAGTAACTTAATTTACGACAAAGCAGAAAAGCCAACTGATCTAAGGTTGGCTTTTTTATTGAGCACTTAAAAACTTACTACTATGGGACTATTAGATTTCTTCAGAAAGAAACCGAAAACTGTTAAAAAAGAAGAAAAGTCCTTTAAAGGATCATGGAACCCTGATACTTTAGAACATGATCAAGCCCAAGCAGAAGAAGTTGCGGAAAAGCGCTATCACGTAGTGCAGGAAGGCGAGTCGCTATCGACAATAGCCCAGAAATATTACGGAAAAGCTGAACGGTGGCAACTGATTTATCAGGCAAACCAAGATAAGATTAAGAGTCCAGACCTGATACATCCAGGGCAGAAGCTGTTCATACCACCCGGCGAATCTTAGAACTAATTACTGAATTGGTAGGGACAAGGGATGGTCCAGAAGGTATAACTTAGTGATACGCCAATGAAGTAGTACCAATCGTCGTTGTAGGCGTTACCGTATTCGTAGTTTTTTACGAACGAGTCGCTATCCGATACGTTATCGATGTAATCGAAGAAAGTTTTTCGGGCTCCGGCTTCTACCGAAAGTGAGAACTCCGGGGTCAGAATATATTTGAACCCTATTCCTAGCGGAATCACCGGTTGCACCCGGCTGTAAGATTGCTCCGGCCCCGGAGCTGCCGTAAAGTATGCACCACCTAATCCCAAAAAAAAGTAGGGAGACCAGCGAAGTAGATTAATGTTCTTTTTATAATCCAGGAAATGATACTCTACTATCGCCGAAAATTCCAGTACTGAATTGGTGAAAGCCGTATCGCGTTGTTGGGCCAGGGCATCAAAAGGCGGGTTATCCGAACCGGCCAGTCCCCCAAAAAGCAGATTGCCTCGCAGGCTGAGGTAATCGTTAAAATTGCGACGATACAGCAGGAACCCGGCCGGACGCGTATTTTTTATACCAAATGTACGGACCACATCTCCGGTGTAATTAGTACCACCCAGGCCAACTCCAATTTCGTTATGCTGAGCGAACAACTCGCTACCGGATAAGCAGAAAGTAAGAAAAATAATACAGTGAATGCCAAATTGCTTCATACTAGGTTATAGCCAACAATGCCTTTTTCAGTCCTATTTATAACTGATGTACCCCCTGTTTTGGTATATAGAACCAGCTAAATATACTGTGTGGTGATGAATACCGGCTTAACGGGGACGGAACCCGGACGATGAGAAAGGACTACGCCCCAGCATAAATACCACCCGAACGGTAGTGGTCAAATACACATCATTGTCGGAGGGGCTACCTCGTTTAGCTCCTTCCTGACCGTAGCCTGGTAGGTGAATGTACTCTACCCCATCGGCACCGGTGTAGGTTGCCAAATTAGGATTAATTCCGTTGCCATCTCTGAAAAGGTCATCCCGGGTTTCGCCAGAAACGGCATCGGTAGGTTCTAATGACCGATCCGACATTATTTTAGCCAGATCACCGTCCAGGGTACCTTTATCAACATAGTTGGTGCTAATGTCATCCAGGTAGTCGGTAAATAGAACGCGATAATTCACTTCAGCTTCAATATCAATTAACTGGTTAACCCGGAAACGTACACCCGCCCCCAGAGGAATACTAAATGCGATACTACCGTAACTTCTCCCTTCGGTGCGCAACGGACGTAACGCTACCCACTCACCCGATTGAGGAATCTGGTCAGCGGAAAGAACGCTACCAGGATAAAGCACTGCCTGAGAGGGCGCTAGTCCCCGAGGGTTGTGGTGAAAAACTGATATTCCGGCAAATACGTAGGGGGTAAATGACTGACGGAGCGAGACGGTGTAAGGGTTAGGGAAAATATCGTATACGGCAACCAGCGATAAATCTTTGACATTGTTTCGAAAATGGAGGTTGCGAGCGTAGCGGTAAATAGCATCTCGGTTATCAGGGTCAGCCACCTGATAGTCATTGCTGCTGATTTGCCCCCACATAAAGCCCAAACGGGCCGATAGGGCCTTACCAATTCGCACATTGGTAGAAACCCCAAAACCAGGGCGAGTAAAAGAAATATCGGTGCTAGCAAATGAGGAACGAGGGGCAATATCACCGAAATAATTCAGCGCATTGGCTGATACGCCTATTGTGATATATTGCTTGGCGTTAGCAAAACGAAGCCGTTTGCCCGAGAACTGAGCTACCCGGGTACTCTGGTTGCGATACTGTCTTTTGCTTCTACGATTCTGGGCATCGCTATCCGTAGGATTGGCGATGATAAGAATAGCTAAGATGCAAAAAAAGCTAAGAAAACGGGTATAATAGCGGCTGGTTAGCATAAAAAAGTGATAAAGTGCTGATAGTCAGAACAATTTTACTGCGATTAAAACAGTGAAACAAGTATTTACGGACTAATTTCTTACATCCAGCCCCCAATTTAGCTTCTGGCGCAGAGTTTCCAAAAAATCATCCCCCTCAAACTTTACTAGTTTTACCCTAAACGGGGCTTTCTTAATCTGAAAAGACCCTTCGGTAGAAACGCCGTAGGATCGTGAATCGAGCGCCAGTAAGTAGCTATCGCTGCGGCTCTCTACCCGAATGGTAATAACGCTATCATCAGATACAACTAACGGGCGTACCGTAAGGTTATGCGGACTAATGGGAGTGATAATCAAGTTACTGGATTGAGGAGATACTACCGGCCCACCACAACTTAGCGAGTAGCCGGTGGAACCGGTGGGGGTAGAGATAATCAACCCATCGGCCCAGTAGGAGTTTAGGTAGCGGTCATCAAGATAAGCATGAGCCACAATCATCGTAGAGGAATCTTTCTTAATAACCGTGAGTTCATTCAGAGCAAAGTTTAGTTCTGGCGGAATGTCGTTAACATGGTGAGTTTCTAATAGGGTGCGGTGGTCTAACGAAAAATTTTCCTGATAAAGAGAATTGATGGCAGAGGTGATCTGATTCTGGGATACGGTAGCCAAAAAACCCAATCGCCCAATATTGATTCCTAAGATAGGCGTTTCTTTTTTTCTAACGTGGGTTACCGTTTCCAGCAGTGTACCATCTCCGCCAATGCTGATAACAATATCTTCGTCCAGTATTCCTTGTCTGGAAGGATAGATAGATTCCGGAACTTGCTTGACGGAAGACTCTTGAAGAAGCGAATGAAGCGTATCGGAGATTCTCACGTGAGCTCCTCGCTGATCCAGTTCGGCTAGCAAATGTTGAATACAGGTCAGACTGTTTTCATCAACCTTTCTTCCGTGAATCGCAAACCTCATTCATGGTAGGTTAAATATCTAAGTAGCGCATTAGTGCGTCTAAACGCTCCTTTTCGTACGAAGCTACGGAAGCTTCCTGAAAGAGAGAAATAACTTTATAATTAAATCTTTCCAAGGTAGCTACGGCCCGCGAAGCATCTTTGCGATCTAGCTTAAATGTGACCTGCAACAGACTTGGGTCGTTTACATCGTTCTGAAGAAAGCACCCCATAATTTTAACTCCGTCAGCCTCAATCAGCCGGGTAATTTCGGCCAAGGAATAGTCAATCTGCTTTACAGCTATTTCAATCACGCTTCCGGGCGACTGTACTGCCGTAGTTTGAGCAAATCTGTTCAGTAAATCCTGTGCCTTGAAGGCACCAGCGTATTCCTGGTTTTCGTCAATTACGGCCAGCATATCCTGGTCACAATCCGAAAATACTTTCACAACTTCATAGAAATGTTGGCTTGATTGTACCACACACTTTTTGGGGTCTAGCTGATAGTCGCCTACATTGGTATGATCAAACAGATCATCAAAGAGCATATCGGTATTAATAAACCCTTTGAATTCATTGCCGTCCACTACTGGCAACTGATCTACACTTAAATCGTCGAGCAATGCCGTGGCCTTAGCAATATTATCTCCTGCTTTCAGGGTGGGAATTAATGAGTTAATAAAATCGAGTGCAATCATACGAGTGAGGGTTCCTCCAGAAACTCCGCTAAAATATCATTAAATTTTTCGGGCTGCTCCATCATAGGGGCATGGCAGCAGTGGTCGATAAAGCGTAGTGTTGTATTAGGAATCAAACGATGAAAATCGTGAGCTACAATAGGGGGGGTGATAGTATCATTCAGTCCCCAGATTAGTAAAGTAGGTACCTTAATAAGGTGAAGTTCATCGGCCATGTTGTGTCGCTGAGCTGACTTGGCAATGGCCACAATAGACATACATTTAGGAATGCTACTCACCGTTTCGAAAATCTCATCGACGTACTCTTTACTAATAGTAGCTGGATCGTAAAATGTGTACTCTACACGTTCCTTAATATACTCATAGTTACCTCGCTTAGGAAAAGATCCTCCCATAGAGTTCTCAAATAGCCCAGAGCTTCCAGTCAAGATCAGTTGCTTTACCAAGTGCTGATCCGATATGGTATACATAAGTCCAACATGCCCGCCCAAAGAGTTTCCCATTACGGTTATGTCTTTCAACCCCATATCGTCCACAAACCTTTTTACAAATGCGTGAAGGCCATCGAGCCCGGCCTTCCGAACCGGCATCTCGTAGACGGGCAGCATCGGAATCAGAATCCGGTACTGATGCTTGAACCGCTCAATCACTCCGTCCCAGTTACTTAAAGCACCAAACAAACCATGAAGCAACATCATTACTTCTCCTTCACCCTCATCTACGTAGCGATACCCGTTTCTTTCTTTTATTTGATAATCCATAAAATAGGTTCAGTATCGTTCAAATAGTAAACACAAAGTTTAGTCCAATACGTTTATAACAACCGATGGAGTACGCATTAATGTAATGATTAAGACTGAATTTCTTTGAAAAAGTTGTCAATTGTCTCTATCATTTCTTCCATAGCTGGAAACCAGAGGATAATTTGGTCAATAACCAAAGACGAAAACGGACGAATGTAAGAATACAACGGTCCTTCGGCTAGCGCGTCAATTTCTACTTCAGCCCAATCTAGCGCAGCCAAGAGCAAACTAATAATAAACGCCCACTTTACCGCACCCAGTGCGGCCCCCAGCAACTCATCGGCAAATCCCAGCGGAGTAAGGTGAATTATACTCTTGAGTAGTCTCCCTGCCACAGTAAACGCTACCACTACTATAATAAACGTAAGAATAAAAGCAACAATCGGTAGCAAGTTACTTTGTGAGTCAAACTGACTCATCAGCCAGGCCGTAGATTGGGGTAGTAGATGAAGCGCAGCAATGATCGCCACTACAAAGCCTACTAACGCCACTATTTCTAATAAAATTCCCTGTTTGTAGCCTCGGTAGGCGCCAAAAAAGATAATAGCCGCTATGACCCAATCCCAGCCGTTCATTGCTACTGGGCTAAAAGCTGGCGAGTAATACGGGACATGGTTTTTCCATCGGCCCGCCCGGCTAATTCCTGTGATGCCCGGCCCATTACTTTTCCCATATCTTTCATGTTTTGGGCATTTTCTTCTTCAATTATCCGCTGAATGGCCTCCTTTATTTCAGCTTCGCTCATAGGTTGGGGTAAGTAACGGTTGATTACCTCCAACTCTGAACGTTCTTTGGCCGCTAAATCTTCACGTCCCTGTTGTTCAAAAGTTTCTAACGATTCTTTCCGCTGTTTAGCCGCTTTGGTCAGTAGTTGCATTTCGGTGGCCTCCGTTAGTTGTCCTTCGGCTCCCTTTTCGGTTTCGGCGAGTAGGATCATTGACTTAATGCCCCGTAATGCCCGTAGCGTATCTTGGTCTTTAGCGCGCATGGCTTCCTTTATATCCGCTTCTACTTGTTGTTTAAGACTCATAATCTATTTTGCTAAATTGAGAAAGTTATAGATATTGATTGCCCATTTTAATGATTAATGAATGATGAGTAATGATGAATGACAGAGATACTTGAGAAGTAGGTTACTAACATTATTCATCAATCATTATTGATCTCAAGTATACGTAAATTTGAAGTAATGACGAAGTTAAGTGTAAACATCAATAAGATTGCTACCCTACGGAATGCCCGAGGGGGAAATAATCCTGACGTAGTGCAGGTAGCCCAGGATGCTGAACGGTTCGGAGCCCAAGGAATTACGGTGCACCCCCGTCCCGACGAACGCCATATTCGTTACAGCGATGTAATGCAGCTAAAAGACGTAGTAACTACTGAGTTTAACATTGAGGGATACCCCGACGATCGTTATCTCCGGATTATTGAAGAAGTACGTCCCGCCCAAGCCACGCTAGTTCCTGATCCGCCCGATGTACTCACCTCAAATGCTGGTTGGAATACTGTGGAGCAAGCTGATATGTTGAAAAAGGTTATTGCTAAGATAAAAGACTGGGGAGTTCGAACGTCAATCTTTGTTGACCCAGATACCAAGATGGTGGAAGGAGCTGCATCGGTAGGAACCGACCGGATAGAGTTATACACTGAACCTTACGCTCAAGAATATCCTAATGATCGGAAAAAAGCAGTAGCAGCTTACGTTGAGGCGGCAAAAAGAGCGAAAGAACTCGGCTTAGGTATTAATGCCGGTCACGATCTGGATTTGAATAACCTACGCTATCTAAAAGAAAAAATTCCCTACTTAGATGAAGTATCTATCGGTCACGCTCTTGTATGTGACGCCCTCTATTATGGTTTAGAGAACACTATACAGCTTTACCGTAAGCAACTCACGTAAATCCAAGTCAGGCTTAATTTTTCTTTTCCTGTTCTACCTGTTTCTTGAAGTATTCGTAAGTTACCTTTAATCCCTCCGCTCGGGATACGGTAGGCTCCCACCCCAGAATCTCTTTCGCTCGAGAAATATCCGGCTGACGTTGCATCGGATCGTCTTTAGGAAGGGGCTTATAGACGATTTTTTGATCGGTACCAGTCAGGTTAATAATCTCCTCAGCAAAGTCTTTAATACTTATCTCATCCGGATTTCCAATATTGACCGGGTGAGGATAATCGCTTAACAGCAGACGATATATGCCCTCCACTAAATCATCTACAAAACAAAATGATCGGGTTTGAGAGCCATCACCGAATACGGTGATATCCTGACCACGCAGAGCTTGTCCTAAGAAAGCTGGTAGGGCACGGCCATCGTCAAGGCGCATACGAGGCCCGTAGGTATTAAAAATGCGAATGATCCGGGTTTCCAGCTTATGGTAGGTATGATATGCCATCGTGATGGCTTCTTGAAACCGCTTAGCTTCATCGTATACACCTCGAGGACCGATGGGATTTACATTGCCCCAGTATGTTTCGGGCTGCGGGTGCACTGTGGGATCACCGTACACCTCCGAAGTAGATGCCACTAAAATTCGTGCGTTTTTAGCTCGAGCTAATCCCAAGCAGTTATGCGTACCCAAAGAGCCTACTTTAAGGGTTTGAATGGGCATCTGCAAGTAGTCAATTGGACTGGCAGGAGAGGCAAAGTGTAGAATATAGTCTAAATCGCCCGATACGTGCACATAGTTGGATACATCGCTATGGTAGTACTCAAAATCAGAGCGATGCATCAGGTGTTCAATATTCTTGATGTTTCCGGTAATCAGGTTATCCATCGCAATGACGTAGTAACCTTCTTTCAGAAAACGCTCACAAAGGTGGGAGCCGAGAAATCCGGCTCCTCCAGTAATTAATACTCGTTTTTTACTCATGAATATCTTTTCGGCCGATACTATAATATACGAAGCCCTGTTCTGCCATCGCTTCGGGTTCGTAAAGGTTTCTGCCGTCAAATATAACCTTTCCTTTCAGAATTGACGAAAGTTTATCGAAATCAGGGGTGCGGAATATTGGCCACTCCGTCATGATAAAGATCGCGTCGGCTTGCTCGGCAGCGTGGTACTCGTCTACACAGTAGTCAATTTTATCCCCGACCAATTCTCGAACGTTCTTCATCGCTTCAGGGTCGTAGGCTTTTACTCTTGCGCCGGCCTTAAGCAGTTCTTCAATATTATATAGAGCCGGTGCTTCCCGGATATCATCGGTGTAGGGTTTAAATGCTAATCCCCATACCGCAAAAGTTTTTCCGCTCAGATCATTGCCGTAGTGTAGTTTGGCCTTTTCAATCAATCGGGTCTTTTGCACCCGGTTAATATCCATTACCGAATTCAGAATTTTGAAGTCATAATCAGCATCTTTGGCAGACTTTGCCAGAGCCTGTACATCTTTAGGAAAACAACTTCCACCGTATCCGATGCCGGCAAACAAGAATCGCTTGCCAATTCGGGTATCGGTACCAATACCCCGGCGTACCATGTCAACATCGGCGCCCAGTATCTCACAGAGGTTAGCAACCTCATTCATAAAGGTGATTTTAGTAGCTAAGAATGAGTTGGCCGCATATTTGGTAAGCTCGGCAGAGGCTTCATCCATAAAGATCACCGGATTACCCTGACGCACCATGGGAGCGTACAATTTGTCCATAATCTCTCGAGCTTTAGGAGACTCAGTGCCAACTACTACTCGGTCAGGCTTCATAAAGTCTTCTACAGCTACTCCTTCCCGCAGGAATTCAGGATTAGAGACTACATCAAACTCAACCTTGGCCCCTTCGGCTACTTTAGCTCGGACTTTCTTGGCAGTACCAACCGGCACAGTGCTTTTATCAACCAGAACCGTGTAATCTTCCAGAATCGGACCCAAATCTTCCGCTACTTTCAGTACATATTGTAGATCAGCCGAACCATCTTCGCCAGGAGGCGTAGGAAGGGCGAGGAATATCACCTTAGCCCCTTCAACACCTTCTTTGAGATCAGTGGTAAAATGAAGGCGGCCTTGTTTAATATTCCGATCAAAAAGAGCATCAAGCCCGGGCTCGTAAATAGGAATTTCGCCATTCTTTAGTTTGGCTACTTTTCTTTCGTCGATGTCTACGCAAGTAACCGTATTTCCGGTTTCAGCAAAACAGGTTCCCGTAACTAATCCGACGTATCCCGTTCCGACTACTGCTAATTTCATAAGCTTTCAGTAATTAATTGTAATCAAATAACAATGAAAAATCAATCTATTGCAAATGTAATAAAATTAACTTATTAAAAGAAAAAATTAAAATTAAATAAGTTGTTGGGTAGTAAGCGAACGATATAATAAAGGTAGAGAACTCAATAAGAAAATAAAGCGTTCTAAAGGCTGATGAGCAAAATTCGGACTAATTTGAAGGAAAGTGATTGTTTCCGTTAAAATCATTTATTAATTTCGCAGACTTGAATTAGAACCACGAAAATAACGAAATATTTTATGATTACAGTAAATGTAAAAGAAAACGAATCAATTGATCGGGCATTAAAAAGATTTAAGAAAAAATTTGAGAAGACGGGTACGCTTCGGGAGCTTCGTTCTCGAACTCATTATGAAAAGCCTTCAGTAGCTCGCCGTACCGAACGGATTAAAGCAGCATACCGTCAGCGTATGCAGTCTAAGGAAAACAGCTAGGATTTAGCTGTCTTCCTTAGTTTTTTAGTATCTTAAGGGCAATAGCCCTATTTTTATGATCGATACGTTTATCAAGTTTCTAACTTACGAAAAGCGAGCAAGTCCTCATACCATCACTTCCTATCACACTGACTTGCTTCAGTTTCACTCGTTTCTTAAACATCACGCTCCCGGGTTGCCTATTGCTAAAGCCGATCATCAAGAAATTCGGGCTTGGGTGGTCGATTTGGCTAACAAGCAAAATACAGCCCGCTCTATTAACCGAAAAATCAGCACACTAAGATCGTTTTACAAATTTCTGCAACAGCGGGAGTACATTAAGCAGAATCCTACTCATAAAGTGAGAGCTCTCAAGGCGAATTACCCTTTGCCTCATTTTGTGCAAAACAACGACCTGTTTGAGCTATTGGATCGTTGTGAGTTTAGCAAAGATTTGCCGGGGTATCGCGATCGGTTGATTTTAGAGCTTTTCTACGGAGCAGGTATCCGGTTATCAGAATTAATCAACCTGGAAACTACATTAGTGAATTTAGATGATGCCACCTTGCGAGTGCACGGTAAAGGTGCTAAAGAACGTATTATTCCGTTTCCTAAAAGTCTAGCTACGTTTATTGAGCGCTACTTAGCTGCTAAAAACTCTTATTTTGGCGACAATGATGTGGTTAATCATTTTTTACTAGTGACCAATAAGGGGGATCAACTTTATCCAATGATGGTGTATCGGACTGTGCGTAAGTATTTGGACCAATACACAACTATTGATAAACGTAGCCCACACGTAATGCGCCATACATTTGCTACTCATCTGCTAAACAATGGCGCCGACTTGCATGCAATAAAAGATTTATTAGGCCATGCTACTCTAGCAGCTACCCAAGTCTATACCCACAACACCACCGAAGAACTGAAGAAAATTTTCAAGCAAGCCCACCCGAAGGCATAGTCAAAAAAATGTGCTTTTCTTGTATCCATTTTACCTTGAAATTAGTATTAAAAGAAAGTTTTACTCATTTAACCTGATTAGATATGAAGTTACAGATGCACGCCGTCAATTTCGATGCTGACCCTAAGTTGATCGATTTTATTCAACGCAAAACCGATAAACTGGAAGCAATTTACGAACGCATTGTAGACGGAGAGGTATTTTTGAAATTGGAAAACGGTGAAGCTACCGACAATAAAATTGTAGAAATCAAAATAAATATTCCGGGTAACCAGCTTTTTGCGAAGGAACAGGGCGAATCTTTCGAGGCGGCTGCCGACCGAACCATAGACGCTCTAAAGCGTCAGTTGAAAAAGTACAAAGAAAAGCAGTCTGCTAGATAAATAAAAAAGGATTCGGAAACCCCGAATCCTTTTTTATTTACGAAATATTAAAGGCTTCTTTAATTTTGCTAACATAATCTAACCTCTCCCAACCAAAAAAGCTTACTTTTTTCTTTACTTTAGTATTAACCGTGCGGTTGACATTGTCCTCCTGCTGAACTTCAATCACTTCAATAGCAACTTCTCCTTCGTAGGACTCGCGTCCCATATGTCCGTAGGAGGCTGTTGGAGAGAAAATAGGTTGCTTCAACCCGAACCGCTCAACGATAGCTTTGGGGCGCATATCGAATAGATCCCGAACTATTTCGGCAATTTCGGCGTCAGACTTATCTACCTGTGCAGAACCGTAGGTGTCTACTAAAAGTGACACCGGATCAGTGACACCAATGGCGTAAGCAACCTGCACTAGTACTTCATCGGCTACTCCGGCAGCTACCAAATTTTTAGCGATATGCCGCGCTGCATAGGCTGCACTTCGGTCTACTTTACTAGCATCTTTACCAGAAAATGCCCCACCTCCGTGGGCACCCCGGCCCCCGTAGGTATCTACAATGATTTTACGTCCGGTAAGGCCAGCATCTCCGTGTGGACCACCGATTACAAAGTTTCCGGTGGGGTTGATATGATAGATAGTGTCCTGCAGCAATTCTTCCGGAATTACTTTTTTTACGACGTGGCTGATTACATCTTCACGAATACGGGCCTGCATTTGCTTCTCGGCCTCACTGCGGGCTTCCGGAGTGTCATTATCCGGCTGAATAAAATCATCGTGCTGAGTAGAGACTACTACCGTATGCACGCGCAACGGCTTCTTATTATCGTCGTACTCAATGGTAACCTGGGCTTTAGCGTCGGGCCGTAAATAAGGAATCAGGTCTGACTGCTCGTGGCGGATACGAGCGAGCTCCTGCACTAGCCGGTGCGAGAAGGCGAGTGCCATAGGCATATACTCAGGGGTCTCTTTAGTGGCATAGCCAAACATCATCCCTTGGTCGCCCGCTCCCTGCTCTTTTCCTTCACCCTCATCTACTCCTCGGGCAATATCGGGCGATTGGCTGTGTAAGGTGACTACCACTCCACAAGACTCGGAATCGAACATATAATTTCCCTTGTTGTAACCAATTTTGTGGATAGTGCGGCGCACAATATCGGGAATTTCAACGTAGGCGGTAGTAGTTACCTCACCGCCTACTACCACAAGGCCAGTGGTGACAAATGTTTCGCAGGCTACGCGAGAATTAGGATCCTGGGTAAGCATAGCATCCAGGATGGCGTCGGAGATTTGATCAGCAACCTTATCAGGATGTCCTTCGGAAACTGACTCAGACGTAAAGAGATATGACATAAAATTATAGTTATTTATTGCTGACTCAAAGTTAACGAAATGTCAGTAAAGTCAAACAAGCTTGAATGCTTAGCCTTTACTCGAAAAAAGGAGAAATACTGTCGGAACTTTGTGTAGTTCGGGTTTTTTCTTTCTCCAGGCGTGCACCGGCTGGGTTTTAATATATTCATCTGGGCCACTAACATTTTTGGCTACACAAATTAGTGTTTTGGGATGACAGTGTTTAACGATATCACTGAATAACTGATTATTTCGGTAGGGTGTTTCCATAAATATTTGAGTTTGCTGATATTGCTGAGACTGCTTTTCCAACAATTTAATAACCCTGCCCCGTTTATCTTTATCAATAGGCAAGTAACCATGAAATGTAAATGTTTGACCGCTAAACCCCGAAGCCATCAGAGCTAATAAAATGGAAGAAGGACCCACTAGTGGCACTACGCGTAGCCCTTTTTGATGAGCATAACTTACCGCTAATGCTCCTGGGTCGGCCACGCCCGGGCATCCGGCTTCCGACATAATCCCTATATTGTGACCGGTCAAGGCAGGCTGCATTAACGCTGGTAATTCTTCGGGGGAAGTTTTTTTATTGAGTAACTCAAACTGAAGTTGGTCAATAGGGGTTTTGATGGAAATAGCACTCAGAAACCGGCGGGCCGTTCGTATATTTTCTACTAAATAATAGTTGATGGAGTTAACCGCTTCCTGAATTTGAGGCGATAGCACCTGGTGGTGGGTGTCGGGAGCGATAACAGTAGGAATCAAAAAGATGGTGCCGTTCTGACCAGAGTCATTCATAACTATATGCACAACCAGCGAAAAAATATGGGAATGTTACTTATAATAGCAGGTGTCATAATTATCATTGTTGGCCTTCTAGTATATTTTTCGGATCGGATTCCGCTAATCGGGCGTTTGCCGGGCGACATCCGTATTCAGCGAGAAAACTTTACTTTCTATTTTCCCCTGGCTACCAGTATAATTTTAAGCATTCTTGTTTCGCTCATTCTTTATTTGATTCGTCGGTTTAGCTAGGCTGCAAAAACTGTATTAGTGTTTCATAAAGTGCCTTCGGTTGTTCGGCATGCACCCAATGTCCGGCATCTTTGATAGTAACTATATGTGCTTCCGGAAAAATCTGATGGATAAGCGCTTCGTCTTCTGATCGTATGTAATCCGACTTCTCGCCTCGGACAAACAAGGTTGGTTTGTTTACTGGTTCAGAAGCTTCTACGGCCATCCCTACGTTCTCAATATTATCCCGAATTGCTGCTAGGTTGAGCTTCCAGGAAAAGGTGTTATCATCTTCGCGATTTAAGTTTTTCATAATGAATTGCCGTACGCCCCAATCCGGCAAATGCGGCTCAAGTTGTTCTTCTACCTCTCCCCGGCTTGCTACTGCCGATAGATCTACCGAACCCATAGCGTCCAGAATATGCTGGTGATGCACTGGGTAGCTTCGGGGAGCAATATCCACTACTATTAGTTTACTAAGCTTATCAGGATACTTCACCGCGTGGAACATAGCTACCTTACCACCCATAGAATGGCCCAATATAACTGGGGTTTCCAGTTGATGCTGTTCAATAAACTGTTGTAGATCCTCCGCCATTGAGGGATAGTCAAATGTATCGCTGTGCGGAGAAAGGCCGTGGTTACGCTGGTCAATTAAAAATACTTGGTAGTCGCTGGCTAGCTTTTTGCCGAAGGTTTGCCAGTTATCAGAAGTGCCAAAGATACCGTGAAGAATGATGAGTGGAGGTCCTTCGCCTAGCGTGCGGTAGTGCAATTCCATATTATCGGTTAACAGAAGTATTAATATTTTCCTGAGACTGAGAGGTGATTTTGGTATACTGACGTAGCACCCGAATTCGCTTAATGCGCTTGTTGTCTACGGCCACTACGGTAAACACATACTTATCGTACTGAATTTTCTCTCCGGCTCGGGGCAGGTTAGCGTGAATTTCGAGTAATAGTCCCCCCAATGACTCACTTTCACCCTTCACACTATCAAATAAAGAAATGTCTTCGTCCAAAACTTTACAGAAATCGTTGAGCGAGGTTTTTCCTTCAAAGATGAAAGTGTTTTCGTCGAGCTTATTATAGTGGATGTCATTTTCATCAAACTCATCGTTGATTTCGCCTACAATCTCTTCAATAATGTCTTCCAGCGTAATAAGCCCCGAAGTACCGCCGTACTCATCTACCACGATGGCCATGTGTACCCGCTTCTCCTGAAAATCTTTCAGTAGCGCGTCAATCTTTTTGCTCTCCGGCACGAAAAAACCTTTATGTAGTAGCTTTTGCCAGGCAAAAGTATCTTCCTGATCCAAATAGGGTAGCAAATCCTTGACGTACAGTACGCCTTCAATATTGTCAACAGTTTCCCGGTAAATGGGCAGACGGGAATAACCGGTCTTATTGATGATGTCCATCAATTCGTGAAAGTCTATTTCAATATCAATAGCAGTGATATCGATGCGCGAACGCATTACCTGCTTCACCGAAAGCGTGCCAAAATTGACAATACCCTTTAGTATACCTTTTTCTTCTTCCGTTGCCTCCTTATCATTACGGGTCGTAATTTCTAGTGCCTGGTTCAGTTCGTCTACTGAAACCTGATAGCCTTTCTTACTCAACCGTTTCTCTACAATATTGCTGAATGACATCAGTGCAATAGAGAGTGGTTTAAAGAACCGAGCAGCTCTGAGGAGCGCTCCTGCAGTACGTTTGGCAAATAACAAAGAATAGTGCACCGCGTATTGCTTAGGCAGAATTTCTCCAAAAAACAGAATGGCGACAGTTACCGAGGTGGTCAAAGTAAAAATGACCCCACCTCCGGCTTCTTTTCCGAAGTACTGCCAGGTAGCATAGGTCGATAGTGTTACGATTGCTACATTCACCAGGTTATTCAGAATAAGGATAGTAGCCAGTAAAATTTTGGGTTGACCAAGCAGGTTTGCGATGTGGCGAGAGGAAGGCTCCTGGCTATCTTGGCATTCGGAAACCTCGCGGGGAGAAAGCGAAAAGAACGCCACTTCCGATCCGGAGATCATAGCTGAACAGAACAGCAGAATGATTAAAAAAATACCAATCCCCGCGTAGAACCACAGGGGGCTAGTAAATAAGTCTGCCAGTAAAAGAAGAAACAGTTCCGGGAAAGGCTCAGGCGCCGCCGCGCCGTCTAAGGAAGATTCCAAGGGGTTTTGTTTTGGTGATCGATTAGAACGGGAGGTCGTCCATTTCTTCATTAGACGCTGCCCCGCTGGAAGCACTAGTTGCTGGAGCCGGAGACGTTGTCGGAGACACTGGCGGAGTAGGGTTATTAGCCGGGGTTGAAGAATGAGCAGGGGCCGAACTGCTACTAGATTCTGAACCTTCGTCGTTTCTTCCACCTACAAAAGTCATGTTAGTGGCTCTAATACGTTTGTCGTAGCGGGTAATTCCTTCCTTATCCTGGTACTCGTTGGTTCTAATTTTACCTTCAATGTAAACCGTACGGCCTTTGGAAAGATATTTCTCGCACAGATCGGCCAGCCGATCCCACAGTTCTACCCGGTGCCACTCGGTTTGTTCCACTCGTTCTCCGTTGCGGTTAGTATATGATTCGGATGTAGCGATGCTAATGTTGGCTACTTTAGATCCACTCTCTAAATGCCGAATTTCAGGGTCGGCACCTAAATTACCTACTAGGATTACTTTGTTAACTCCTGCCATAATAAATTATCGTGTACTTAGCTTAATTACCGACAAAAAGGACTATATGTTCCAATGGGCGGCAAATTGTGAAAAAATGAATAAATACTTAGCCTCTGGCTTATAACAATTTACTAAAATATTCGGTGCGGGAGGTACCTTCTCGCAAAAAATTGTCAATTAAAATCGGCTTGGGCAACTGCTCTACTTCGTCGGCAGAATAAAACTGGCCCGGCAGTGATAGGTTTTCCTGCACTAAATTACTAGATAAAGTAAGCGTATAAAAAATCACGTGCAGCTTTTGGTGGGAGAGCTGGTGCTGGTACTTTTTAGATTTTTCTACCGTAGGTGACTGTTGCAGTAGTTCAGCTAAAAACAGGTCATCCAACTGCTCCCAACCCTGAGGCTGACGGGTTTCAATCAAGTAGAAATCGTACAAACCTGTCCAAATGTCTTTGCCCTGGCGCTGTTTCATTAGTAACTGTCCGTCCATTTTTACGACTAAATAGTGCAGGTAACGGTGCCTAACCTTTGTTTTCTTGATCTTAACGGGTAATTCTTTTTGCTTTCCGTGCTGGTAGGCGTAGCAATTATCTGCCACTGGGCACAACAGGCAGGCTGGGGTAGCCGGAGTGCACTGAAGAGCGCCAAACTCCATAATCGCTTGGTTATACACATTCGCTTTACCATCAGGTACCAGTTGATTGGCTACCTCTCGAAATTTCTTTTGCCCACTGGTGGATAAAATATCCTCTTTAATTCCGAATACCCTGGAGAGTACTCGGTACACATTGCCATCTACTACTGGTACGGTTTCGTTAAAAGCAAACGAGGCAATGGCTGCGGCGGTGTACGCCCCTACTCCCTTCAACTTAATTAATTCTTGGTAGCTTTCCGGGAATTTGCCATCGTAATCAGCTACGATAGTTTTGGCGCAGGCGTGCAAGTTGCGGGCCCGGGAGTAGTAGCCTAGCCCCTGCCACAACCTCAGCACTTCCTGTTCTGAAGCTTTAGCTAGGTCATGTACGGTAGGAAAGGCCTCAACGAAACGCTGATAGTAGGGTAAACCTTGGGCTACTCGGGTTTGCTGCAGCATCACTTCCGACAACCAGATACGGTAGGGATCGAGTGTATGACGCCACGGCAGGTCACGGTAATGCGCTTGGTACCACTGAATTATTTTTTGGGAGAAAGTTTGTTCTTCCAAACCAATTGGCTATTAATAAGATAGAATAATGGCGGAGACAGAGCAAGGTATGGTATATTTTAATTCAATTATTTTCTAATTTATGATTTACCCTTAAATTTACGCTTCCATTAAGCGGGGGTTCCCTGTAATCCGATACTTAACTAAACTTAGAAAAAACGTGACCAAAGCAGAAGTAGTTCAGCAAATTGCTGACAAGACTGGCATTGATAAAGCGGATGTGTATACTACCGTTGAAGCCTTTTTTAATGTAGTTAAAAACTCAATGGCTGAGGGAGAGAATATATACGTTCGGGGGTTTGGCAGCTTTGTAAACAAAAAAAGAGCCCAAAAAATAGGAAGGAACATATCTAAAAATACCGCGATTGTCATTGAAGAGCACTTCGTACCTAGTTTTAAGCCTTCCAAGGTGTTTGTTGAGAAAATCAAGAGTAGCGAAAAACTCAACAAAAAATTAAAGGTCACCGAGCCTAGCTAAACTATCTTCTCTACCCCTGCGTTGCTAATTCAGTAACGACGACCAATCAGTAAAATATGGCGAAGAAGCAACTCATCATAGTGGGGGTGGCGCTGGCAGCGGTAGTTGCTTTATTCAGTTTACCCCGAGTAGTAGTTGACAATCAGGAGGATTCAGTCGGGGAACAAACTGATGTTACAACTCCAGCCGCATCTACCGAAGAGGATGTACACCTGCCTCCATTGGCCCCTGCACTACGTCAGGAGGCCGACAGCATTCTGGCATTGTACAACACCAGTGAAAGTACCGAAAAAAATACTATCTTTGCGAACTATTTGGTGGAGCTGTTCGCCGAAGCGGGCCGGTACGATAGCGCATCGTTCTACGCCGAGGCGCTAGCTTCTCAGACTGGAACAATGGCCGCGCAGCAACAGGCCGGAGAGATGTATTATGAAGCGTTCATGCGAGCGCTTAGCACTTCTCAATCACAGCAACTGGGCGAGAAGGTTCGTTTTTACCTCGATAAGGTTTTAGATGAACAGCCTGATAATCTGGATGTGAAAACCAAAGTGGCCATGACGTATGTGAGTTCATCCGTACCCATGCAGGGCATTCAGATGCTGCGGGAAGTGGTAGAAGCTGATGCTGACCACGAACTTGCAACCTATAATTTAGGTTTATTATCCATGCAGTCGGGGCAATACGAAAAGGCAGTGGAGCGGTTTCAGAAAGTGAAGGAAATTAACCCCGATAATATACAAGCCCAGTTTTTGCTGGGAGTAAGCTATCTGGAAGCCGGGCAAACTGATCAGTCGCGGCAGCAGTTTGAATATATAAAGACGATTAGCGATGATCCGGAGATCATTGCGAATGTAGATAACTACTTAGAAAGAATTTAATCGCACTAGAGTGTGTTAGAATTAAGAGTGTTCAGGTGTTCAAGTATTTTATATTGGCCTGAACACACAAATACAATAGAAAGTATAAAATTATTTGTTTCACTAAAATATTAGGAATATGCCTTGTGGAAAAAAACGTAAACGACACAAAATTGCCACGCACAAACGCAAAAAGCGTCTAAGAAAGAATCGGCACAAAAAGAAATAATACAAGCTAGTAATTTTGGGTAGTCAGAGATGTTTTTACTTTTCGCATCTGGTCTACCCTCTTTTTGTTTCTTCCTAAGTCTTACTGGACTTACTTTATGGTGCAGACTTCTCTGTTCATAATGCAAAAAGAAACATATAACCAATAAAATATTAATCCCTTGAGCAATGAATTAGTAATCAATTCAACTCAAGAAGGATGTCGTATAGCACTTTTACGAGATAAAAGCCTTGTAGAATTTCATCAGGAAGTTGATACTAACAAATTCACCGTTGGTGACATCTATCTGGGGACGGTTCGTAAAGTAGTACCTGGCCTAAATGCCGCCTTTATTGACGTTGGGTACGAAAAAGACGCTTTTTTGCATTACCTCGACTTGGGTCCTCAAATCCGGACTCTGAATAAGCATATAAAGGGGGTAATGGCTAAGAAGAGCAACGGGCAGCCCATCGGAAAAATTGATCCAGAGCCTGATATCAATAAACTAGGCAAGATCAATCAAGTACTTAATCGGAATCAATCCGTACTGGTACAAATTGTCAAGGAACCTATCTCAACCAAAGGGCCGCGATTGTCCTGTGAGTTGTCTCTCGCCGGAAGGTATCTTATCTTGGTACCCTTCTCGAGCGTAGTCAATATATCTAAAAAAATAACTGATAAGACGGAGAGAAAGCGGTTGAGCCGCCTAGTGTCTTCTATTAAGCCGGAAGGTTTCGGAGTCATTATCCGCACGGTTGCGTCAGGAAAAGACGTAGCAGAGCTAGATCGTGATCTCCGTAATCTGGTAAAGTCTTGGCAGGATGGCATGATAAAGCTGCAAAATGCCAAGCCTCGCGATAAAATCATCGGAGAAATGGGAAGAGCATCGGCACTACTGCGCGATGTGCTGAATGAATCGTTTGATAGCATCGTTACCGACGATGATAGCATCTTCTCTGAAGTAAAATCATACATTCGGAAAATTGCTCCCAACAAGGAAAAAATTGTAAAGCACTACCATGGAAAGATCAAGCTTTTTGAGAACTATGGTATTGAAAAGCAGCTTAAATCTCTATTCGGGCAGTCGGTAAGTGTACCCGGTGGTGGTTACCTGATTATTGAGCATACCGAGGCATTGCACGTCATTGACGTCAATAGTGGTAATAAATCAAATTCGGAGAAAGATCAAGAAACCACCGCGTTGAACGTGAATTTGCAAGCGGTAAGTGAAATTGCCCGCCAACTACGGCTACGCGATATGGGCGGTATTATTGTGGTCGACTTCATCGATATGCGTAACTCCGACAATAAAAAAGCGGTGTACCAGAAGATGAGGGAGGTAATGAAAACTGACCGCGCCAAGCACACCATTTTGCCTCTTACCAAGTTTGGGTTGATGCAGATTACCCGGCAACGGGTACGACCGGAGCTGAATATTGTAACTAAAGAAATTTGTCCGAGCTGCGGAGGTACCGGAAAAATTACCCCTTCTATTCTGGTAGCCGATCAAATTGAACGAGATATTGATTATCTGTTAAGTAAGCAGAATGAGAAAGCCTTAACGCTGGCGTTACATCCTTATTTAGAAGCCTACTTTACCAAGGGGTTCGTCTCCAAGCGAATGGACTGGTTTTTTAAATATAAAAAGTGGATTCGTTTGGAGGTAGATTCTTCGCTAGGAATGATGGACTACCATTTTTACAACCGAAACGGAGAGCAAATTGAATTACCCAAAGCCTGATTAATTTCAGGCTTTTTTGTTTTCAGAGAAGATAGACCGCCCTGAGAAATTTGAGGATGAATTGATAACGGGTGTAAATTTTTAGTAAATTTTGCTCGGAAACTACAACAACCCACTATGGAGCTACCTGATGAATCGATAATCCGTGATGACTCTAAAGTTCCGAAGTACCAGCAGGTAATCAATCTGATTAAGTCAGATATTGAACAGGGTATTTTCAAGCGAGGAGAACGAATTCCTTCTATTAACGAAACCAGCGAGGATTTCTACCTTTCGCGGGATACGGTGGAGAAAGCTTACAATAAACTTCGGGAAGAAGGGGTACTGGTGTCGGTGCCCGGAAAGGGTTATTACGTTAATTGTGACGCTCCTACTGGTCAACTGCGGGTGCTATTAGCCATTAACAAAATCAGTGCTCACAAGAAAAAGGTAGTTAATGCCTTTGTGGAGGCCTTAGGTGAGCAGGCAGTGGTGGAAACGTTTGTGCATCATTACAGCACCGAAAAGTTGGAGCGAATTATCAACGAAAACCTGGGTAAGTTTAACCACTACGCCATCATTCCTTGCTTTAAAGACTTTTCGGAGAAAACTCAGGCTATTATTGAAAAGATTCCGCGGGATAAGCTGCTGCTTATTGATAAGAATATTGATAGCTTAGACGGAAAGTATCGGGCAGTTTGTGAGAATTTTGAGCAGGATACCTATCAAGCACTGGCCTCAGCTCAGGACGTAATCAATAAATACGAAAAATTATATTTCATTTTTCCGGACGGGAACCAGTACCGCCCCGAATTAATTACCAGTTTCAAGCGATTCTGCGTCGATTATCATTTCGATTACTGCATTACCAATGTGTTTGATCCGGCCGGCGTACGAGCGAAGGATTTATATCTGGTAATTGAGGACGATGACCTGGTAGATATAATTAAACACTGTAAAAACCATCAGTTAAAGATTGGGCAGGAGGTAGGCATACTGTCTTACAACGACACTCCTTTAAAGGAGGTGCTGCACGATGGCATTGCAGTAATCTCTACCGACTTTGAAAAAATGGGACAGACTGCCGCTCAGCTTATCCTGAAAAAGCGCTTTGAGAAGGTTCATAATCCCTTTTACCTCATTCGCCGTTCCTCCCTCTGAGCAGGGTTTTACTGCTAGCTAGCTGCGCTGCGGAGGTACGTAGCGTTCCTCTACATTGATGTGTTCACCGGCAATGTGGTCAATTCCTTTGCGCCAGATATTTTGGGGGGCTATTTCCGCTATCGTTTCAACGGTACTACTTTCAGCTAGATGAAAGTTGGTGAAGTAAACTCCCATTCGCTGCTCGGGCTTTTCGTTGGCCGTCCAGATACCCAGATTTATTACTAACCTGTCCAGATTGAGAGAAGCAAAGCTGTTTTCCTGGGTTTTTTCGTGGTTTTGGGCAATATCCAGTTGTCCATTGTTAGCTTCAGAAGTGATCGGCAAATTGAAAAAGCTAGTGGGCGGCGGACTTATTCCGCGGTGGTTATCGCGTAAGTTGCCGTAAGCCTTACCAATAGCGTACACCTGATTTAGCTTTTTCAGATCTCGCTCAAACCCCTCTACCCAAACAAAAGCTCCTACCCATTCTTCAGGATTAGAATTTTCGCTATCTAACTGATACTGAAAGGATAAAACCGGCTGCTGATTCGAACTTAGTGAAATAGCCTGACATAGCCGATTGATGGTTTGCGGTAGGCGGTCTTGCCCTGGCACCCGGTAGCCCCGACTAGCGGAGAATAAGTATAAAGCCGATTGATTTTGCCAGGGTCGTGCTTCGCAAATATTAGAAGGATTTTCATCTTCCTGGTAGACATAACGGCGGTGCCAGTTTTTCAACCCTCCAGCAAAGTCACCGTTTTGAATTTCATCACTGACTTCCAATTCCCATTTGTGCTTTAACCAAAGCGGGTATTCTTGCGGCGAAAACTCGCGGAAGCTAGCCGGGTAGTCATAAATCTCATCGGTTACGGTGTGGAAGGCCACCTCCGCTTCGTCATCGTCTATATTGGCTACGGCAATGCCCTGCACCGGTCCACCGGTAATATCTTCTTCGCCAAAACCTCGGGGCCGAAAGCCGGCGGCCGGAAGATTAATCAGATTCATTCCGCGGTAGGTAACGGCGGTTTTTAGTGAGGCAATCAGTGGAATATGCACGTGGCCACTGAGTACATATTTCACATTACCGTATTTAGCCAAGACATCTAAAAGAGTACGTTTCACCTCTACCGATTCCACGTAGCTCACCAGCGGATCAATCCCGATAGGATGCACCGGGATATGCTGTAAGAAAAAAGTAGGCAGATCTTGGTGCCCCTCCAGATCCCGCTCCAGCCAATCGAAGTAATGGGGATGGGTTTCCCAGAAATTCTTTCGTAAGGGGTCAGGCCAGACAATAAAGTGCCACTTTCCCAGATTGAAGGAATAGAGCAGTTTATCCATCCCGTTGATTTTCTTCTGGGCCTCCAGATAATTGCTAAATCCCGAGAAATCGTAATTAGCCCCAAAAGTAAGCTGGTACTTGGTTTCGTGGTTACCAACCCCGTACAGCCAGGGAACATCAGCCTGCTGGAAGTAGGTATGCATCTGCTCAAAATTGGTTTCCTGACCCTGGCTATCTACAATATCACCCAGCACCAGGCAGAAAGCCGGATTTTCCAGCAGGGAAACTAAGGACACGCTATTCTCCACAAACGCATTATGAATTTTCATCCGGGTGATGCTACCGTTGGTCATATCCTGAGCATCTCCGCCCTGAGGATCGGCCATCACCGCAAACTGAAACTTAGTACTATCGGGAGGCACATTGAAGAAAGACTGATCAACTGTACCAATCTCTTGGGAGCCCAGCAAACCTACTGATACCTCCAGCGCATCGGTCGTATATTCCAACCCTCGCTGGACAAAAAGTTCGGTGAGGGAGAGGGTGGTCTTCTTATCAATCTGAATACTTAGCTCCGGGGTTTGATTGTCGGGAGTGATCCAGCATACGATAGTGTACGGATAAGCCGTTAAACCCGGCATCTGCCAGGAAAGTCGGTTCGACTTCAGTTCCCACTGCGCTACCTCCATGAAGTACGACTTAGCCCGGCGAATTTCCCCGTTCTTCACCTGCACCCTGGCCGAAATACCCTTGGATACCAACTGCTTACACCGTACTCCAATTCGGATGAGATAATCGCCATCTTCATTCTGAAAAGACTCTAAAGTGGGATACAGTTCGTCGACCAGATTTGGACCTAATCGGAAGTCGTTCGGATTGTTGGTTACCAGTAGTGATGAACCAAGTCCAAGTTGCTGAAGGAAAGTTCGGCGTGAGCTATTTTTTCTGATCATACCCTAAATATAACCGTAAGTCGATTGGTTTCGAAAAGTTAGTAGTACAAAGTCAGACTAAGCTATTCTCAAACTGATCCCTTTCGTCTACCGGTCGCAAATGCCTGGTTTCGTAGCCGGGGTGATAATAAGGATAATCATCCCAGGGGGAAGCGCCCGACATTCGGGGATCGTTGGTATTCCGGAGGTAATCAAACAGTTCGGTTTTTAACGAATCTTTCAATCCGGTTAGTGCCGGTTGGTCCGCCAGGTTATTAAGCTCAAAGGGATCTTCACTGAGGTTATACAATTCTTCGGAAGGGCGCTTACCGAATGACAGCTCGAACAGCGGGGCAATAGTTGGTTCATCATGCTGAGCAATCATAAATTCGCGGGTGGGGCCGGAATCAATATCGCCGTAAATGCCCTGGTGGGGCGAGTCAAAGTCAGGGTCTCCGCCCGGCCAGCGGTCCGGTTCAAAGTTATGGATATATAGCCAATCACCCTTCTGGATAGTTCGGATAGGATAGGGTAGACCACCGGGCCGGCAGTAGGTATGTCGTTCCAGGGCGGTGAAAACCCGGTTTCGATTAGAGTCAACCTGCCCACTTTTCTCTGACAGCAAAACGTTCATAAAGCTAGTACCCGTCATCTCTTCTGGCGCATCAATCCCGGCAGCTTCCAGCAGAGTAGGGGCAAAATCAGTAAAGCTAATGAAGTCGGATACCCGACGACCGGGTTGAATTTTGTTTCCCCAGCAAATGGCTAGCGGCATATGGGTTCCGTAGTTGTAGCAGGTTGTTTTGGCGTGCGGGAAGGGCATTCCGTTATCGGCGGTCACCAGAATGATAGTATTATCCAGTACACCGGCTTCCTCCAACAAGCTTATCATTCGCCCTAAATGGCGATCAAACCACTCTATTTCATAGTAATAGTCGGCCAGGTCGCCCCGCACCACCTCATTATCCGGCAAAAAACCAGGCACCTCTATCTGGGAAAGGTCTTTACCGTTTTCCGCTCCAATCCCTTGCTTATAAGCCCGGTGCGGCTCAACACCACCGAACCAAAAGAAAAAGGGCTGATCCGGGTTTCGCTGCTCTAAGAACTGGGCAAAGTTCGCGGCGTAGTCATTGGATGAAATGCCGTCCGGAGAAGAGGTTTTTATATCATTATGCTGTTTCCCAATGGGCTGTTGCCAGTACGATTCTTTAGTCTGGTTAGCGGGGCCGTAACCCTTACCGGTCAGGGCCGTTTGGTATCCGTTTTGCCGTAACAGTTCGGTGAAAACCGAAAACTTGTTGGGTAGCCCCCCAAACAGCAGTCCGCCTTCTTCCAGGCGGTAAATTTCCTGTCCGGTAAGTATAGCGGCGCGGGAAGGGGCACAGGAAGATGCGGCACAGTAAGCATTAGCGAAAAGAATTCCGGCTTCGGCTACCCGGTCGAAGTTCGGGGTGGAAATCTGACTGGTGCCTGCAATAGAAGTATGTATCCAAGATTGATCATCCGAAATGCAAAACAGAATATTTGGCTTTTTACTTTCCTCATCGGGCTGGCACCCGAGTAATATCAGACCTAATAGAGTGGTAAAGCTAAAAGCGACTAATTGTCTCATTTAGATTATTGGTTAAGCGAGTTAATCATTTTACTTCCAGTACTAGCACCCAATCGTTTCCATCTTCGGATTTGCCGGGTGGGTCGAAGTATACATCGGGCGAGCCCGCTCCGGAAGGAATATCTGTTTGAAAAGATACTTTATTATTACTTTCTCTTCCTTCGTGCTGCCACTGCCCGGAACGAGGGTTGTACCAGTAGGCATCCGCTTGTCCCTCAGCTAATCGGCTCATCACCACCCGGATGAGGGAGCCGCGGGTAGAATAGACGAAAGCCCAGTCACCCGTTTCGGAGCAGGTAGCAATCCGTAAATCTGGCGACAGCCCATCGTCCCGCCCGGTAGTACCCGCCGATACCAGCATTGGATCAGGCATCCGAGTTTGAATAGGTTTGGACTCGATTAAAGTTCGCAAATGCCTCAGATTGGCGGAGCCGGAAGCATTTAGCACTTCGGTGAGTAAAACACCTGCATTTCCGTCAAAGTCCTCCATTCGCCACAGATTTTTATGGCCGTAGGTAAAACCAATCCCTCCGGCAAACACCGACCAGTAAGCTTGGTATCGCTGCTTCCAACCTGAGTCTACTTTTGAGTCATCGGCTTGGTCCATACCCGTCCAGCGTTTGTATAGCGCATGCTCGTTTTCGTACCAGCCCTCGGCGTTGAAGGTAGGCTTGGTGGGAGTACGGTTCCAGTCGGCCAGGGTAAGTGGCACAATAAAGCTAGAAACGGCGTGGCTCTGAATCATATTAAAATCCATCCAGGGTTCGTCATGAAATTCTTCCGAAGAAGATACAAAGGAGATGGGGTGGATAGTATATAAATGATTATTCTCGTTAGTAGCTCTGATGCCGTCAATGACTTTCACCAAGCGAGTGCGATGGCTTTCGGTAAGCGGACGCTGGTTGTTGGGAAACATCACACTTACTGGTTTATGGTATTCTCCCGCACCTACCCAAATAATGTGAGGTTGATCTTGATAGCGCTTGCCCAGCATTTGGCCAAATTCGTAATTGTGCTGGTCGGGGTCGGTAAAGTGCTGACGGGTAGATTTTTTTTCCTGCCAGCCCGGATCGTTAGCATCGGAGCCCCACCAGACGAACATCGCCAGATACAAGCCCTGCTCCTTCGCCTGATTTACGATGTAATCTATATGTTGCCAGTAGGCTTCGTTGGGTTTTACCTCATCCCAGGGACGCTTTCCGTCCAGGAAGGGTAACTCACCGGCGTAGTTTGGCCTGCCCATATTATTAGTAGTAAACTGAATGACAGTAAACTGCTTCTCCTTACGGTCTTGCAGGTAGCGGTCTACGTCGGCAGGAGCGAGGCGAGGAAGCATCCAGGCGGTGCAGCCCAGCCAAAAGAAGCCGGTGCCGTCTTGGTGTTCCAGAAAGTGCCCATTTTCTGAAGCCTGTAAGGCGCCGTGAATTTCCCAGGGTTGGGTATACCCTGGCAGGGGAAAGAGCAGTATAAGTAAAATAAATTTAGCAGGGATGTGCATGGTATCACTACTTAATATTGATTGTAAAAGTTTTAGCTCACCTAGGCTACCAGTTGAAGCTCTCAATTAAGGAGTGGCCAGTTATCAGACTCTAAGAAATAAATATTTTGCTATATTACAGAATTGAGTTTGCTATTAACTATCTTATAGTATTCACTTTACTTTATTAACAACCTACTAGTTGCAGAGCAGATTTCTCCACACTGACGATACTAAAACCTGGAATGCATTCAGGCAGGGCAACCAGGCAGCTTTTGCGTATATCTATCAGGCGTATTTTCAACCATTGTACAATTACGGACGTAAGTTCAGCTCCGACGATGCCCTAATCGGTGATACTCTGCAGCAGCTATTTACCGAACTATGGCAGCGCCGTAAGCGACTGGGTGCTACCGATCAGATTAGAAACTACCTGTACAAATCATTCCGCCGGGCTCTGCTGAGAAACCTTGCCAAACAAGTAAGAACGGAGTCTTCTAATACCTCTCCTTTTAACATCTGTCTGTCTCACGAAGCCCACTTAATCCAGCAGCAGCATAACCGGGATCAGATAAACAGCCTGCAGCGAGCAATTACTCAGCTGACGAAGAAGCAACGGGAAGTTGTTTATTTAAAATTCTACGATGGGTTAACGTACGCTGAAATTAGCGAAGTAATGGGAATTGCGCCTGCGCAGGCCTACGACTTCATGTATAAAGCACTAAAGTCTTTACGAAAGAACTTGAAAGACTCTGATGGCTACAATGAATTGACATCTACCGCCCTGCTACTGTTTTTTGTTTGCAATATGCACCTTTTTCTATAGAAACATTTCAACCGTATGCTGCTATTGCAAAGATTTTAACAAGATTGGCGGCTAATTACACTTCATTTTATAAAAATTAAAAAATTTTTTGACTTACCCGACGAGATAAGATAGTTAGCCTCCTTACTACTAGTAGAACCTTTCTACTATGGCTAACCGAAAAGTATCGGTAGCGCAGTTAGCTGCCGACGAACATTTTCAACAATGGGTATTGGCACCCAATCCCGAACTGGACAAATACTGGAAGCAGTGGACTGAGGAGCATCCCCAGTACCAACCAGCAGTAGACGAAGCCAGGCAGTTACTATTAAATCTGCATCTAGCGGGTGATCAAGTCCCCAGCAAGCTACAACAGGAAGTCTGGACGAAAATTAAGCCGGTATTGGGGCCGAAAGATGAGCCAGCAATCCAGCACTGGATTTTAAGAACAAAAGTAGGTGTTGCTGCCGCCTTGATAGCGATAGTAGCGGCCAGTATACTTTTCCTTACTCACTTCCTCTCTGGTACCACAAACCACCAGACTGCTTACGGCGAAACTAAAGAAATTATGTTGCCCGATGGATCAACGGCGATGCTCAATGCTAATTCATCTATCCGGTTTGCATCAGACTGGGAGTCGGCTGAAGTGCGGGAGGTGTGGCTGGAAGGCGAAGCTTTCTTTGATGTCCGGCAAATTCCCTTGTCAAAAGACGGGAATGTTCGTTTACCATTTGTAGTACATAGTCAGAATATGGACGTGGAGGTGTTAGGCACAACCTTCAATGTAAAAGATCGGCAGAAGTACTCGGAAGTGGTACTCAATACGGGTAAGGTAAATGTAACCCCCCGATTGGAGAAGGAAAGCGCGCCCATTGCGATGAACCCCGGCGACCGGCTGGCGTATTCCGCCAGCGAACAGGAGTGGAAGATACAGCAGGTAAACCCCGAAATACCCACCGCCTGGCGTTACCAAGAACTCATTTTTGACGAAATGCCTCTCGGTGAGATCGCCCAACTGCTAGAGGATGTCTACGGCTACGAAATCAGCTTCGAGGCGGAAGAAATCAAATCGCATGCATTTACGGGAAATATAAAGACGGATGAAGTAGAAATGCTGCTACCCATGCTGGAACGGTCATTTAGCCTCAAAATTTACCAGGATGGCGAAGCGATTAAGTTCGCTAGAAAATAACTCACCATGATTATAGACTTTTCACTATAAAAACAACAGTATGATTAAAATTGTATCTCATCAACGACCTATGCTGATGTTGATAGCCATTTGGCTGTTAGCTCAGAGCCCGCTACTGGCGCAGGTGGCGCTCAATCATAGTTACCCACCAATCGATGACTACTACTCTCAAGACGAGAAACAGCAGTCGCTGAAAGTAGTGCTAAAAGAGTACGAAAAGATTTATGGAGTGCGGTTCAATTACGCGGCTAAGATTGTTAGCGAAAAGTACGTAGAACCCAAAAAAATAGAATCTGCTACACTGGACGAGTCCCTTAAGGATCTACTTACTCCTTTGGGACTCAAATACGAAAAACTTAGCGACGAACTGGTCTTTATTACCGAGGATGAGCAAAGCAAAGTAAAGAAGCTGGATAGAAGAAAGGTTAATGAGCCCCAGAGTTACTTGCCGACCACCCAAGCTTCTCCACAATTAGTTGCTAGTTCCTCTAATCAAATTATTTCAATCATTATTGAGAAAAGAATTACTGGAACGGTCACTGATGCTGATGACAACTCTCCCATACCCGGTGTCAATGTACTATTACAGGGTTCTAATACTGGTACAGTAACTGATATTGATGGAAACTATAGCATAACTGTACCCGATGACGCCGAAACTCTGGTTTTTAGCTCTATTGGTTACGAAACTATAGAGGTTAGAATAGGCACTCAATCAGTGATAGACATAGCCTTATCGCCAGCTGTTGCTGAATTGGAAGAGGTTGTAGTAGTTGGTTTTGGTGAAAGAAAGAAAAAAGACTTGACTGGCTCAATCGCTACGGTAGGATCGGAAGCGATAGAAAAGGTACAGATGGCCTCGCCTCAGTTTGCTCTCCAGGGTAACGCTGCCGGAGTGCGAGTAGTAAATGCCAGCGGTGATCCTAATGAAGCACCTCAGATTTTTGTGCGAGGAATCGGTACCTGGAATGGCGATGCCCAGCCGCTCTATGTAATTGATGGTCAGATTATTGAACCACCCCGCGCCGGAAACGAAGATGTAATCAGTGGATTTGGCTTGAGTACCCCACCTAACCTATTTAACCTCATCAATCCGAACGATATTGAATCTATTTCAGTACTGAAAGATGCATCAGCTGCCGCAATCTACGGTAGCCGGGGAGCTAACGGGGTAGTGTTGATTACTACCAAAAAGGGGAAAACCGGAGCCCCTACCGTGGAGGTAAACTCTCGGTACGGAATACAAAACATCCCCACCTTTGATATGCTGAATACTCAGCAATTTGTAGATATCTCCGAAGAGATGTACGCCAACAACTTAAACCCGGATATCACAATTGAGAATCAACTGTACGGAAGAAACGAACCTACTGATGCTACTCGCTTGATTGCATTTAGCCCTCAGTTTGACCCGCAGAGTCCTTACTACATCAGTGACCGTACTACCTACGACTGGCAGGACGAACTGGTAAGGCAAAATGCGGTAAATCAGGCCTATGATATTAAAGTGTCAGGGGCAAATGACCGGATAGATTATTACGTATCCGCGGGATTGTTCAACCAGGAGGGTATGATGCTGGGAAATGAATTGACCCGTTATACCGGTGCGGTCAATATCAACACCAATGTAACTGACTGGCTGAAGATTGGAGTCAATTATAAATATACCCACCAAAAATCATTGTTTAATGATCCCGGCGAACTACAGGACTACGCTGACGTAGCACCGTGGCAACCACTAAGAGATCCGAACAATCGCTATGGTTATGCTGAGGTGATAACTCCCTTCGCGTTTGGAGACGAGTGGACCCAGGCTAAAATATATGGCCAGGGTTCCAACCCCAACTTTCTAGCACTAGGCGACCTTGATTATCGAAGTTTTACTATCGATCGGCAACTCGGGCAGTTTTATGCCGAAATCTCACCGTTAGATGGCTTAACGCTCAGGGGGAGTCTTAACTTAGATTACTCTACCCAGGATCGATATACCCTAGATACTTGGTCAAGAACTAATATTTTCAAGCCTACCGGGTTAGACCCCACTACCGAAGCTCCCGCCGCTCCTAACAGTTTAGGTGGTTTAGGCCACCGAATTAACAACATATTCAATTACCAGTCTGATTTTACGGTTACCTACAACCGAATATTTGCAGGTAAGCATAATATGACACTCACCGCGGCGGTGCAGGACCAGCGCCACCAGCGAGAGCTGATTAACCTCGGCGGAGATAACTTACAGAATATCAACGATGATAACCCCGAACAGAATGGCTATTCCAATGATTTAGCGAATAATTCCTCTATCTATGGTTGGGACCGTAGGTTCTGGTTTGGTATGGTCGGGAGGGTGAACTACGATTACGACGGCATATACTACTTGGACGTCTCCTACCGTCGCGATGCTAGTAACGGCTTCGATGATGAATTTCGTTGGGGTAACTTCTACTCTGTATCAGGGGCCTGGCGAATCTCTTCCGAATCGTTTATGGACGGTGCTACCTTCTTAGATGATCTAAAACTACGAGGCGGTTGGGGAGAAGCGGGTAATGACCAGGCTGCGGTCGGGAATTACGCTTTCTTATCGGGTACCGCGGGAGTGTCTTCCTACCGATGGGGTTCTGGCAATGGCGATCCTATCGGAAGCTTCGTACCGGGTACACGAGTGGCCGATTTTCCTAATCCGGCCCTGACCTGGGAAGTGGTAACTACTACCTATTTTGGGTTTGATGCTCTTATGTTCAACAACAAATTCAACCTCACCGTTGAGTGGTACAACCGGGAGACGGATGGAATTTTGCAGCGAGTGAATTTGCCGTACTCCGTGGGTACGTTAAATCCGCTTTTCAATATTGGAAAGCTAGAAAACCGAGGAGTAGATATTCAACTGGGTTTTAATAATCGAGTTGGTGATTTTACTTACGGCATTTCGGGTAATATCAGCTTCCTGCAAAACGAAGTAACAAATCTGTTTGATAACCAACCCATAGAAACTGATGAATTTGGGCGAGTTGAAGAGGGAAGATCGGTAGGCCACCTTTGGGGTTATAAAGTAGGTGGTGTCTTCCAGAGTCAAGCTGAAATTGATGCCTATTTTGAGGCACTGGAAGATCAAACCATCGGGAATGAAGATTTTGTAGCTTCCGGTGACCTATTTTTCCAAGATGTAGGAGGTAACCCAACTGAAGATGAGCCATTTTACAGTACCACCCCCGACGGGCTAATTAATAGTTTCGACCGCACCGAAATCGGTAAAACGATACCTAGTTACACCTACGGAATAAACCTCACTGCTGGCTGGAAAGGAATTGATCTTTCCATGAATTTCTACGGAGAGGGCGACGTACAAAAAGTAAATGAAGTGCGCCAGCGATTTGAAGGTATGTCCGGAGCAGGTGGTAATTTCTTCGCATCTACACTAAACCGATGGACACCGCAAAATACCAATACGGATATGCCACGGGCCGTAGTAAACGACCCGGCCGGAAATAATCGGTTCTCTACTCGCTGGGTAGAAAATGCGGATTTCTTCCGACTCAATACTTGGCAAGTAGGCTACACTTTACCGAACTCGGTGCTAGATGCGCTCAATAATACCATACAATCACTGAGAGTATATGTAGGCGGGCAGAACAATATCTACATGTTTAACTGGTCAGGTATTGATCCGGTAAACGATGAGTTTCCACTGCCTCGTGCGTACAATGTAGGCTTAAACGTGAGGTTTTAATCAACAGCAGTAAATCTGACACGACATGAAAACATACTTAAAAACAATACTGATAGCTTTAATCGCTACCTTTGCAAGTTGCAATCCTGATCTGGTCGATGAACCTCCATTAGGACCCACTGAGCAGACTTTTTTTAGCAACGTAGTAGAATTTAGGCAAAATGTAGCGAGCGCTTATGCGGCGATATACGATTACTATCACTTTGCTGCTCCATCATTTAACTTTAACGGATGGGTCACTGCCACTTGGCTGCTACCAGGAGATGATCTGACGGAGTCTCAGGGAGCAAGAACTGCCGTAGAGCTTTTTGATGGTTCACTTAATCCTACCAATACCCAGATAGGGTTTGTATATGAGGCCTCCTATAAAATGGTTGGTAGAGCCAATGTTACTATTGATAAAGTACGTACAGTAGACTTTACTAACTTCGATGGAGCCGAAGAAATACGTCAAATGGAAGGCGAAGCTCTTTTTCTAAGGGCATATGCTTACTATAACCTGTTTAACATCTACGGAAATGTTCCTATTGTAACCGAAAGGATACAAGACCGAGCCGAAACTAATGTTCCTAAAAGCGACGCGCAGGAAGTGCTAAATCAGGTAATTGATGATGCCCGGATGGCACTGGATATACTCCCCGAAAGCTGGGAAGACGTATACGCCGGTCGGGCTACCAAAAATTCAGCTCGAGGGCTTTTAGCGAAGGCTTTGGTCATGCGTGCAAATTATACCGGCAACAGTGCTGACTACAGCGAGGCGCTAACAATATTCAATAGTATTACGGCTACTTTAGTACCCAACTATATTGATAATTTCAGCTCCTATACCGAAAACAATGCCGAGTCACTATTCGAAGTGCAGGCTACTACCGCTCAAAGTGGCAATAATAACTTAATTCTTCATAACGATGGAGCCTGGCGGGGAGTGGAGAATATGAGTGTTTACCGAGGGTATATGATGGAGCCCGGTGATCCTGGTGCATTTAACCCGTCAGCAGCTACTCGTTTCCTGATCACCGATAAATTACTTGCTGGATTTGGTGATGATCCGAGAGTGAGCGTTTTCTTAAGCGACGACGATGGCTTTGATGGCAGAATATTTCAGAAGTACAATTTGCCGGAAGGGGTAAATGAAATTACTGGTTTTCACGGAGGGTCGGCCAATAACGAAAGAGTGCTTCGCTATGCCGATTTAAAACTAATCGCGGCCGAAGCTGCTTTAAAATCCGGTGACGCTGCTACGGCAATTGGTCATATCAACGATGTGCGCACCCGTGCCCGGGAGTGGGGAGCTGCATCAGGTTTTGGTGATGGCACCGTCCCGGCTAATCACCCTACTACTGAAACAGATGCTACAACGATCATGGGGTGGGTTATGAACGAACGCTTTGTTGAGTTAGCCGGAGAAGGGCAGCGCTGGTGGGATTTGAAGCGCTGGCATGCCTCTGGTGACATGAGTCTGGCTGGATGGGATGGTAGTGATGATAACTTTAGCACAGAACTAGCTTCTCCGGTACAATTCAATGTGGATCAGCACTTGTTGTTTCCATTGCCTCAACAAGAAGTTGACCGGAATAGCGCTATTACTGAAAACAACCCTGGTTATTAACCTAAATTGTAAAATACAAAAGGCCACTGCGGATTTCCTCAGTGGCTTTTTTGTAAGTACCTTTTTATATGCTTAAGTGCCTGATAACTATTTTTTGTAACCTTTTTACGCTAGCTGTTTGTGCCCAAAGCCCCCAGGAAGGCTGGACTTTTGAACCGGAAATTGATGATTTTTCTGCTGATGCACTGCTCGATTTAAGCTACTTAAATGAAGATGTAGCCGGTGAGAACGGCTTTGTGCAGCTTACATCTGACGGGGAAGGCTTTAAAACCGAAAACGGGGGTGAAATCCGCTTCTGGGCTACCGGAGGTGGCAATTTAGTTCGAGATTTATCCGATGAAGAAGCCCGGTACTTTGCCAAATTCCTGGCCAAGCGGGGAGTGAACATGATTCGCTTTCACGGCGAAATTCACTCCACTACCGACAATATAAATCAGGTGAATGCTGATGAAGTGGATGCTATCTGGCGCATGGTAGCGGTTATGAAAGAAGAAGGAATATATTCTACCATTAGCCCCTACTGGCCTAATTTCATTGACCGCATTCCGGCTTCTTGGGAATTAGGTGATTATTCCGGTACGGAAATCAAACCCTGGGCTCTGCTGTTTTTCAACGAACGCTATCAGGAAGCCTATAAAAACTGGCTCACCTATCTGTATACCGAAACCAATCCGTACACCGGCCTCGCCCTCAAAGATGATCCGGCGGTAGCCCTCATCCAGATGCAGAATGAGGATGGAGTGTTTTTCTGGACCATTCAAAATGTGCAACCTTCGTTGCTGGCTACCATGGAAAGCCAGTACTACGATTGGCTGATTGAAAAATACGGAACAATTGATGATGCTTACGTGGCCTGGGGCGGGTTAACGTTAGAATCAGATCAGCCTGCCAATAGCAGGATGGGATTATACATCATTTGGGAAGCCACTCAACCTCAGTCGGGCGGAAAAGACCGTCGGCTGAGCGATCAGACCGCCTTTTATATAGATGCCCAAAGTAAGTTCTATCAGGAAGTGTACGATCACTTGCGCACGATTGGCTGTAAGCAACTCATCAATACTACCAACTGGAAAACCGCCGATGCTGCCCGCCTGCTGGATGCCGAGCGACAGACGAATACAATAGGGGACGTGATGGCGGTAAACCGTTACTATGATCCGGGCCATGTGGGAGATAACAACGGATGGCGCATTGATCCGGGACATCAGTACGTGGGCGAGTCAGTGCTGTTTCAGCCGCATAAGCTACCGGTGAATGTGAAACAGGTAAGCGGAAAACCCTTTATGATGACCGAAAGCAGTTGGCCGCATCCGCACAAGTATATTTCCGAATCGGTATTTCTGACGGCGGCTTACTCCTCACTGACTGGCTTTGATGCTTATTACTGGTTTTCGCCCCGCTCACCCGGTTATTCCGACGAAGACCAGGAAGTGTTGCATATCTGGGCTAATCTGCCAAAGTTTGAGCAACCGATCTACAAGTTTAATAGTGCTACTCCCGCCCACATCGGACCTTTTCCGGCTAATGCCCTACTGTACCGCAAGGGCTACGTGCAGCAAGCACCCACCGTGGTATACGAAGAGCGAAGCAGCGAACAAGTGCAGCAACGGGAAGTTCCGTTGATTACCGAAGAAAGTGGCTTTGATCCCAATCGCGATAGCTACGATAATCAGGGCGATGCGGCCGCTACTGAGATAGCACCGGTTGCCTATTTAGCCGGAAAAGTACGCGTAAAATATAATGGGCAGCCAGAAAATTCTTCCGTTTCGCCCCAGCTAAACGAACTGCTCAACTTTGCCGACAAGAAAATACAAAGTGCTACTGGCGAATTACTTTGGGATTACGATCAGGGGCAGTGTACACTAGATGCTCCGTCCACTCAGGGTGTGACTGGCTTTTTTGACGAAGGCGGGGAAGCGGTTGACCTTACCGATATTTCACTGAGGGTGAATAATGATTATGCTACTATTGTGGTGGTAGCAATGGATGATCAACCCTTGTCAAACTCAGAAAAAGTGCTGGTGCAGGTAAACACTCGCTACGAACTGGACGGCTACCGGGAAAAACTGGCTTCGTTTGAATTAGGTGATGAAACCGTAGAAGGCTTTGAGGTTGAACGAACCGGTGAGTTACCCTGGAAAGCCGCTAACACGGAAGTAGATCTTACCATTGCTAATAACCGGCTGAAATCTGCCCACCTGCTGGATGCTAACGGCTACGAGTTGCATCAGGTGGCCGTTGAGACCGCTGATGGAAAACTAAGCGTGGCACTGCCCAAAGAAACTATGTACGTACTGCTTAATACCGAAGCATCTACCGTTACCAGCTTGAATGAAGAGATTAGAAGCGAACTGACGGTTTATCCTAATCCGTCTACCGGAAATTTCACAATTCGCATAAAAAACGCCATTAATTACTTTGATGAAGTGCGAATACATACCCTGATTGGCGAAGAAGTGTATCGGACTAAACGGGTTTCTCCCACATCAGTAACTGTAGATAGCCGCCTTCCACCGGGTATGTACATTGTGGCTTTTTACGAAAAAAACGTAGCGGTGCAGAGTAGAAAGGTTATTATGCGGCGCTAAAAATATGAGTGTTATATTTACCATCTACCGTCAATTCTTTGCTATGGATACACTTCACTACCGAGCTATTTTAATAGTAAGCAGCTTTTGCTTCTTTTTTTCTTTTATTGGTCACGCGCAGCCCATCCAGTTGATTGTTCGCAGCGACGATATGGGCTTTACTCACGCGGCCAATGAGGCGATGATTGAGACCTACAAAAACGGCATTACTACTTCAATAGAGGTGATGGTGCCTACCCCCTGGTTTCCCGAAGCAGTAAAAATGCTGAAGGATTATCCTGATTTGGACGTAGGTATTCACTTGACACTAACCAGTGAGTGGGAAAACGTAAAATGGAAGCCGCTGACCTCCGCCCCTAGCCTGACGGATGATTTTGGCTACTTTTATCCGATGATCTGGCCGAACGATAACTACGGTGAAGACCAGGCACTGAAAGCTCAGGATTGGAAACTGGAAGAGATTGAGCAGGAGCTGCGCGCCCAGATTGAACTGGCGAAACGGGAGATTCCGCAGCTTACCCACGTCACCGGTCACATGGGCTGCACCAGTATGGACGAGCGGGTAGAAGCCGTAGTCAGGAAACTTGCTCAGGAATACGATTTGGCCATCTTTCCCGAAGACTTGGGAGTGAAACGAGCCCGCTACCAAGGGCCGAAGGAAACAACCGAAGAAAAAATTAGCAGTTTTATTGCTATGCTGGAAAGCCTCACCCCAGGCACCTATCTGTTTGTAGACCACCCCGCTTACAATACTTCCGAAGTACAAGCCGTGCACCACATCGGTTACACTGATGTTGCCACTGATCGTCAGGGAGTCACTGATCTATTAACCAGCGAAAAAGTAAAAGAGACTATTCGCCGCCTTGGTATCGAACTTATTGACTACGCTGATTTGGTTAAGTAGCTTGTCGCTAAAATGAAGCAGTCAGTAGCGTTTCGTTTCTTGTTTTCTCTGGTTTTCCTAGTACTCTCTAGTCAGCGGCCGGCTGCTCCACTGCGGATAATGGCCATCGGCGATTCAATCACCCAAGGGGGCAAGCGCCATATAGAAGAGTATACCTATCGGCTGCCATTGCAGATTATACTGTATGAACAAGGTATTGCGTTAGATTTCATCGGTTCTCAAACCAAAGGGCTGCATAGTGATGCTACCTGGCCTGACGTTGCTGAAGGTATCCCTTTTGATCCTGATCACGACGGGTACTACGGAAACAAAACGGCCGACGTTGTCCGTAAAACCATAGCAGCTTATCATCAGGATTCACCACCCGATCTAGCCCTTGTTCACCTCGGCACGAATGACCAGAAGCACGGTAATTTTGAAACTACGGTAGGCAACCCTCTGCGGGAATTGGTTCGGTTTCTCCGCCATCAGAACCCCCAAGTTATTGTACTGCTGGGGCATTTAAACTTTAATGATAGCGAGGCTGCTACCGAGATACGCCAAGTTGTAGAAGCGGTAGCTCGTGACCTTGATACCAAAGTATCGCCGGTTAAGACCGTTCATCACTACCGGGGCTGGTACGAAAATCCCGAACACCCCTATGCTGACACTTACGATTGGGCCCACCCGAATATCAAGGGGCAGGAGAAAATGGCTCGCCGATGGTGGATGGCCATGCGTTCTTATTTACAATAAAATCAGAATAAGCTACAAAAAGGCATTCTTTTTGCCTTGTTTTGATTATTAGCAACATTAAATAATCATATCATGCGACCTCACCATATTTTCTATTGGATTATCGGAGCGTTTTTATTAGCAAGTTGTCAGGGTGAACCCGGACTCCCTGGTCCCGTTGGACCAAGAGGCGATCAAGGCCCTCCTGGTGCTCCCGGGCCACTAAGCCTGATGTACGAGATCATCTTCAGCCTGAATGCCGACAACGAGTGGCAAGCCCTATATGAATTTCCGGCTCAGGATGAAATCTTTCTGGAAGACGTAGTACTCGTTTATCTGCTATGGGATCAGGTAGAACCCGAAGGTGGTGGCGATCTAATTGATGTTTGGCGCCTGATGCCGGTGAATTACTTCACTGATAACGGATTACTACAGATAAACTATGACTTTACGGTAAGCGATGTGGCGATCTTCGCCGAAGCGGAGTTTCCGCTTGACCCTGAGCGCGATGCGTTCGAAGATTTTGTGGCCCGTATCGTTGTCGTTCCGGCTGAGGCCTCACCCAACGCTCGTCTCGAGATCAATTACGAGGATTATAACGAGGTGAAAGCGTTATTAGACTTGCCCGAACAGAAGGTAAAATCCGGTACCCCGGTACTAAAAGTCCTGCAGGCCGACAATTAATAGAGCTGTTTAAAACTAAAGAATAGAAAATCCTGATTAAGCCCTAGAAAAGCTAATCAGGATTTTTTATGTCTAAGCTATTTCCGGGGTATCTATCTGCGAGATTGCCTCTTGAATTTCCTGGTCGGTAAGCTCATGTTCCTGTAATTTTCCCGATAGATAATCTTCGTAAGCGGCCATATCAAAGTTGCCGTGGCCACAAAGGTTAAAGAGAATAGTTTTGGATGTACCTTCTTCCTTTGCCTGCTGAGCTTCGGCAATAACCGTAGCAATAGCGTGATTAGCTTCCGGAGCCGGAATGATGCCTTCGGCCCGGGCAAACTGGATGCCGGCTTCAAAGCATTCTAACTGATGGTGGGCTCGGCCTTCAATCAACTTATCTTTTAATAATTGGCTTACTACAACTCCCGCACCGTGGTAGCGCAATCCGCCGGCGTGAATGGGGGCGGGCACGAAATTGTGTCCTAGCGTGTACATCGGTAGCAGTGGAGTCATACCTACCGTGTCACCAAAATCATAGCGGAAAACTCCCTTCGTCAGTTTGGGACAGGAAGCTGGTTCGCTAGCAATGCAGCGAATTTTCTTCCCTTCTTCCAGATTGTAGCGCAGAAATGGAAACGCAATACCTGCAAAGTTCGATCCACCTCCAAAAGGCGCTACCACAATATCCGGAAAGTCTCCGGCTTGTTCTAATTGGGCAACTGCTTCCTGCCCAATTACGGTTTGGTGCATCAGCACGTGATTGAGTACACTACCTAGTGAATACTTGGTGTGCTCGTCGTTAGCAGCTCGCTCTACCGCTTCGGAGATGGCGATACCCAAGCTACCCGGTGAGTCGGGGTGCTCGGCTAGTACTTTACGTCCGGCTTCAGTCTTGTCACTGGGTGAGGCAATCACACTGGCTCCCCAGGTGTTCATCATAAGCTTACGGTAGGGCTTCTGGTTGTAGCTGATTTTTACCATATACACTTCGCACTCAATGCCAAAGTGCTGACAGGCAAAGCTCAGAGCACTACCCCACTGCCCGGCCCCGGTTTCAGTAGTGATACGTTTCACTCCTTCTTGCTTGTTATAGTAGGCTTGGGCGATAGCGGTATTGGGTTTATGAGAGCCAGAGGGGCTCACCCCTTCATACTTATAGTAGATCTTGGCGGGAGTATCCAGCGCTTTTTCCAGCCCATAGGCGCGATAAAGTGGAGTAGGGCGCCATAGAGAATAAAGGTGCCGAACTTCATCGGGTATGGTGACCCATTTTTCGGTAGTAACCTCCTGCTGAATTAATCCCATCGGGAATAACGGAGCGAGGGCCTCAGGGCCAATAGGTTCTTGAGTTTGCGGATTAAGCGGGGGCAGTGGTTTGTTAGCCATGCTGGCTGTGATATTGTACCATGCTTCGGGCATCTCCGCTTCAGAGAGTAAGAATTTTCGTTGCTTGGTCATGTACTGTAGGAATTTGAAATACAACTCAAATTCCTAAAATACAAAGTTTTCTATTACCACCAGTAAGATAAGTGCTAGTATCTTGGCAACTAGGCTAATTCGTAAAGGCCGTAATCATTTCGTGTACTAAGTAACTGTTATTAACTGCCAAGGAGGAGCAGAAAAAAGCGCCCAAACCTAACGGAACCATACTTCGGTGCTCTAAAACAGAGGTGGCTTTTAGTACGAAGATGATGAGCCCGAACAGAATCGCTGTCCAGTGGCTGGCATACAGCATAAGATCGTCGCCGTACGTAAAGTGCAGTACAAAATGAAAGCTTAGAATGGCGAAGCAGGCCTTGACAAAAGTGAGCTGAAAGAGTTTGTATCGGATTATCAGGTGAGCCACCAGCGCTACCACTGATATCCAAATAGGCCATGCAGCAAGGCCGCTTAAAGAAAAATCCAGCAAAGAAGCTTTTTGAAAAGATAGTAGTTGTATATCTTTTATTACCGCGTGGTCTGCCAGTGAGGTGAAAGGAGCAACGACATTGAATACCAGAATATGTTCAAGAAGATCAATAGTACGATGAAAGCCTTCCGACCATGAGGAAGGAATAAATAAAAATTGCTGGTCTTTTTCCATCCGATAAAGCATAGACAACAGCCAACTATCGTAGATTAGTTTTTGAAGCAGGCTGAGCACGGCGGTTACACCTCCGGTAAATAGCACGTAATAAAATACTTTTGTACGCTCTTCCCAGACTTGACGAAGGCGACCCGAAAAGACAAAGAAAAAAACTGCTAGCATGGCGGGTACAATATTCGAGATAGTAATGCCTAATAAATAGGCAGTGATAAGCGCCCAATACTGTATTCTCCATTCTTTTACGCCAGCAATAAGGATCATAATCATACCCGTGGCTGAAAATACATAGGTGTCAGGTACTGTAGAAAATACCAACTGTGTACTAGACAAGCCGAATATAATCCCGAATAGCAGTACCCATCGGTTTGGCAGTTTTACCAGAACCATAAAATACATGAGTAATCCTACGTTTATTCCCCCGAATAGGGCACAGACTATGCTCGTAGCAATAGGCGGGTTTTGCACAATCGCATTAACCATTTGACCGATAGGGTTAAACATTATTACGAAGGTAGGGTGCATGTGCACGCGCCTGTAATGGCTATCAAACTGCGTGAGGTTTTCTACTGCGTAGCGAGAATCAGCTTGAAAAAATATGTCATTTTCATGCATACCTGCTGCCCGGTAGCGGTCAGCCTCTAGCATTAATACTCCGATGGTGAAGTACAACACTGCAAACCCTAAAGTGATATATACAGAAGCCGCCCAAAGACTAGTCTTTAGCTTAGGGTGTTTTGCTAGGGCGTTTTTGGACATACAAATGAGGAAAAATACATTTAAATTAAGATAAGGTAAAGGGGGCGAGCAACACTGCAAATAAATGATTTTGTTAACATTCATTTATCAAATATAAATTCTCATGGAAATATCTTGGTGAACCCTTCCCCTATTTGTTGTGCGAAAATGTTATTTATAAGAATACTGCTTTCTGGCATTAGATGCCCTTGATTGTTATTTGCAAAAATTAATTATAAAAGATCTCTTAACAATGATATAGATCATTATACGGATCGTAGAAAAGTACTTAAGAAAATGAAATGGATTATTGTAGAGATCTTGGTAGGCACCGCTTAAAAAAGAAATTAATTGTCATCATCTATGTGTAACTCAAGTTGCTGCCTTATGATATCTGGAATTGGTATTGACCGACGTTGATGATAATCGTAATGCACTAAAACAGCCAATCCTTTTACTCGTACTTCGTGCTGTTGTACAATCACCTGTGATACTTGAAACGATGAGTTTCCAATTTTAGCTACTGAAGTCCGAATGTCTACATCAGTTCCGTATTGAAGTTCACCCACAAAATTTAGTTCGATTCTGGCAACAATCAATCTCCATTTCTTGGGATCTAAATCTGGCGTAAATAACTGAAAAAGAGGGCGTCTGGCTTGTTCAAACCATACTGGGACTACAGTATTATTAATATGTCCCAATGCATCGGTTTCAGAAAAACGGGGAGTTATCGTCTCAACGAACATGCCGACAAAAGTACAATTTTTTTTATCTAAGTGAGAAGCAAAAAATCTGGAAAATCATTTTGAAAAAACTTACGGCCAACTCAAAGATTTTTTTGAATGGAAGCGAAAATCTCTGATAAAATCGCTCAGCCAAAAATGAAAAATGAAGCCAAAAAAAGTGATTACAAAAGGCTAAATGGAAAGTATTTCATGAAAAATACTAGATCAATGTTTTTTTTATGATTTTATGTGAAAAAATAACATTGTAGGATATTAGTCCGCCTGTGGCATGTTATAGCTGAGCTTCCCGCCTATCAATCAAATTGACTTATTTATCTTATAGTATGAGAAAGAATTTTCTCAGTATGATGTATCATAACCACCTCTGATTCATCCTGCTAAATCGCATTTCTTACAAAAGAACCACGCTTTTTCTAATCATTACAGTCCTGCCATTATCCTTTAAATGAACGGAAATTTGGCATGCCGGACTACGGTTTTTGTGCTCATGGCTCCCAAGTGGCTTACATATCAGCCACCTGAATGAATGTCAACACTAAACTTTTGTATTGATGGAGCTAAATGATTGGACAAGACCGTTGAGGAGTGCGCTTCTAAGTTTGCGCGTATTAGGTACTTTTTCTCTAATAGTAATTTACTTAACAATTTCTTATTGCGCATTTTCTACTAATTCTGAATTTGGGCTTACGACTGATGGGCGAGTAAATACCCCCTTAGTAAGTAGTGATCCCTCTAAATCTACTAGTTTACGTTCAGAAAATTCATCACCTGGATACGTTCAGCCTGCTAACTATGATCTGATAAAAGCATGGGACTTTGAAGGCTGGCGGGGAAAATCTTTTTATGATAATTCCTACCTGGATGGACTCAAATTGCATCATCAACATATTCCTAATGTGTACCCTCGCGTTCAATCTACAGCTGATAATCCGGAGGTAAAAGGAGCGCTAAATGGACTGGCAGTGCCTATGCGCAATATCCGGTCCAATGACAGTAACAAAGAGACAAGAAGAAGGTATGCTCGCGCTCAACTGAGAAACTATATTGATACTAAACTAGCTCCTGCCAGCCGAATGGGAAAAACCAGTGGAAACGGCAGCTACTTATATTCGCGTATTGGTGAGGAGTATGTTTACCAAGTCCGTTTAAAGCCTACTAAAAAATGGCAAAAAGATCAAGGTTCGCCTGCCGGAGATGGTGAAGATTTGTACTGTTCTATCATAGGTATGAAACAAGATTATTACGGTGCATTCAAACGCTCTAGAGACGCAACTTTTAAACTACGCATGTACGGTGATTACGTAAATATTGTTATCAACGGTGACCGCACCGATGGTGCTGATTATAAAGCGACTAATACGTTTACGGCAATTCGAGAGAAAGTATACTTGCCTGAATTTTACGACGGTAACTTCCACACCTTTACCGTACGGGTCAAATGGCATGCAACCAAAGGGCATACTTACATTTATTTCGACGACAAGTTGATTTGGAGTCGGGAAAATTTCACTAACTGTTACCGTGAAGATAACCATCCTGATCTAGGGCCGTATTGGATGTTCGGAGTTTATGATGCTGGATTCGTTGCTGGCCTGAACTCTGGCTCTAACGAAAAAGAGATATTAGTTGACTATGCTGCTATGGGATTCTATAATCCTAATGGAAAAGGATACGAAAAATACTCCCAAGGACAGAGCACCCCACCGGCAAGTACGGATCCACCATCAGTTAGTTTAATTCAACCCGATGGAGCTACTTACCTCGATGGAGATGATATCACATTGGTAGCTCAGTTAAGCGATAGCGATGGAGAGGTCACCCAGACCTCATTCTGGGTAGACGGAAAGGAAATTAATCAGCAAGTAGTTGCTACGAAAGAAGGCTTTGTATCCTACAACTGGGAATCTGTGCCAGCGGGAAAATATCAGGTACAAGCCAAAGCCCAAGACGATCAGGGAAATGAAGCAGTTTCATCCATCATTGTTTACGAAGTAGGAGGTGGAGATGGCCCTTCATCCTCACCCGGAAATCCAGATGTTCCGACTGCTCCAGAAGCTCCAGTTGCCCCGACTACCCCCGAGGCACCAGTAGCTGAGGGCGGTGAGCCTGGTTTGCGCTACGCGCACTACGTGGGGGAATGGACGAGCATTCCTGATTTTAGCAAACTCACGGCGGTGAGTGAAGGGGTAGTGCCTAACTTTACCTTTGCCCCAGCTGGTAGAGAACTGTATACGTTTGGCATTGCCTACGAAGGCTATCTGCTGGTGGAACAAGCTGGGGAATATACGTTCCAGGTCAATGCCAACGATGGTAGCAACCTGTACATTAACGGCAAAGAGATCGTCAACAACGATGGTCAGAAAGCGGATGCTCAGGAGAAGTCCGGTAGTATCAGTCTGGCGGCGGGTTACCATCCCATCCGGTTGACCTTCTTTGAGCGTTGGGGACCGCAGGTGCTGGAAGTGCGCTACCAGGGGCCAGGCATCAAGTTACAACCTATTCCTGATGAAGTACTCTTCCTAGATGCACCCGAAAATGTGGTACCTATGGTAGATGCGGGCAATGATGTTAAAATTGGCCTACCTCAAAATGAAGTTACGCTAAATGCGAAAGGAGCTGATCAGGATGGAACAATCGTAAGCTATCAATGGACAGTAGTAAGCGAGTCGACAGTAAATTTGGCAAGTCCGAAATCTGCCGAGACTAAAGTAGGAGGCTTAACAGCCGGGACTTACCAGTTTGTAGTAACGGTAGAGGATAATCAAGGGGCAACTGCTTCAGATACTGTGCAGGTGGTGGTAGAAAAAGCTCCTGTAGTCGATAACAGTAAACCTCATCTGAACTATGCTTACTACGAGGGCGATTGGTCAACTCTACCTGATTTTTCACAGCTACCAGTAGTAGAGCAAGGAACTGTAGCTAGCTTTAATCTGGAAGAACGGAAGCGAGATGACCGGTTTGCGTTTGTTTTCACCGGATATATTGATATTAAAACTGCCGGAACATATCAGTTTTATACTGCTTCGGACGATGGTAGTGCCCTGTACATCGGCAATCAGCAGATAGTAGACAACGACGGCAAGCATGCCCGCCGGGAGCGCTCAGGCACGGTTAAACTGACTGAGGGAAAACATCCTATTCGAGTAGTATTTTTTGAGAACTTAGGACAAGAAGTACTAGAAGTAAGCTACCAAGGTCCGGGTATTGATAAAATGGAAATTCCTAGCGAAGTACTTTCGACTGAAGGAGACCCGAAACCAGAAGCTCCAGTTGCCCCGACTACCCCCGAGGCACCGGTGGCTGAGGGCGGTGAGCCTGGTTTGCGCTACGCGCACTACGTGGGGGAATGGACGAGCATTCCTGATTTTAGCAAACTCACGGCGGTGAGTGAAGGGGTAGTGCCTAACTTTACCTTTGCCCCAGCTGGTAGAGAACTGTATACGTTTGGCATTGCCTACGAAGGCTATCTGCTGGTGGAACAAGCTGGGGAATATACGTTCCAGGTCAATGCCAACGATGGTAGCAACCTGTACATTAACGGCAAAGAGATCGTCAACAACGATGGTCAGAAAGCGGATGCTCAGGAGAAGTCCGGTAGTATCAGTCTGGCGGCGGGTTACCATCCCATCCGGTTGACCTTCTTTGAGCGTTGGGGACCGCAGGTGCTGGAAGTGCGCTACCAGGGGCCAGGCATCAAGTTACAACCTATTCCTGATGAAGTACTCTTCCTTAACGCCCCGCAGCAAGCACCCGAACTTAAAAATGACTTGGTTTACGTGAACTTTCACCGGGAGGAAGAAGGTGCTGCCGATGGATGGAACAATTTGCGAACTGCTACAGTGACCGGAGAGGAATTACCTCTGCAAAACGTGAATGGAGAAAGCACTGATATTGTTCTACGATTAGAATCCGCCTGGGATGGTGCAAACTATAAAGGCTACGCTACTGGTGACGATAGCGGAAAGTACCCTGATGCTGTAACCCGATCATACTTCTGGACAAAAGACCGCGAAGTTGTCAGCCTCAATGGGTTGTCCCGAGACAGGTTGTATAGCTTTACCTTCTACGCCAGTTCGCAGTTTGGAGGCGACCGTACTACGATATATACAATCGGTGATCAGGAAGTCCGGCTGAATGCATCCTATAACGAACGAGAAACCGTGAGCATAGAAAACGTTCGTCCTTCTTCTAATGGCCAAATCGCTATTGAAGTGAGCCGGGCGGTAGGTTCAAGCTACGGATTTTTAGGGGCATTAATTATGGAAAGTAAGGTGTCGGTGGCCCCAGTGGTGAAGCAGAATGTGGTTCAGCAGGAAGATATAGTGCTATCACTGGAACCGGAGGTTACTGACGTTAAAGTGGGAACCCAAGTAAGTGTTTATCCTAATCCGACTATTGGTATTGTGAATATTAAAACCAAACAGGGGGCTAGGTACTGGATAAGCGATATGCGAGGTAATGTTGTTGAGACAGGCGAGACAAGCGAAGGTGGGACCACCACAGTAGACCTGACTTACCTGCCGAAAGGAATCTACTTAGTAAAAATTCAGACCGACACAGAGTGGAATACTGAGAAGATCATTCTTCAGTAAATAGTAAAAAATAACTTTCTGACGAAAAGTGCTGGATATTTATTCAGCACTTTTTGCGTTATTGCACTAGCAAAAGAATATGCCAGATTAGAATAACTTATGCTATAATGCATTCGTTGTACTGATGGGCGTATAATACCTTCTATGAAACGCTGGAAAAAATACTGGAGTAGGTTGAAAAAAACTGTAGGTATGCGATTACTTATCGATACCTATAAAGGCTTTCAACAGGATAACCCCATGCTTTACGGAGCATCCATCGCGTTTTATATGATTTTTTCGCTGCCTGCCCTACTGATCTTTGCTGTATACACTGCAGGAATTATCTACGAAGAAGCAGCCATAACGGGAACACTATATGAACAAATCTCTACTCATGTAGGAGAGGGCATCGCCAAACAAATTCAAAATATTTTGCGGAACGCCACCCTTAATGAATCGGGGGCAGTGGCAAAAACTATTGGTTTTGCTACCCTTATTTTTAGTGCTACTACCGTATTTGTTAACATTCAGTTAGCTCTGAACGAAATTTGGGGAGTAAGGCCCAAACCACAACGGGGGTGGCTCAAACTGATCATCGACCGCCTCTTCTCATTTATTATTGTCGTAAGTTTAGGGCTTATCTTAATTGCCTTCCAGATTATTGACCTAGCTCTGAAGGTATCTGAAGAGTTTATTTCACGATTCTTGTCTGAGTACACTGTATATCTTATGCAGGTTGCCTCCTGGATTATTGGGGTGAGTATCGTTACCTTGGTTTTTGCGCTAGTATTTAAGTTACTTCCTGACGCCAAAATACGCTGGCGCGATGTGTGGGTAGGAGCGTTGGTCACCACCGTACTATTTGTGCTTGGTAAAGAGTTGATCGGAGTATACCTCACAACCAGTAATTTATCGACCTCCTACGGAACTGCGGGGTCACTGGTGATTCTACTGATTTGGATTTACTATTCATCAGTTATTTTTCTGGTGGGAGCCGAATTTACCAAGGCTTACTCCCACCATATTGGCGATACTATCATTCCTAAAAAGAACGCTGTACAGGTAATTAAGCAGGAAGTTGAGCGGGAAGTAGAAACTGAAAATATTTCTACGTAGAACGTACGAAATACGCAACTTTTTTTTCGGCTTTACGATTATATGCCTGTTTACATTTACAATTATGATCACAATACTTTCATACGCATTTTTAGCCTTGTACTTAGCCGGTGTGCTGTACACTGTAGGTATGTTTTTCTACCTGATGTTCAACCGTCGGCAAGATGGTGAAACCACGCCGCCTGTTAAGCATCGCAGGCTGACAAGGTTTATGCGCAAAGCAGCATAATAAAAATTATCAGCGGTCTTTTTAAGGCCGCTTTTTTTGTGGTTAAAGAGTTTTAGCTAGTTTTACCGTTATAAAATTCTTCTTATGTATATCGGTCTTCTCCATCTTCATTCTGCCCTTCGCTATGTAGTTGTTATTCTGCTTATTGTGGCTATTTTAAAAGCATTTGCCGGTTGGTTTGGCAATAAATCCTATACCGAAGGGGACCGAAAACTAGCGCTGTTCACCATGATTTCGGTGCATCTGCAATTGGTTATCGGACTTATTCTCTATTTTATTAGTCCGGTAGTGCAAAGTGCCCTGACCGATATGGGAGCCGCTATGAAGGATACCCAATTACGCTTTTGGGCCATAGAGCATATTGCTACCAACATCATCGGTATCATTCTGATTACTATCGGCTACTCCACCGCCAAACGGGCCTCCACTGACAAAGCTAAATTCACCCGTACCGCTATTTTTTATCTAATCGGGTTTATCCTGATTATGTCCGCTATTCCCTGGCCTTGGAGTCGGGTAGACCGGGGTTGGTTTTAAAATGATGAATAATGATATTCATTAATCATTAATCATCATTAGTACAGCCATTTACTAAATGCAACTAGTGGCTTAGGATAATTTTCTCCAATGATGACTCCTCCTTCGGCTAGTTCGGGCTGAGGAATCTCGGTGGGATAATGAATTTTCTTACCCGGTATATGGGATAGTTCGGGAATCCAGTGGCGGACGTATTCACCTTGGGAATCGTAGCGTTGAGCCTGACTCATAATATTAAAGTAGCGGTTCTCGCGGGGGTCGTTGCCCACGCCAGCCATGTAATTCCAGTTGCCCCAGTTGCTGCATACATCGTAGTCGATCAGCATAGTTTCAAAAAAAGAAGCTCCCCAGGTCCAGTTGATTTTCAGGTCTTTCACCAGAAAACTAGCTACGTTCTGCCTTCCCCGATTCGACATAAAGCCGGTAGCGTTAATCTCCCGCATGTTGGCATCAATAAAGGGTACACCGGTTTCCCCATTTTTCCACTTATGAAACAGGCCGATATCGTTTCGAAGATCTAAGCTCTTGCCCTGAATTCCCTCAAACTGGAAGATTCGATTACCGTACTTCTTGGCAACAAACCGGAAGTAATCGCGCCAAAGTAACTCAAATACCAGCCAGTAGGTTGACTTGTTCTTGACTCGCTGCTGTTCATACTGCTGCACCTCCTCGTAAACCCTTCGGGGCGAAAGCGAACCGTTGGCCAGCCAGGCCGAAAACTTAGATGAATAGTCAGCCCCCAACATACCGTTGCGGGTTTCTTTATAGCTTTTCAGGCAATCTCTTTCCCAGAAATATTCGTTCAATCGCTCCAAACCAGCTGATTCACCTCCTTTAAATGGTAGCACGGCTCGATGGTCAATTTCCCACATAGATAATCCGAGTTGATCTAATGTAGGCAAATCGCCGGCGGAAATATCAATACTGTTCAATGATTGAGGCGCGGGCAACGTATCTCGTACCTGGGTAATTCGTTCGGCTTCGCGCCGGAACTGGGAAAAAACATCCGGTACATTATTAATTGGCCAGGGAATATCATCTACGTGCAGCAGGGTAGATTGCCAGATTAACTCTAACTCAACTCCTTGAGAAAGTAATGCACTTTCTAGCGCTTCCTCTACCAATAGTTCTTCTGAAGTGACCTCTTTACTAGCAAATACTTTGCTGGCGCCTACTTCCTTCGCCAACTGAGGAATTACCGATTCGGGTACTCCCTGGCGGATAATAAGGTCTGAACCGATTGCCCGAAGACTATCTCGTAAATCTTGCAGTGATTCCAGCAGAAATTGAGCCCGGTACGAACCCGTTTTGGGCAGTTCTAAGTCGGTATCCGCAAAATGCCGGGGATCAAAGCAATAGACGGGATATACTTTGTCCGACTTGCGGATGGCCTCAGTAATAGTAACATTATCGTGTAGGCGCAAGTCATTCCTGAACCAAACTATCGCAGCACTAGCCATATATTTTTGTTTAATTTTTATTATTAATAGTTAAACGAAGTGGTCGGCAAAACGTTTGACTTATTCTCGCTGATTGCTACACTCTTGCGATATAATTTTCTTATGGTACTGGAAGTGTAAAAAGTATTTAGTTAATTCAGTATCAAAGCACTACACTTACTATGGCTAAAAAAGTATCATCATCCCAAACAAAAGCGGAAATACTAGAGGCTTACGAAGAGCTTCTGGGTGAAATTAAGCAGGAACGAGCCCAAAATGCTGCTTTACAGCGCGAAGCGGAGCAGCGCAGCAAAAAAATGGCTCAATTGCAGGAGCAAGTACAAACCGGTGGGGCCTCCAATGTGCCGGTGCTACGTCAAACCTTAAATGAGCAGCTAGATGCCTTAGAGCGAGGCATTAATCAGGAGCAAGAGAAATTCGTGGAACTACAGCAAGCCATTACCATTGAGAAACAAACGCTGGAAGAGTTATACAAAATTAAGGCGGAAGCCGAAAGTCTGGATGCCCTAATAATTACCCACCGCCAAGCGAAGGAAAAACTGGAGCGAGAAAGGCAGGCACAGCAAGAAGAGCTAGATGCTCAGATAGAGAAGCAACGCCGAGAATGGGAACGGGAACAAGAGGCTTATGCCTACGACCTTCAGATTAAGCGACGAGATGAAATGGACGCTTATCAACAGAAGAAAAACCAGCAGGAAAAAGAACTGGCTGAGCGAAAAGTCACCTTCGAGCGTACAATAGCCGAACGGGAAGCGGCCGTAGCCAAGCAGGAAGAGGAATTGGCTAGTCTACGCCAACAGGTAGCGGGTTTTGAAACGCAACTTAAGGCTAAAATTGAGGAAACGCGGCAATCAACTGAGGAGCAATTGACTAAGGACTTTAACTACCAGCGCCAGCTTGAAACTAAAGACTTGGAAGCCGAACTTAAACTTCGTGAACAGGAGATCGCTAGTCTGAAAAGTAAAGTGAAAGAACAGCAGGAGTATATTGGCTCGCTGACTAACCGTACGGAAAACGCTACTCAGCAAGTGAAGGACATTGCCTTGAGGGCAATTGAAAACACCGGGGCGCGTAACTTCATGCCACCCTTCCCGGAGCGGATGAAGGAGGACAAGGGAAAAGATTAGCTGAAAAGGACTTTTTAGGATAAACCATTCTTCTCGAAGTAACGACAAAAATGGGTTAATTCACACTGATTACATTTAGGTTTGCGGGCTAAACACACATAACGGCCGTGCAGTATCAGCCAGTGGTGGGCTTTGCCGACATATTCGTTAGGTAAGTGGCGCACCAGTTGGGTTTCTACTTCCAGCGGGGTTTTGGCAGTTTGCGTAGCCAACCCCAGCCGCTTAGAAACCCTAAATACGTGAGTATCCACCGCCATAGTGGGCTGATTGAAAATGACCGAAGAGATTACGTTAGCCGTTTTGCGGCCTACTCCTGGTAATTTTTGCAGTTCCTTTACATCGCTGGGTACTTCCGAATTGAAATCCTCGATCAGCATTTTGGCCATACCGAGCAGGTGCTTGGTCTTGTTATTGGGATAGGAAATACTCTTGATGTAAGGAAACAACTCGTCGAAGTGACTAGCGGCCAGATGTTCCGGAGTAGGAAACTGTTCAAACAGGGCCGGAGTAACCATGTTTACCCGCTTATCAGTGCATTGGGCACTGAGTATCACGGATACCAACAGTTCGTAAGGGTTACGATAAACCAGTTCGGTTTCCGGCTCCGGTTTGTGCTCTACGAAGTAGGAGATAAACTCCTGAAACCGCTCTTTTTTTGTCATGAAAAAAGGCGGCTATTCTTGAGCCACCCGAAAATCGTAGGTTTTAGAATATGCCAGAATGTTGTTAACAGTCTGGTTAGAAGGCATCTTCTCAACAGATACATTCTCTAAACGACTCTTCACCGAGTGCATTTTTTGAAACATATCCATCAAGTCGCTGTCTAAGCGAAGTGCTTCTTCAAATCGTCGGGCTTCTTCGGCCGACATTTCATCGTACGTGTACCGTACTGCATCATCCAGGGTAAATGTTTGGATCATAGGCGATATTATGTTTTTGCATCTTCTTTCTCAAGTTAATGAGAGCGTAGCGCATACGGCCCAATGCCGTGTTAATACTAACCCCAGTCGCGTCGGCAATTTCTTTAAAACTCATGTCCATGTAGTGGCGCATGGTCAGCACTTGCCGCTGTGCCTCGGGCAATTCTTTAATCAATTGCCTTAATAACGTATGTGTATCCTTTTTTATTTGAATCGATTCGGCAGAATCTTCAGAAAAATCTAACGTATTGAAAACATTGTTGCCATCTTCCATAATGATGGTCGGATAGCGGCGAGTTTTCCGGAAATGGTCAATGGAAAGATTGTGGGCGATACGCATAACCCAGGGCAAAAATTTACCTTCTTCGTTGTATCTACCCGACTTGATGGTGTTGACGACCTTGATAAAGGTTTCTTGCAGAATATCCTCCGCGATACATTCGTCCTTCACGATCATATAGATCGCGGTGAAAATTTTGGCTTTGTGCCGGTTTACCAGTTTTTCAAATGCTTCCTCGTGCCCTTCCTTATACAGAGACACCAATTTACTGTCACTTACTGTGTACTTCTTCATTAATCCAAGTGTTTAGTGAGCGTAGAGGTTTATGACATAGAGTGCTGGTTTAAAGTGAAACAAACGATAATAATTAGTAGACAGTCTTCAAAAATAGATAAGTAGCAAATAATATGCAACTTTTCGTATTCAGAAGTACAAAAAAGCTATGTTCTTCAAAAGAATATAAAATTTTGTTAAAAGATAAGCGAATTTGAAAAAACAGGTTAGCAATTAGCCGACAATTTATCGAGTTAACAGAAAAGCCACTTACGTAAGTTTCATCGAAAAAATAAAAAGCGGATTCGGGATAACATCCGAATCCGCCAATAAAATGATTTTTTTTCGGGAAAAGCTTAGTACTGAATGTGGGCCAGTGCCTGTTTTCCGGATTTTTCTACTGGCACCACCAAATGTCCCGGATGTACTATTTTGGCAAAAGAAGGAACCACCCTAAACCGGTAAGTTTTTTTATCAAAAATCGTCTCTAGCTTAATATCACCTGAAGAAGTAAGTCTTACTAAGGATACATCAGACGAATTTTTAATGTCGTTATTGAATGCCAGATAATAAGTATCGTTATGGCGGGCCAACGCGAAAGAAGTGTATACATCCCGCGGCTCAGTCGATTTTTGGCTTTTATCTACTATTCGCAGCCAAGACTCTCCTTCCGGATGGATCTTTACGGCCAGAATCTTCTGATAGATATCACCTAACTCTACGTTAGCATCTACCGGACTAAATCCGCCCAAGCTTAACTTGGGTTTCACTACTGGGCCGCGCTTGTACGATTCGGCAAAGAAAACCGCGGCACCGCCTTCTTCCAGCATCACTCGCTTTACGGTGTACTCCTCGGCATATTCTTTATCGTCCTTTTTATTGATCTCTTTGGCATCGGCAGTGGGAAAAGCGTGTTCGGTTACCTCGCCGTTGCGGATCAGAATACCCCCTTCTAGGTCGTTGGTGCTGGGGTTGGCGTAAATTCCAGCCAGCACGGGTTGCTGCTCATCGTCTAATTGCAAACCTAGATTGATAATAAACCGGTCGTTGGTCGGAATATTGACGGTTTCTACTTCTTCCTGATCGGGGTGGTACTTATAAAGAATGTATTCAAAATCAGTAGCAGTTTTCTTGAAACCTTCGTCACCAAACGAAGCAACTAATATATAAAGGGTACCATCGTTGGCTAGAACCCGGCTTTCTACCATCTGGTAATCACCGTACTCCTGAGGCAGATCAATAAAGCCCGACCATTCTTGCTCCATGTTTTCGTTAAATACTACGCACTGCAAGTCGTTGGTTACATTGCTAAAGTAGTTATAGTTGAAGAATAGCATCAGCTTGTTTCCATCGGCACTCTCGGAGTGGCTAAAGAAGTAGCTGCGCCGCATTTTTCCGTGTTGACTGGAAAAGAAGCTGCGAAAATAGTTACCGACATCCATTGAAAAGATTTGCGGATACAAACCGCTTACCTGTCGGGTTTCGCCCACCTGGTTAAGATCGGTTCCGTATGTTTCCAGGTAGATGGGATACAGTAACTCCTCATTGGGTTCTTCTTCGTACAGCAGTGTATGTAACTGATCCTGAAAATAGAAAGTATAAAAGTAGTCCCGCGATTTATCGTCTGGCTTAAGCACCTTGCTTTCCTGCAAGCCGTCGGTCAGGCTATAGTAGCTCAGCACCTGCTTGTTGCTGATACCGTTGTAGTAGTAATCTTCACCAATTCCGGTAAAAACTCCTTGGTCATTGCCGCCAATAATAAACAAGTCGTCGTCATCCCCGGTTTTTACGTAGTCAAAAATGCGAGCGTCTTGAGCGATAGTAAGGTAGGTCCAGCTAATTAGTAATAGTGTTAAAATTGCTTTCATGGTAATTAGGTCTTTTAGTAGTTAATGGCTGCTGACTCGAGCAGGTAAACTTAAAATACAAAAAATTTGCTGGCGAAAGAGAGTGTGCTTGATTTAAGTAGGTAATTCTTCATTTACTGTCCAAAAATTCTTATAATAAGTAGGAGGGGTTGCCAACGAAAGTTCGTACTTTTGCCAGTCTCAGTATTTTGAAATTGCTATTGTGAGAATCTTCCTGCTAAAATGCTCATTACAAACATTTTAGCCTTCAAACCAGCTAAGTGCTTATGAATACTGCCCAACCTGTTTCCGTAGATACGTTAGATCCTAAGCAGTTTATCATTATTAAAGGAGCTAAGGTCAATAATCTGAAAGGAATTGATGTAGCTATTCCTCGTAACAAGTTGGTGGTGGTAACCGGCTTGTCCGGTTCCGGCAAATCTTCGCTAGCATTTGATACTTTGTTTGCCGAGGGGCAGCGGATGTACGTGGAAAGCCTGAGCTCCTACGCCCGGCAGTTTCTGGGTCGCATGGAAAAGCCGGAGGTAGAATATATAAAAGGAGTATCTCCGGCCATCGCCATTGAGCAGAAAGTGAATACCCGCAATCCGCGCTCTACCGTAGGCACCACCACCGAAATCTACGATTATCTGAAACTGCTCTACGCCCGTGTAGGCAAAACCTTCTCCCCGGTGAGTGGCGAACTGGTTACCCGCGATACGGTGACCAGCGTAGTGGATTTTATTTTTAGCCAGGACGAAGGTACCCGCCTCATGGTGCTCTGTCCGTTAATTAAACATCAGGAGCGTTCCCTTTCCGAAGAACTCACCGTGCTATTGCAAAAGGGATTTACCCGGATCAAGGTTAACGAGGAAGTGCTCTTTATTGAAGAAGTATTAGAAAGTGAGCTGGACGAATCTGCTGAATACCGCATTCTGATTGACCGGGCATCGGTACTGCCCGATGATGAAGACTTACAGTTTAGAATAGCCGACTCGGTGCAGACGGCTTTCTTTGAAGGGGAAGGAATCTGTGAAGTAGAGATTGTTACGCGGGAAAGTAACCAACTGCACCGCTTTTCCGATAAGTTTGAACGCGACGGAATTGTCTTTGAAGAACCCAGCGTTAATCTGTTTACCTTTAATAATCCCTACGGAGCCTGCCGCACCTGCGAGGGCTTCGGGAAGGTGCTGGGCATTGACGAAGATCTGGTTATTCCGGATAAAAGCGTATCAGTATACGAAGGTGCTATTGCTCCCTGGCGCAGCCACTCCATGAAAAAGTGGGCCGAACCACTGCTCAAAAACGGTATTCGCTTTGACTTTCCCATTCATCGCCCCTACGTTGATTTGACCGAAGAGCAGAAGCAATTACTCTGGACGGGAAACAGTTATTTTAAAGGTTTGGATGCCTTCTTCAAGCATCTGGCCTCTAAAACACATAAGATTCAGTATCGGGTGATGCTATCGCGCTACCGGGGGCGAACCACCTGCCCCGAATGCAAGGGAACCCGCCTGCGGAAAGATGCGGCCTACGTAAAAATCAACAATACTTCTATCAATGAACTGGTATTACTGCCAATTCATCGGCTTATCAACTTTTTCCAGGATCTATCGCTGGATAAGTACGAACAGAAGGTGGCCGATCGAATCTCCAAAGAAATTCGCAGTCGCCTGGAGTATTTAGATAAAGTTGGGCTGGGATACCTAACGCTGAACCGACTGACCAGCACTCTGTCGGGCGGGGAATATCAGCGGATTAAATTGGCTACCTCGTTGGGCAGTGCGTTGGTGGGTTCTATGTATATTCTGGATGAACCCAGCATCGGGCTGCACCCCCGCGATACCAGCCGGTTGGTAGAAGTGCTTAAAACGCTGCGCAACCTGGGTAATACTGTCATTGTGGTGGAGCACGAAGAAGAAGTGATGCGGGCGGCCGACCAGATTATTGATATTGGCCCCGATGCCGGCAGACACGGGGGGAAGTTGGTATTTCAGGGTAGTTTAACTGAGCTACAAAAGATGAACGGCAGCGCCAATACCCACACTGCCCGCTACCTAAGCGGAGTGGAGGCTATTCCGCTTCCGAAAAAACGACGAAGCTTCAAGCATAAAATTGAAATTAAAGGAGCACGGGAAAACAACCTCAAGCACATTGATGTGGATATTCCGCTGGGCGTCCTAACGGTAGTCACCGGAGTGAGCGGCTCGGGTAAATCTACCCTGATCAAAAGTATTCTGTATCCGGCCCTGGGTAAAATATTCGGAACAGTAAACGAAACTACGGGTAAGTTCGACCGGCTGGAAGGTGACTTTAAAAAGTTGACGCAGATAGAATTTGTAGATCAGAACCCTATTGGGAAGTCTTCCCGCTCCAATCCGGTGACCTACGTAAAGGCCTACGACCAGATTCGACAACTCTACTCCGACCAGCCACTGGCCAAGCAGCGGGGCTACAAACCCGCCTACTTCTCGTTCAACGTTGACGGTGGGCGCTGCGAAAACTGCCAGGGTGAGGGTGAGGTGACGGTGGAAATGCAGTTCATGGCTGATATTCACCTGACCTGCGAGGTGTGTAAGGGCAAGCGCTTCAAAAAGGAAATTCTGGAAGTGATCTACAAGGACAAAGACATTGCCGACGTGCTGGAACTGACGGTAGACGAAAGTATTGAATTCTTTGCCGACCAGAACGGCCTTATTAATAAGTTACAGCCGTTGCAGGATGTGGGATTGGGCTACATCCGCCTGGGGCAATCATCTAACTCGCTTAGTGGGGGTGAAGCCCAGCGAGTAAAGCTAGCTTCCTTTTTAGGTAAGGGAAATAGCCAACGCAATACACAAAGTGAACACCTACTGTTTATCTTTGACGAGCCTACCACCGGACTGCACTTCCACGACATCCGCAAACTGATGGACGCCATCAACGCGCTGATTGAGCAGGGCAACTCCGTACTGATTATTGAGCACAATATGGAGGTAATCAAATGTGCCGACTGGATTATTGATCTGGGGCCCGAAGGTGGCGAGCAAGGCGGGGGCATAACCTTCGCCGGTCGGCCTGAAGATATGATCAAACTGGAGGACAACTACACTGCCCGCTACCTGCGGGAGAAGTTCTAGCAGACTTCTAATGTGCATTACAAATTTTTCATGACATAAGCCGGATTGTTGGTAAATTACAATAAATAACGGCTTAATATTGCTATTTATTTAGCAAGTAGCTTTAATTTTTACAATTATTAGCTTTGTTTAATGCAACGAATACGCTGAGGAATTGTTGATTAACAGTAGTTCAACCAACTCAGTAGTATGACCACAGATACTCTTTCCGTAACTGAAAATATAGACACACGTTCCGCCCGATTATGGATGCCCAAGCGAGTGGTATTCACCCCGCAAGCATTAGATCAACCCTACGGACAGCAGCTATATCATCGTCTGGACGATTTAGGATTAGACATCGAGAAACTTAAAAGTAATCGTATCACTGGATTACGCGGTGAGAACGAGCGGCAAACCTACGCTACCGCTAAGCGAACGCTCGCCGTAGTAACCGCACCACCTAGTGCCTTCAGGCTGCGCCCTATTCCGCCTTCAGCCGATTGGCAGTATCATCTGGCCGAAGGCTGTCCGGCCCATTGCCAATACTGCTATCTGGCTGGTAGTTTATCCGGCCCTCCGGTAGTGCGGGTATTTGCTAACCTACCCGATATTTTAGAGAACACTATTCAGTACGAACAGCCAGCTAAGATTACCAGTTTTGAAGCCAGTTGCTATACTGACCCGCTGGGAATTGAGCATTTAACCGGAAGCTTAGCAGAAAGTATTCGCCATTTCGGAAGCCGGGAAAACGCTCGTTTGCGCTGGGTGACTAAGTACGATCAGGTAGATCAGCTATTGGATTTACCGCACGCTGGACATACCCGCTGCCGCATCAGTCTGAATGCCGAGCCTATTGCCCGGCGGTTAGAAGGAGGAACTGCTTCCGTGCACGCCCGGTTACAGGCATTACGTAAGCTGGCTTTACCTCGCTCCGAAGGGGGTGGTGGTTATCCCATAGGGGTAGTACTGGCCCCCATTATGCCCATTCCCGATTGGGAGATGCACTATAACCAACTGTTTGACCGGTTACAAGACGCGCTAAACTTCGATTGCGATCTAACCTTTGAATTGATTACCCATCGGTTCACGCCCGGTTCAAAGGATGTGTTGCTAAAATGGTATCCTAACACCTCATTGGATTTGGATGAGTCGCGGCGCGATGTGAAGCGAAACAAGTTTGGCGGGACCAAGTTTATTTTACCGAAGCACGAAATGCAGACCTTGCGTAGCTTCATCACTACCGAGCTTAAGAGCCGGTTTCCGCAAGCGGAACAGCTTTATTGGACGTAAATGTGGTGCAGCCGGACGGTAATCCGGGGGTTTTTTTGGAAATGTAAAATTCTCTCTAACTTTGCCCGTCATATAAGTAGAGGCTATCTTGTAAAAATTATACAATACCAGTATGGCATGGTTCCGAAGGAAAGATAAAGGTATTCAAACTCCTACCGAAGCAAAAAAAGAAGCTCCCGATGGATTGTGGTATAAAACCCCGAGTGGAAAAATCATTCATACCCGGGAATTAAAAAACAACGCCTACGTAGTGCCCGACGACGGCTACCACGTACGCATTGGTTCTCGGGAATACTTTGAGTTGCTGTTTGACGACAACAAGTTCACCGAGCTGGATGCTAAAATGCAATCGGCCGACCCACTGAAGTTTGTCGACAGCAAACCTTATCCAGACCGGGTTAAAGCGGCGCAAAAGAAAACCTATCTTAAGGATGCAGTGCGTACCGCCCACGGTAAGATGAATGGCATTAAACTGGTAGTAGCTTGTATGGACTTTTCGTTTATCGGCGGGTCTATGGGGTCGGTAGTGGGTGAAAAAATAGCCCGGGCGATTGATTATTCCTTGAAGCACAAGCTGCCCTTCCTGATGATCTCCAAGTCGGGCGGGGCCCGTATGATGGAAGCGGGTTTCTCGCTGATGCAGATGGCTAAGACTTCGGCTAAACTCGCACTGCTCGACCAGGCGGGTATTCCCTACATTTCGCTGATGACGGACCCTACCACTGGCGGGGTAACGGCTTCCTACGCCATGCTGGGCGACTTTAATATTGCTGAGCCAGGAGCGCTAATAGGCTTTGCCGGTCCACGGGTGATTGAGCAAACCATTGGTAAAACGCTGCCGAAAGGCTTCCAAAGTTCAGAGTTTCTGCTCGAGCACGGCTTCCTGGATTTTATCGTCGACCGCCGCAACCTCAAAGACCGTCTGAGCAAACTGCTACGCATGCTGGAGTAAGTAGTAAGCGATTATTGCACCAAAACTTATAGTACACTGGCTTAGTTATTGAGTTGACCTACTCATTCTAATAATCAATAACTCGCCACTAGTGCTTATGGGAATCTGGGACGCATTTTTTAACCGCCAAAACCACAATCGCGAACGAGAGTACGTGAATCAACTATTTCGGGTAGCTTGGGCCGATGGTAGCCTCGATCGGGTAGAGATGCAGTATATTTATTCGGTGGGGGAAAAACTAGGTATGAGTCAGGAGGGGTTACAAGAGGCACGAGACAACTTCGATCCATCTACGCTATCGTACAAGTCGCCCAAAACCCGAGAAGCAAAATTCTTCATGCTGTTTTACCTCATCAACCTGATTCTGGTAGACAATGAAATTCATCCGGAAGAAATGCGGATAACGGAAAACATTGTAATGAAATTAGGCTATTCTCCCGATACGGTAGTCGTTATTCTGAGTGCTATTGAAAAGAATCAGGCCAAAAACATTTCTCCCGAAGAAACTTACGAAAACCTGAAGGAGCAGTTGGGCTAACTACAGTATTTAGCGTTAGTAAGAAAAGTCCACGGAAATCAGCCCCGGTGGTAGGTAGTAGTAGCGGGCATCTCGTAGGGATCAATTTCTTTCACCTCTCCATCTACAGATACTACTACCGGTCGGCGCCCCGACGGACTGTTCTTCTGCCGCTTGAAGATGATCATCTTCCGGTAGGCTTCTTCTAGCCCCTTGGCTATCTTTTCCAGTTCAGGATCTCGCTTTTTCAGCTTACTCATGATATTTGTTTGTCGCTGTTGATTTTTGATATATGATAATCATAGACTAGATTCCAAAATCTGGAGGGTTTGAATGTCTTCTTCCAAGGACCATACTTACCATGAAATTGATACTGCTTAGATCTTAAAAAATAGCAGATTTTTTTAGCCCTACTCACACACACAAAGAAAATACGATGATCCTCCTTCAGCTGTCGAGTGTTTCCTGTTTGTATCGTCTTATAATAAGGAAACCTTCCTTCTTCTAACCCAGTAATAATAACCACTTCAAATTCCAGTCCTTTTGCGCCATGCCTTGTTGTAATAGTGACTTGTTCTTGAGGCATGCCTATATTTGCAAAAGTGGTGATATTATTATTGCTATATATTCCTGCTTTAGTAGCACTTAGTAATGTGTCTAAGTTAGAATATTCATCTGGATAGTAAGCAGACTCTTCTATCAGGTTAATAATATCTAAAGACTCAATGACGTAGCGGAGCCACTCATTTAAATTCCCTTCTAAAGCTTTACTTGCCGTTAAAACTTGATAAAGATATATTTTTGACTTACGATCATTTGTAGTTATTGAATGGCTATTTAACAGGTTAATCCAAAAGTTAGATAGTTGCGTGAAAGATGCCTTCCGAAGGTCAACACACCATAATGCACAAGTTTCTAACCATTTTACAATATCCGATCTTTCAAAATCGTGTTTTGAAATGTAGAAAGGGATTTCTTTTTCTTCGAGTAAGTAAGATAAGTTTTTTACATCTCCATTAGTACCTACAATCACTGCTATCTCTTCTAATGGTACCTCATCACGTATACATTCTGGAATAATTTCGTCAACAATGACCTTGTATTGAGAGCTAATCCCCTCCTCGCAAACTTTAAAATTAAATTCTGCGTCTTCGTTAATACGTACTCCAGCAATGTAATTTCTGCTTTCCTCTGGATTAAGACCAATCTCTGAAGCATCTATTATGTCTTGATTACTTCGATAATTTCTAGTCAATCTTATCGATTTAAAATTGTCGTTCTGACTCAGCTCAATTAGATATTCTGGGTAGCCGCCATTGAAGCCGTAAATGGATTGATCAGGATCGCCCACGGCAAATATTTTGATCTTAGTGTTTGAAAACAATGCTAAAATCATCTCATGAAGAGGTTTGCCTAAATCTTGGTATTCGTCAATCAAAATCCAGGGAAAGCGAGCCTCCAAACAATCTCTCACATAACTTTTCTCTTGTATTAAAAGCGTAGCATATCTTACAACTAATTCAAAATCCACCAATCCTCTTTTACTTAGCTCATCTTCGTAATTTACCGCAACCTTTAATGCCTGATCATAAGAGGGTATTGTGACTTTACTTATTCCATTAATATTATTTCTTCTTTCTCGGTCTATTTCAGTGAAAGAAACTTCGTTAGGACTAAGTTTTAACTTTGTGTGGATAGTGCTAATTACTTCTTCTTTAACAGGATAGGATATAAATTGAAGTGGTGAGGGAATTTTTAGTTCAGGGTACAGATGACTAAAAGGTTTGATAATCTCTGATATACAAAATGCATGAACTGTACCTAAAAATACGTTTTGAGTATGTTTGAATCCTAGTCCAGTAAGTCTAGAAGTAAATTCTTTTGCAGCCTCTCTTCCAAATGTAATGCAGGCTAAACCTCTTGAAGTAGGGATTTTTTCGGTTAGTAGCTGTACTATCTTTAATGTCAAAATGGTTGTCTTTCCGCTGCCAGGCCCCGCTAGTACTACGGTATTGGTATTAGAAAGGTAAGCCTCGAATTGGCTATCATCACATTTTATCTGCTCAAGCTTTTCAGATAATCTACTCATTCGGCCAATTTTACTTGTTCTACAATGTGGCTAATAGCTCGCCTAATGTAATCTGGAATATGCTCCTCTACGCAAATTGTAGATAGCTTTTGAGCGAACCTTCCTTTCCCGATATCTCTTCCTTCTATCATTCTAAGGCACTTCCAAAAGTCTCTATTCTCGAGAGCGTTTCTGAAATTTCCCTTGTGAGTTGTACCTCCCAAAGTAACCTCTTCAAAAGCATTGATAGTAATGGAATTTGCATCTGCATTGCTAGTTTCCATTATATCCACCTCTAGAGTATAATTGCCCAAAAAGAACCCCTCTTTATTGAATAGTAGGTCTTGCTCTTTAAAATCAGTTGGAACTTTCTCTTTTTTAATGATTTCTAGAGAGTCTAATATTCGTATAACAATCTCATTTCCGAGATATCCTATTTTACTACCTTTTTCGTAAATTGTGTGGTACAACCTTTTATCTTCTTCAGTGATTTTATAGAAATCACCATCTGTGATTGCTGAGTAAGGAATAGATAATTCTTTAAGTAGTTTAACGTATGGTTTAAAGTTGGTAGAATTAATATTACAAACGACAATTCCAGAATTCTCTAGTGGTAAACCTAATATCTCCGCAAAAGCAGGAACTAGATATTCCTCAGCTATACCTTCTACCAAAATCACGCCCCTTCCAAAGTATATTTCTCCTCTGTGCGCATCAATATATCTTTCTATATCTACTTTTTCTGACTTGGATAACGTTAAGGGTGCTGTTGATTTTACATCTGAATAATAGAGACTATCTTTTTTCAGATGAACAATACTATTGATGGGAGCTATAGATGCGACATGAGTAGAGTGCGAAGTAAAAAGTATTGATGTTTCGCTCTTTTTCATTATGTCTTTGTAGATAATCCTTTGTAGGATAGGATGTAAATGTGATTCCGGCTCTTCTATGGCTAATATTGTGAAACTGTTATCAGAACTATAGTTATTAGCCATGAATCTATAGATTTGATCTTGTACTTCTTTGCTTAGGTTATCTTCTAAAAAATAATTACCGTTTTCTGTAGACGTATAGCAAGTACTTAGCAAATTGTCTCCATCTTCCTGCATCAAGGATTCATATTCAGAGGCTTTCAAGAAAGACGGAACAGTATTATCCTTTAAGGAAAGAAGCAGTAACGATATATATAAGATATTACATAATCCCAGACTTATTTCCGATACTGGTCTTTGCTTCTGTCCTAACATTAGTTGTAGGGTATTGAGCACGCGATTAGGATCAATGTCTACACCACCTAGAAAAACACCAGCATCAGATTGATTAACAGTTAGTTTTTCAAATTGACTGTTAATGGCCTTATTCAAGTCGAGAATCTCATCTAGAGATAAGATTCCATCTGTTCCCTCTTTAAATTTTTTTGCAACCGAGTCTAAATCGGATTTTTCAAATTCGTATCTATTAACAAGCTTTAATAATGGAGATCTCCTAAAATTTCTCATATCAATTTCTACATCTCGCAACGCCTTGATCACTCTGATATTAAGTAGTTGGCGATCTTGATAATTGAATGGTTCATCTTCTTTGACTCCCTTAAAAATTTTGTATTGGTATCTTCTAACTTTTTCCTCATCCTCATATTCTGGATAAAATTTATAAGTAAATCGTAAAGTCGGTGGTGTATCGTTGACTGATGCATCACTAGCTAATTGAGCTTTCAGTATAGTATTATGCTCAAACCCCTGTATCTCAATTACGATTTCAATTTCTTCTCCTTTTTCCATTGGGTTTTCTAGAGAGTCATTAAAGTCAGAGTCAGTTAAAAATCTATCTCTATCAGATAAGTAAGGATCTAGAACTAATTGAATGGCTCTTAGAAAATTGGTCTTACCAACATTATTCTCACCAATGATTACTTGTTTATGAGTAAGTCGAACGTCTATGTCCTTAAAATTCCTATAGTTCTTAATTTTTACTCTCGAGATAAATGGACCTTTGATCTGCATCTTGTTATTCTTTGATATAAAGTTACCAATAAGCTAAATTCTCTATTGAATATATGATACAATAGAAGGCATTTCGTTAAACTAAGGAAAATATAAGCGTACTGATAACAACTTTCATTTTTCAGCTATTGAGAGAATCCCTCAAGAAGATTCCTAATTCTCTTAGTTGTTAAAGCAACTTCTAACCCTCCACTGACTTTTTCAACCCACCGGAACTTGCCCCGCATATTGCAGTAATTTTTCCGAGGCACCGGGAGGTGCTTCCCATGAGGTGGTCAATTCTCCGGGCCGCTGGGAGCAGCTCCGAGTGAAGCGGTAAATTCTCCGAGCCATCGGGAGCCGACCCCCGGTGAGGCGGTAATTTCTCCGGTGCATCAGGCGCACCTCCCCGTGCGGCGCTACCTTTTTTCTTACATCGGGCGTAGCCTACATTTTACGTAGCTAAGCCTGCCCCTGTATAGTAGGGCAAGTTAACCCGAATAAAATCGGCTGAGGCATTACCTGAGTACGTTTCCGGATGATGTACGCTATTATCTTGTGCTGGGCAGGATTAGTTTTGCACAATTAATTAATCTAAAAATACTATGGAACGACAAGACGTATTTCTTCAGCGCACCTATATTGCCCTTACCAATGTGCTTAACTCGCCTGAGCTACTGGCGATATTAACCCAGTACTCCTTCACCGAAAAGGCTATTCGGGATGCGCTTAAGTTACATAGTAGCGTAGAGCAGCTCACCGTAGAGCGCGAACGTGCGCAGGAAGCGCAGTACCAGGCTACCCAGCAGCTAAAGCAGGCTAAGGAAGAACTGATGAGCATCTTCCGTATTCATCTGCAAACCGCCCGGCTGGCCTACCAGCGCGATGCGACCCAGTATCAGGATACGCTTAAGCTCACTGGCCCTATTCCCCGCAGCACCACCGATTGTGTACGGCACATCAAGCGGTTTTATACCCACATTCCGGTACCCATGCTGGAGAAGTATGCAGTAACCCAAAAGGAACTCACCGACGCTCACCGTTTGGCCGATCAGGTAATTGACCTGTTGGCGTTGCAAACCAAAGCTAAAAGCCAGCCTCAGCAACTGAGCGATACCCGCCAGCAAACGCTAGAAAAGCTACAAACCTGGATGTACCGCTTTGAGAAAATCGCCCAGATCGCCTTTGATGACCAGCCCCAGCAGCTAGAAGCCCTCGGCCAAACCGTGCGGCGATAACCCCTCGGGATGTGGTTCACTTCATATTGAGGGAACTACTGTGGCTGAGATTCCGGGTCGCTGGTTCCGCTACGCTATACCACCGTCCGGAATGACGGGATAGGCGTGGGTGTTGCTTTACCCGTCATTCCGGGCGAAACGCAGTGTAGACCCGGAATCTCGAGCCACTAAGGTTCTACGGAAATTGTCTATTCATTATACCATTAACCATAAGAGCTAGATGGAACGAGGAGGGTGTGTCTATATCGTTGCAAATCGCAGCCGTACGGTATACTACATTGGCGTAACCGCCGACTTGAGCCATCGAGCGTATGAACACAAGCATGGTGATGGTTCTACCTTTACTAAAAAGTACTGCTGCACCGACCTTATCTACTACGAGGCTTTTCCTCGTATTGAGGAGGCGATTGCACGTGAAAAGAAATTAAAAAAGTGGCACCGAGCCTGGAAGGATGAGCTTGTTCGCAAGATGAATCCTACCTTGAGAGATTTGTATGATGAGGTGAGAAGTTGGTAGTTCATCTGAGGGTTGAAAGACCGATTATCAATGGCTTGTCATAGGGAGAGGGTAAGCTGTGCTCGGGATTCCGGGTCTCACTTACTCGCCCGGAATGACGTGAGGGAGATAGTCTTGCCCATCCCGTCATTCCGGAAGTTCTCGGAACGTAGTGAAGAGAGCTATCTGCGCCACGGGGGCCGGAATCTCGAGCAATAGAGAAGCAATACAAAACTAAGCCCGCTTTCTCCGTTTCATTTCCTGGTCTACCATCGTGAGTTCGCGGCTGCTTTGGCCCCGGACGGCAGTGTTCTCTTCGGCCCGGCGGAAGAGGTAGGGCATTACGGCTTCCAGTGGGCCATAGGGTAGGTACTTGGCTACATTGTAACCAGCCTGCGACAGATTAAACGAGATATTGTCACTCATGCCGTAGAGCTGGGCGAAGTACACCCGCGGGTCGTCGGGCTTCATAGAGTGCTTATCCATGAGCATGGCCAGATAGTAATTGCTGTACTCGTTATGTGAGCCGGAACAAAGAGAAATTCGCTGCTTGTGATTGAGGCAGAACAGTACCGCCCGGTTATAATCCTCATCTGTGGCCTCCTTATTGGGCTGAATAGGGTCAGTATAGCCCAGTTCTTCAGCTCGCTCCCGCTCCTTCTCCATATAAGCTCCGCGCACCAGCTTCGCTCCGAGAAAGTACTGATGAGTTACCGCGCTGCGGTAGGCAGCTTTTAAGTGGTCCAGCATATCGTGGCGGTACATTTGGTAGGTATTGTACACGATCACTTTTTCCTGGTTGTAGCGTTGCATCATCTCGTCGGCCAGATCGTCAATCACCTCCTGTATCCAGGATTCTTCGCCATCGATAAAAATACCTACATCGGCACGATGGGAAGCTTCACAGAGGCGTTCCAGGCGGTTTTTTCCTCGATCAAAGGCCGCTTGCTGCTCCGCGGTGAGTTTAGTCCCAGCCTGCACTTTTTCCATCAGCCCAAAGCTCAGAATTCCGCTCATTTTAAAAGCACAAAAAGGCATATTCGGGTTATTCTGGGCGGCCTCAATCACCCGTAGCAGTTCTTCGGAAGTTTGGTCGAATCCCTCTTCCGTCTTTTTTACTTCTACCGAATAGTCCAGGATGGTTTTTACATTATGTGAGGCCAGCATACGGATAGTATCGGCGCTGTCGGCAATGGTTTCGCCTCCGCAAAACTGCTGAAATAGGGTATGTTTTAGTAGGCCGTGGATAGGAAGCTTTAATTTTAGCGCTATTTTCACCAACTTTGTCCCTACGCTTGTTAAAAATGGGTAATTAATCGCCTTAAATAGCCAGTAGGTTTTCCGTAAATCCTGGTCGGATTTATAGGAAAAGGCTGTCTCCGTGTTATCAAATGAGACCGGGGCGGCTTGGGTGAAAACGTATTCCATAACTAACAGGCGTAACGATGCGCAAGTTAAAATCTTGCACTATACAAACTATCTCAACTGGTATATTTGTTTTAAAAGCTATGGAAGTCACCGAGTTACAACAGTGGAATATTGGTAAAACCGACCCACTCATTATTGCCGGGCCGTGTAGTGCCGAAACCGAAGAGCAGCTTTACGAAACCGTGAAGGCTATTAAGGAACAGGGCGTCACCCTGATGCGGGCCGGAGTATGGAAACCCCGCACCCGTCCGAATACCTTCGAAGGCATCGGTCAGGAAGCATTGCAGTGGATTCAGGATATTAAAAAGGAGCTGAATGTGCAGTTCTCGGTGGAGGTAGCCAACGCCATGCACGTAGAGGAAGCCTTGCACTACGGTATCGATGTGCTCTGGGTAGGCGCCCGCAGCACGGTAAGTCCGTTTATTGTGCAGGAGATTGCCGATGCCGTTCGTGGTTGTGATGTGCCCGTGTTGGTGAAAAATCCCATTAATCCTGATCTGGCTCTGTGGATGGGAGCACTGGAGCGGCTCTACCAAGCCGGAGTAAAGAAATTGGGAGCGATACACCGGGGCTTTTCTACCTATCAGAAATCCCGCTACCGTAATGTGCCCATGTGGCAGTTACCGATTGAAATGAAGCGGCAGTTGCCGGGCCTACCCATGATCTGCGATCCCAGCCATATTATGGGTAAGCGGGAAGATGTAGCCGAAATCTGCCAGGTTGCCATGGATCTGAATTTTGAGGGGCTGATTATTGAAACTCACCGCGACCCGGAAAAGGCCTGGAGCGATGCCCGTCAGCAGGTAACGCCGCAGGCGCTGGGCGAGATTATCCGCAACCTGCATATCCGTCAGGCTTCTTCGGAAGACATTGAGTACATCACCCACCTGGAAGAACTACGCACCCAGATTGACCATTCGGACCGGGAGATGGTAGAACTGTTGGCCCATCGTCTGGATTTGGTAGCCCAGATTGGCGTATGGAAGAAGAAGAACAACGTGGCTGCTTTCCAGCTCGACCGCTGGAATCGGGTATTTGAATCACGAAAGGAATGGGCGAAAGATGCCAACCTGCGCGAACGCTTCATCGTGGATCTCTTCAATCTGCTGCACGTAGAGTCCATCCGCAAGCAAACCGAAGTGATGGAAGATACCACTGACGAAAGTGAAACTAAATCCGGTCTGCGGGTAGAATCTTAAAGTTGGTGTTTTAGTGTTATGGTGTTACAGTGCGAAGTTTTAGAGTAGTAGTATCTACAAGAAATCAAGAACTTTAGATGAAGACACATCACTTATACCATCACAATATCACGCTTTATCAGCTAGCACTATAACACCATCACACTCCGCACTATAACACCACAAATTCATGCCCGCCGAAAACGTAACCATTACCGAAAATATTTCCGGAGTACTTTCTGACTTTCTGAAAAATCAAGAGCCCTCAAAGGTAGCTGTATTGGTTGATGAAAATACGCGGGAACACTGTCTGCCGCTGATTCAGCAAGTACTACCTCAACATACCGTAATTGAGATTAAAAGCGGAGAGGTGCATAAGAATCTGGATACCTGCACCCACATTTGGGCACAACTGACCGAACATCTTTTCGACCGTAAAGCGTTGATGATCAATCTGGGTGGCGGAGTGATTGGTGATATGGGTGGGTTCTGTGCCGCTACCTACAAGCGGGGTATCCCGTTTGTAAATGTTCCTACTACTTTGTTATCTCAGGTAGATGCCTCGGTAGGCGGCAAACTAGGTATTGATTTTCAAGGATACAAAAATCATATTGGGCTATTTCAGGAGCCCAATCAGGTACTGATTGATGCGGTTTTTCTGGAAACTTTGCCCGAACGAGAATTGCGGTCGGGTTTTGCGGAGGTAATCAAACACGCACTTATTTACGATGCATCATACTGGAACCGACTACGAGGGACTTCGCTGGCTCAGCAAGACTGGGTCAAGCATATATACCATTCGGTACAAGTAAAGTCAAGGGTAGTAGAGCAGGATTTCCGGGAAGGCGGATTACGGAAGATATTAAACTTCGGACATACTGTGGGACATGCAGTGGAAAGTTACTTCCTGGAATCGGGTACTCCACTGTTGCACGGCGAAGCCATTGCCGTAGGCATGATCGCTGAAGCTTACCTATCAGTGAAGCATAGCGGTTTAGCTACCGAAGAGGCCGAAGAGATTGAGGATTTTATTCTGGCTATTTTCGGCCAGCCGCAAATACCGAAGGAAACTTTCGACGATATCGTACAGCTAGCGAAGCAAGATAAGAAAAATGATCAGACCGCTATTCGCTGCACTTTGCTCAAGAGTATTGGCAGTGCTCGCTACGATGTATCCGTAAACGAGGCTGACATCCGCGAGGCATTAGAATACTACCAGGCTTTGTAGGTAATTTCTAGCGGCAGAACTTATTACATGTTCTTGGTAAGTCGCTTGGCGTATTTTTCCAGCTCTTCTATCGCAATTTCGGCTATATCCTTAATTCGGTCACTGCCTTCTTCCCAGGCGTCTTCCATATCGTCAATAGTATCGTTCGCCGAATCAGTGATGCGCTGGCGGGTTTTCTCGCCGCTGGAAGGGGCCATTGCCAGACCTAACAAAGCGCCGGTGGCTACTCCAATAACAAAAGCGGTGAGGGCTTTACCTGAATTATCCATGTTGAAAAAATTTTAGTTAGAATAAAAAGTACATTAATGCGCCCGAAGGTACAAAAAAAATAAGCCAAACTTCAACGGCACACTCTCCAAATTTTTTGGATATTTGTATGCGCTAACGGATAACAATAATTTATTCCATAAGATAGCTAACTAAATTTTCTCTCCTTGCAGCATATACATCTCAATTATTCGGGGCAACCGGTGAATGCCAACATCAGGCTGGCATCTTCTAAGAGTGAAAGTAACCGGGCGCTTATTATTCAGGCATTATCCGATGAAGAAATTACCCTGCATAATCTTTCCGAGGCCCGGGATACTCAGACCATGCAGCGGCTGCTACAATCAAGAGAACCGGAGCTGGACGTGTTGGATGCCGGAACTACCATGCGGTTTTTAATTGCTTATTGTGCGGTAAAAAGTATGGGTAAAATAATTAAGGGGACTCCACGCATGCACCAGCGGCCAGTGCGTATTCTGGTAGATGCTTTGCGAGAGATTGGGGCGGATATTCAGTATTTGCAGGATGAGGGCTACCCGCCAGTACACGTACGGGGCATGACGCTTAATCAGGAGATGAAACACGTGCGGATGCGAGGTGACGTGAGCAGTCAGTACATCTCCGCTTTGCTGATGATCGCCCCTAAGTTCGATCACGGATTGTTACTGGAGCTGATTGGAAAGGTGGGCAGCCGACCATACATCAACATGACGCTGGCACTAATGAAGCATTTTGGCGTTCCACACATTTGGGAAAATGAGCAGGCCATCCGGATAGAGCCCTGCCCCTACAACTCAGGAAATTATACCATAGAGTCCGACTGGTCGGGAGCGAGTTACTGGTACAGTCTGGTAGCCCTGGCCGAATCAGCCGAAGTTAAACTGTTAGGTTTGCGCCGAGACTCTTTTCAGGGTGATCAGGCGATTACCGAGATTATGGGAAATCTGGGAGTGAAAACCATATATGAGGACGACGGGGTGCTGTTGACGAAACAGAATAGCGTTCAGGACTTTAGTTACGATTTCAGCGATTGTCCTGACCTGGCCCAGACGGTAGCCGTAGCTTGTGCCGCTAAGGGTGTACACTGCGTGATGACCGGGCTGGAAAGTTTGCGGATAAAAGAGACGGACCGGATTGCCGCCCTGCAAAATGAACTGGCCAAAATAGGATCGGAACTCCAGGAGGAAGATGGGCGCTGGACACTGGTTCCGGTTCAGAAAAAAGCACCCTACGATGATTTGGTGATTGAAACCTACGACGACCACCGTATGGCTATGGCCTTTGCTCCCCTAGTAATGCAGTCGCCACTAACGATTGAGAATCCGGATGTAGTACAGAAATCCTACCCTCGTTTCTGGGACGATTTACGAGAAGCCGAGGTGCAAATTACCTAGCCTTAGTAACCTCCATCACGGGCTGAGTGCTGGCGGTTAGATCCACGGGCGCATCTATCTTAGAGTAGGTAGGGCAGGTTTTGTAGGAACAACTGCTAGCAGCGGCTAAGAAAAGAATAACAACGGTAAACTTTAGCACTTTCATACGACCTGTCGTTTGTGAATAAGGATGATTTTGATAAATAATATAGCGTTTCGAAAAAGGTAATACTTTTTCGGCATTTTTCATACAACGCAAAAAATCTCAGCATCGTTTAATTTTCGGCAAGAACTTACCAAAAACTGTTTCTTTTACGACTTATCACGCCCACACCTGAGTACCCTCCGTACAGTTCTGGCAAATATCAATCTGCTGCCGCGACTTCAATAACTGGGATCGAAATTGCCGGTAAGCTTCTCCGTGCCAAACCTCCCGAAACGAGCTTTCCTGCACACTACCCAGCACATGATGGGCATCTTTATCGAAGCAGCAGGGTACAATACGTCCGTCCCAGGTCATTACGCAGGAGTGCCACATTTTCCAGCAGTGATCTAGCAACTTATTCTTGATCGCGTAGCTTCCATCCGTCTGCTGTCGGTAGCGAGCGTATTTTTCCTGAGTAGGAATAAGGGGGGAACCTTGTTGGTAATCGTAGATTTGGGCGGTTTTAAAGCGAACCTCATCTACTCCAATTTGCTTGGCTAGTTGTTTTACTTCATCTATCTGATGCTCGTTAGGGCGTACTACCAAAAACTGAAAAATAATATGGGGAGTACGAGAGCGAAGCTTTCTTTTCCAGCGTACCATATTATTGGCCCCTTCCAGCACCTTATCCAGCTTACCGCCAATGCGGTACGATTGGTAGGTTTCCTGCGTAGTACCGTCAATAGAAATAATTAAGCGATCTAAGCCGGAAGCTACGGTTTGCCGAGCGGCTTCATCGTGCAGAAAGTGGGCGTTGGTGGAAGTAGCGATGTATATATTCTTCTGAGAGGCGTACTCCACCAGTTCCAGAAACTGCGGATGCAAGTAAGGCTCTCCCTGAAAGTAGAGCAGCAAGTACAACAGCGTTTCCTGCAGTTCGTCAATCACCTGTCGGTATAAATCCATCGGCAGTTTCCCGGTGGGCCGGGAAAAAGCGCGCAACCCGCTGGGGCACTCCGGGCAGCGCAGGTTGCAGGCGGTGGTCGGCTCTACGGATAAGCTGATGGGTAATCCGGAAATATTGGGTCGCTGACCGAGGCGTGAGCGATAGTAGCTGCTCAGAATTCGAGAAGCATTGGTCACTCGGGATACCGAGAGTTTTGATAAAAAATTTCGCTGATCCTGCCATTTACCCATGCGCTTGCCTACCTTTGTGCGGTTCAATGTTCCGTAATCCGAGGCAGTTTTCCAAACGGGTCGGTAGCGGATGCTAATTTATGGCCAATACACTCATTGCCGATAGTGGCTCTACTAAAACCGACTGGCGGTTGATCGATGCTGAGGGAAACATCGCTCAGGCTAAAACCGTGGGCTTTAATCCCTACCACCAATCTTCTGAAGACATCGCCCAGAAATTAGAGAAAGAGCTTCTTCCGCAGCTATCCGGTAAAGTTACATCCATCCACTTTTACGGAGCCGGCTGCTCTACCGAATCGGCTTGCCAAACGGTGACAAATGCGCTGACTGAACTCTTCGCTGATAGCGAAGTAAACGTTTACAACGATCTGCTAGCCGCCGCCCGGGCCCTGTGTGGCCATCAGCCGGGGATTGCCTGCATCATCGGTACCGGAGCTAACTCCTGCCAGTACGATGGCAACGAGATTGTAGACAACGTGCCCCCACTGGGCTACATCATGGGCGACGAAGGTAGTGCCACCTGGCTGGGTAAACAGCTACTAAACAGCTATTTCAAGCGGTGGATGCCCGACGAGTTAAAAACTGCTTTTGAAAAGCGCTTCTCGCCTGCCGTGGGTGATACCTTAGAAAGTGTTTATCGTCAGCCGCAGGCCAATCGTTATCTGGCGCAGTTTTCCCGCTTTGCCTTTCATCACCTGAAGCACCCTTGGGTGGCTAAGTTAGTGTACAGTGGCTTTGATGAGTTTTTTGATAAAAATATAGTGCGGTACCCCGATTTTCAGCAGCTACCGGTGCATTTTACCGGCGGTGTAGCGTTTTATTATTCCAACCTGCTGCGGCAGGTAGCCAACGATCGGGGCGTACGAGTGCAAAACATTCTGGAAAGCCCTATTGCCGGGCTGACCCTGTTTCATCAAAAACAATGAGAATTTTTACCTTTATCCGATCGTTTTCTTCCCAACCGGAGTTATCTTTTCGTCCACTGAACTTTTAACACTGTATTAATTATCCATTTTCAACTACCACCCCTGGAACAAGTCCGGGGTAAACTTTCAACTAAAAACTATGTCAACGACTGAATCGGCTTCGCTATATAATGATCTGGAAAAAATGCCGGTAGGCGAACTGCTGGCTGGAATCAACAATGAAGATAAGAAAGTGGCCTACGCGGTGGAAGAAGTTATTCCGCAGGTAGAAAAGCTGGTGAAAGGCATTGTAGCTCGCATGAAGCAGGGCGGACGGTTGTTTTATATCGGAGCCGGAACCAGTGGCCGGTTGGGCATTGTAGATGCCTCGGAATGCCCGCCTACCTACGGTGTGCCCGCCGACTGGGTCATCGGAATAATGGCCGGGGGCGATGAAGCTATTCGTAAATCCAAAGAGTTTGCTGAGGATGATCCTACACAGGCTTGGAAGGATTTACAGGGATACGATATCAATGAGAAAGACTCACTAGTCGGCATTGCCGCATCGGGAAAGACTCCTTACGTGGTGGGAGGAGTAAAAACTGCTCGCGAAAACGGTATTCTGACCGGATGCATCACCTGCAATCTGGATACACCACTGGCCGCGGCGGCTGAAGTGCCTATTGAGGTAGTAGTAGGGCCGGAGTTTGTAACGGGAAGCACCCGTATGAAAGCCGGCACCGCACAGAAGTTAGTACTGAACATGATTTCTACCGCCACTATGATCGGTCTGGGCCGGGTGAAAGGAAACCGTATGGTAGATATGCAGTTGAGTAATAATAAACTGGTAGATCGGGGCGAGCGGATGCTGATGGATGAATTAAAGATAGAACGCGAACAAGCCAAACAGCTACTGGCAGAGCACGGCTCGGTGCGGAAGGCGGTAGAGGCTTACCGAAAATGACAGAGAATGCACGAGATTGAACCTTTTCATCGATGGCTGAGCGAGTACGATGTATCGTCCGACGAGCGGTCACCCTTTTTTGGCAAAGAATATAATTACGACCTGTACACCAATACCATTTACGGTTACTACATTGATCCGGGCTGGGATTTTATGGGTTCCGAAACGCTGTACATCAAGATCCTCTTTGCGGATTATCAGCGGGGCTTTGTGATTATGGAACTGATTGGCGAATGGAACGACGCACTGCACAACGATATTATGCACCTCAAACGGGGTATTGTTGACCATCTTCAGAAATACGGCATCAACCAGTTTATCTTGATTGGGGAGAACGTGATGAACTTCCACGGTTCGGATGATTGCTACTACGAGGAGTGGTTTGAGGATGTGGAAGACGGCTGGATTGCCCTGGTGGGCTTTCGCGATTTCGTACTGGCCGAGATGACCGAATACAACATTGACTCTTACCTGAACTTCGGCGGCAACTTACAGATCAATAACTGGCGCACCATGAAACCGCACGCATTTCATACGGTAGTATCCGGATTGATTATGCGTCGGCTGTCGTGGCCATCATAAGGTCCAGATATGACAGGTACTTTTGGACTTTTCAGGTTTCATAAAGTATTGGTTTTGCCAACCGGTTTCAAAGAAATTGGTAGAGTGTATGCTAAATCGTTTTTATTCTGATTTGTAAACTTTTCCGTCTTTCATCACAAATTTGACCTTCTCCAGTAAGGTTATATCTTCCAAAGGATTGCCCTTAATTGCTATAATATCTGCCCATTTTCCCACTTCAATTGAGCCAGTATATTTTTCAATTCCAATTAGTTCTGCAGCATTTAGTGTTGCCGATCTGAGTATATCAATAGGTTTCATCCCGGCGTTATTCATGAGCTCAAATTGTTCGGCATTTCGACCGTGTTCAAAAACAGAGGCGTCCGTACCAAAAGCCATTAAAACATCCTGGTCATAAGCACGTTTAAATCGGTCTTCTATTTGTTCATAAACTCCTTTGTTAGAAGCTGGCAATTCTTTGTCACTATAATTTTGGTTAATCTCTATAAGATCGACGTAGGCAGCTAGCAAATCCATGACCAGATAGACCTTATGTTCTTTCAACAAATCGATACCCTCTTGATCGAGAAAGGTGGCGTGTTCGATGGAATGAACACCAGCTTCAACAGCATTTTTTATGCTCGCTGCTCCGTGTGCATGCGCAGCAACTTTTAGCCCTCTTTTTTTAGCCTCATCAACTGCTGCTTTTATTTCTTCAATAGTAAAAGAAGCCGCACCTGGAATCGATCTGGCAGTACCAAAACCGCCAGAAGCATTAATTTTTATCAGATCAACCTTGTTCTTAATCAATACGCGGGTTTGCTTTCTAACCTCATCAGCTCCATCAACAGGATTACCCGGATTGTTGCTAAAATTAAGTTCAGGAGCAAGCCAATTCCCGTAAGCTCCATGTCCACCAGTTATGGTAAGTGCTGTGCCACTAACATACATTCTAGGACCTTCTACCCACCCGTTGTTAATAGCATCTCTTAAGGCAATATCACTATAATAGGCTGCACCAACGTCTCGCACAGTGGTGAATCCAGCTTCCAGTGTTTGTTTAGCGAACTTTGTCCCCAAGATGCCAAACACTGCCGCAGGTTGTTCGTAATAGTCAAAGTCCTTCATGAACGTCGGATCAGTCAGATGCGTATGACAATCGATTAAGCCGGGTAAAACCGTATAATCTGACAAATCGATATAGGTTGTGATTTCACTTAGGTCAGCATTCTGGCTAATGTCAGTAATCAGATTTTGTTTTACACTTATTTGGACATTCTCCTGAAACTGGCCAGTTTGAACGTTCAACATCTTACCCACCAGGATGTGTGTCACTGAGTCTTGACAAATAAGATCTGTCGAGTAAAAAAGGAAACATAAAATCAGAAGTAGGGAGCCAGGTTTGTTTATCATAGGTCGTTATGTTTGTCATCACTATATGTACATTTCCTGGTAATCTGTTTTATCATAGGTACTATCCAAAACAGATTTTCCTAACTCTCATCGCTAATGGGTGTATTTGATTTTCATGCCGGTCTATATTGATCTCTAACGGTGGCCGTCGTAACGTAGGCGCTGAGGGCAATGGTATAGCGCTTGCCGCTGGCTACCTCCCGGCACAGAGCGCGGGTACGGCGTACTTTCTCCTTCAAAAACTTTCTTCCCTGAAATACAAACTCCTCCTGTTCACCTACCGAAGAGAGAGGAATATCTCCGTCCGGCGGCTTATCCCGTAACAGGGCGCTCAGCAGAGCAGCATCGGCGTGGACGGTGGCTTTGGGGTTTTGGGCGTAGCGCTGCAACGGTAACCGCACTTCTTCCGAAACCATAGATTGAGCGAGTACCGGCTGGAGCAACTGCCGGAAGCAGGCCTTCCACTCCGCACCGTGTGGGCGAATACGGAACCCGCACTGTTGAAAGGCGATGAGATGGGCCACTTCGTGCAGGTAGGTCAGCAGGAATGCCTCATTCGGTAAGGTACGGTTCACCGAAATCTGGTGCTGCTCAGTGCCGTTGGCGGATTTCCGGTAGCGATAGTCGCCCCACTTGCTGCGCCGGTGATTAGGCAACTTCAACCGAAACTCGTACTGCCGCCATAAGCTGACACAGTAGCTTTCTGCTTCCTTGGGTACAAAATTATGGAATGGGCTGGTTAGGCTTTTCGGTTTACTTGTCCTTTTCAATTTCTCTTTTTATTGCATCAATTAGCTTACGCGTGGGAATGAGTAGCGATTTTACATCTTCTTCAGTAAAATCAAAAAAGTCACCGTAGTCTCCTTTCTGTCGCGAGTCAAACAGGTCTGAATACAGTTTTGCTAACCCAATATCTATTCTCTCTGTCTTAACAAAATTCATGAAAAACTGTGTCTTTACCCCACTGTGGGTCTTAGTCTGTATTCCTTCCATCACTAACAATCCGCTAACTCCGTAATACGCTGCATAGTACAGACGATTGACGACAGAATTCCATTTTTTGTTTTTGGCCAGCAGTTCTGCTGCTTCGTAGGTTTCTTCGGCCTTCTCTATTCTATATTTTACGTAATTATCTTTCTCTGATGACTTCATAGGACTACCCCATCTTGTTCTATATTCTGATAAAGAGGAGTTACTCTATGCCGAGTTTGCCAATCAGATTTTGAATAGACAAAGGTAGAGATAGCCTGCCCGTATTCCAGTTCAATTTCAAATAACTTATGGCGAAATTTCTGCTCTCCCTCCAAATTGACCGGGTAGGGCACCAGTATTAATATATCCCAATCAGAATCATCCTTCGCTTCATTTCTTGCCCGCGAGCCGAATAGAATAACTTCGGCTTGGGGTTCAATTTCGTAAACTGCTCTTTTTATTTCTCCTAGAATATTCACACTTATTTCTACTAGTAAAGAAAGTTCTCTTTTGTCCTACGTTTTATACTAATTCATTGAATACATGCTAGGAACTATAAAGTCGGATACATCCAATTGCTTAGGAGTAACTTCAGTGGCTGTAACTACAAGTGCTTCAGAAGTAATTGTGTTCTCCGACTCATATCTTAATATTATTCCATTAAGCGAGCCGTCTCTAATTAAGGTATTTCGGTAGCCGAAAATTTTTGCCAGTATTGGCAAACTTTTAATGGATAGGTCTTCAGTTACCCATAAGTAGCTGTAACTGGGAGTTTGGGTATAGTAATCGAGCTGAAGTATTTTGTATTTTTTACAAGGGTATCCCAAGATCGTATCTTGAGCGTGGAGAAGATCGAGTTCCATCGGTAGATAAGCCGTTGAAGTTTCTTCCATTCCCAATGAAGTATATTCTTTATTAAAATGGTCAACGCTATACCGGGTGGAATCTTTGGTATTTACAATAACTTCTCTAAAACTAAGGTTGGCCATCCCGCCTTTTACCTCCATACTAAATTTGTAGAAATTATCTCTGAAAAAATGCTCTTGTCTGCCGAGGACTTCTGCTGGTACAAGTTCCCCCTCCTCGTCCCTGTTAAAAGATTCGTATATTATCTTACCTTCAAAATAATCATTCTGATTAGTCTGGTAACTGATAGAAGAAAAAATAAGGGTAATCAGAAGGTATATCATTTCCTTAATAATTCAGGACCTACTATTCCATAACGATAATACTAATATTTTCAATATAATTAAACCTGAACCATTTGATGATAAAGAATCAATTGAAATAAGGATAATAATAAGGCTCTTTAGTTAGCCGTTTTTGATATAGCTAATTCGCGATGAGGTGATACCCTTTATTTAAAAAACTAACACTAACTATGACTCGGTCGGGAGTTTTGTTTTAGGTTCAAAAGGTACATTCGACCGGGTCGAAATAAATAAAACTTACATCAATCGTACGTTTCGACCGGGTCGAAACAAGTAAATGCGGTCAAATTACTGGTTTCGACCCAGTCGAAGGCTCTGTTTTATCCGGCTGATGTACCTTCGACCCGGTAGGAGTTATTTTTCTGATCTGAAACACTTGTTTCGACCGGGTCGGAATAAGTGTTTCAGTGCCAAATAAGACTGTCGACCGGGTTTTTCGGCAAATTTTGCTATACCTTAGCGGGTAAGCTTTGCCCGGATTGCGCTTTTGCCTAACCAATATTCCTAATAGGCAAGTTAGAGTAACGCAGCGTGATTCTGTAGCTTAATCTTTACAAATCCATTTCTGTATGAAGCTTAAACAGTTTATCGGTCAACTGCATTTGTGGATTGGTTTGGCAGTGGGTATTCCGTTCTTTCTGGTGGCGCTATCGGGGGCCATCTACACCTGGGAGCCGGAGTTGGCCCGGGTGCTGTATAAAGAATCGGTAGAAGCCCAGGATAAACCGTTTGTCACCGCTTCAACTTTAAAGGCCACGCTGGACCGGGAGCACCCCGATCTGGATTTTCGAACGGTGCTGTTCCGGGATGAAAGCAGTGCGGCCAAGGTGTTGCTATACGGGCGGGGTACCTACTTCTACGCTTTCCTCAGTCCCTACACCGGCGAATTGATTCACCTTCAGGATATGAACCAGGGTGGGCTTTACTACCTGAAAGCCCTTCACCGCAATCTGTTGTTAGGCGACGTAGGCCGCGAGGTTGTTCACTGGGTGACCCTGCTGTTCCTGATTATGATGATTACCGGCATTGTAATCTGGTGGCCGGTTCGTAAATCTCAGCGCCAGCAAAAATTTACCATTAAGTGGGTGGCTTCGCCCAAGCGATTGAACTACGACCTACACTCGGTGCTGGGGTTTTACATGATCTGGGTTGCTATCTTCAGCACCATCACCGGTCTGTTCTGGGGCTTTGAGCTGGTTCGGGATGGTTTGAAAGTAGCTACTCAGGAAACCAAGCGGGTATACGATACCCCCGCCTCTAACCCGGTTGAGTCAAGTCAATTAACCCAGTGGCCATTGATGGATAGTCTGGCAAACAAATTTCAACAGCAGAACCCTACCAAATTTGTCCGAGTCAGTAATCCTCATCAGGAAACCGAACCCATCCGCGTGGTGCTCATTGAGCCGGATATGCTCGTCTACAACACTGATTTCTACTACTTTGACCGTTACACTGGCCAGCAGCTCACCGGAAACTTTGAAAACGGTCTGTATACCGAGGCAAGCACCTTCCACACCCTGCACGGGCTGGTGTACGATGTTCACTTTGGTACTATCTGGGGGCTGCCTGGCCGACTGTTGGTCTTTTTCTCATCGCTGGTGGCGGCCTCTTTACCGATTACAGGCTTGCTCATCTGGTTACACCGAAGAAAGAAGCGTCTAAAGCCCCAATCAGCTTAATTCGTTCTGTCTTGAGTTCTATAGACCGATGAATATTAGTTATTTCTCGTAGAATGAATCAACTAAAATTTCCGGCAGATTGAGTAACTTGTGGGCTTGACTCTTGAAATTGCTACGCTGTAAACCTATTTATTTGTGAAGTACCTACTGATCATTGTCGCTACGGCTCTCGTTACTGCTTTTGGTTGTTCTCTTTGGTTTGGGCCCCGGCCGGACGGAAAAATTACGGATGATGACGTGCACGCCGCCCAGAAACTATTGGCTCTGGATCTAACCGACGATGAAATCGATACGCTACTGGCCGATGTGCGGGATAACGCCGAGGATTTTGAATTCATGCATCAGTATACTCTGAAAAACGAAGTGCCACCCGCCCTGTTGTTCAATCCGGTACCGAAGGGATTTGCGGTAGACACCTCCTCCGTTGCTCTGGAGTGGGATATTCCGACGGAAGTACCTCTGCCGGTTAATCGGGATGAACTGGCATTTTACAGTATACTGGAGCTGGCTTCGCTGCTGAGGAGTCAGCAAATTACATCAATGGAGCTGACTCAGTTGTACCTCGACCGTATCCGCCGCTACGATGATACCCTACTAAGCGTGATTACCGTTACCGAAGAACTGGCATTAGAACAGGCTCGTCGGGCCGATGAAGAGATACAGCAGGGCGAGTATCGGGGGCCATTGCACGGTATTCCTTACGGAGTGAAGGATCTGCTGGCAGTAGAGGGCTATAAAACTACCTGGGGAGCCAATACGCACAAAAATCAGATGATTGATGAAACCGCTACCGTGGTTAAAAAGCTGGAGGATGCCGGGGCGGTACTTATCGCTAAGCTCACCTCCGGGGCATTGGCCCGGGGCGATGTGTGGTTTGGCGGCACCACCAAAAACCCCTGGGATTTAACCCAGGGAGCCAGTGGCTCGTCGGCAGGTTCGGCATCGGCGGTGGTAGCCGGATTGGTTGGTTTTGCCATCGGCACTGAGACGATGGGTTCCATCAGTTCGCCCTCTACTCGTTGTGGGGCTAGTGGATTGCGTCCTACCTTCGGGCGGGTGAGCCGCCACGGGGTGATGACGCTAAGCTGGAGCCTGGATAAAGTGGGACCGATCTGCCGTTCGGCGGAAGATGCCGCGTTGGTGTTTGATGCCATCCGGGGTGCGGACGCTAACGACCAGACTACGGTAGAGGCAAGTTTTGCTTACGATAGCGACATCGACCTATCGAATTTGCGCATAGGCTTTGTGGAGAAATACTTTGAGAAGGATACCACCGCTCAATCTAATAACGAGCAGGCTCTGGCTACCTTACGGGAGCTAGGCGCTGATTTAAAACCGGTAGACCTACCGGATAGCAGTACCCTACCAGTAAAAGTTTTATCGCTGATCATGTACGCCGAAGCCGGAGCAGCCTTTGATGACCTTACCCGTAGTAATCTAGATGACTCCCTAGTACGGCAGGACGAACGTTCCCGGCCCAATGCGTTGCGGCAATCGCGCTTCATTCCGGCAGTTGAGTACATTCAGGCAAACCGCTATCGCTACCAGCTAGTGCAGGCGATGGACTCGCTGATGCAGCAGTACGACGTAATAGTTACCCCCACCCGCGGCGGACGCCAACTGCTGATTACCAACATGACCGGCCATCCGGTAGTGGTAGTGCCAATTGGTTTTGATGACGAGGGGCACCCCCAAAGCATCACCTTTATCGGCAATCTGTACGACGAAGCCACCATTTTAGAAGTAGCCCACGCTTACCAACAAGCTACCGACGTAGAAGACCAATATCCCGAATTTTTCTTACCGGAAGCGATAGCCGAAAATTAGGGAGCTGGCGTCCAGTAAAGTTCGGCTACGCGGATGCCCTGCAAATCGGGAAGCAGGGCCGCAATGTACCACTGCCCCTGGTGCTGGAAGATTTCCGGGGCAGCAACCGGCAGTGTGCCCACAAAATATTTGTCATCATCTACGCCAAAGTCGTACAGGTTTTTAGATCGATAAACGCTGGTTTTGGGTACGGTTTCCGTGACACCGTTCACCACCCGTCCGTAGGACTGGGTGCGGAACAGATAGTAGTAGCCCGAAGGATGTTTTACCACAAAAGGACACTCAGCTAACCAGAACTTATCACCCCCGGCCTGCCCTCCGTAGGCCACTTTGGTTGATTCACTCCAGTTTTCCAGATCAGTGGAAGTACGTAAATAAACCGCACCAATTTGATCGGGGTGAGCGGTGTAGTAGACGTAAAATGTATCGTTTTCGTGCAGCACCATCGCATCGCGAGTGTTGGTTTCCATTGGGTCACCAAAAAGAGCCGGAGAACCATCAATAAGCCTACGCTCAAATTGAATACCGTCGGGGCTGGTGGCCAGACAGATACGATTCCAGTCGCCGTAAAACATATGGTACATATTATCAATGTGGGTAACGTAGGGAGCCTGCATACCGCCGGGTTCTTCCCCTAAAGCCGGGTCGGCCTGCATGGCGATGCCCATCGGTGTCCAGTCGCGGTCAGTAAGATTGGCGGCCTGCCAGCGGTGAAACAGCCGGGTTTTACCGGGTGCCTTAGTTTTACGGATACACGACCAAAGCTGCCAGGTACTATCAGCTGCCTGCCAGATACCAAAATCAACCGGTTGCTGCGCATCGGAGGTAAGCTCGCCCAGATCAGGATTGCCCGCTACCGTCCACCATTCGCCTTCAATCACCGGTACCAAAGCCGGACCGGGTTGGGAGAAACTGGTAGAAACAGAACATAATACAAGAAAAATAAAGCAGGTTAGGTATTTCATAGGATAAGTTATGGATTGGGGGTTGATAGAGAATATAAACAATATTGACCGGATGGATTGTTTAGGTTTATTTCTGTAGGAACTTCATTAATGAAGTTCCTACATTATCAACCATTCCTTGTGTGGGATCCCATGTGAGCAATCACGTTTTTACGCTAACCAGCCAGCAATAAGAAAGCCAAGGTAGGTACCTACGCCATTCCCCAGCGCGCCTACCAGAATGCCGGGTAGATATAAGTCCATCCGGTTCAGGCTTTTAGCCAGGGCCAGCGCCGATGATGATCCACCAATATTGGCCTGGGAAGCCACGGCGGCCACATCCCAATCCAGTTTACCCAATGCTGCCGCGCCGAAGGTGAATAGTCCGTGCACCACAACAATGGTAACTACCAACACCAGTAAGCGCCAGGCTAAATCTCCGATTTGACTAAGGGCAGCAAACTCGCAGTAGGCGCCAATCACCGCCAGGAATAAATATACGCTGAATAAGCCAAGTAAATGTCCGCCCGGTAAGCGGTGTACGCTGGGAATCTGCGCTAACAGCAGGGCTATAGTGGTCAGGACTAGTATGGAGGGAATCACAATGCCAAACGTAGCCAGCCAGTCGGCGATGATGTTGGATACGAGCAGTGTAAACAATCCCAAACTTAGCAGAATGCTGAGAGACATTACTCCAATGGTTTCCTTTTCCCGTTCGGGATGCTGCTCGTCTACTGCCGGGGCCGGAACATTGGGGGCGACTTTCTTCATACCCCGTCGGAAAAGGGTAGGAATGGTGAGGGTTACTACCATCCACAGGGCGGTAATGATATTGTCTACGGCAGCCATACCGGCGTACAGCACACCTTCTTCCATCACCTTATAGTGAATCGCGATAGCGTTGAAGTTGACGCTGCCTCCGGTGTAGGTACCCACAAACATCCCGCTGATGGGCGGATACAGTTCGTTAAATTGTTCGGCTCCGTTGATGAGAAACATCCCGGCTAACACACCTAATACCGTTCCCAGAATACCGATACCGAACAGAATAAGCATGGGTGCGCCCGCCCGGCGGATGCTTTCCAGATTTACATCCAACAGCAGAAAGAAAATAGACAGCGGGGCAACGTAGGCAAAAATACCGGAGTACACCGGTGAACCCTGAGAAGCCGAAGGAATAACTCCCAGATTGGCAATTAAAGCTACAAATATAATGACCAGCAGAGCCGTACTTAGGTGTTTGAGAAAGGTAGTGCGCACCAGCCATTCGCAAACGAGCACACTAAGGCACAGCATACTGAGCACATACAGAGGTTGATCGGGCACCGAAAATAAATTTTCAACCCGCAAAGTAACCAAAACTTTCAGAATAGCTACCTTCCCCCAAAAGGTGTCAGAAAAATTTGTAAGTTACTACTTCAACCCAACCCTTTAGCTATGCCTCAACCTACAACCGATAAAGAAGCTATGTACTACGGTGGCCCATCGCACCGCCCACCGGAAATTACTGAACTGCGAGCGGGGGGCCTTACCTGCCAGTACGAAGAAGGCAACTTGCGCTACATCCGGGCCGGCGAAGTGGAACTGCTGCGGATGATCTACTCAGCGGTGCGCGACCAGAACTGGAATACGATAGCTCCTACCATCAGCCAGGAAAAAATTGAACAGGCTGCTGATAGTTTCGTGATAACCTACGACTGCCATTACCGGAAGGGGGATATTGACTTTTCTGCCACCTATCGCATCAAGGGCGAGGCGGATGGAAGCATACGCTTTGTGATGGAAGGCGAGGCATTTAGTACCTTTCAGCGTAATCGCATTGGGTTTTGTATACTACATCCGGCCAGCGTAGCGGGAGCCGACTGCCAGATTGAAAGCCCGGAAAATGAGAAAACCGAAGGAAAGTTTCCGGTCTACATCAGTCCGCATCAGCCGTTCAAGAATATTTTCCGCATGCACTGGTGGCCTACCGCAGAGGTAATGGCATCGGTAGAGTTTAGCGGAGATATTTTTGAGACCGAGGATCAGCGCAACTGGACCGATGATTCGTTTAAAACGTACTGCACTCCGCTAGAAAAGCCTTTCCCGGTTACTGTGGCTCAGGGTGAAAAAATATATCAGGAAGTTTTATTGAAACTGGAACAGGCTCCTTCGGATATTTCTAAGAAGGAAAATACGCCACAGCTAACAATTGCAGAAAAGGGGCGGTCAAAGCTACCCGCTATTGGTATCGGACGATCTACGGAAGTTGATACGTTGAGTGAAGAGAATATCAGTTTACTGAAAGAAATCCAGTTTGACCATTATCGGATAGATATTAAACTGTTTGAAGTTAATTGGCGGAAAATATGGGTGCAAGCGGTGTTGGAGGCAAGTAAGTTAGCGTGTTTTCTGGAGGTAGCTTTACACTTTAGTGACGCTGTTTCTAATGAATTAGCGACTTTTGTCGACACTGCCTCGGGTACCAAAGTAAAATCTATACTGATTTTTCACCAAGATCATAAAGTGACTCCAGAAGCACTAATAAGCGAAGCGGTACCGGAATTGCGCCACCATTTCCCCGGTGCTCTGGTGGGAGGTGGTACCGACCACTTCTTTACCGAATTAAACCGGGAACGTGTCTCCAGCAACCAGCTAGACTTTTTAAGCTACTCTATTAATCCTCAGGTGCATCAGTTTGATAATCAATCATTGATTGAAACTTTACAGGCTCAGGCTTACACAGTAGCCAGCGTCCATGAGTTCGCTAACGGTGTTCCGGTGCAAGTATCACCCGTTACGCTAAAAATGCGACGAAACCCTAATGCTACCGGGCCGGAACCAACTCTTGACCCCAATACCTTACCGCCGACGGTAGATACCCGTCAGGCCTCGCTGTTTGGGGCGGGCTGGACGGTAGGTAGCCTACGAAATCTGATACAATCCGGAGCCAGTTCGGTCACTTACTACGAGACGGTAGGAAGAAAGGGGATAGTAGCCGGGGAAGCAGAGAGTTTTTTCTCTGAGCTTAACCCATTGCCTCTCAGCTCGCCCTATCCCGTCTATCTGGTGTTTCGCTATCTGCTGTCGGAACAGGTTCACGAAGCATTTAAAGTTCAGTCCAGCCATCCGTGGCAGGTAGAAGGGGTAGCAGTTCGCACTGACCAAGGCACCAAGGGGATAGTAGCTAACCTACAACCGGAACCAGTATTGATGGAAATGTCAGGTGGTTTATTTTCCAGGGCCAAGTTTTTAGACGAAAATAATTTTGTATCGGCTCTTGAAGATTCCGCTGCATTTTTACAATCTGATTTCAGTGAATTTTCTTTTTCGCTTGATTTATCTCCTTACGCTTTGGCTTTTTTATCTTCCTAAGAAATGAGGTGGCTACATGTTAAACTAAATTATATTATAATCTCGCTGACGAACGAGTTTCTTGAAAACTCACGCAAAAGTTTGTAACATACCGTTTCTAATCTGCACATCATATGAAAAATTTTCTCTTCCTGCTAGTCAGCTTTTTTACAGTTACTAGTGTATCAGCTCAATCGTCTCCTGATACTTTACGATTATGGCCGGAAGGTGCGCCCGGAGCTACCGGTACTGAAGAAAAAGATATGCCCTCGCTAATTCGCTATCCGGCTCCGGCATCGATGGCTACCGGTGCGGCGGTAGTAGTTTGTCCCGGCGGAGGGTACAATGTGCTCGCCATGGATCACGAAGGTCATCAGATTGCTCAGTGGCTAAACTCCTTTGGGGTTTCGGCTTACATACTAACCTACCGATTAGGGAAAAACGGTTACAAACATCCTATCCCTATGAACGACGGCAAGCGGGCCATCCGCACGGTACGCGCTAACGCGGAAGAGTGGGGTATTGACCCTGACCGGATTGGGGTATTGGGATTCTCGGCCGGAGGACATATGGCCTCAACGCTCGGCACCCACTTTGATTCTGGCGAGGCTAACGCTGCCGACCCAGTCGATCAGCAGAGCAGTCGTCCTGATTTTATGGTGCTGCTTTATCCGGTGATTTCCTTCACTGAGGATTATCAACATAAAGGGTCACGCCGCTCTCTGTTAGGCGAAGAGGCTGATGCCGAACTGGCAGCTTCGCTCTCTAACGAACGTCAGGTGAAAGCGGATACGCCACCTACCTTTCTGGTACACACTACCGAAGATACCGGAGTGCCACCGGAAAATAGTATCTACTTTTATCTGGCCCTTCGGGAAAAAGATATTCCGGCGGAGTTACACGTATTTGAGAAAGGGCGGCACGGCCTAGGGATGGGCAGCCGTTACTCAGCCTTCTCGGCCTGGCCCGAACTCTGCGAAGCCTGGATGCTGGAGCGCGGACTACTCGTACCAACTCCTTAGCAAGAAAACCGTTAAAAGGATAAAGTTGATTTAATGGAAGTTGCGGCACCATATCGGTTTTCGGTGCATGATGTGACAACAATGGAGGAGGCTGGAATACTTTCTCGGAATATTCGGATTGAACTACTAGACGGCCAAATTAATATTACGAGTCCAATTGGATTAGCCCACACTATCTGTGTCCGTAAGTTAAATCAGTGGCTACACCAGATCTTATCCTTAGATCAATTTATAGTAGATATTCAAAATACCATCCAGCTCGATGAGTATTCTTTACTCCAACCGGATGTAGTGATAGCCAGAATGCGTAAAGAACTACTGGAAAAGTCTCATATTCAACCCACAGATGTGGTTTTACTTATTGAAGTGTCCGATTCGACGCTGCGTTACGATCAAGATCAGAAACTGCCACTCTACGCTCAGCATGGTATTTCTGAATGTTGGATTGTTAACCTAAACGATCAGCAAGTTGAGGTATATGAGCAACCGGAGGGGAATCAATTTCTTAAGAAGCATTTCTATCAAAGTTCCTTTCACTCAGATGCGCTAGCAATTGATGTTCCGCTAGAAGCAAATTTTCCAACCCCCTAAAGCGCGAAATTATCACACTTTTTGGTTTAAGATTAACCAACTAACTTATTGCCCCACTAGAAATAAAGCATTACTAAAGAGTAACTTGCCATTTTGCCAGAAGGCGCGGAATAGCGGGTTATCTACTAAATAGACAATACTACCTTCTCCCATTTCTTCTACTCCAAATATGAGTGAATTAGGCAACTGCTTCTGAATTTCGGCTCCGGCAAAGCCGCTTACTAAGTCTTCAGCACTGGCCAGGGTGGCCACGTTCCCACCTTCTTTCAGGTAGCTGTAACGGCTATTTCCTCGCTTGAGGGTAAAGTAATGATCGGGGTAGCCCAAACCGAGCGGATGGGTGTTGTCCAGACGCAGCTTGAAGATACTTCCCGAGATATAGTTGCTAATATCACGGCGTTCCCGCTCGTCGTAAGCCGAGAGCTGATGGCGCTCCCGAAAGTCTTCTTTGATCTTTTCCAGGATATCTTTTTCCTGTTCATCAGCGTACTGAGCAAGTTGGTACTCCTCTTTTCCCTCGAAGTAAGCCAGCGCGTTTTCTAAAGCAATCACTTTTGCGCCCTGCTGTATCCATTCTTTCAGGTTAACTTTTTCCAGAATTTGCTGGTAACTTCCATCGGGCAGGATCAGCACATTGTAGTCCGATAAATTAACGTCTTCCAATTGTTCAGCATTAACAACCGAGACCGGATACTCAATTTCCTGCTCAAAATAGTACCAGATTTCTCCGAAACCATAGGGCGATACATCTTCGCCCGCGGCCAAAAGTACCTTAGGAGGCTCGATGTAGTGGATCTCACCCGACCCTAAATCAAAACCGCTCTCTACGTAGCCCGTATTCAGGGGAAACACTGGTTGCTGCAGGTCATTGGCTAGGTTAATAACTTTCTGGTCGAACTGCGCACCGAGTGAGCGATTATTGGCGCGGGTAATGATCAATGCTCCGGCATCAAAAGCCTGTCCTTCTATCGAAAAATCCCGGCTGGAGTAACGTACTTTAATTCCTTGCTTAATAAGTTCAGACAGAAAGCGGGCGTCCTGAATACCATTCCAGCGACTTACGTAGGCGTAAGCTGGTTCATTTACTTGCCAGGGAGTAAAAGTGTCTTCAGCGACATCCCGAACCGAATTTATTTTAGTATCCAGCGCGTAAGCATCTAGGTCGTAGGCGTAGGGAATCGCCCAAGCGGTGATGTCGTAGGTAATAGAATCGGTAAGTTCGGCTTTGGGCTCAAACAGCGTTTGCAGTAGTACCGATTTAGGCTGACTTGACGAAATCACCAGGTCGCCTTCTTCCAAACGAAACGCTACTTCTTCATCCTGCTGATAACTAAACCCTGATGAACTACGGGAAGTGGTACTTTCGTTGTACTCAATTTTATGCGTATCCAGCAGCGACCGAAGTGCGGCTATCTTTTCCGGATTATCACCAGGCTTCACTACGTAGCTGGAGTAAACACTAAAATCGCCCTGCCGCGATTTCTCAAAAAAATCAGTGAATTCTCGTACAATACGTCCGGCATTCTGCGAAGCAATTTCAATAGTAGACAGGCTCGTCGTGATGTGGTGGTCAATGCGGTCTTTGAGCGTAAGGGTATCACCCTCTTCGGTGAGCACGGCTAACCCGGCCCGGCCCGAACCACCCTGCTCGTAGGTCATACCGATAGCCCCGTTAAAGGTAGGGTAGGTATCCCCGTAGCTGGGGTAGAGCAGGTCAAACCGTTCGCGGGTGAAGTAGAGCCAGCCGGCTTCGTCGAAGTAACGAGCGTTGTTCTTTCCGATCATAGTTTGCAGCTCTCGTTGCCAGTCGGTGATGATAGCGTGGTATGGCTCGGCTGCCGGGGCGAAGTAATAGGGGCTGTTCACTCCCTGCTCGTGATAGTCGGCGTGGATGTGGGGCAACCACTGGTTGTACAGTACTAAGCGTTGCTGGGTTTCTTTCTGGGTAGCCCAGGCCCAGTCGCGGTTCAGGTCAAACAGATAGTGGTTCATGCGTCCACCCGGCCAGGGTTCGTCGTGCTCCCAGGATTCGGGCTGAGGGTTGGGGATAGCGTTTACTTTCTGATTGTACCAGTTTACGTAGCGGTCGCGCCCGTCGGGATTAATGCAGGGATCAATAATAACTACCGTATTATCCAGCCATTCAACCGCCTGAGGATTCTGGCCGCTAGCCAGTTCGTAGAGCACACCCATAGCGGCTTCCGTTGAAACTGCCTCGTTGCCGTGCACATTGTAGCTCAGCCATACGATAGACAGCTCGTTAAATGCTTCATTATTCCCTTCGGCTAGGCCAGTGCGCGCCAGATTGGCCTGACGGATAGCCTCCAGCTGCGCGGCGTTTTTGGGAGAAGTTACGTAAGTGACTACCAATGGTCGGTGTTCGTTGGTTTCGCCGTAGGTGACCAACGAGATATGATCGGCGGCTTCTGCCACCTCTTCAAAGTAATCAATAACTCGGGAGTGACGCGTGAATCTGTCTCCCAAATTATACCCTAAGAATTCCTGAGGGCTGGGTATCTGGGCAGATGCTGAAAAAGTAAGCGAAAGCAGCAACAGGCTGGCTAAGTACTTCATGAAACGATTTTTGGGTAATTTAGCCCGAAAGTTAGCTTTAAACCACTTACTTACCAATAGTTGGGCAGAGCTCATGCAGTTTTCTCCCTATCCTCGGTATTGATCGTATAAAACAAAAAACGACTGGCAAAACGCCAGTCGTTGAATATATAGATGTTGGGTATTGTTAGCTAAGACTTACATTTACTTCCATATTGCCCCGGGTAGCTTTAGTTAACGGGCAATTTTTATACGCTTCATCTAAAATATGTTGGGCTTTACGCTGTTCCACACCCGGTAAGTCTACCGCCAAATCTAACTTAAACTGAAGGTCACCCTTTTCTACCTCCACTGCCTCTACCTTTGCTTTTACTTTGGTATCGTTAATCTCCACATTGTTCAATTTAGCAATGTGGTATAGCGTGCCTTCCAGACAAGAGGCATAACTAGCCGCAAAAAGTTGCTCCGGAGTAGTGCCCTTCTGGCTATCCTTATTCTCTCCGGTAGGCATATAAACATCGGTATTTAGCGCTCCATCCTCTGATTTAATGTGGCCATGCAATCCGCCTTGCGAAGTTACTTGGCTCGTGTATAGCGTTTCCATAAAAAATTTCTAGTTGATGATAAAAAATAAAGTCACACTCTGTTTACAAAGTGTGACCCGTTTTTGTTTTGAATCTGGATAAGCCGATAGTAAATCTAACCGGCGTTGGCGACCCGCAGCGGAGAATCATCCCTAGCTTCCAGTTCGGAATGTCCCATCAGGTATAAGTCTACTGCGCGAGCAGCTTCGCGTCCTTCGGCAATGGCCCATACTACTAGAGACTGCCCCCGGCGAGCATCACCCGCGGCGAATATATGAGGTTTGTTAGTTTGGTATCGGCCTTCTTCGGCGGCAATATTGCCTCGTTGGTCTAGCTCCACTCCCAAATCTTCCAATAGCCCGTTGCGTTCGGTGTGCATAAAACCAATTGCCAGCAAGGCCAAGTCGCAGGGAATTTCGTACTCACTGCCCGGAATTTCCTCAAACGTGGGTCTTCCGTCCTTCTCACTTACCTTCCATTCTAATTTAGCTAGCTTCAAACCCTTTACGTTACCCTGCCCATCATCGACAAATTCTTTGGTCATGATAGACCAGTTACGCTCAGCTCCCTCTTCGTGGGAGGAGGAGGTGCGAAGGATCATCGGCCATTGCGGCCAGGGGTTGTCCTCGCTTCGTTCAGTGGGCGGCTTGGGCATCAGCTCAATCTGGGTAACTGATGCAGCCCGATGCCGATTGGAGGTGCCCACGCAGTCGGAGCCGGTATCGCCACCACCAATCACTACTACATGCTTATCCGTAGCCCAAATATCGGAGTCATTAGTCAGCCAGTCGCCAGATACTCGTTGGTTCTGTTGAGTGAGAAACTCCATTGCGTAGTGTACGCCTTTCAGATCGCGACCAGGAATGGGCAGGTTACGGGGAACACCTGCACCAGTAGTAATCACTACCGCATCAAATTCATCTTCTAATTGCTCAGCCGTAATGTCCTTACCGACGTGTACAGCGGTTTTAAATACTACTCCCTCTTCTTCCATTACGGCCAGACGACGATCGATGACCCACTTCTCCATTTTAAAATCAGGGATTCCGTAGCGAAGTAATCCGCCAATCCGCTTATCTTTCTCAAACAAAGTAACCCAGTGCCCCGCTTTATTGAGTTGGGCTGCCGCCGCTAATCCGGCCGGGCCGGAACCTACAATAGCAATCTTCTTTCCGGTGCGTACCTTAGGTGGTTGAGGCTGTATTAACCCTAGTTCAAAGGCCTTTTCGGCAATGGACTTTTCAATATGTTCAATAGCCACCGGAGGCTTGATAATGCCAAGTACGCAAGAAGATTCGCAGGGGGCGGGGCAAATGCGACCGGTAAATTCAGGGAAGTTGTTGGTAGAATGAAGAATCTGGGCGGCTAGCTCGCAGTTTTCTTCGTACACGGCGTCATTAAATTCAGGAATATTGTTTCCTAACGGACAACCGTTGTGGCAGAACGGTATACCGCAGTCCATACAGCGGGCCGCCTGCTTTTTCGTTTTTTTGTCGTCGAAATCCAGATATAGCTCCTTATAATCGTTAATACGCTCTTTGGGATCACGCGCCTGCGGCAGTTCCCGATTAAATTCTTTAAATCCAGTTGGTTTTCCCATAGTAGATCGGGTTTGGGAGGTCAGATGTTGGAGGTTAGAAGTTAGGTATCGGGCTCTGGTGCACCTACTTTTTTTAAACCTGTTATCCAAATCCTAGTCTCCAGCTTATACTTTTACTTGTGTTTTGTTCTCCTGTTGTGCTTGTCGTTTCTCCAGTGCAGCCTTGTATTCGCGCGGCATTACTTTTATGAAGTGATTACGGCTCCTTGCCCAGTTTTTTAGCATGCGCTGGGCTACCGTGCTAGCAGTGTACTCGGCGTGCTTCTGAAGCATGGATAGTACCGTACTTTCGTCATCGGCAGTCATCTCCTCTAGGTCAACCTGTTCGTGGTTACAGTAGGCTGGAAACCGTTGTTCATCGTCGTAGACAAATGCCATGCCGCCGCTCATACCCGCGCCAAAGTTGCGTCCGGTTCGGCCTAGTACTACTACCGTTCCGCCGGTCATGTACTCGCAACCGTGGTCGCCAATACCTTCCACTACGGTCTTCACCCCGGAGTTGCGAACACAGAAACGCTCCCCGGCCTGGCCTCGAATGTAGGCTTCGCCGGAAGTGGCTCCGTAGAAGGCTACGTTGCCGATAATCATATTCTCTTCGGGTACGTACTTTGACTCACGGTGAGGGTATATGATCAGCTCGCTACCCGATAAGCCTTTACCAAAATAATCGTTGGCCTCACCCTCTAATTCAAACCGGATACCTTTGGCAGTAAAAGCTGCAAAGCTTTGCCCGGCCGATCCTTTAAAGGTGAAATGAATGGTGCCGGGTGGTAATCCCGGGCTGCCAAACTTCTTGGAAACTTCGTTAGAAAGCATGGTTCCTACCGAACGGTTGGTGTTGATCAGGCGAAAATGATTCTTTACCGGCTCCAACTCTTCTAAAGCGGGCAAAGCAGCTTCAATTAGATCCCAGTCCAGTACCTCATCAATGCCGTGATCTTGCTCCTGTTGCTTGTAGATACCTACATTGGGCTTAGTTTCCGGCTTGTAAAGAATACGAGACAGATCGATTTTTTTGGCTTTCCAGTGGTCAATATCGCTGCGTTTCTCTAGTACGTCTACCTGCCCAATCATCTCATTTACCGTACGGAAGCCCAATTCGGCCATAATTTCCCGTAAGTCTTCGGCCAGGAAGGTAAACAGGTTAATGACGTGTTCGGGTTTTCCGCTAAACAGTGCTCGTAATTCAGGATCTTGGGTAGCTACACCTACCGGACAGGTATTCAGATGGCACTTGCGCATCATGATACAGCCTTCGGTGACTAAAGCGGCGGTAGATACTCCAAACTCCTCAGCACCGAGCAAAATGGCAATAGCAATATCACGCCCGGTTTTGATCTGACCGTCGGTCTGCACCGTAATGCGGCTGCGTAGATTATTTTTTACCAGGGTCTGGTGCGTTTCAGACAAACCTAACTCCCAGGCTACTCCGGCGTGGCGTACCGAACTCAAAGGTGACGCTCCGGTCCCACCGTCGTGACCGGAAATAAGTACCACATCGGCGTGGGCTTTAGCTACTCCGGCCGCAATTGTACCGACTCCGGCAGAAGCTACCAGTTTTACATTAATACGTGCTTCGCGATTAGCATTCTTTAGATCGTAGATTAATTGGGCTAGATCCTCAATTGAGTAAATATCGTGGTGGGGCGGGGGGGAGATCAATCCTACTCCGGGAGTAGCATTTCGTACTCGGCCGATCCAGTCGTCCACCTTATGCCCCGGTAACTGACCCCCTTCACCGGGTTTAGCGCCTTGGGCCATTTTAATCTGAAGCTCGTTGGCGTTCGTTAGGTAGTTGCTCGTAACGCCAAAACGCCCCGAAGCCACTTGCTTAATAGCGGATCGTTCCCAATCGCCGTTAGGCTTACGCTCAAAGCGAATCTCATCCTCGCCACCTTCGCCGCTGTTGCTTTTACCACCAATACGGTTCATGGCGATAGCCAGGGTGGAGTGGGCTTCGTGGGATAACGAACCAAACGACATAGCCCCGGTAGCGAAGCGCTTGAAGATGCTTTCTTTAGATTCTACCTCCTCCAACGGAATGGGGTTTCGCTTTTTGAATTGCATTAACCCCCGCAGGGTAGCTAGTTGGCCCGAACGCTGGTTGATGATTTCAGCGTATTGCTTATAGAGCTGATAATCGTTTTTGCGGGTAGCTTGCTGAAGCAGATGAATGGTTTGGGGGTTCAGCATATGATATTCACCCCTTCGTTTCCATTGGTATACGCCGCCTACTTCCAGTCGTGATGCAGCCATAGCAGCTTTTTGTGGGAAAGCTAAGCGGTGGCGTACCAAAACCTCTTCGGCCAGATCATCAAATTCAACTCCACCAATACGAGTCACCGTACCGGCAAAGCATTTATCTACTACTGATTGACTAATACCCAATGCCTCGAAGATTTGTGCTCCGTGGTACGACTGGATAGTAGAGATCCCCATTTTAGAGAAAATCTTTAACAACCCAGCATTTACTGCTTTGATAAAACGTTTGTATAGTTTCTCGAGCGGTTTGTCGTTATGAATCAGTCCACGCTGCTGCAGGTCTTTGATGCTGGCAAAAGCCAGGTAGGGATTGATAGCGTGTGCCCCGTAGCCTATTAGTGTGGCTAAGTGATGCGTTTCTCGTACATCACCTGCTTCCACTACCAGGCTGGTCTTCGCCCGCAACCCGGTGCGAATAAGGTGGTGGTGTACCGCCCCAGTCGCCATTAGGGAAGGAATAGCAGCCTGCACTTCGGTGAATGCCCGATCGGAAATGACTAAAATGTTTGCTCCGTTGCGCACCGCCTGTTCGGCTTCACTAACTAGTTTTTCAATAGCTTGCTCTAATGCGCCGACCTCGCCAGTAGCTGGGAATACTGCTTTTAGCGTTTGCACGGTAAAAGCGGGGTGCTGTAGATATTTGATGCGCCTAAGCTGTTCATTAGTGAGAACCGGCTGTTTGAGTTTAATTTGCTGGCAGTGCTCGGGGGTCTCATTCAAAATATTTCTAGTGCTTCCCAGACTGGTAAACAGCGACATTACCAGTTCTTCTCGAATGGGGTCGATGGGCGGATTGCTAACCTGAGCAAAAAGCTGTTTAAAGTAGTTTGCAATATGCTGGCTTTGGCTGGAAAGGGCGGCCAGTGGAGTATCAGCTCCCATAGAACCGATCGGCTCTTTTGATTTATCCACCATCGGGGCCAGAATCACTTTTAAATCTTCGGTAGTGAATCCCATTGCTAGCTGCCGGGTCAACAGAGGCAACTGGTCGGAAAAATGGGTATCCTGTCCGTTCACGTGGAGTGGTTCGGGCAACTCTTTGAGAAAATACTGATGCTCATTCAGCCAGTCTCGGTAGGGCTTTTCCGAACAGATTCTTTCCTTAATTTCCTGATCGCTGATAATGCGACCTTCGGATAGGTCGGCTACGAACATGCGACCGGGCTTGAGTCGGCCTTTTAGAACTACTTTAGACTCATCTACGGGTAAAGCGCCGGCTTCGGAAGACATAATTAGTTTATCATCTTCGGTGAGCAGGTAGCGGGAAGGGCGCAGTCCGTTACGGTCGAGAGTGGCTCCTACCAGTTCGCCATCGGTAAAGCAGATGGAAGCGGGACCATCCCAGGGTTCCATCATGGAAGCATAGTACTCGTAGAAGGCTTTCTTCGGATCGCCCATCAGATCGTTATCCTGCCAGGCTTCCGGAATGAGCATCATCATAACGTGGGGCAGCGAGCGGCCTCCCATATGCAATAGTTCTACCGCCAGATCTAGGTTAGCTGAGTCGGAGAAAGCCGAATCGCAAACCGGCATTAGCTTATTCAGCTCTTCATCAGTAAATAAGGTAGATTTCAGCAGAGCTTCTTTGGAGCGCATCCAGTTTACGTTACCTCGGATGGTGTTGATCTCACCGTTATGAGCAATAAACCGGAAGGGTTGTGCGAGTTTCCACTTGGGAAAGGTATTGGTAGAGAAGCGAGAATGCACTAATGCCAGAGCAGTATCAAAGGAAGGGTGCTGCAAATCCAGATAGTAGGGACGTAACTGGAAAGTGGTGAGTTGCCCTTTGTATACAATGGTTTTATAAGAGCAGGAGGCGATATAGAATGTGTCTTCCGTATCGGCTACTTCTCGGTGGATGGTATGAGAAGCATAGTTCTTTAATACGTATAGCCTTCTTTCCAAAGCCATCGGATTGGTCGAAGGGGCTTTCTTCCAGCGGATGAAAGCCTGTTCAACCCGGTGCTCTACCAATTTGGCCGAACGCCCTAAACTTTGATTATTAGTGGGCACTGAGCGGTAGCCAATTAGCTCTAATCCTAATTCATCAATAATCCGATCGAAATGCTTACGGCACTCTTCACGCTGAGCACCATTAGCCGGAAAGAAGATCATTGCCACCCCGTACCGATCAAACTCCGGAATATTGAACTCCGCTTTTTCCTGAAAGAAACGGTGGGGTTTCTGTACTAGTATACCTGCTCCGTCGCCTGTATCCGGCTCACAGCCACAGGCCCCCCGGTGCTCCATATTCTGAAGCATAATAATGGCGTCATCGACAACACCGTGCGACTTCTTACCCTGCAAATGAGCCACAAATCCTATTCCGCAGGCATCGTGCTCAAAGGTAGAATTGTACAGAGAGGAAGAGTGGCTGCTCATATGTAAATTTTTAGTAAACTCTCTCAACAGATAGATAATAGGTTAATTTATTGGAAATCAGAATAAAATTTTTGTTATTTGCTAATCAGCAATTTATTATGCTGGTTTATTCTTGTTTTTTGAGACAGAGTTAGCTTACAGCACAATCAATGTGTCAGCAAATTTTTTCAGAATTTTATTCCGCGAATAAGCAATATACTTAATTTTTAGTACATCTTAAACCAAAGCCTATAATAAGCTTAGGAAAGCTGAAGGGGAAACAGAAGTAAGGATAATAGCTTAGTTGACGATCTGCGGATGGTTGCTTCCTTTCGTTGATAATCTTACAAGATGAGCGCAAATCTTACATCGCGTATTAACATTTTGTCAATAATCAATAGCAACTTGATTTTTGTTAAAAAACCACAAAAAATTTTAGAATAATCATATAATTAACTGATTCTACTCCAGTTAAACGTATTTTTCTGCACCCGATCAATATGTTGGCGAATAGGTTGATGCTGAGGTTGAGATAAGTCAGGATCATCCTGTAGAACTTCAGCGGCCGAAAGGCGGGCTTCCTGCAATATTTTACCGTCTTTACTCAGGTCAGCTACCAGCAAATCCAGCACGCCACTCTGCTGAGTTCCTTCAATATTGCCTGGCCCCCGCAATTTTAGATCGGTTTCGGCAATCTCAAAACCGTTGGTGGTGCGTACTAGCGTTTCCAGCCGCACTTTACTGTCTTTGCTGAGCTTATAGTCCGTCATCAGAATACAGTACGATTGTTCGCCTCCCCGACCTACCCGGCCTCGTAACTGGTGCAATTGGGCTAAACCGAAGCGGTCAGCATTTTCTACCACCATTACCGTAGCGTTGGGTACATCTACTCCCACCTCAATCACCGTAGTGGCCACCATGATTTTGGTTTTGCCCTGAGCGAACAGGTGCATCTCGTAGTCCTTGTCCGAGCCGCTCATGCGTCCGTGTACGCAGCTTACCGGCACATCGGGAAAGGCCCGGCGGATAGACTCATAACCATCTTCCAAATGCTTCAAATCCAATTTCTCTGATTCTTCAATCAGTGGATATACAATGTACACCTGCCGTCCGGCCTGAATTTGTTCCTTTAGGAATCCGAATACCCGCAGCCGTTTATTCTCGAAGCGGTGCAATGTTTTAATCGGCTTACGTCCTTTGGGTAACTCATCAATTACCGAAACATCCAGGTCGCCGTAGAGCGTCATCGCCAAGGTGCGGGGAATGGGAGTGGCGGTCATCACCAGAACGTGCGGATACTCACTACCAGCGTTTTTGTGCCAAAGCTTCGCCCGCTGGGCTACCCCAAACCGATGCTGTTCGTCTACTACCGATAATCCTAGGTTTTTAAACTGCACCCGGTCTTCCAGCAGGGCGTGCGTTCCGACCAAAATAGGCAATGTGCCCATTTGCAGCATTTCGTCAATAATCCGACGGCCGCGTTTTCCGGTAGAGCCCGTCAGTAACGCGATTTCTAGTCCTAGCGCATTGGCAAACGGAGTGAGATTGCGGTAATGCTGTTCGGCCAGAATTTCGGTGGGAGCCATCATTGCTACCTGAGTACCGCTGCTAATGGCGATGAGCATACAGATAAATGCCACAATAGTTTTGCCACTGCCTACATCGCCCTGCAGAAGTCGATTCATCTGCTTACCCGAATGTAAATCGGTGTAAATTTCTTTGATTACGCGTTTTTGGGCGTTGGTTAATTCAAATGGCAGATGGTTCTCGTAGAACTCGTGTACTAATTTAGTATCGCCGAATACCTGACCGGGATACTTATCAATCCGGGCGAGCTTCAGTTTGAGCAGCCGAAGCTGCACGTAGAATAGCTCTTCAAACTTCATCCGAAAAGTAGCTTTCTCCAGACAGTTAATTGATTCGGGAAAGTGAATATTCCGTAGCGCATCCCGTTTAGGCATCAGCCGATAGCGCTCAATCAGCGAGGCTGGCAGTGTCTCGGGAATGTGTTCGTAGGCTTTTTCTAATAAGCGTTTTTGCAGGCGGGCAATGGTACGACTGTCAATCCGGCCTCGCTTCAGTTTTTCCGTAGTGTGGTACACCGGAAACAACTGTCCGTTTTCGCGGTCGATGCTGGCCAGCAATTCCATCTCGGGGTGGGCCATATTGAATTTCTGACCGAAACGACTGGGTTTGCCAAAAGCTACGTAATCAATCTGGGGCTTGAGTTTGCCGGATAACCACTGAACTCCTTTGAACCAGACCAGTTCCAATTCGCCGGTATCATCCGCAAACACGGCTACTAACCGCTTTTTCGGTCCGGTCCCGATAATTTCCGCCTTACGAATATGCCCGATCACCTGCACGTAGGGCATATCCTCGTGAATATCCGCAATTTTATGAAACTGCGAACGGTCTTCGTGCCGAAAGGGGTAGTGCTGAATCAGGTCGCCGAAGGTATGGATACTCAGCTCTTCGCGCAGCAGATTTCCAGTGCGTTCACCCACGCCCTTCAGGTAATCAATTTTGGTATCGAAGAACCGGCTCATATTCGTTAGCGAAGTTCTATGTTAGTATCAGCCTCACCTTGCCACTCCAAGGTATTCAACAGATGAATCATATCAATTTTGATAAACTCAATGACGGGGGCCAGCGAATCGTTTTGGGTGGCCGTTTTAAAGTACAGCGCACCCCGCAGAAAGTGATTCGTAGAGTCAGTGATGTAAAATTGAAACTGGCTGGGTACTTCGCCAGTCAACTCAGCAATCAGGGCTTTCTTTCCGCTAGGTGTTCCCAGTACATTTTCATCGATAGAAGCCGCCCGAATCTGATGATTGGCGGTAAGCTGATAGGAATCTTCCAGCAGCGTTTCCAGCATAGCCTCGCTCTGGTTTACCGGTTTGTAGGTAAGCTGAATGTTAGCATCGTACTCGGGATAATAAATATTAAGCCAGTAGGGTTCGGCATTTACCGAAGTATCGAGATAGGGAGTTGCATGCGACGAGTACTCAAAATCGTAGGGCAATGTATCGGGTAAGCTGACGTAGCGGTGCTCGGGTAGATCAATCCGGTTGTATCCTTTGGGTTTGGGAACATAATCGGAGGTGCAAGCCACTACGCCTAATAAAAATACCGTACTTATAATTATATTTCTGATACCAACCATAGCTTCAAACTAATGTCGTTTTGCTTAAAAGGTGTTTGAGTGTTCAAGCGACCGTCGCGCGGTGTTCATGTTTTAAACCCTTACGATTTTATATCGTACGCCCAAAATTCATCAATCATCCTGAACACATAAACACCCGAACACTGTAAAACAGCCGAACCATATTTGAATCTTACATTATATTATGGATCTTAATAGAAAGCCTCTTTAGTATATCTCGTCAAACATACCGATTATTGCACTGAATCGCGAAAAGTTACTGAATAGAATTTTGTTAAAAACATACGGTTTATGGCAACAAAGAAAAAGATTTTGATCACTGGCGGAGCCGGATTCATCGGTTCGCACGTAGTACGTTTATTCGTAACGAAGTATCCCGAATACGAGATTTACAATCTGGACGCGCTCACCTACGCGGGCAATCTGGAAAACCTGAAAGATATTGAAGGTCAGGCTAACTATCACTTTGTGAAAGGAGATATTAGCGACGAAGCGGCCATGCAGCAGTTGTTTCAGGAAATTCAGCCCGATGCGGTGCTGCATTTGGCGGCTGAGTCGCACGTAGACCGCTCGATTAAAGATCCAATGGCATTTATTCGTACCAATGTAATGGGAACGGTAAATTTGCTGAATGCTGCCAAGGAAATCTGGAAAGAGGATCTAAACAATCATCTTTTTTACCACATCTCTACCGACGAGGTATACGGTTCATTGGATGATGGCGGCTACTTTGTAGAAACTACCTCCTACGATCCTAAGTCACCTTATTCGGCATCCAAGGCCAGTTCCGATCATTTTGTGCGGGCCTACCATAATACCTACGGCTTGCCGGTAGTTATTAGCAACTGCTCCAACAACTACGGCCCCAATCACTTTCCCGAAAAGCTGATTCCGCTCTGTATTAACAATATCAAGCATAACAAGCCGCTACCTATTTACGGCAAGGGCGAAAATGTGCGCGACTGGCTCTACGTAATAGATCACGCCCGCGCCATTGACACCATTTTCCATAACGGCAAAGTTGGAGAAACCTACAATATTGGCGGCTTCAACGAGTGGAAAAACATCGATATTGTCCGACTACTATGCCAGGTAATGGACCGTAAGCTAGATCGCCCCGAAGGCACATCCGAAAAACTTATCACTTTCGTCACCGACCGGGCCGGGCACGATTTACGCTACGCCATTGATGCTACCAAACTGATGAACGAACTGGGCTGGAAACCTTCGCTTCAGTTTGAAGAAGGCATTGAAAAAACCGTAGACTGGTACCTGGCCAACGAAGAGTGGCTGGAGAATGTCACCTCCGGTAATTACCAAAAGTACTACGAGGATCAGTATGGATGACTGTTGGTGTTATAGTGTTTGAGTATTAATGTGTTCATGTAAAGTCACTAATTTTGAACACCTGAAGCTTAAAAACACTCAGAGCAGGTGATGAAGAAGAAAGCTATAATTGTATTTTTAGTATTAATAGCACTCGTAGCTGAAGCGCAAATCGTGCACGACGCTAAATTCGGATTGGGTGCTTCCTTTCTGGGTACGGGCGATATGCTGATTGGTAAAGTAGAAGGCGAAGCTACGAGAAAGTGGAACAGGATCGTTAGCAATTCAGTAGCGGTAGGTATCGGTTACGGAGACAGTGAAATCTATAATTCAACTTTTCCGCAGAGAACCTTTACCGTTCATCTGGACGCCAACGTATTCGTCTCACCCTTCGGAAATCGTGGTGTTTACAATTTTAAACTTGGTACTGGGCCATCGCTGATGTATGTCTTAGATACTTGCCGACGAAGAGAGAGTTCCATTCGAGAAGACAGATTATCGTTAGGCTTCAGTATGATGGTAGAAAACGAGGTAGCCATCTCGGATAACCAAATGGTGGGCTTGAAGATGATGGTACAACCCTATCTGAACGGAGATATTGCCAGTACTCTTTTGCTAAAATTCGGAAAAAGGCTTCACAGATAGGCTCTCATCATATGCATTTTTTGCGTATTTTAGTTGTTGTCAGTGACTGATTTTTAAGTTTTATGGACACCCGAAAGATTAGCTACATTGAACCTGACGAAGACTATCTGGAAAAGGAAGTAGAGTGGGCTTTGAGTAAAACGATGGAAGAGCGGTTAGCTGAGTATTGTAAACATATCGTTCGGAACTGTGCCCTAGCTGGCATAGATATTATGAACCTCCCACCTAACCGCACGATTTACTACATAGAGGATGAGATCAAGAGATAAAAAGTTCTCGAGAAAATAACTGCATCATACGAATCTTTATTTTTTATGGAAACCTTAGCCCTACCTAAAATCACGACCGATGCCTACCTGGAACAGGAACGCCAAAACCAGGAGAAGCACGAATACCACGACGGAACGATTATACCTATGTCCGGAGCCAGCATTCCCCACACGATTATTTGCGGAAATATTTATGCCTTAATATGGTACTTCATCCGCGAAAAAAACTTTACAGTACACACTAGCGATTTACGAGTTTTTGTGCCCAAAACTCAACGCTACGTGTACCCTGATGTTGTGGTAGTACAGGGCGAACCAGAAGTTACCGATGCACAAAAAGATACAGTCACCAATCCGCTATTAATTGTAGAAGTTCTATCTGAGAGTACGGAGGCTCGAGATCGGGGTATCAAATTTGAAGCCTACCGTACCGTAGATAGCTTGCGGGAGTATGTTTTAGTTTCTCAGGATAAGCCGCATATTGAAGTCTTTTCTCGTGATTCAGCTGACAATGTATGGAAGCTTACGGAGGCGAGCGGGTTGGACAGTGGTGTCAAATTACCTGCTCTTGATTTAGATTTATCGCTGGCGGAAGTATACACTAAGGTAAATTTTGAGAAAAAAGCCTAGCTACCTTGCTTTTCGCCCACCTGCGCGTTTGTAATGCGTAGTGATACAACTCACCAATAATTCAAGCCTTTCGTTGTAAATCCGCGTGGGGGTTTTCTATCTTTGCGGCTATGGCAAAAGATAAAGCACCCGAAGTAGCTCCGCACGAGCCGGAGAGTTCACTCAAACAAGTAATCGCCCACGCTAAGGAATATGGCTTCGTCTACCCCTCCAGCGAAATCTACGACGGTTTGCAGGCAGTGTACGACTACGGCCCCTACGGCGTAGAACTGAAAAATAACCTCAAGCAACTGTGGTGGCAGGCCATGACCCGTCTGAACGACAACATCGTCGGATTAGACGCCGCCATCTTTATGCAGCCCCAGACCTGGAAAGCCTCCGGACACGTGGATAGCTTCAACGATCCGATGATCGATAACAAGGATTCTAACAAACGCTACCGGGCTGATACTCTGATTGAAGATAAAGCCGCTCAACTGCAAGCCGAAGGCGAGATCAAAACCTCCCAGCTGCTGCTGAAGCGGATGAACGAATTGCTCGAGCAGGAAGATTTAGACGGGGTGCGCGACCTGATCGTGAAGTACGATATTGTGTGTCCCGAATCGGGTACGGCCAACTGGACTGAGGTTCGGCAGTTTAATCTGATGTTCGCTACCCAGGTAGGCTCAGTAGCCGAAGATTCTCATAGGATTTACCTGCGACCCGAAACCGCTCAGGGTATTTTCGTAAACTTTTTGAATGTGCAGAAAACTGCCCGGCAGAAGATTCCCTTCGGTATTGCCCAGATTGGTAAAGCTTTCCGTAACGAGATTGTAGCCCGGCAGTTTATTTTCCGGATGCGGGAGTTTGAGCAGATGGAGATGCAGTTCTTCATACGCCCCGGTACCCAGTCCGAGTGGTTTGATCACTGGAAACAAGTAAGGATGCGCTGGCACGAAGCAATCGGTATTCCAGCTGAGAAATTCCGCATTTACGAACACGAAAAGATGGCGCACTACGCCGACGCCGCTATCGATATTGAGTACCAGTTTCCGTTCGGGTTTAAAGAGGTAGAAGGTATCCATTCTCGTACGGATTTTGATCTGAGCGAGCATCAGAAGCTTTCCAAGAAGAAGCTACAGTATTTTGACCCGGATATATCGGAGAGCTACGTGCCTTACGTAATTGAAACCTCTATTGGAGCGGACCGTCTCTTCCTAATGACCCTCTGCGAAGCCTATACCGAAGATACCGGAGTAGACGCCAAAGGGAACGAAAAGAAACGTATCTACCTGAAAATCCATCCGGCCCTAGCCCCGGTAAAAGCAGCGGTACTGCCACTGGTGAAAAAAGATGGATTGCCCGAAAAAGCCCGGGACATTTACGAATCGCTGAAGCTGGATATGAAAGTGGTGTACGAAGAGAGTGCCGCCATTGGTAAGCGCTACACCCGGCAGGATTTAATCGGTACGCCCTACTGCATTGCGGTAGACCACCAAACGCTGGAAGATGATACGGTTACCATTCGGGAGCGTGATAGTACCGAGCAGGAGCGAGTTCCGGTGAGTGAATTGCGCGCTACTTTATTGGAGCGGGTATCGTTACAAAACGTTCTGCGTAGTCTGGCAGGATAATTGAAACCCTATTGCGCATTTGCAACGCGTAGTAGTTTCCTGTTATGACTTTCCTGCTGATCTTGTTCCTAGTATTGCTAGTAGGCGTAGCCGTTTTTTATCGTAGTATTCCTACTCCGCAGCCGCTATATCCTATAGTGAAAGTGCGCGAGATAGAAGGCATTCTGGCCAAGTATTTTCCGTACTATCAGCAGTTGCCGCTGCCGCAGAAAAAGATTTTTATGAAGCGGGTAATGCACTTCATTCAGCAGAAACAGTTTATTCCCCGTGGTTTTAAGCCAGTTACGCTGGAGATGAAAGCGATGATCAGTGCTTCGGCGGTGCAGCTTACCTTTGGCTTGCCCGAAGTTAGTTTGACGCACTTTCAGCGAATTTTGATCTATTCCGATGATTATTATTCTACCATCACCCGGCAGTATCATAAAGGTGAGGTTAATCCTCGATTACAAGCTATCATACTCTCGTGGCGCAGCTTTGTAGAAGGCTACGCGGATGTCACTGATGCCCGCAACCTCGGGCTACACGAAATGGCGCATGCGCTGGAACTGGAGAATATGATTGAAAACGAGGAGTACCAATTTTTTTCAACGGAAGCACAGCAACGCTGGAAACAGCTGGCACCGTATCACATAGAACGGATTAAGCGGGGAGAAACGGATTTCTTCCGGGAGTATGCTGCTACTAATGTGCGGGAGTTTTTTGCGGTAGCGGTAGAATATTTCTTTGAGAATTCAGCAGAATTTCAGCGGCAGCATCCCGAACTTTATGAACTATTGGTATCATTATTGAACCAAAACCCGTTGAGGTTAGCCGCCTGAAGGCTAACAATTCTTAAAAAAGCTAAACCAGTTGATTAGCAATCAGTTATTTTTGAGGTAGCCGAGGCAGCCGCATTGCTTCGGACAGAACGTGTCAGACATCCATGTGGATTAAGCTTGCTCATTTTATTATCCGGTATCGACTGTGGTTGATGTTGCTATTGGCGGTCATTACCGCCGTGATGGCCTACAAAATTCCTAGCCTGAAGCTGAGTTACGATTATGTAGAGGCAGTGCCCGAAGACGACCCGGCTATGGTCTACTACCGCCAATTCAAAGAACAGTTTGGTGAAGATGCTAACTTGCTGGTCATCGGGGTGCAGGACTCAGCCCTCTACCAGGTAGATAATTTCCGGAGGTTTAAATACTTCAGCGATGAGATAGGGAAGCTTTCGGGAGTGAAGTATACCGTTTCCTTGCCGGGCTTGCAAGCCATTGTGAAAAATACCGAGGCCAAGAAATTTGAGCTGCAACCGGTCTTTGCTGAATTACCCGACGACCAGGCGGAACTAGACAGTCTACTGCAACTAGCTCAAACGTTTAAAGTATACAGTAACCAACTGATCAACCAGGAAAACGGTGCTACGCTGATACTGGTAGCCGTTGAAAGCACTACGCTTAACTCGGACAAACGGGAGCAACTGGTACCCGACATTCAACACCTAGGCGAGAGTTTCTCCGAAGTAACTGGTATAGAACTACACTATGCCGGTATTCCTTTCGTGCGAACGGTGATGAACGCTAAAATTCGCGCCGAACTGCGTTTATTTCTTATTCTGTCGGTGGTAGTTACGGCCCTGATTCTGCTGGCATTCTTTCGCTCCTGGGATGCAGTTGTATTCCCCCTGATCGTGATCGGGATTATGGTGGTATGGTCGGTGGGCACACTGGCCTGGTTTGGCTACGAAATCACCGTTCTGTCGGGATTGTTGCCGCCCATTATCGTCATTATCGGTATTCCGAATAGTGTGTATCTGATTAATAAGTATCATCAGGAGTACCGCACCCACGGCGATAAGGAGAAAGCCCTGGGTAGCATTATTCAGAAAATCGGGATGGCAACGCTGATTACGAATGTTACTACAGCCATTGGCTTTCTGGTGCTGATGTTTACCAATATTTCTATTCTGGAAGAGTTCGGTCTGGTAGCCGGGTTAAATATTCTTGCCACCTTCGCGGTAAGCATCATTGTAATTCCTTCCGTGTTTTCTTATCTGCCTCCGCCCAGTGACCGGCAGCTGAAGCACCTTCGCTTTTCGCTGTTGGATCGTATTCTGACTATTTTGGATTTACTGGTACACCGGCATCGTTACCGGGTGTTAGGGACATCCCTGTTGGTCGTTATTATCTTCTCAGTTGGTTTGCTGCGCATTGAGGCAGTTTCGTATCTGGTAGACGGGGTTCCGGCTGATAGCCAGTTAAAACGCGATATGGAATTCTTCGAGAAAAACTTCTCCGGCATCATGCCCATGGAGATTGTGGTAGATACTCAAAAGAAGCGGTCAGCAACCCGGGTAGCTACGCTACGGAAGGTAGAAGAACTGGAAGACTTTCTTGCTGAGCAAGAAGAAATCGCTCAGCCTATCTCGCTGGTGAGTTTCGTGAAGTCGGCCCGGCAAGCTTTTTACAATAACGATTCATCTTTCTACGCACTACCCGATAATCGGGACCGGGCATTCATTCTCCGTTATCTTAAAAATACCCAGTCAGCAGCTCCGGCAGAAACTTTCACTTCGGATGAAGCCGCTTCGGATGAAGCTGTTTCGGAAAACTCTCCGCTTAGCTTGCAAAGTGGGTTGTCGGATAGCACCGGCCAGTTACTGCGTATTTCATTGAAGGTGGCTGACATCGGTTCTAAAAAGATCAAACGACTGGTGGAAGGCAGAATTCAGCCGAAGGTAGATGAATTATTTGGCGATTCGGAAGCCCAGGTATTCATTACCGGCGCCAGCTTGCTGTTTACCAAGGGCAACGAATTCCTGATTGATAATCTGTTGGTGAGTCTGCTCATCGCCTTCGGTATTATCGCGATGATTATGGCTCTGCTGTTCGGAAGCGTCCGGATGATCTTTATTTCACTAATCCCGAACGTTATTCCGCTCATTATTACAGCGGGTATTATGGGTTTTTTCGGTATTCCACTCAAGCCCAGCACGGCTATCATCTTCAGCATTGTGTTTGGTATTTCGGTAGACGATTCTATCCACTTCTTGGCTAAGTACCGACAGGAGCTAAAAAGCAATCGGTTTTTTGTGCCTATCGCTATCAGCAAAAGCTTACGCGAGACGGGTACCAGTATGATTTACACCTCCATCATTCTGTTCTGTGGATTTATCATCTTCGCCGGTTCCAGCCTTAGCGGCACTCAGTACCTGGGTATTCTAACGTCACTGACTCTGGTAATCGCCATGTTTACCAACCTGACAGTACTACCCGCCCTGCTAATGATTTTCGATAATGGAAAAGGTATCGCCGGCCGCAGCAACCGACCACTCTTCCACCTCATTGAGCACTACGACGAGTTCTACCAGGAAGACGACGACGAAGAAATTGACTTGAGCCGATTACGGGTACCGGGACGAGAGAACGGTCAAGGCGAGTTAGCTGAGGTTCGTAAAGATGAACTATAAACGGCGACAGCCTAAATCTTTTTATTTATAGGAGCGTTAATTAGAGTCGTGTTGGGCAAAAACCCAAACAGGTTGTACCTTTGCCCATTCCAATACAAATAGGAAGGTTTCGTATGTCTCAAATCGAGAAGTATCCTGAATACAAGCAGGTTAATTATCCCCAGGTAGCAAAGGAAATACTGAAGTTCTGGCAAGAACACAGGATTTTTGAGAAGTCGGTAGAGCAGCGCCCGGCTGATAAACTATTTACCTTTTACGAGGGACCGCCCTCGGCCAACGGTACCCCGGGTATCCACCACGTGATGGCCCGGACGATCAAAGATATTTTCTGCCGCTACCAAACCCTGAAGGGGAACCGCGTAGAGCGTAAAGGCGGTTGGGATACCCACGGCTTGCCAGTAGAACTACAAGTAGAGAAAGAGCTAGGAATTACCAAGGAGGACATAGGAAAAAAAATCTCCATCGAGGAATATAACCAGCGGTGCCGTGAGGCAGTGATGAAATTCAAGAGCCAGTGGGATGACTTGACCCAAAAGATTGGCTACTGGGTAGATTTGGATAATCCCTACATCACCTTTGAGCGGGAGTACATGGAAACGTTGTGGTATTTGCTCAAGCAGTTGTACGAGAAGGATTTGCTCTATAAGGGCTACACCATTCAGCCCTATTCTCCGGCAGCAGGTACCGGCCTGAGTTCGCACGAACTGAATATGCCCGGTACTTACAAAGATATAAAAGACACTTCCATCGTCGCCCAGTTTAAGGTGAAGGGTACGGAGAACGACTATCTGCTCGCCTGGACCACCACGCCCTGGACGCTTCCGGCTAACTCGGGCATTGCGGTAGGCGAGAATATTGACTACGTGAAGGTAAAAACCTTCAATCAGTATACCTATAAGCCGATCAACGTGATATTAGCGAAGGACCGCATGGGAGCCTACTTCAGTGAAAAAGCCAAGGACTTAGCTATCGAGGATTATTCGCCCGGTGATAAGCAGATTCCCTATCAGGTAGTAGAAACTGTGAAGGGAGCCGACTTGGTGGGTACAAAGTACAAGCAACTACTACCCTACGTTACGTTGCCCGAAGACTCCGGTGCTTTTACGGTGCTGGCGGGCGATTTTGTGACTACTGAAGACGGTACCGGGCTGGTACACCTGGCCAAAACCTTTGGGGCAGATGACTTCCGGGTGCTGGAGCAGCATGGTATCCCCGGTATTATGGTGAAGGATGAAAACGGTAATGACGCACCTATCGTCAACAAAAAAGGGCGTTTCGTAGCCGAAATCACTGATTTTGCCGATATGCCGGTGAAGAACTACGATGATGAGGATGAAACTGCTGCGGGCTATCAGTCTACCGATGTAAAAATAGCTATCAAGCTGAAGGAGGAGAATAAGGCTTTCAAAGTAGAGAAGTACGAGCACTCTTATCCTCACTGCTGGCGTACCGACAAACCCATACTTTACTATCCGCTGGAGTCCTGGTTTATCCGCACCACAGCCAAGAAAGACCAGCTAGTAGCGCTGAACAAAACCATTCGCTGGAAACCGGAATCTACCGGCACTGGCCGTTTCGGCAATTGGCTGGAAAACCTGGTAGATTGGAACCTGAGCCGCTCCCGCTACTGGGGCACGCCCCTGCCCATCTGGCGCAGCGAAGACGGAAGTGAGGAAAAATGCATTGGCTCGGTGACTGAACTTACCGAGGAAGTACAAAAGGCAAATGAAGCATTCGCTGATGATACTGAACTGGTGCAGAAAAACAATGATGCGCTAGCCAAAGAAGATTTACATCGTCCCTATGTAGATCGGATTACGCTAGTGAGTGATAGCGGGCAGAAGCTCTATCGTGAAGCCGATCTGATTGATGTGTGGTTTGATTCGGGAGCTATGCCCTACGCCCAGTGGCACTATCCGTTCGAGAACAAAGAGGTTTTTGAGCAGCGCTATCCGGCTGATTTTATCTCGGAAGGAGTAGACCAGACCCGCGGTTGGTTCTTTACCCTGCACGCTATTGCCGGGCTGCTGTACGACAGCGTAGCTTTCAAAAATGTGGTGTCTACCGGCTTGGTGCTGGACAAAAATGGCAATAAAATGTCTAAACGGCTGGGTAACGCGGTTGACCCATTTACTACGTTAGAAGAGTACGGCCCGGATGCCATCCGCTGGTATATGATCTCTAACGCCAACCCGTGGGATAACCTGAAATTTGATATGGAAGGGGTGAAAGAAGTGCAGCGCCGCTTTTTCGGCACCCTGCAAAACACCTACGCTTTTTTCGCCCTCTACGCGAATTTAGATGGCTTCACCTTTGCCGAAGAAGAAATTCCGCTGAGCCGGCGTACCGAAAGCGATCGCTGGATTATCTCCAAGCTCCACAGCCTGATGAAGCAGGTAGATGAAGCCTACGAGGATTACGAACCAACCCGGGCCGCGCGGGCCATTCAGGATTTTACTATAGATGACCTCAGTAACTGGTACGTACGCCTTAACCGTAAGCGGTTCTGGCAGGGCGAATACAACGAAAACAAGCAGGCAGCCTACCAAACGCTGTATACCTGTCTAGCGACCTTAGCGCAGCTGTCGTCGCCTATTGCCCCTTTTTATTCCGAGCACCTTTTCCGTGATCTGAATTTAGTAAGTGGTCGACAGAGTAAAGAATCGGTACACTTAACGGACTTTCCGCAGGCTGATGAAAACGCAATCGACAAGCACTTGGAAAATAAGATGCAAATGGCCCAGTCGGCTTCTTCGCTAGTACACTCATTGCGGAAGCAGCACACCATCAAAGTACGTCAACCGCTATCCCGCATCTTGATTCCGGTGTTGGATGCCGATTTCAAGCAGCAGCTAGAAGCGGTAGAAGATATTATTTTGTCGGAAGTAAACGTGAAGGGTATTGAGTACATTGACGATACTTCGGGCGTGCTGGTAAAAAAGATCAAACCCAACTTCCGAAAGCTGGGAAAGCAGTACGGCCCTATGATGAAAGATATTAGCGCTGCGGTAGCCCAGATGGGGCAGGAGGAGATCAATCGGTTAGAACAAGAGCAGCAATACGAACTTGCTTTGCCTAAGGAGCGTATTATTCTTACAACCGACGATGTGGAGATTACTTCGGAGGATATTCCGGGCTGGTCGGTAGCCCGGGAAGGGAATATGACGGTGGCCCTAGATATTACGATTACCGAAGAATTACGGCAGGAGGGTATTGCCCGCGATCTGGTGAACCGTATTCAGAACTTGCGGAAAGACCAGGGGCTGGATGTGCAAGACAAGATTCGGGTGAAGATTAAGACTGATTATAACTCGGTACAGCAAGCAGTGCAGGCATATCGAGATTATATTAGTACTGAAACTCAGGCTACATCGTTAGAGTTGGTAGATCATTTGGAAGAAGGGCAGGAAGTAACGATGGATGAGTTTGAATTAAGAATACAAATTACCGTAGAATAAGCGTTAGAACACTAAAATTGCAATTTCTGTGAAGTACTGGAAATATTACTTGCTCAGTTTGGGCATTATCATCCTGGATCAAACCGTGAAGCTGCTAGTGCATAACAATATGGATATGGGTATCATCGGCCAGATTCCGGTATTTGGCGACTGGTTTAAGTTGCACTACACCTTGAACCCCGGTATGGCTTTCGGAATGCAGTTAGGCTCAGAATACGGCAAACTTATATTGACCGTCTTTCGCCTGTTCGCGATGGTTGGTATTGCTTACTACCTCTATGTGTTAGCCAAGAAAAAAGTCCACCAGGGCTTGCTCTGGTCGGTAGCGCTGATTCTAGGTGGGGCCATCGGTAATGTGATTGACAGTGCTTTCTACGGGGTATTGTTGGATAATGCTCCCTACGGTTCGTCTACTCCTTGGTTCCACGGGCAGGTAATTGATATGTTCTACGTTGACATCTGGGAGGGCCGAGTGGCCGACTGGGTGCCGGTTTGGGGCGGAGAGTATATGGCCCTATGGCCAATTTTCAATATTGCTGATGCTTCTATTTTTGTAGGTGTGGCAATCATTCTGTTGTTTCAAAATAAGTTTTTCGGAGAAAAAGAACCTCACGCGGAAATGCGTGAGGTCACGGCTTCTGCATCCGTTGATGGACAGTCTTTAGGAAATCAATCGTTGGGAAGCCAATCCCGGGAATCAGCAATTTAGTTCGCTCGGTTGGCGGTCATATCAAAGCTGTCGTAACCCGCAGCTACTTCACCGTTGAAACTATCGCCTTCAAAGGTTCCACTCATCTGAATTTCAGTGCCGCTATAGTCAAAATCAGCACTGAGAGTTTGTCCTTCTATTTCTAGGTTATTCAGATTAGTACTTCCAATCGGGGACTGGAGTTCACCGCTGTAACTATCCCCATTTTTAGTAATAGTCATAGTTCCTTCTACCGTGCCGTTAGGAGTACCGGTTACGGTATAATTCCAGTTCCCGCTAGGGTCGTAGGCCATGCTTTTAGAGGATGCGCAGCCAGCTAGCCAGATAATAGACAGGGACAGAACGGCCGTGAGCGAAAAAGACACTAGTTTTCTCATAGGATTATCAGTTGTTTTTGTACTACATAATCTTACGAAGAAAAGCTCGAACAAAAAAGGAGAGGCTTAGTAGTCTCTCCTTGTTTAAGTATTTAGTAATGCTTTCCTACTTTCTATCTTCACCCCGAGGGCAGTCGTTGGTTTGTGGCTGCTGACAAGGTTGCACGGCATTGGCATTACAAACTGGGCAATGCGCTACGTCTTCTGATTTTACAATTTCCTGCTTTTCCATAGTGTTAAGTGATTAAAAAATGACTATTGATTTCACTATAAGAACTAGTGACCAAGCATAACGTTACAAGAAACTCTAATTTGTCATTAGTCTAAATAGTTGAATAACAGCTATTTAGATTAATTAAAGATAACTGTTATATCTGATGAAATATTGGCCATGATGCTATTGCTTTACCTATGGCGAGGAATAGATTTATTGAAAAACTCTACCTCGGGTTCATTATCCTTGAGCCGGATGAGGTTGGAGGTATCGCCTAGCACTTCGTCTACCAAACCGTATTCTTGGGCTTCCAGGGCGTTGAGAAAACGGTCTCTTCTAAAGAACTCTTCAATTTCCTGCCAGGAATGATTGGTATTTTTTCCGATGATATGAAATAATTGGGTCTGTAGCCGCTCCTGTTCACGGGTAGCAATCCGCACGTCTTCGGTATAACCTTTGGAGCCACCACCCGTGGGGTGCATATGAATGGTGGCCTGGGCTAAGGCGTAACGTCGCCCCTTAGCCCCACAAGTGAGCAGAGCCGTGCCCATACTGCCCGAGAAGCCCACAGCTACCGTTGAAACCGGAGCCGAAATCATCTGCATAGCATCGTAAATAGCCATACCGGCATACACGCTGCCCCCAGGCGACTGGATGTACATATCAATCTGCCGGGCGGGGTCCTGACTGTTTAAGTACAGCAATTGAGCAACGATTACGTTGGCGACCTGGTCGTTGATGGCGGTGCCCAGAAAGATAATGCGCTCCTTCAGCAGCAAGCTGTAAATATCGTACGCACGTTCTCCTCTTCCGCTCTGGTCAATGACCATCGGAACTACACTGGATTGGATAGACATAGTGATTAAATTTTAAAGTACGATCGTACTCTGGTTTGAAATTTACGGTATGCTGATTCGTTGAATACTTTTTTCTGAACCCGGCAGATTTCCTCCCGAAGCTGCTGCCGCCCGTACTGCTGGATTACTTGATAAGTCTGCTTTTGGAAAGTAACCCGCTCCGCTAGTTCGCTATCTACCTGCATCCGGGCCTCCATCAGCAGCCGCTCGCTGAGGTCGCCTCGCTGCTGTATAAACTTTTCTATTTGCTCAGCTTCAATCAAGGAAGTCCTCATAAGTCAGTGATTTTGCTTTTACTTGTTCCCGGATTTTCTCTAGGCACTTATACTTTTGCACCGTGGCCGACCGCTCGCTGCGAAAGCCAAATCGGGCCGATACTTCCCGCATAGAAAGCTTCTCGTAGTAGAACGACTGTAGCACATCCAGACACTTCTTACCGGCTTGTTGCAGAAATGACAACAACTTTTCCGAAATGGGTTGGCCCACCGAAATTTCACTAAGATCGAGATCACTAATTGGTTCAGTTCTGATACTTTTTTCCTGGGCTTTCAGCCAGAGGTTGCGGGCAATGCCTAGAATATAGGCCTGATGACTGCTCTCAGGTTCAAACTGGTCAATCACTACTTTTTCATAGTACACCAGCAAGGCTTCCTGGAATACATCTTGAGCCTCTTCCAGCGTACCTCCCTTTCGGCTGATGTAGCGGGCCACTGCCGGAAAGGCTTGCAGATACAACCGAGTAAACAGTGTTTCTTTAGTAGTCGAAGAAGCTACCGGTGCTTCAAGTAAAGTCATAATTACTGTCGTTTACCTATAAGTTCTGATTTTTCAGCATATATCACCCACACAGCTTTAATTTTTTTTTTGACAGACGATACCAATCTAAATAGACAGTTATCCAAATCAAAACAGTAAAACTTTCGTATGTTTACTTGGTGTACCCTGTACAGGTTAAAGGATTAGTACCCGAAATAATCTTTTATATTTAAGGTAAATCAAAAGCGAATGGAAACTGTCCGAATTGACATATTAAATCCAAAGGCAAAAAAACTTTTACAAGATTTGGCTGACTTAGACTTAATTAAAATCAATAAGGAGAAAGAAAAATCGGACTTTACTGTCTTACTGAAGAAATTGCGATCCCGTTCCAATGAGCCGATTTCACCAGAGGAAATAGCGAAGGAAGTTGAAACAGTGAGAAAAGCACGATATGAAAAATGAGAAAGTAATCCTTGATACCAACCTTTGGATTAGCTTTCTCATTTCAAAGAAATTCAACCAGATTGACAGCCTAATCAGAGCTAAGAAGATCACTTTAATCTTTTCCAGCGAACTACTTGAAGAATTCATCGAAGTAGCATTCCGTCCCAAATTCACCAAGTATTTTTCAAAAGAAGATATTGAAGAAATACTCGAGACCTTTGACCAGTTTGGGGAGTTGATAGAGGTCAAATCAGATATTGAGGTTAGCCGTGATGAAAAGGACAACTTCTTATTGAACTTGGCGGTAGATTCAAGTGCAGACTACCTGATTACCGGAGATACGGATCTATTAATTCTGGAAAAAATTGCCAGTACGAGAATTATGATCTTCAATGACTTCATTGAGCATATTAAATGAATAGAGACGACACCCTCCCAACGCTATGGTTGTTTTGAATTATCTACAACAGTAAAAGTGATTCTTCCTTTGAGAAAGGGGAATTCATCTAGGCTTATTTTATTTACAACCTCTGCCGCTCGGCATCGATATAGGTACTTCTTCCGCCTACCTTTAGTATTTCTAAGTTTATTTCATCCTGACGGTGCTGGTTTTTAGACCAGCGATAGGTTACCAGGAAATCATCGGGAAAATCTTCGTAGCGAGATTCTAGCTCGATGGCCGTTTCCAGGATGTACTTCATTTTGTCAAAAATAGTCTGTACTTCATCTTCGGACAGTTCATTGGCTCGTTTTTCGGGGTGGATAGCGGCCTGGTAGAGAATATCGTCTACAATCCAGTTGCCCAGTCCTGCTACCGTGCTTTGGTTCATCAGCAGTGGTTTTATTAGCCCCGTTCGCCCGTCGAGTATTCCTTGAAATTCTTCCCAGGAAACAGTAAGGGCATCTGGGCCGAGCTTTTTGGCTCGCTGGTAGCTATCCGTATCTTCCGCCAGCCCAATCCGTCCCAGAATTCGCGGACAGCGAAACGAGAGAAAGAAACCATCGTCCAACGCAAACAGCACCTTGGTAAACCTCGGCGCATCTTCCCGGTCTTTAAACAAGCGCAGCGAGCCGGTCATGCCGAAGTGCACCGTCATCCAACCGTTTTCGCTCAACTTCACTAGTAAGTGCTTGCCAATTTGCTTCATTTCTTCCCACCGTTGCCCGACGACAGCTTGCTGCAACTCTTCGGGCGGAACTGTAACTACCCGGGGCTCTACCACTTCCACATCGGTCACCCGGCGACCGGTGGCGGCTAGATCAAAATACTTCTTATAAGTGGCTACTTCGGGTAATTCGGGCATCTTTCCATTTTAGTGTTATAGTGCTTGAGTGTTATGGTGTTATAGTGCAAAGTTTTGTGTTTAGAGTTTGAGCGTTATTGCTCTATTGAGATTATACTCTAAACTACCCTCCCCTTCCCTTCTATAACACTCTAATACCAAAACACCATAGCACTTTATCTTTATTCATTCATCAACCCTTCTTCGGAGAAAGTAGAAGGATTTACACTGGGGTAGGTGTTGTTGGAACGGTCAATGTCGGCCATTTTGCCGCTGGGGTCCAGCGTAATTTGCTGAATCTCACTTTTAGGGCGAGTAATCATCAGCTGGTAAGTCGGGAAGGTCCAGGGCCAGTCTTGCAGTACGGTACGTTCGTAATTGCCTTCTGGGCCTTTTTCGCCCCGCATAATCCGTAGCGGAATGTAAAATAGTTGCTGGCTTCCGTCTTGATAGGTCACTAATACTTCCTGAGGCATCGGCATCAGGCCAACGCGCTCAAGGGTGACTCGGGTTTGGTCGCCTTCCCCCTCTACTGACTGCACGCCGTAGTCAATCGTTCGAGTACTGTTGACGAAGTACTCAAAGTACCAGTCTAGCTCCAGCCCCGATTCTTTTTCCATTACCCGCTTAAAATCTACTACGTCAGGGTGCTTAAATTTCCATTCGTTGAAGTAACGTCGCATACCCCGGTCAAGCGTTTCCTGACCGATGATATAGCTTAACTGATGTACCAGCACGGCTCCTTTGGAATAAGCAGCCGAACCGTAAGCCCGGTTGGTATCAAAGTGATCGGCATGGGTGGTGAGTGGCTCTTCCTGCCCCGATTGCACCAGCGCAAAGTAGCCGCCGTAGGAGTTAGCCTGCTCCTGTCCGTTGGCGCGTCCCGGACCAAAAAGCTGGGCCATGGTACGGTTGGTAGCGTAGGAGGTAAAACCTTCGTCCATCCAGGCGTACAGACTTTCGTTAGAGCCTAGTACGCCCTGGTACCAGCTATGAAAAAACTCGTGCACCGTTACTCCTACCAAACTGCGTAGCGAACGGTGGCCGGTAATCAGCGTGGACATGGGGTATTCCATGCCACCATCGCCTCCCTGCACTACCGAAAACTCAGCGTAGGGATATTTACCGAAAGTCTCGTTCGCGTACTGAAAAGCTCGCACCGTAAAATCCGGCAATTGTTGCCAGTTTTCTACCAGCGTATCCGCCTGATAAAAGAAACGAAGTAGCGGGCCATCGGGCACCTGGGCGGTTGTATGCACGTAGTCGGGGTCAGCCGCCCACATAAAGTCATGTACGTTCTCGGCTACGAAGTGGTAGGTTAGCTGGTCGTTTTTAGGTCGCTTGAGCCGTTCGCCGGCCGGTAGATAACCGTGGCCAATTTCTTCGGGATTTTGTAGAATGCCCGTGCCGGCTATTACGTAGGAGGAGTCAATTGTAATTTTTACATCAAAGTCGCCCCAAATGCCGTAAAACTCCCGGCCAATGTAGGGGTTGGCGTGCCAGCCTTGCTCGTCGTACTCAGCCATTTTAGGGTACCACTGCGCCATTGAATATTCAATGCCCTCGGCGCTATCGCGGCCGGTGCGGCGTACCTGTAGCGGCACCTGAGCGATAAATTCCATGGTAAAAGTACTTTCCTCCCCGGGAAGAATCGGCTCGTTCAGGTCAACCTCCAGCACGGTTCCAACGGCTTCGTAGGTAAGGTCGTCACCATCCTGTTTTAGGGAAGTTACCCGTTGGTAGCCCATTTCGTCTTCATCCAGATACAGAATGCGATCCATCACCCGCCGGTCGGGATCGGCAATGGTACGAGAACGTACGTCCATCATACTTCCCGGCTGGAAGGCATTAAGGTACAGGTGATAAAATACACTGGTGAGCGTATCGGGAGAATTGTTCTGGTACACTAGGGTTTGGGTGCCGGTAAACTGATTGGTGTTTACGTTCATTTCCACTTCCATCGTGTACTCAGCCCGTTGCTGCCAGTAGGTAGACTGAGCTGCCATAACGAGGGGCAGAACAGACAGTAAAATAGTAGGTAACAGGTATTTATTCATTCGGATGTCGGTATATCTCTTTATAAAAACTGGTAAGTTATGCTCAAATTGTATAACCCCCAAACCCTAATTCAGTTTACGTAGTCAATAATTCGTATCTTTCTTCGGTCATTTACCCCGTTAAAAGAATATGCAGCCCTTCCACAAAAAGCTGAAAGAAGCTACCCAAAGCCAGCATGAAGCCACCGAAAGTTTGCTCTTTCCGCATCAGTCGTGGGATGCTTTCTCTTTGCCGGACTATCGGCAGTTTCTGAAAATACAGTACGTATTCCACACACATACGGAAAGATCCATCGATGAAGCTCTCAACCCGAGACTAAAGGAACAATTACACTGGTCGCGGCGCCGTAAGTTATTATTGATTCAGAGTGATTTAGTGGAATTGGATTCGGCTACACCGGAAATTACCGATCACGCTCGGCCATTGACATCCGAGGCCGAAGCCTTAGGCTACTTATACGTAACGGAAGGCTCTACCTTAGGCGGCAGAATGATCAGTAAAGCATTGAGCGAAAACGAGCTGGTGGCTGCTCGCTGTTCGTTCCAATTTCTAAACGTATACGGAGCCGATACCGGCCGCTACTGGAAAGAATTTTTACAAGTATTATCCGAAGAAGTGGCGACCCACCAGGAAGAAACGGTAATTACCGCTGCTCAGCGGGCATTCAGCTTATTCACGCAAAGTGTTTATTTTGTTCGTGATAAGGCACTTGCCTGATATACTACGACCCTTGCCTATGCACCAGCCGAAACCAACAGATTCCTCGGAAGTTACCCTCATCAACTGCGATCAGGAGCCAATTCATATTCCGGGAAGTATTCAACCCCACGGGGTTTTGTTGGTACTGAGCGAAGAAGATTTTACGATTAAGCAGATCAGCGCCAATACTGTATCCGTGTTGAAGCGGAAAGCTGATGCTTTACTGGGACAGCCCATCGGGATATTGTTGAATGAATCTCATATCCAGATGCTGCGCGAAGAGGTTTCCGTAATTGATCGCAATGATCAGAATGCCTTTCTAAAGAACATTAACCCCCTCCGGCTTACCATTGAGGTGGATGGAAAAGAGACGCAGTTTAACGGTATTGTGCACACCAACAACGCCGGAATGATGCTGGAGTTGGAGCCTTTTTCCGAAGAGGATGCTCTTTCGTTTACGCATTTCTACGACTTATCGCGGAAATCATTGTTTGCCCTGCAAAGTGCTGATGAGTTGGAAGAGTTGTATCAGGTGGCGGTGCGGGAAGTACGGGTGCTAACCGGTTTTGACCGGGTGATGCTTTACCAGTTTGATGATGAGTGGAACGGTGATGTGGTAGCCGAGTCTCGTGACGAAGAAGTAGATAGCTATCTGGGGCTACACTTTCCGCACACCGATATTCCGGCTCAGGCTCGGGCACTATACCTGGTAAACTGGCTCCGCTACATTCCGGATGCTACTTACGAGCCGGTACCGCTGCTGGCGTACGAGTCCAGTCAGGTGCCGGTAGATTTAAGCCACAGTATACTACGGAGCGTTTCGCCCATCCACCTCGAGTACCTGGCTAATATGAGAGTGCAGGCTACCCTCACTATTTCCTTGATTAAGGATAATCAACTGTGGGGACTCATTGCTTGCCATCATAATTCTCCGATCTACCTGCCCTATCAGATGCGGATAGCGAGCGAATACATTGGGCAGATTCTGTCGCTGCAGCTTTCGCTTAAGCAAAAAAGCGAAGATCAGGCGATGGGGCTTACCCTGCGTCGTATCCACTCGATGCTTATTGAAAATATTACCCGAAAAGGGGACTACCGAGCCAACTTTACCCACCTCAAGAAAGAAACACTAGCCCTGACCAACGCCACCGGGGCTGCTATTTGCCACGAAGGGGCCATAACGCTCATTGGAGCTACGCCGTCGGAAGAAGAAGTAGACCAAATATACGATTGGGTTAGCCAGCGCTTAGACGAACAAGACAGTCTTTTTCAAACTAATCAGCTCGGAAAGCACTACGCTCCGGCCGCTAATTTTGTGGATACTGCCGCTGGTTTGTTAGCCGTATTAATCGCCAAACCCCAGCAAAGCTACATTCTATGGTTTAGGCGCGAAGTGGTGCAGGAAGTACACTGGGGTGGTAAGCCCGATAAATTTTACCAGCAGGAAGAAAACGGAGTAATTCGGCTGCATCCTCGCAAGTCGTTTGACCTCTGGAAGCAGCGGGTAGAAGGTCTATCGCAGGATTGGAGCGAAGAGCACATTACGATGGCTCGCGAGCTAAGTAATGCCATCAAAGACATTTTTGTGTTTAAAGCGGAAGAATACCGTAAACAAAACGAGAAGTTGGAACAGCTGAACGCCGACTTGAATGCGGAAGTACAGGCTCGAAAAGAGGCGCAGTCAGCATTAGAGCGCTCTAACGCTGAGCTAGAGCGATTTGCGTACATCGCTTCTCACGATTTGAAGGAGCCCCTGCGTACTGTGAGCAGTTTCAGCATGCTGCTGAAAAAGCGTTACGGTGAGCAACTTGACGAGCGGGCCGACAAGTACATCCGCTTTATTGTAGATGGTACCACCCGTATGCAAATGCTCATTGATGATATTCTTACGTTTTCTCGGCTGGAGAGAAAAGGAAACCGCTTTGAAGAAGTTGATATTGATCAGATTCTGAAAGATGTGAAGTCTCAGTTAGAAACCACCATCAAAAAGACCCGGGCGAAGATTAATTACCAAGACCTGCCAACCCTGATTGGAGATCGGGGGCAGTTGACCCAATTATTTCAGAACCTAATCAGCAACAGTTTGAAGTACCGAAAACCGGATATCCCCCCAGAAATTAGTATCCGTTCCGAAGAGCAAAAAGATCATTGGAAATTCTGTATTTCTGACAATGGCATCGGTATCGAGAAGGAATTTTTCGGTCGGATATTTGTTATTTTTCAGCGTTTACATTCCGCTAGTGAGTACGAAGGAACAGGAATTGGACTAGCTATTTGCCAGCGAGTAGTAGAAACGCATCACGGGGAAATATGGGTAGAATCAAAATTAAATGAAGGAAGTTCTTTTTACTTTACCATAAGCAAAGCTTTAAAACCATCAGAGTAACCTCATGGAAATAGAAGTATTACTAGTTGAAGATAGCGAAGCTGATGCCACTCTGGTGGAAGAGTCGTTGCAGGATAGTAAGTTAAAGGTTAACTTACAGGTAGTACACGATGGGGTGGAGGCTGTAAACTATCTAAACAAGCGAGGTGAATACCGGGGCGTGTCTACTCCGGATATTATTATTCTGGATTTAAATTTACCTAAGAAAGATGGCCGGGAAGTGCTGGAAGACATTAAAGGGGACGAAAATTTGAAACGTATCCCGGTGGTAGTTTTAACAACTTCGTCGGCTGAAGAAGATATCTATCGCTCTTATAAACTACACGCTAATTGCTACATTACCAAACCGCTTGATTTTGAACAGTTTGCTAAGATTGTAGCGTCTATTGAGGATTTTTGGTTTACCATAGTTAAGCTCCCCCCTCGTGGCGAGTAGCTTTATTATATGAGAAAAATTACCATTTTATTAGTTGAAGATAATCCTGCTGATCAGGAAATAGTGAAAGAAGTACTTGAAGGTACTAAGCTTTTCCACTATGATCTGCAAACCTGCCATCGTATTAGTGAGGCGGAGAGATATATTAATCAACAGGGCCCCGATGTTGTTCTACTAGATTTATCTTTACCCGATAGTAGCGGTTTACGTAGTCTTGAGAAACTACAAGAGATAGATATATCCATTCCGGTTATCATCTTAACTGGTTTGGAAGATCCTGACGCAGGATTAGAATCAATTAATAAGGGAGCTGAAGATTATTTAGCTAAAGATGAGATTACTACTGGTCATTTATTGGCGAAAACCATTTCTTTCGCATTAGAGCGAAATAAACTGAAACGGGAGCTGTTTCAGGCGGTGAACCATCTTCAGAAGTACAATGAAAAGCTAAAGGATTACTCCTACGTGATCACGCACGACCTAAAATCGCCGCTCACTAACCTACGATCTTTGGTTGATTTGTACCACGTCCGGGCTGATGATAAAACCTATCAGGAGCGGGTAATGCATAAAATTGGGGCTAGCGTAGACCGGTTAGAAAATATGATTCGCAGCTTTTCTACCGTATTTCTGGCTGAGATGGATTTGGAAAAAGAACCAGAAGCGATTGATATTACTCGGGCGGTAAACGATGTACAGGAACAGTTAGCTGAGCTTGTTCGCACTACTGATACACGCTTCACTACTGATTTTTCCGAGGCATCAACTGTTACGTTTGTTCCCGTGCTATTCCAGAGTATTCTACAAAATCTGATCACTAATTCCATTAAATATCGAGATGAACAACGCCCACCCCGTATAGAAATTTCTACGGAAGAGGATGAGAACTACGTGATCATGCACTTTAAAGATAATGGTATCGGTATTGATCTGGAAAGGCATCAGCAACGGTTGTTTAAGCTATTTAATCGGTTTAACTCCAGTAAAGCCGAAGGAACGGGAGTAGGATTGTATATGATAAAAAGTATCCTTGATGCCAGCGATGGCCGCATTGATATTGACAGTACTCCTGGTAAAGGTACTCACTTCAAACTGTTCTTCCGGAAGGAAAAAGAATTTGCCCTTTAGGCAGTACGCAACTTACGGTAAGTTTGAAAATAGTGGGGTTTTGCACCATCAGACTATTTAGCAGTTACACCCATTGATGCAAATAATTATTTCACCCTCAACGGTGATATTACTTCGGGTGGATCAAACAACACTAGCACCTTTATTTCTCCCGCTCAATAGTGAAACTTACCAAGCGACTAAGCGACTGCTTGTGAGCCGAATCGGGAAAGGTGCATAGAATCTGTTGGGCTTCTTTATGAAAGCGGTGCATGGCCTGGGTGGCGTAGTCAATTCCACCCGACTGTTTCACAAAATCAATCACTTCGCGCACCTTCTTAGTTTTCTCACTTTGGTTTTTAATGATATAAATGATTCGCCGTTTCTCTCCCCAAGAGGCTTGATTAAGGGCGTAAATTAGCGGTAGCGTCATTTTCTTTTCCTTGATATCGATTCCCACCGGTTTACCGATTTCGGCACTGCCGTAGTCGAAAAGGTCATCCTTGATTTGAAAAGCAATACCTACCTTTTCGCCGAATAGCCGCATTTTTTCTACTACTGCGGCATCGGCTCCCACCGAGGCCGCACCTACCCCGCAGCAGGAGCTAATCAACGAAGCAGTCTTCTGCCGGATAATTTCGTAATATACTTCTTCAGTAATATCCAGCCGACGGGCCTTTTCAATTTGGAGCAATTCACCTTCGCTCATCTCCTTTACTGCGTTGGATACAATCTTAAGCAAGCCATAGTCGCCGTGCTCTACCGATAGCAGCAAGCCCCGCGAGAGTAGATAATCGCCTACCAGTACTGCAATTTTATTTTTCCACAGTGCATTGATCGAGAAAAACCCCCGGCGGTAGTTGGAGGCATCTACTACATCATCGTGTACCAGCGTAGCCGTATGCAGCAGTTCAATCAGGGCAGCGCCCCGGTAAGTGGGTTCGGCAATCGTACCTACTGTACCAGCAGTCAGGAACACAAACATCGGGCGCACCTGTTTTCCTTTCCGTCGTACAATATAGCCCATAATCTTGTCCAGCAGCATCACCTTACTCTTCATCGAGTCGCGGAACTTCACTTCAAAGTCCGCCATCTCCTGCCGGATAGGTGCCTGGATTTCCTGAATACTGTTCATAGTGGTGCGCTGCGCAATATTAGAACCTAATCCTGCCAATGCCAAGCAACCTCGCAGAAATGCCTGACATGGAAGGAAGATAAAGTATTATTTAGTAAACAATTGCTGATGAGTGAGTTTCTACCAACCATAACGGTACTCTCAGGTTGGTGTTTCCGAAAAGAACGAAATGCCAAAAGGTTATGGTTGGTAATAATTCTATCTGCCTACCGACATTCCGAAGGATTACCTGGTTCTGAAGAATAGTTTTAGCTGAGCAGGAAAAACCTGTCTTCGCTAGTGTCCGTACAGAAGAGCAAGGCTGTTCCTACTATGAAGTATTATACACTGATTTTCTTGTTCTCACTGGCAGTTTTCGGCTGTGAGACTGATCCTGATCCACGAATGATTATTGATCGGGCGATTAAGGCCCACGGAGGCGATAACTACGACGGTTCGCATATATCCTTTTCGTTTCGGGACCGCAATTATACTATCCGCCTGAACGGAGGCAAGTTTACCTACGAACGTAGCTGGGAAGACTCATTGGGGAAAGTTCGCGATGTGCTGGATAACCAGGGTTTTGTTCGGGAGATTAATGGCAACCGAGTCAGTCTATCCGAAGAAGACCAGCAACGCTACGCCAATTCGCTTAATTCGGTAGTATACTTTACTTTGCTTCCTCAACCACTTGATGATCCGGCCGTGAACGCCACCTACCTGGGAACTGATACCGTCAAATCTGAGCCTTATCACAAGATTCTGGTATCGTTTGACCAGGAAGGCGGTGGAACTGATTTTGAGGATGTATTTGTGTATTGGTTTCACCAAGACAAGTACACTATGGATTATCTGGCTTACGAGTTTCATGTGAACGGAGGTGGTACCCGTTTTCGGGAGGCGTACAATGTGCGGGAAATAAACGGCATCCGTTTTGCCGATTACATCAACTACACCGATACATTACACGAATTCTCGTTGGCCGAATACGATGAGCAATTTAAAGCCGATAAGGTACAGGAGCTTTCCCGAATTGAGTTGGAAAATGTAGAGGTAGAACCGATAAAGCCACCCAACATTGCCGCTAAATAATCCTCCTACCGAAGAATATACAGCTTGCCAAAGTTCTGTTTGAAAGCCCGGTCCGCCGAAGTCTCGCGGTGCTCCATGGCCTGCCCGTTATTGCGCACTACCACCCGATACAGGTAAACTCCATTGGCCAGTTCGTCACCGTACTCATCCCGGCCGTCCCAGGCGTACTGGGTAATATTATTGCCAATGCGGATGGGGCCAATTTCGTCCTGGGTAATCTCCCGCACAATTTTCCCGCTGACCGTCATAATCTGAATCTTTAGCTGATCGGGTACCTCGGCTCCGGTCAGGGTAAATACGAAGCGGGTACTGGTAGAAAACGGGTTAGGGTAAGGGTAGAAGTGCGTAATAGTGGAAGCATTGATTACCTCGAAGTTGATTTCGTAGGGGTTGGTCCCCGAAGCATTACCGCTGGCATCGCTGGCCTGCACCTGCAAGCGGTATACCCCATCTTCTAGTGCCTCGGGTTGATAGGTAATGGTAAACGGACTTTCCTCAGTAGCCGGACTCCAAGCCACATTGGGCTGATCCAGGCTTACTCGTTTCAACGTTTCGTTTTCAGTACGGGCATTCTCGCTCGATACCGATGCATCAGTGCTGGTAGCTACTTTGCCTAACAGAATTTCAATTCCGGCAGTATCCTGCTTTTGCAAATATGGATTTTCGTCCCGCAGTTCAATATTGATGAGCGGGCTGGGAGCCACAATATCGCCGTCCATAATATATACGCCGTCGAAAGCAACGTCTACAATCGGATTGGTCTCATCACCCACTACTTTTAGCCAATTGTCTACCCGTATCACGTTGTTGGTAAACGTCTGCTCCGGTTGTTGCTGTGGATTCACCTGAATGGTAAGCTCGTTGGTGCCAATACGCCCCCGAGTGTCTATTGGAATAGTGAACGAAGCAGTATCCTGGCTAGCTGGTGCCGACATGTAGACCGTGTCCGTTTCCGATTGTCGCTGATCCTGGTTTAGAATAGTATACAGTACCGCCAGTGAATCAGCAAAATCCTGACTGGAAAGGTTGTAGAACTCTCCGCTTACGGTCAGTTCCTGGCCTTCCTGCTTTTCGGTAACAGTTTCCGATACGTCTACCGCAATGAGCGTACCTTCGGGCAGGGTTTCGTACAGTACAATCCAACTAGCCAATTGAGCTGGAGTGCGGTCCGTCGGGTCTTCCGTATCTAGCTGCAACCGCAGATACGGATACTGTTGGGCATCAATCCCGGATAAATCTACTACTGGTTGACCGGCAATATCGACCAGCAAAGTGACAGCTTCACCCTGATCAGTTTCTCCGATAACCGTTAGTAAATAATCCGTACCAAAAATGGTTGTTCGTAGCTCTTGCCACTGTCGGGCAGGGCCAATGCGTTTAGCCCGGATGCTACCGCTGCGGTACTGCTCCGTAATCTGTTCGTTAAGCGAAATAGCTTGCTCATTAACCGGGCTACCGTTGGTAGAATCGGCTCGCACGATGATAGCCGAACCAGCCTCCGCGTTTTTTCTACCGAGTATCAGTAGAGGCTCACCCGCTTGAAGATCGCCTAGTGTACTGACATCTACACCTACTTCCTGAAGTTTATTAAGTGTTTCGGCGGGCCAGTTAGTATAGTTTACATTGCCTGACGAGAACAATAGTACCGGGTCATTATTGTTAACGCCTTCTACGTACTGCTCCAGAAACCGGTCGGCTCCAGTAATCTCGCTGTTTTTGAAGGTATTAATAACTTGAGGAAGGCGCCCACAGCTATAAGGGTTTTGCTCATCGAAGCCAGGGCGGGTAATTACGGCATAGGGTAACAAACCGTTTTGCGTAAAGGCGATGGCACCGATACCATTTTCTTCGCAAAGTATTCGATTATCAATTACGTTAGTGAGAATGTATGAAATACCGTTTAGGAATACTTCGGTTGCTACCTCGGCATTGGCTCCGCCAGTAGTGACCTCTACGGTGATACTGGTTTCTTCAAATACCCACTGCGTACCCTGGTAATCCATGTTGGTAACCGTATTTTCTTCAAGCTGCGTGGGATGAGTCTGAGCCCATCCATTTTCACTGTTGTTAAGGTATACGAATGAGTTTGTGTTCCAGTCATCTACCTCTCCCGCTTCGGGTGCCGCGTATTTGCTTCGCCAGAAGTATACAGTGCTGTCCTGCGTTAGCGGAAGCGTTATCGTCCATTGGGCCAGGGCGGTGGTTTCTACTGATAGCTGCTGCTTTAGCGGACTGCCGAACGTGGCCGAAGTATCTAGCTCCAGCAAAATAGTCCGAGGCGTACCTGACCGCAGCGTAGTTTGTAAATTGCCAGGTTGCACCTGTAAGGTGATTTCAGGAGTAGAAACAATACCATAATCTTCAGGAAAAACATTGGCCGTCCCGCTAATGGGTACAAAATAGTCGATAGTAGCCCGGTTATTATTTTCGTTCAGTTCGGCTACGGAATCGGGGCTATCAATGATAATCTCCAACTGGTTACTTCCGGCGTTCAGATCGGATTCCTGGTTAGGTATTACAAATTGCAGGGTGTCCTGGTACATAACCGAAGGGTACCACACCGGACCGTAGGTGGCCGACGAGCCGTCGCTAAAGGTACGCCGCACGGACAGGGCCAGTGAGTCGGTTTGGGTACGGCCAAAATTGCGGACAATACAGTTTAGCGCGAAAGAATCCGAAGCGGCGGTGATGGGGCCATCTTGCAACGGAGAAACGAACATATTATCAGCCCTAATCTCATAATCGGGTTTGCCTCGGCCAAACAGTCTGATTGAGGGGTCGCCCTGTAGCACCAGTTGCTGTACCTGAGAGGTGTGCATTTCCCAGGCCGACTCACCCAGCCGTTCAATAAACCGGCGCTCGCCTTCTACTTTAATGGCTCCCAGCGATTGGTCTATCCAGGCGCTATCTCCAAAGGCCACTTCGTAAAAGCGGTCTGAGTACTGCTTGAGTACACTGGAAATACCCAGCGAACTATGCGCCATCACGTGCAGCGCTCCCCGGTCGGCGGTTCGAATCCAGTCTTCACCGAAAGTAAGCGCGGTACTAAAGACATTACCGGCATTGCAGCCGTTTAGTAGTATGGCCGGATATTTCCCTTTATTACGGTAGCCAAGTTCATCGTTAGAGACAAAACCAATATCAATATCGGTTACCGTAGTAGACGAATGACCGAAGAAAGTGATTAGCGAAAGCCCCTGGTTTACTTCCTCGGCGATATTGATCAGTTCCGAGGCGCTGTTGGTTTTTTTGCTTTGAGTGGCTACTTCACCTCCTAAGTAGTTACTTTCGGCAATGGCGGCAAAGTTGTCTACGTAACGGGCGTATAACGTCAATTCAAAAGCCGATACTCCTCCACTTAGGTGTACCAGATGTTTTTTCCACAAAGCTTCGCGTGTACTTTCCTCTTCGTAATCTTCGGTCAGAGTGCGATTCTCAGTTTCTTTTACCTTATCCAGGTAATTAGCTACGTGGGCGGCAGAATTAGCGTTAATCCTTCCGGTGGGAATGGCCGCACCCGTACCGTCGCTACCCGATAACCCTACCGTAAATACAATATCCGAGCCGGGCAAGCCTCCCGGCGGAATATAGTCGTGTACATTCCTGGTACTGGGGTCGCGCCGATGGTAGTTGTAATTAACCGTAAGTCCCTTACCAATCAGTAGCAGGTATTCCGGGTTACCCACCGAAAGCATATAATCAGCAAAACGGCGAATAGCCAGTGGGGTGATTTCACCGTAGCTAAACTGGTTATAAAGCTGGTCAATGTTTACCAGCAACGGCTGATGTCCGGTACTCACCCGGTAGTCGTAGTAGGCCGCCACCGGATCGCTGTAGACCCCGGCAGGCTGACGCAGTGCCGGGTGACTGATCATCAGAAACCGTGATGATGCCTCTGGTGTAGCCATGCTTACTGACTGAACATTGAACACCGGACGAACCTCAGCCAGAAACAGGTGACGAGTTATGTTGGTGTTGGGAATGATTGCCGAAATGGCGTTGGCATTGGTATTGTAACCGATAATTTCGGCAGCATGGGGGTTGGTAATATCCCAGAGCTGGGCGTTTGCGGGCGGATTATTTACCTCTACGTACGATTTGCTATTGTTATTTTCAATCAGATTCAGGTGTAGATTCTGGCTTTGGGCATCAAACTGCTGAGCGTAGGTTAATTCTAATAAAGCCAGGGAAATATTATCCGCCTTACCGTCTACTCCGTTTACCGTAAGCCGTACTACCATCTGACCGCTACCTACATCGGTCCATTCCAGAGTTTCTTCTACGGTATAGCTATCGTAATAGCTGAACTCCGCAGTGGTGAGCGTTCGTAAAGTGCCAGCATTACTGCCTACCTGAATGGTTACATTATGAGCTAAATTATTGCGTCCGGTCAATACTAGTTTCAATTGTGGCTGAGGCCCACTGTTTACTGCCCCGCTGATAGGAATAGTATAGTTAACCGACTCTCCTCTTACAATTCGCTTTCCGGTCCAGCCTTCTCCGTAGTCGAATGAACTCAGTCGAACGGTGGCTGCACTGGACGAACCGATAGGATACAGCCGGCCCTGCGCGTATTCTTCGGCAAATACCTGCCGTTCCTGGTGCAGATGGTAGACTTCAGCCGGTAAGCCGCCTACATTGTTTTCTGAAAAATTAGTGACTCGTTTACCTACTCCGGCATCTAGCCGCCAGGTGAGAAAGTAAGAGGTGGTATCGGAATAGAGATTATAGTAGGGGTGCGGCTGCGCTTCAATCGGCTGATACAATTCGGCATCCAGGGTACCGTCGTTACGTTGCCCATAGAAACGGATATAATCGTCTTGATTAAAACGGGCATCCTGCTGCCCCCGCACTTCAATAGCCTGTTCTGTTCCTCGGAAGAAGATTTGAATCCGGCGTGGGTCAACCGAGGCCACCGGAAACCCGGCTTGCTGTAGGGTAGTATAATCAAGCTGATAGATACCATCTTCGCCCACCGGAATTTTATAGTACTGCTGGTTATTAACGATCCACTCGTTGCCGTAGCGCTGAGCCAATGAACAATGAACAATGAACAATGTGCAATGAACAGTGACTGCAATAAATTTTATAAGAAACCTACTCATTCACTTTCTCCTTACCAAAACCAAACCTGAGGGAAAATACGTGGGAATACAGCGATTCGGACTGGTCGCCGATGTCGGTGAGGGCGTAATCTATCTGGAGCTTACCCAGCAATACGCCTACGCCAAAATCGGGCTGATAGGTGCGGTAGGTGCTGCCGTCGAAATCTTTCACCTGCTGTACGTTCCCCACTCCGGCGCGCACGAAAACCAACTGTTCGTAGTCTAGTTCCAATCCGAATGACGGATCGAGTGAAGTTACATCGGAGCCTACCAGTACATTACGCTGCCCGTCAAAAGTGAAAGTTGCGTCTAGTGAAGCCAATACGCCCAGGCGGCTGCTCCAGAAGCGCTGGGATTTTCCTATCCCCAGCGTAGCCCGGGGCAACGTAAGCTCAATCGTATTATCCGGAATCTGATTGCCGGTTTGGGTGTAAATATCGATTACCAGTTCGGAATTATGCGACCAGGCGTTGAACGTTCCGGTGATGTCATGCAGCATTAGCCCGAATGACCAGGTTGGCAGCCGGTACTGTGCGCCTGCATCCAGGCCGAAGCCCCAGGCATTGGCAAAGTTACCCACGGTCCGGTGTACTACCTTGAAACTAGCTCCCAGTTGTAAACGGGGAACACCCCGCAACCGGCGGGCGTAGGAGAATAGAAAAGCGTAATCAGCCGCCGAGAAGAAACGGATGCGGTCGTAGCTAATCCTTCCGTTAGCATCGTACAGAAAACGGGTATCTGGAATATCATCTACCGCAAAGCGAATCACCGAAACACCCAGGCTGCTTAATGAATCAATGCGAGTAGCAAAGCCGCCGTAGTCAAAGTTAGCGATACCCGCAAAATACTCTGCGTGCATGAGCGAGGCTTCGTAAGGGTTCTCCAAACTTGCCAACCCGGCCGGATTCCAGTAACCAGCGGTTACATCCGATGCAATAGCCGTTTGCGTACCGGCCATGCCTAGCCCGCGCCCGCCTACTCCAATCGCCAGAAACTCATTGCTGTACTTGGGAGTGCGGATTTGCGCTTGCAGCGATGAAGCCAGCAAGCAGAGCAGAAACCCGCACCGTAGTAGTAATTGCATGAAGCCAAATTAGCCAATATTCCTCAAGCCTAACGACCACCACACAAAAAATATTCCCCTCTAGTCGGTCAGCGTACGTAAGTTTCTAAACCGCTTGAAAATACCACCACGAGATGTATCATCAAGCAAGAATACTGAATTGTACTCTGCCAGAAAATGCTTGTTCTTTCCTAAGCGTAATTAGGAGGTCCGTTGAGTATGCTTAGAAAAATACTATGTGCTTTTTGGAGCAAATTAAAGGATACGATAAGGATTATAATTGCAGATGAGCTGCCTCCACATGGTCTTTTAAAAAGATTCGGGCTTTGGTAGCGAAGTCATCCGTTGATTCGGTGGTAAAGTACTTTCTGCTTCCGTGTCGGGTGCAACGGGCTTCCATCTCGGGATGTTTGGTTAAATAACTAACCAAACTGCGAGCCACGATTTCGCCCTGAGAAATTAGCTGAACATAAGGAGGTAAGAACCGGGCAATCTGATGGGCTAACAGTGGGTAGTGTGTACAGGCTAGCAGAATAGTATCAATAAGTGGTGCTCGCTCTAGCAGACGATTTACGTGCTGCTGAATAAAGTATTCGGCTCCTGCGGTATTATGCTCATTGTTTTCTACCAACGGTACCCACATAGGGCAGGCCTCCTGGTATATTTGTACTTCAGGGAAAAACTTCTGAATTTCGATAGGATAAGATTCGGAATTAACGGTGCCCTGGGTGGCGAAGATACCTACGTGACCGCTATCGGAGTAAGAACCAATAATCTCAGTAGTGGGGCGAATGACTCCCAGCACCCGGCGCGAGCCGTTGAGTTCAGGTAGGTCGCGCTGCTGAATAGTCCGTAAGGCTTTGGCGGAGGCAGTGTTGCAGGCCAGAATCACCAGATTACAACCCATATCAAACAAGTGACGTACGCACTCCAGCGTGAAGTTATACACTACGTCGTAGGAGCGAATACCGTAGGGGTTGCGGGCGTTGTCGCCCAGATAGATATAATCGTACTCAGGCAGTTGCTTTACCAACTGCTGAAAAATGGTAAGTCCGCCGTAGCCAGAGTCAAATACCCCGATGGGTCCTGCTGGATAGTTCATTCCTAATTGCTTCCTTCTATTTAAATCGCTTACAGCTATCGTGCCAGCCTTAAGGGATGCAATAAATGGAGCAATTATCCTCTAAAAGTAATCTAATTCCAGTTACCGACCTTTGGTGGGAGCGTAGCGTTCTCGCCACTGTTGCAACATATGGGTATTAATATCCCACTGGTCGGCCAAAGGCTGTTGAGTGTAGGGAACGATAGCCAGGTAGTGAGGCGGGCCAAACTCGGTAGTCATGGTAAGCGACTTTCCCTGGTCGATACGATGCTTCACCACTTGATCCCACCAGGCCCAGTGGGCGGCTACCGCGGCGGTCCATTCGGGAGCTCGGGGGTCGGTTACCTGCGGACTTTCGGCGTGACCGATGCGGGAATGCACATGGCCGGTACGCTCCAACGCCAAGCGAACAGTTTCTTCCTGATCTTGCAGCAGTGATTCGTGCACATTGCACCAGTGGGATATATCAAGCGTAAGTTCTAGTTCGGGAACGGCCTGTAAGAATTCCTTGGCGATATGAGCGGCAAAGAGCATCCGCCCCCGGTGGGTTTCGTGGTAGACAGGTATTCCGCTAGATTCCGATACTTGGGTGGTGAAGTCAATCAATTGACGATTTTGCTCAAAACTGAAGTAGTCGCGGCCGGAGTGGCAGTTGATAAACGCCGGGCGGTGCTTAGCGGCAGCCTCTACCGATTGCTGAAACTGGGATTGGTGCTTCTCGAACTGGCTATCACTTCCTGCCGTCAGAAAACCATAGGCTAACTGGTGTTGATCTAAGGCCCTGAATAACTCTTCTTGAGCCTTTTCGTCATTAGGCAACCATACCTCAATTCCATCATAACCGGCTTCCTTTGCTTTCGCACAGAAATCGTTAACCGATCTGTTAAACCCCCAATTAGTAGCAAAAATCTGCAAGGAGAAATCAGTGGGAATGGTGAAGGCCGGACGAAAATCACTCGGCTGATTGGCGTCATCGTTCAGAAAAAGTCCGCTACTAAGTAGAGCAGAGTTATTGAGAAAAGTCCTTCGGTTGATGTTCATGTTTATCTTACTTCTAAAGAGATTTCATTTTCGTTGGTGCTTACAATTGCAAGCCCGTCTTCTATCCTAGGTTCTACTGCTTCCCCGTTAAGCCGCCACTGAGTATATTTTCCCGCAGGAAAAGCTAATTCTATCGACCAGCCTTGGCTTTGGCCCACCTGAAGCTGTAATCCCTCTTCCTGTTGAGCATAAGATATATCCAATTGATTATTACCTACGACTATGTTTTCTAGCTGAGCTTGTGGCCAGGAGGAAGGCATTTGAGGTTGAACTCGAACGGTTTGCTCGTAAGTTCGCGGACGAAGGCCGAAGAACTGCTGCACGATAGGTACAGCGTAGCTGTAGAGATTCCAGGCTTGGGTCATCATTCCGTAGTCGGGCGATACCTCGTAGATGGAGCCGGGTAGGGCAAAGCCGAAAGTGCGGGTCATTCGCTGCAAATAATCCAGCGCTGCATCGGGGTTGTCGTAGTTGTTTTCGGCAATAGCCTGCACGCCAGTGGGCAGTGTCATCACGGCTCCGGTATAGGAAAAAACTTTCTTGTTCAGCGTGAACGATCCGGCATCCTGTCCGGCCGTTTCATCGCGGTCAATACCGGTCACAAATACTCCGAAGGGGTTTACAAACTGGCTTCCGGTTTTTAAGGCAGCTTGGGCTTTGTCCGAATCGGCAATACCCATCTCCATCGGGGTGTTTACTACCCAGTTGTGGTGCATCACAAAACCCTGTTTCTGCTGAGGGGGGTAGTTAGCAATGCGGGCTTTGGTTCGTTTCAGTTCTTCCACCGCCCAGGGTTTGTTCAGCGTATCGGCTCTAATGATGGCATCATCAATCAGGTGCAGGGCCTGCTCGGTGGTGCCGATAAAATCGGCGTAGGAGTTAGCTTCGGCTACCCAGAAGTCAGTATTGATTTTCTGGCGAAGTTGTTCGGCGGTCTGTGTGTATTGCTGAGCTGTATTTTCGTCGCCCAGCACCTGGGCCATTTTAGCAGCATCGGCAAAGGCCTGTTGGGTGTACACCGCTACGTCAATCATCTCGCTATCCAGCCCGTGAATCTCCATCATCCCGAATCCGTCGGGTAGCAGGTTGCCATCGGCATCCCGCACCCGCATCAACCATTTCAGCCCCTTCTGGACGGTAGGATAGTATTTTTCCAGAAAAGCTCGGTCGCCCGTCCACGCAAATGCCTTCCAAATGAGTGTAGCAAACTGTGGGGTTTCATTAATATTGCCCGGATTAAATACGGCTCCGTTGGTAGATACTTCGTGCACAATCCGTCCATTGCCGTTGGTTTCTTCCGAGATGTGGTGCAATAATTCAATGGTGCTGTACACCAAATCTACCTGGCCTACCGTCAAAGCTCCCTGCAAGGTGTATTCACTATCTACCCCAAACCACCAGGGGTAATCGGGAATTCCGGCCGAGATACCGCGCCCGGTCTCCGGCACATCGCGAATCAGCCAGTCGGTATTGTACTTCACCCAGCGGAAGGCTTGCTCTAGGTCTTTATCGGGAATGGTAAGTTTGGATTTTTCGGCAATGGTTTGGTAGCGTTCTTTTTTGGCGTGTAGCAACTGTTCTGCCTGCTGCTGCACTTCAGTATACGTAGCTTCGGCTGCTTCCTGCGACTGATAAGATCCGGCAATGGTAATCGGTAAATGCGCTTCGCCCTGAGCAGGAATTTCCAGTGAATAGCGAATTGAAGCGGCTACGCCCTGTCCTTTAGGCTGATACTCACATTGCTCACTTTCCTGCAAAGTGTGCGATTGGGAAGTTAGGCTGGAGCCAAACAAGGTATACCATTCGTTCAGGCTATCCTTGGCTACCCAGCCATCAAGGGATGCATTCCAACTGGCTAAATCGGTAGTATCTTGCATATTGGTTCGTTCTCCTAACCAAACGGGTCGCAAATCAGCGTAACCGGTAAAATCAAATGCTATTGTTTGCGAGGCTTCGCTCTGATTTATAAAGGTATACTGAACTACCACTGCTTCCTGGCCATCGGGCACAAACTGAAAACGCTCTACGCGCAAGTTAGCGGGCGTTGAGGAGTAGATATGACGGTTAGCGAAGGGATAATTAATAAACGTATCGGCTTCCGCCAGACAAAACGATTGACCGTTACTGGTAATAGATGCGGTAAAACCATCCATGAGCTTAATCGGATGATTCCAAATACCACCCATCTCCCCAGCTACGTGCCAGCCCAAATCAGGGAACTGCCCGTTTTGATGCCCGACCATATAAACCCGATCGCCCGCTGTAACGAAAGGTGAGTTCAGGTACTCCGCTCGCCCCGAAATGGATTCGGTATCGGCTACAATAGTTGATAAGTCAGTTACTTCGGGAGAGGGTTGGCACTGGAAAAGTAGGAGAATCGGGAGAATAGGTCCGATAGAGAAACGTTGCAGTAGCATGACGGATTAATGTAAAATGGTGACTCAAAGTACGTAATCTATCCTAATTCTGGTAGAATCAATTATTTTCTGAATCAAATGATAGTTAGTGCACGCGGACAAATTTGCCGACCCACACTTCCTGTAATCAGGAAAAATACTGGAATTATTGTAAGTTAGAGGTTCAGAAAAGAATAATCTATAAGCAATTTCAAATACACCTAACCTATGACTAGAAAACTATTTCCGCTGTTCGCACTACTGATCGTATCTGTACTTTTTATTCAGGCGGATGACCCGAAGATGAAGAAGATTTTTAACGGCAAAAACCTGAAAGGCTGGGTAGAGCCTGAGAACAACATCTGGTGGTCGGTAGAAGATGGTATCCTGAAAGTAAAAAGTGGTCCCGACCAGACCGGCTCAATTTTATGGACGAAAAAAGAATACGAGGATTTTGTGGTGCAGGCTGATTTCAAGATGGGAGAAGGCACCGTAGATTCGGGTATCTTTCTCCGAGACGAAAGCCAACAAATTCAGATTGGTGAATCGGGTTCGCTGAAGCGGGATATGACCGGTTCGCCCTACATTCCCGGTAAAGGCTATCCGGTAGAAGCCGAAGGCGTAGCTGAACTGCTGAAGATGGACGACTGGAATACCATTAAGGCACAGGCGGTCGGTAATAAGTATACCGTATGGCTTAATGGTCAGGAAGTGATGAACTACACCTCCGAGAATGCCAGCGAAAAAGGCCCCATTGGCATACAACTGCACCCCAGCCGCGATATGAGTATTGAGTACCGTAACATTATGGCGGCAGAGCTTTAAAGAATTTCATCGGTGAAGCGAGTTCTGGTTACTGGCGCTACGGGAACAGTGGGGCGGGAGGTGATCCTCAGTCTGCAACCGCATACTGATCAGATTTCCTTATTGGCCGGAGTACGGAAGTTGGGCGATTTCCGAGATAACTCTACTGTTCAGGAGGTCCAGTTTGATTTTGAAGATCCAGGTAGTTTTGATGCGGCGTTACAGAACGTAGACACGCTCTTTTTACTGAGGCCGCCGCAAATCTCTCAGGCTAAAAAGTATTTTGAACCTATCGTATCGACAGCAAAACGGCAGCAGGTGAAGCATATTGTTTTTCTGTCGGTACAGGGAGCGGATACCAACTCAGTTATTCCTCACCATACCATCGAGGAACTCATCAAGCCGAGCGGAATTGACTACACTTTTTTGCGGCCCGCTTACTTCATGCAGAATTTTCTGACTACGTTAAGGAAAGACCTGGTGGAGAAGCACCGCGTATTTTTACCCGCCGGAAAAGCTAAATTTACGGTAGTCGACGTGCGGGACATTGGCCGGGTAGCCGCCGAGGTAATTATGCATTCGGAAGAACACCGGAATCAAGCCTACGATCTTACCAATCAGGAGCTACTGAGCTTCGGGGAAATGGCACAAGTGCTGACCAAAGAACTGAAAACACCCATTCGTTACGAATCGCCCAACTTGCTAAAGTTTTTCATCGCGAAGAAAAAGCAAGGTGTAGCTACTCCTATGGTGCTGATAATGATTATGCTGCACTACCTGCCGCGGTTTAGTAGTCCACCGCCTTTGAGCAACAGTGTGCAGCAAATCACTGGGCAAGCTCCCTATACTTTTGAGCAGTTCGTGAGCGATCATGGTGATCAACTTCTTCAGTAACTGACGAACGGCATTTGACCGTCGTACTCCTTGTGTTCTACTAGTCGGAGGATGAAATCAGCCAAATCGGCCCGACCTAATTTGGTGCCCGCGTTTACGCCTACCCAGCCAATGCGGTAGTCGCCTCTTTTTGGCTCGTTGGTAAGTCGTGGTCCCCGTACAATTGTCCAATCCACATCGCTGTTTTTCAGCACCTCGGCGTGGCGAACGGCATCGTTCAGTATTTTGGGAACGGCAATTTTCATGATGAAGCGGATGGCTTTATCCGGAAGTTTGGGCTGGTCTTTTTCGTAGGGTAGCCCTCCACCCGAAAGCGAAATAATTCGCGGAACCTGATGTTCGCGCATAGCGGCCAGAATATTTTCGGTGCCGGTTGTTTGTAACCACTCCGGTGATCCTTTTACGTGGCCAAACAGACTGACCACTAAATCGGTACCTGTTACTGCTCGCTGCACATCTTCAGGATTGAGTACGTCGCCAGCAATGATTTCCAAATTGGGTGAAGTTTTGGTGACTTTAGCCGGAGTACGTACCAATGCTTTGATGTGATAATCCTTCGCTAACGCTTGCACCAAAAATTCCTTACCGGTTTGCCCGGTACCCCCAAACAGGGCTATTTTCTTCTTATCCATAAGATCAAGTATTTTGAGTTAATGCGGCGAACTGCTTTTCTAATTCAGTTATGGAAGTATAACCACGGGTTAGCGGATAGTAAGAATCCTCAACCTCAGCAAATACGGTGGGAAAGCCTTGCACGCCTAATTGCTGGGTACGATAAAACTCTTTCTGAGCCTCAGCCAGAAATTTGTCTTCTGTCATTTGCTGCGTAAAGGTCTTTTCGTCTATACCGAATTTCCCAGCAAGCGGGCCGTAAGCATTTGTATCTTCGGGAGCTAGCCCGTCGTAATAAATCGCTTTTTGCAGTGCTGCTGCAAACAAAACTGCTTCCTCAGCTCGGTGCGACTTAAATACGCTTAGAGCAATAGCCGGAGGAACCGAGGTGAAAATAGTCTGCCCATCTTCCAGAACGTCTTTCAGAAAAGCCTCGCCAAACTTCACGCCGGTGGCTTGTTCTACATCGCGGTAGGCATGCCGGATATAGGGGGCTACTTCACCAATTGGCCCGATACGACTACCAGTAACCATCCCGCCGGATAACACTTCAAAATCTACTTCTTCCCGATGCTTTTGGTAGAACGCTTCTATTACTGGAGTAAAACCGTAGCACCATCCGCAAAGCGCGTCGTAGGCATAAATAATTTTCATGTTTGTATTGTCTTTTGCTAAGGTATACGCAAAAATAGCTACCTTGGTGGTATAATAAGAAAAGTTAGGTACCTACCTTTAGGTAAGTATGGCAAAGAATAAGAACCTTAGTCCAACCTGCCCGATCCGAACCACGCTGGAAATGCTGGGCGGTAAGTGGCGATTACTCATCATCAATGAAATTGGTTTAAATAGCCTTCGCTACGGTGAGATTAAACGAGCTATTCCGGAAATTAGTGAGAAGATGCTGACGCAGGAATTAAAGACCCTGGTAGATAATGATTTGGTAATCCGACACAACTACGGGGAAGTGCCGCCACGCGTAGATTATTCGCTCACCGAAAACGGAAAAAAAGCCTTGAAATTGATTGACCCTATCCGGGATTTTGGACTTCAGTACATTAAAAAGTGATGGACAACTCTAGAAAATCAGGGAATTTGTCGGAAGAATTAAAGTATTTACTGGTGTTCGCGTTAGCAGTTGTTACCGGATGCATCCCCGACAGTAAAAGTTTTTCGGAAGCAGATGCCGCCAAAGAAAAGAAGCAATACGTAATTCTGATGGGTGGGCAGTCCAATATGGTAGGCTCGGGGCGGGTAGCCGATCTGGATACGGTAACTATTCCCGACAACATTACCTACTTCAATCGCGGAATGTACCCGGATTTTAGCCAGGATTCAGCTAGGTTTGGCCCGGAGGTAGGACTAAGCCAGATACTGCATCAGCATTTTCCGGATTCTAATTTCATACTCATCAAATACGCCATTGGCGGGGCGTCGCTGTTGGATTGGGCCCCGGCTTATGACTCAACCCAGGCAGTGGTTACCGGAAATGCCCACTTCGGCGCCATGTACGATTCGCTGTGGAAGTACGTGAATCAAGCTACAGCTACTACTGACCAAACTACCGAAATTGTAGCCCTATTGTGGATGCAGGGCGAGCGCGATGCCCGTATTCCTGAGGCCGGAGTAGATTATTATCCACGCTTTAAAACATTTATTGAACGCATTCGCCAGGATGCTGACCGTCCTGACCTACCGATTATTTTCGGCTTGGCTAATCCTGACCCGGCCCGGTACGCTGCGGTGGACACGGTACAAAATGCCCAACGTCGGATTGCCAGTGAAATGGACCACGTACGGATGATTGACACTTCCGATTTAGAGAAATGGGATGATAAGGTGCACTACAATTCAGCTGGACAACTGGAACTAGGCCGTCGGTTTGGTCAGGCCATGGTAGAGCACTGGCAAACTTCGGCTAGAAAATAGCAAACAGCGTCTGTAAGCCAGTGGTAAGATCAGCTAGTCGGTCGGCACTCAGCCCATGCGTAATAATCTCGTGCTGAATGACGAAGGTAATAGCCCCGGCTACGTAGCCCATCAGGGCTAGAAAACTCACTCGGCGGACGTACCACATAAAGTTAATCTTCTCAATACCCATCGCGGCTACGCCCGCGGCGGAGCCGATAATCAGGATGCTTCCCCCGGTACCGGCGCAGTACGCCAGAAACTCCCAGAAAGTGTGGTCAGTAGGGTAATCCAGCCCGTACATCCTCATCATAGCGGCTACCAGCGGCACATTATCTACAATAGAAGAGAACACGCCTACCAGTAGATTAATCACGTAGAAGTTACCCACGTTACTATCCAGGTAATCAGCCACAATGGCCAACTGTCCGGCCGACTGAAGGGCGCCTACACACAGCAGTATTCCCAAGAAGAACAGTACGGTAGAAGTATCTACTTTTCGTAAAGCCATCAGTACCGAAAAGTGGGTTTTTAGATCTTCATCTTTGCGGTGGTGAATGATTTCAATGACCGTCCACAGAAATCCCAAACCAAGCAGAATGCCCATGTAGGGAGGAAGGTGGGTCACTAACTTAAAGACAGGTACAAAAACCAAAACCATCACTCCTAAAGCCAGCACCACTTTTCGCTCTAGTGGCGTGGACTTTAGCGTTACTTCTTCTTCCGAACGTGGGTTTTGCTGAATTTTTTTTCCGGAGGTGCGAGAAAGATACAGCAACGGAAATAACATACATACCAGGCTAGGCAGAAATAGCTTGGCAATGACGTTCTGTGGGGTAATCTGTCCACCAATCCAAAGCATCGTAGTAGTTACATCGCCAATCGGAGTGAAAGCTCCGCCCGCGTTAGCAGCAATAACTACCACACAAGCGTACAGCCAGCGCTCGTACTTATCATCTACCAGTTTGCGCAGCAGCGAAACCAATACAATAGTCGTAGTCAGGTTATCCAGAATGCCCGATAAAACGAACGCTAAGATAGCCATAATCCACAGCAGCTTGCGGGAGCTATCAGTCCTGATACGGCTCACAATGAGTTCAAATCCATCGTGGGCGTCAATTATTTCCACAATGGTCATGGCACCCAGCAAGAAAAAGAGAATACTGGCTATCTCGCTGACGTGGTGGGTCAACTGCTCGGCTACTAGTTCGCTATCCGGAACCTGCAGTACGTAAACCGTCCAGCAAAGCACTCCGGCCAGTAGTGCGGTAGCGGCTTTATTAATGTGAAGTGAATGCTCCAGGGTTATCACCAAGTAGCCTACTAAGAAAATAATAATCATCCAGATCATCACCTATCTTGTTATTATTAGCAAATCACAATTATATACCTGAATAAGTATATAATAACAAAGATAGATAGGGGAGATACTGGATAATTAATCAATAGCCGATAAATGGTACCTGCTACCAAAAAAGCTGATTATCAACAATATTAGGGGTGCTAACTGGTTAACAGCAAATCGTGCTTGAATTGAAGCAGTTAAGCAATTATCTCAGCAGGAATAATCAGATCTGACTGTTCTTTAGGCCCAAGATTTTCTTCTAGGGAGGTACCTTTTAGAGTGGCTTTATCCAAAGCGGCTTCATCCGAAGTAGCTTCTTGCATTTTGACTTTCACCCGAAGGGCACGGATGCCTTCCACTCCTTGCACCTTCTCCAGCGTAAGCTCTTCTATTTTAGGTTCAATGTACCCCTCCTGCACCAGATAATTTAGGTACTGCTGATACTCTGTTTTGTCCTTATCGTCCAGGTAGGCAATGGCAATATGTCCGGCCAGGGTAAGGCGTTCGTTTTTACCCACCACATAAGCCTTGTCAATTCGCTTTTTAATGATTTCGTAGCGAACATTGTACACTCCTTCTACATCAAACTTCTTCTCATCTTTCCGGAACTGGATATTCAGCGTGTTGCTGTACACAAAAATGAGCTGAGCGGTGGATAAGGGCAAGGGTAACTGCGCTTTAGTATGTTCTAACTGCCGTACAATTTTAGCCATAGATATGAGCTGCCACAGGCGGAAGTTATGGACGTAGTACTCCGAAAATTTGCGTTCGGCCAGCAGCGACTGTCCGATGTACAAATTATACTCAATGCCGTCGGTTTTATAAAGCTCAAAGTAGTGGGGCAGCACCTGCTGTAAGCTAGCCTCTTCAGCATCGATGAACTGGGCGATAGACTGATTAATCTGACTAACGGTTTGCTCAAAAGCCTTACGTTTCTCGTAAACAATACCTACTTCCGAATCAATATGGTCAAAATAACGCTGAATAGCGGTAGCTACTTTGGACGCATGTTCTTCAGCTATTTGGCGAAGTAGCGGATGTACTTGCTGCAGTAGGAAACTGCTGACCTGAGTTTCATCGCTGGAGAAAAAGTTATCCGCAATCTTCTTTTTCCACCGTTCCACTTTGTAAGCGGTCATTCCTAGCAGAGGAAAGTCTATTTGCTGTCGGCACTGCTCCAGCGTATCGGCTAGCAATGAGAGGTTCTTATCTAGGTCAGCCTGAATAGCTTGGTTGCGGGCCCGGGATGAGCCTACAATATCGAGCTGCCCGAACAGTGGATACACATTAGGGAAACTGATGTCCATATCAATGTGCTCCTGCTTATGGAACAGCGCCATCTTGGCCACCTGCCGGAACTTCCAATCTACACTGGGATGAATAGAGGTAAACTCCTTTTGCATAAATACACTAACGCTGTTCTCCACCTCACGTCGGAAGCGGTTCAGCCCAATTTTAAGGAGAGAAATCACCTCACTCAGTCGGAACAGAGTGAAAGCACTGAGCGGAGTTTCGGCGGGGGCACCTAATTCAATCAGGGCTACAATCTCGCCCTGGTTATCAATCACCGGAATAAGTATCAGTGAACTAATGCCATTAGCCAGTAATAGTTGCTCCACCTCAGTTACCGGCTCCTCGTTTAAGTCGCGGCAGATAATAGTTTCTTTAGTCTGACTGACCTTTTCGTATAACGACCCCTGAATCAGGGTAGGGTGCTGATCAATAGATAGGCCGGAGTCGGATCGGGATAGTATGCTGAGTTTAGCCACCTTCTCGTTCCATTCCCGCATAATAATGGGAGTGATACCGGATACAATACGTTCGTTGCTTAGAAAAGACTGCAATTGCTGCTCAACGAACTGAACTTGTTCGTGCAGATCGGCAACATCTTCGGAGTTTCCAATGCGCTCGCGTACGCGGGATAGAATCTCCATCTCGGTCACGTTCTCGAAGAGCACAAAGCTCATGCCTTCAAAAGCAAAATTCTCGGGCGGAAACTGGGCTAGCCAGCGCTCGCGGTCGTCGTAATTATTGAGTAAATTTTGCAGAGCTTCGTCGGTCAGCGGCTTGAGCGGCTTCTTCTCGACGATATTAATGCTATCCAGATATACCGAGGAGCGGAAATGTTTCTCTAGCCCTGTTTCTCGGTGGCGCAGCGTAAAAGTTTCGGAAACTTCTAGATCGATTTTGCGGTGGTAGCAATGATTAAGAATTAGACGAGCAGCGTGAAGGATGGGGAAAAACGAAGGCGTCATGTTATCGCAGCCATTAAGCCGTATCTCGTATTCACCGTTCAGAAATAGCTGTTTGAGAGCCGGGGTCTGGTACACGAAGCTCTGACCGAAGGGCGAACCTACAAAGCCTAGAATATCCTTCTGGGAAAAAAGCGGAAAATAGTAGGCCAGCAAGTGCTCTAGGTCGGCGCTATACTCCGCGTGCTGGCTATTGCTGGCGGCCAGCTTCTCCAGCTGCTTGAATTTCTGGATTACTTCCTGGTAAACTACATCGGACATTGCCGACTTCTTAGAGAAGCTTTCTACTCGTTCAATCAACGGATCAAAACTTACCTTTACTTCGTAGGGAAAATTGTTTTTCATCGGTAAGTTCTGAACAAATTCGGCCAAGGGTAAAAATTCCCGTTCCATAGTCGTTCGGTAGTGAAGGTGTTAGGTAACTATAAGTCGAATAGCTTCGGAGAATATTGCAGACCGCAGATATTTAGCGAGAGGCCAGGCTACCTTATTCTTTTTCTGTTAAGGTTTACGGATTAGCGGGAAGAAAGATTAGCACCACTGCATCACTTCATGCAGTTTGGTTTGAACGAATAGTACTTACTACGAATATCAATCACGCTGAGTGACCACCCAATTCGAAGAGGGTTCATGAGCTTCATCCATAATTCTGGTGATGTCTTCTACCACATCGGGATGTTGATCGGCTACATTGTTTTGCTCACCAATATCGCTCTCTAGGTTATAGAGTTGAAGGTCACCAGTGAACATAGGTTCGCGAATACCTTTCCAGTTGCCCATCCTCACCGCCTGTCGCGAACCTTGTTCGTAAAACTCCCAATACAGATAGTTATGGGGACGTTGATTTTCGGCCTGGCCCAAAAGGGTAGGTACGATGCTAATGCTCTGAGTATTTTCCGGATAGTCGGTCTTGGCCAATTCGGCAAAGGTAGCCATCATATCTCCGAAGTAACCAATATGATCGGAAGTGACCCCGGCGGGAGTATGCGCGGGCCAGCGAACGATAAAGGGCACCCGAATACCACCCTCATGCATAGCTCGCTTAATTCCCTGAAGTGGACCATTAGAATCAAAGTAGTCAGGATCGTTGCCGCCTTCGCGGTGAGGACCGTTATCGGAGGTGAAGATGACTAGGGTGTTTTCGTTAATGCCCTGTGCTTTCAGGGTTTCCATCAGCCGGCCAATATCTTTGTCCATGTAGGTGATCATGGCGGCGGTGCCTTTCTGCGTCTCCGGCCAGTCCCGATCGGCGTAGATACCGTAGTCAGGCACTTCCATCCCTTCTTTCCCCGCTTCGTTATTGGCGTGGGGAATGGTAAGCGCTAAATACAGAAAGAAGGGCTGATCCCGCTCCTGCTGAAGAAACTCTAGCGCTTCGTCCATAATTAGATCGTGGCTGTAATCCACCTTTTTAGTTGCGTAGCCAGCCAGAAAGCCTCCTCTATCGCCACCTACGTGCTTTACCTCGTTATCTAAAAATACGGAGTCGAGGTTGTCCCATAAAAACTCGGGATAATAGTTATGAGCATGACGTTGGTTCAAGTATCCGTAGAAGGAATCGAAGCCCTGCTTCAGTGGATGACCTTCCTGCTCTACTTCTCCCAATCCCCATTTTCCTACTAAAGCGGTTTGGTAGCCTACGTCTTTTAGTACTTCTGCCACGGTTACGTCTTCGGCCCGTAACGACTGCCGGTCGATATTGCCCCCAGCGTTACCCCGCACGTGGGTACGCCCGGTATGCTGTCCGGTCATGAGCACCGCGCGGGAGGGCGCACAAACGGTGGAGCCAGCGTAGAACTGGGTAAACTTAATGCCCTGAGCGGCTAGCTCATCAATATTGGGAGTTTGAATTTGGGTTTGGCCGTAGCATCCTAGATCGCCGTAGCCTAGGTCATCAGCCATAATATAAATAATGTTGGGCGGCTCAAAACTGATTTCTTCGGAGCTTACCTCAGTGGTGGTAGGTGTGGTACTGCAGGCAGAAATCAGTAGTAATGCAAAAAATAGAATAGCAAAATTACGCATCGTAAAGTAGTTAGGTTGTTGTGCATAATTTAGATAAACTTAAGAAGCTAAACAACCCGCCTACTTGGCCGGAGCAATCGGGTGTTAAGGGAGTGAGGGTACCGAAACGTATACTGCTACGCTATCGTTGCTTCGGGCGAATAGCAGATACGATTTATCGGCATTTTCTTCGTAAATAATATCGCGCACATCGCCCGGTACTATCACTCCACTCTGATTTGGTGGTATGACTTCGAACTGACCATTGCTGTTGCCGGCAAGCACTAATCCAAAGCTGGCATCGTAGCGTCCGGTACTGACGCGGGTAATGGATTGATTTCCTCCCAGTATCAGATCCAAATGCCCATCCCGGTTTATGTCACCCGAAGTAATGGCGTATACCGGAGCAAACTGAGCCTCCAGAGGCAAAGGCGTAACGGTAAATGATCCCCCCTGATTTTCCAAGTATACTGATTCAAACAGAGTAGCCGACAGTGTATCGGCATCGGCCAATTGCTCGGCACTGAAGTACTCGCTAGGTGGAGTCTGAGCAAAGGTTTCGTAGTCAGGAAAAAGCTTCTTTAACTCAATAATCTGGCTAAGCAATTCATCTTTGCTGTAGGCAAATACTTCTTCGCCCTGCAGATAATGGGTGAAAATCGGATCAATCGAGCCATTCTGGTTAAAGTCGCTGTAGATCAACCGAACCGGCTCGTCGGCATTCGGGCGGTACAGGTTATTTTTGCCGAAGTTTCCGGCAACCAGATCGGTATCACCATCCTGGTCGAGATCAGCCGCGTGCAGGCTGTTCCACCAACCTCCGGTATTGGATATTTCACTTGCTTCTAATCGCTGGCCACCCTGATTGATAAATAAGCGAACGGGTATCCATTCTCCTACCACTACCAGGTCAGGATAATCATCGTCGTTTAGTTGGGTAAATACGGCATCCGTAACCATTCCGGCACGAGCCAGTCCGGGCGCGAAGGTTTCGGTGATGTCGGTAAAGTTACCACGACCATCATTTTCCAAGATATAGCTGCGGGGCGATAACGGGTATTTTCCGGGAATTAATCTTCCGCCAACGAATAAATCCTGGTCTCCGTCCTGATCTATATCAGCAGAGCTTACCGTGGAACTGCTGGTAAGCATAGCGGGCAGGTTGGCTTTGCTAAAATTTCCCCGCCCATTATTTAGATACAGGCGGTCTTGCAGTGCCGGATCTTGCTCGGCAAAATCGCTGCCGCCGCTAACGACGTATAGATCCAGGTCACCATCCTCATCGGCATCAAAGAATAATCCGCCCGTATCTTCGGAAGCGGCATCAGCCTCAAGAACTGGAGAAGAAAGCCGGGTAAAGGTGCCATCCGGTTGTTGCCGGAATATCGCTCCGGCTTGACCCTTCGCACCGCCAATATGATAGTCCACCAAGCCATCGCCGTCAAAATCACCTCGGCTGATTTTAGGACCTAGGTTGGAGATGCCCTGCGGGAGCATTTTATCTCGTTTGAAATCCAAGAAAGAATTTTCCTGGTGAGCAAAGTCAATTCCCCGCTTATCGGGGGCAGTAGTGAAAATAGCGGCGGTAGTTGGGAGAGCTTCGGCGGTTCCCAGTTGGGCTTCAGCTTGTTTAAGAACCAGCGTTTGATTGGCCTCTGTATTTTGTAGCGATTGGAAAGAACTGTCGGGCCATACCACCGTCAGCTTTTCTACCGTAGCCAGCGTATCCAAACCAAATACCAACTCGTAAGGAACCGATGATTGAAATCCCCGCACCGGAATCATTTCCTGATACTGTATCTGATCATTATGCTGTAAGTACACTTTAGCACCTACTCCGAAAGTATTTTTTCCTTCCCCTTGCAGCCTTACTTTCAGGAAGCGACGATTCTGCGATTCGCCGTTGTTACGATAGACGAAAGTTTCTTCGTTCACATTGTTGACGACTAAGTCCAGATCCCCGTCGTTATCCAGATCAGCGTAGGCCGCGGCGTTGGATAAGGTCGGCTGCTCCAGTCCCCATTCGGCGGTGCGATTAGAGAAGGTTAGGTCCCCTTGGTTGCGGTACAGATAATTAGGCACCTCAATAGCGGGCATATTCTCTACGAGGCCCATTAATTCTACATCCAGATTCTGCCGTTGGGCTTTCACCTGCTCGCCCACCACGTAGTTCATAAAGTCCATATCCAGGTAGTTGCGGGCGTAGCCATTAGTGACGAATAGGTCTTTCCATCCGTCCAGGTCGTAGTCGGCAATGAGGGGTGCCCAGCTCCAATCGGTGCTAGATATTCCGGCTAGCTGACCAATCTCTCTGAAATATCCTTTTACTTCCCCCCCCCTTTGTCTCCCCTGGGGGGGATAGGGGGGAGAGTTCAGCTGCAGCATATTTCGCATAGTCTGGTAGTGGAAACCGCTGCGAATTAGCTCCCGGTACTTATCGTAGTTCTCCGAACCCAGCGACATCTTCAGCCGGAAGTTGTCCTCCGGCAGCATGTCTAAGGTAATGATGTCGGGACTGGCATCATTATTAATATCTCCGGCATCGCAGCCCATGGAGAATAAGGAGGTATGCTCAACGTAGTTTCTCAACGACTCCTGAAAAGTGCCGTTCTGTTGGTTGATGTAGAGATAATCTTCTTCGTTGTAGTCATTGGTTACATAAATATCGAACCAGCCATCACTGTTTACGTCGGTGACGGCTACCCCCAACCCAAAACCCAACACGTTCTGAATAATCCCGGCTTCCTGGCTAACATCAACAAACCGTTCCTGAACCTGTCCCGGACTTGATCCGGGATTTCTGAACAGCTTATCGCCTAGCTGGCGATTCGTTCTTTTTTTGTGCTGACTCACTAAGTTGCTGAAACTGGCAAACTCCTGGGTAGAGTGGTTGAGTACGTACACGTCTAAGTCCCCGTCCCGGTCGTAGTCGAAGAAGGTGGCTTGAGTGGAATAGCCCGGGTCGGCCAAGCCGTAGGCTTCGGCTTGTTCGGAGAAGGATACTTCGCCCGAAGAAGCCGTAGTGTTGATAAATAGTAGGTTTTTCCTACGGTCGGCACTGGCCGCAGCGGAGCGGCAGACATAAATATCCAGCCACCCATCACCATTTACATCGGCCATCGCTACTCCGGTATTCCACAGCCCGGCCGCGCCTACTCCGGCTGATTCGGTTATGTCCTCAAAGCTCCAATCACCTCCGTTCAGATAGAGTTTACTGGCTACTAGGTTTCCGCTTAGGTATACATCGGCCAGGCCATCATTATTGATGTCACCCACCGCTACTCCGCCCCCGTTGTAGAAGTAACCGTACTTCATCACATTAAACTCTTCGCTTTCGCGCAGAATGTTCCTAAACTCAATTCCGGTCTCAGCCGAAGAAAGCTTAGTGAACAGTTGGTCTTCGGTAGTTTGCTCAGCGCAGGCAAAAAGCAAGATCAGACTACCTGTCCAAAAGAATGTATGCAGTAGAGTTTTTACGGCCATAGTAGAAAATAAAGGTAAAAAAAAAGTGCCAGGTCAATTGGCACTTTTTATAAGAAATTTGCTAAAGCTTAAGGTTTAGCATCCCACCAGAGTGGTGTAGTTCCGGTGTCGGGACCTCCCAACTGATTATCTATTGCGGCATTAACTGCTTCAGGATTAGTGGTAAACTCGCCATCTACAAATGGTACTCTTCTAGGGACAGTGGTTACCGGAATAGTCGGATCATCAGTGTTCAGACGATCGTAGAAGATTGGATAACCGGTCCTTCTCTTTTCTGCCCAGGCTTCCTGAGAGTTAGGATAGAGAGATATCCACTTCTGAGTAATGATCTGTTCAAGCTGTTCTTCGGTACTCCCACCAGTATTAAAGGCAACGGGTACTTCCGAAGGGGCAGGATCAGTTCCGTTGTAAGAATCGGGAGTGTTAGTGCTCTCTACATAAGGGTTGCCGGATAGATTATTTCCATCTAGGCCGTACTCTACGTGAGAAGCAACAATACCTTGCTCGTACAAATCCTGGGCGGTTCCCCCCATGTTCCATCCTTCTATTGCGCCCTCTGCTCTTAAGAAGTAAGACTCAGCCGCATTCATGACGACATAGTTGGGTCCGGGAGCGCCAGCTTCGGTGTAAGCCGGAGCCATATCGGAGGCTATAGCATTGAAGTTAGTTCCCTGTTTGGCTACCTGAGACTGTCCATTTCTCATACCTTCGTAAGGGAAAGAAATATTAGCCGGATCATCGGTAGGATCAGGCTCCGCCGCCGGAGCAGCGTAGAATTGTATTCTGGGATCCTCGTACCCTTTAAGAATGCTTTCCATGTCGGCACTCATGCGAAATTCCCCCCATTGCGTGATCGTGTTGTAGGGGTTTCTGAAGTCAGGGTTAGTCTCAATAATAGCGTTATCGGCATTATCTTCAATAAATTCACCGAGTGCGGCTGCCTCTTCTGCTTCAGCCTGACTTAAGGCAGGATCTGCATATTTCACTCGCATAGCTAGACGAAGGCGCAGGGTGTTAGCAAATTTAATCCACTGATCTACATTACCTCCGTACACCAAATCATTGCTTCCTAAAAAAGAAGTGCCCCCGGCGTTGCTCTGTAACACTGGAATCGCCTCATCCAATGTGGTGAAGAAATCCCGGTAAATGTCTTCCTGCGCGTCGTAGGGTACCGACAGCTCCCCATTTCCGAATTCTGAGTAAGGTATAGGTCCCCAAAAATCAGTGACTCGGTGGTAGGCCCATACGCGCCATACTTTCATCATGGCGTTTTCCAGCTCAAATCCATTCTCAGCGGCAAAATCCTCCGCATACTTAATCTGAGGGGCAGCACTAGCATAGAAGTAATTGAACGCCCCGTTGAGCCACCCACCTACTAAGATAAACTTATCAGAGTTGAAGTTAGGGGCAGTAGTGGCAAAGTAGCCACCGTAGATGTCAGAGAAAAGTGATTGGGTAAGCTGGAAAGGCCCTCGGGCAGGATCACCCAAGAATGCAGGAGTATACATGGCGGCTTTTACTACGGCACCGTATTCACTCTGCGTGAGATTATCTACTGTAAGATTTTTTGGATCAGTATTTAGTTCCGTAAAATCGTCGGTACAGCTGTTGGCCAAAAAGATAATGGACAAAGCTGTAATATATAATATGCTACGATTCATCTTCATTATAATTTATAATTAAAATCCAAGGTTTACTGACACACCGAAGCTCCGGGTAGTCGGTAGCGCAAATGAATTTAATCCTTCCGCATTGTTCGCTACTGACTGAACGGCTTCAGGGTCAAAATATTCGGTCTTATTAGAGAAGAAGAATAAATTTCTTCCTACTAACGAGAACCGGGCACTTCGGAAAGGAAGCCCAGACAGTGTACTTGCCGGAACATTATAGCTGAAAGAAAGCTCTCTCAAACGGATATTAGAAGCATCTCGGATAAACGCTTCACCTACCGGGGTGTTTCTGCCTCCTAATCGATTCCATAAGTCTTCAGCGCTTATCTCAATATTGTTAGGAGTGCTGGTAGGCTCACCATTCTCATCAACTAAAACCGCTGATTCTCCGGCAAAAACATTTTCGCCAAAGACTAAAGTTCCGTCTCTTCCGGGAGCAGTATATTCAAGCAATCCGCTTCCCGCCATAATAGCTTCCGTAAATACGGTAACTTGCCCACCCTGCCTCATATCTACCAAGGCTCGTAAAGAGAAGTTTTTGTATTTGAAGGTATTATTAATCCCCATGAGCCAATCGGGTTGGAAATTAGCTACCGGTACGGTTTTACCCGCAGTAACGATAGGTAAACCTTGAGAGTCAATCAGTACATTTCTCTCTGGTGTATTATCTCTTGCGAATCCACGGGAATACTGAGTGCCAAAAGGTTCACCAGCTCTAATCTGATACTCATTTAAGAAGCCACTTCCCTGAATCAACACATCAACATTATCAGTAATTTCAACCACTTCACTAACGTTTCTAGCGAAGTTAGCGGTGAAGTCCCAGGAGAAAGCAGGAGTGGTTATCGGAGTAACCCCCAGTACTATTTCTATACCCTGATTCTGAATATCGGCACCATTCAAGAATACGCTACGTACTCCGGAGGCAACCGGTACGTTGGTAGCGAATAATTGATCAAAGGTGTTTGACTTATAATAGGTAAAGTCAAGTCGTAGATTATCCTCCAAGAATCGCAGGTCAAAGCCAGCCTCTATAGTTCTGGTAGTTTCCGGTCTTAAATCCGCCAGCGGAAGAACAGGGCTCAACGAAATAGTGCCAAAGTTTACGTTAGCCTGTCGGGAAAGACTGTAAGGAGCGGTATCGTTACCTACCTCAGCCCAGGAGCCTCGTACTTTGAAGAAACTAATCGCCGAAGGTAAATCTACCAGGTCACTCACAACCGCAGTTAATCCTACTGAGGGATAGCTGTACGAACGACTAGCTTCCGGCAGTGTAGAACTCCAGTCGTTTCGGAATGATCCGCTTAGGAAGATAGCGTTGTAGAAGCCAATCTCACCGAAAGCGTATACTGATTGCTGTTCAAGCTCGGAAAAAGCTTCGTTGGGTCGGGGTTGCAGGGTATTACCCAAGGCAAACAGGTTCTCGACATTGAAGTTGGCTCCGGAACCTCCCACACTCTCAAACCTGGATATCCTCAGGTTAGCACCAGCGTTAAGGCCTAGCGAAATATTCTCACTCAGGTCTTTCTGATAGCTAAGCAATAGATCAGAGTTCCATTCCAAGTCGTAATTGAAGGTTTTAGAATACGAACCAAAGTCGGCCGTAATGTAGGTGTCTACGTAGCGCAGAAATTCATTGTAATTATTACGGCGATCTACCCCAGAACGAGCAAGTATAGATAAGTCGTCAGTGATTTGATATTTCAGAGACAGTAGCCCTAGTATTCGTTCGTTCACCCGAGGATTTTTTACGTTGTTTACGGTCCAGTAAGGGTTACCGGCCTCGTTAGATCGAGGTACGTAAAAGTGTTGTCTTAATTGTCCAGCATCATTAACAAACTGAAAGTACTCCAAATCCTGCGTACGTAAATTTCTCGGCAAGATGTAGGCGTATCTGGCTGGATTATCAAAGCTTTCGCCACTAACCAAAACATCGGAGAAGTTACTGCGGATGTAATTAACCTTGGCATCTACCGTCAATTTATCAAATAAAGTGGTTGTATTTCTGATATTTAGATAATGACGGGTTAGGTCATTTTGCGGTACAATTCCGGCCCCATCCGTATTAGTGTAGTTAATACTGGTATTAGAATTCTCGTTGTTGATGTTCACCCCAGCGCTAATGGCCATGGTATGGCCGTTTTGGAAGAAATCACGGACATTATCTGGTTGGGGAGTAAGCGGATACGTACCACCTACTGATGCCAGGTATTCAGGGTCGTTAGACCAGTGGTCTACTATCTGCCCCGTCATAAGCGGCCCCCAGGAGGTAAACGCGGTGGGTGAATATATTCCCGCTGAGCCTTGTCCGTACTGATCTTGGTAATCGACTAGTAGGATAGGAGAATTAATTTGGTAGTTAAATCCAAGAGTAGCGGTTACGCCTTCGGGTGCCCCCGCGCCTGATTTAGTGGTTACGACAATTGCCCCGTTGTTGGCTCGGCTTCCGTAGAGAGCAGCGGCATTACCACCTTTCAGTACCGATATACTAGCAATATCGTCCGGAGAAAGATCAGAAATATCGCCGCCTACTGGGATACCATCGATGACATACAGCGGTTGGCTTCCGTTACTTTGCAATGAACGGTTACCTCGAAGAACTACTTTAGTAGGAGCACCTACTCCAGCTCCGGTGGTGGTAACGGCAATACCCGCTACTTTACCACTTAATGCCTCGGTAATATTAACTGGTCGGGCTTCTTCAATACCCTGGCTAGCCACTTCCTGAGTACTATAGGTAAGTGTTCGTTTTTCTTTCGTGATACCCAAAGCAGTTACTACTACTTCGCTAAGTTCGGTAAGGTCAGCGGTTAATGACACATCCACCGTAGATCGCCCATTGACTTCAACCGTCTGCGATTCGTAGCCTACTGAAGTGAATACGAGAACGGGGTTATCGCCTTCTACAGCGATGGTGTAATTACCATTCACGTCGGTAACAGTACCAATGGTAGTACCCTGCTGGAGTACGTTTACTCCGGGTAATCCGGAGCCGTCTTCAGTCACAGTCCCTGAAACGGTCTGTGCCTGAGCCTGTGCAATCTGAAATCCAAATAGGATCAGGGAGCCTAAAAAGATTCTGAAAATAAGAGTAAGAGGTATTCTCATAGTGGTTAGGGGTTGGTAGAAAACAATTAACAACAACCAAAGGTAGGTGCGAAAGGAATGCCAATCTAATACATGAAAAGGGACTCATATGGGATAGATCATTCCTTTCAGAAACAGGCCTTTAGTAGGTTGTGTGAAGGGTAAATCTACGTATTATTTTATTCTTTGCAAACCAGTAGAGTGGATAACTATCGGACATTCGTATTAGGTTAGAAGCGCAGACGAAGGCTTTGTCTAACCTAGCCACCAAAGCAAGTCCCAATAGTTGACAATGTTATTGGTTTTCTGTTATCTTCAGCGCATTCTACCCAAAATCACAGCTATGGAACATCAAGGGCGTACGGCAATCGTTACTGGCGGAAGTAAAGGTATCGGTCGGGCAACAGCCGAAGTACTGTTGCGGGAAGGCGCAAATGTGGTAGTTTTGGATGTTGATCCGCTGGAGGGAGAAATATTGCTTGATTTTTCGGAAGACCGCCTTCGTTTTCTACGCTGTGATGTATCCAAAGAGAAGGAAGTGATGGAAGCCATTGCTACTGCAGAAGCCACTTTTGGCCAGGTGAACTACTTAGTGAACAACGCCGGTATCCAACGTTACTCTACGGTGACCGAGACTAGTGAAGAAGAGTGGGATATGGTAATGAACGTTAATTTGAAAAGTGCTTTCCTCTGCGCTAAGCACGCTATTCCCTACATGCAGAAAATTGGCCGCGGAGTGGTAGTAAACGTTTCTAGCGTGCAGGCCATGCTTACGCAAAACAACGTGGCCCCCTACACTACTTCTAAAACGGCTATGCTGGGGCTTACCCGCAGTATTGCGGTAGACTACGCTCCTAACGTGCGTTGCGTGGCGGTTTGCCCCGGTTCGGTAGATACCCCTATGCTACGCTGGGGTATCTCGCAGTCGCCTGATCCGGAACAAGTGTACCAGGAATGTGTAGACATGCACTTAACCGAACGTATTGCCCAGCCGCAGGAGATCGGTGAGTTTATTGCCTATCTCTGTAGTGATAAAGCGGCCTTCATGACCGGCCAGGCTTACCGGATTGATGGTGGGTTGGGGGTTATGATTCCGGGAAGTAAACGGGACTAAATTCCCCATTTGGGAAAAAATACTCACACACTGATAGGGATAAAGCTTTGTTTCTGCCGGGCTAAAAATCTGCCCTGAAATAGCCCATGTCCCCTTTTTTCTGATCAAAAAGTTATTTTTCAACTAACGTAGTATTTCGTGAACCTGCTTGGTACACTATTGGTTTTACTTAGCTTAGTTAGTAATCACTAAAATTACGGAACGATGGACACAAGCAAAAGAATAGAATTAGCAATTAAAGTAACTACCGTATTAGCCGGATGGGCTATTTTCTGTATTATATAAAGAATATATTTTGATCATTAGGGTTTGGATAACTGAAGGAGCGCCGTAAGGCGCTTTTTTCATTTTTCCGGGTTTTCGTACCAAACTACTCCCAGGCCGCCCTGCGTAGCACTATTGTTATTCTCTTCGCTGGTAAGTACATCCAGGTCGCCATCTTGGTCTAGATCTATTAACTTAGCTAAATCAAATTTACGCCCCAACGTATCGCTAATTGCATAATGCTTCCAGCCCGAAGTAATCTGGGTGCTTAGCATCACACCGTGTCGGTGGTCTGCCCCTTCGTAAGTAGTGACCAAATCCAAAGTGCCATCCAGATTCAAATCTCCGGTCGTTACCGACTTGCCCCTCGTTCCTGCTTCTACGGGGTATGTTACCTGATTCTCTGCCCAGCCCTCTGCTGTCTGGGAGAAATGGTGAATTTTTCCGTATAAATCCGATACAAAAATACTGAGTTGATGAGTGTTCTTCCAGTCAGCTGTAGTCAGAAACATAGGTTCACCCTGCGTTAGTCCAATAATATGATTTTGCCAGGGTTTGTCTAATTCAGTATGTTTGATCGGATGCTGCAACCAGCGCACTCCCCGTGAGGCTTCCTTACGATCTGAGATTAGAATATCCGAATACCCGTCCTGGTTCATATCAATTATCTCAATGGACATAATCCAGCCGGCCGGTGAAATTTCGTGGTATTGCCACTGATCCATGTCGCGTGGATTTGATGGAGCTTCCAGCCAGCCTAGGGTGCCGTCTTGCCCTTTGGAACCCACAATCAGATCAACTCCGTGCTTTCCATCTACCTGGTGAGCCACCCCGAACATCCACTGGGTACGGTTCACTGTACAAGGTACGTCTACTGACTGCCAGGCAGAAGATTGATTGTATTGTCTCCAGTTTGAGGGAGCCCAGTGTACGGTTATTCGTCGGTGTTTGCCTTCCGACAGAGTGATAATGTCGGAAAAGCCGTCTTGATCCAAATCAACTACTAGGGCGTCTTCTACGGTGGGGGAAGGGACTTCTACGTACTTCCACTCCTGAGTAGGATTACCCGGATGAAAGTAGAGTCGGGTTACGTTACCCTGCTCCCAACCCACCACAATATCCGGTAGCGAGTCCTGGTTGGCAAAGCAAACTTTAGTGCCGTCAGCTCCGAAGGAAGTATCGTCAATAGTGTAGCGAGTCCAGGGAAACCTATCCTGAGAATATGCGCTGTTTAGGCTGAGGCTAAAGGTCAAAGTAAGTCCGAAAAGTAATCTGGCAAACATAATAGCCAATATACCATTTTCATCAATAGTCCAGAACTAACGTTAGAGTGACTAATGATTTCTTAAAGCATTAATCAGCTCTTGCTTGTTCATTTGCGACCGGCCTTCTATCCCGATCTCTTTCGCTTGCTGGTAAAGCTCTTTTTTTGTCCGCTCTTCGTAGGGTTTGCTGCTACCGCCTTTTTTACCTGCCTCGGAGCGGCCGGTGTTAGCAAGGCGGGCGGCTTTTTCCTTACTGTATCCTTCATCGCGAAGCGCCTCGTAGGCTTCGTCGTCTTTAATTTGGGGTCCGTGATCTTTGGCCATAATAAAAATTGGTTGAGCTCTAAAAGTATTAGGTTAACTGCTGAGCAGAACATTAGTTATGATAACCCACCGTCCGCAACAACTTCTGCAGTTGCTTATCAGAAAAAGATTCTAGCGAAAGTACCGCTTCGTAAGGATCACCTGGTAAATCCAGCAACTGGGCAAAAGCAGGTTCGGTTTTGAGGCCTTTTCGCTTTAGCTCTTTAATATCCTCCCAAAAATCCTTGGTAGCCAATTCCAGAGTACGGTGCTCCACCACCATGTGCCGGTAAGCCTGCTGTTCAACTGGGGGAAACGGTTGACCGAATAACTCAATCAACCATTGCTGGGTGCGAAACCGAATAACGGTAGCCAGTACATTATTACTGATGACGGGTTGAACCTCAAAATCGGGTAGGTGATGATATCGCTGACTCACTGTTTGAACAAATGACTGCGGTTGGTATACTTCGCAGCAGATATCCAGATCACTGCCCGGGATATCAATACCCAGCGGAACAGTACCGGTGAGTACCGGATGAAAATCTGCGAGATTGGAAAAGAGCTTTAATTCACTCAATGTTTGGTAGGCTGACCGCTGACGATCATTACCCTGGCGCAGATAAGCCGGATCAGTAAAATCCACCTGCTATACCTTAAACCCCGGCAATATTAGCGATCTATATTCGGGGTGCCGACGAATGTACATAGCCACGTAGGGGCACAATGGCATTACCCGCTGCTTTTGTTCTTTGGCGTATTCCAGCCCAGCGCGGGCCAGTTTACCCGCCAGTCCCTGACCCTCCAGTGCCGATGGCACTTCGGTGTGGGTAAATACTAAAAAATTCTTGGCCGGAATGTATTCTAACACTGCAGTATCTTCGTCTAGCAGAATGGCAAATCGTTTTTTGTCCGGTTGGTGAATCACCTCTAATTCATTGGTTGGGACTGACATAGGCAAAGATATATTGGCTAATTAGCAAGAAAGCCAAAAATTCTAATAGCATTCTTACAGAATCGTACTAAATTAGAGTTTCGAGAGTACCTATCCAAGCATTATGCTGATACGTTTGTTGTATGTAATACTTCTGTTGCTAACATCGCTCACCCTTTGGGCGCAGACTGAGAAGAATGTGTGGAAAAGCCTGGCCGACGTGGAGATTGAAGACCGCTACGATGCTTCGGTGGGCTACGAAGTATCGTATCCGGTTTTTGGCGAACAAGCTCAACTTCTGGATGATCAGCAAATCGTAGTGAAAGGCTATATGATACCCTTTGAAGCTTACTTAAAGCCCAAGTACTTCATATTGTCGGCACTGCCTATTGCGGCCTGCTTCTTCTGCGGTGGGGCCGGACCCGAAACCGTGATGGAAGTATTCAGCCAGGATAATATTGAACTCTCTTCGGAGGTAATTAAGCTGCGCGGAAGGTTGGAGCTCAATGCCGATAACCCCGACCGCATGATGTACATCCTTCGGGATGCCGAACTACTAGAAGACTAAATTTTACACGTAATCCTATCCTTTAAACGATGAAAAAAATTCAGTTACTAACCATTTACCTGCTATCAGCTACGATAACACTGAGTTGGGCTCAATCCCAGGACGACGCCGAAATGGTGCGCCAAGTATACGACGAAATTCTCCTGCGTGGTGAGGCTTACGATAATCTGCGAAGTTTGTGCAAAGATGTAGGCGGACGAGTAAGCGGATCGCCCGAAGCCGCCGCGGCGGTAGAGTGGGGGCGCCAACTCATGCAGCAGTACGGTTTTGATAGTGTTTTCCTTCAGCCGGTAATGGTACCCCACTGGGTGCGGGGCGAGCAGGAAGTAGGGCGGATTGTTAATTCCAAGAAGCTAGGAACCCACGAAGTAAACATTACTGCCTTAGGAAATGCAGTAGGAACCGGGGCTGAAGGAGTACTGGCCGAAGTAGTAGAAGTACATACGTTTGAAGAACTGGCCGACTTAGGAGAAGAAAAGGTGAAGGGTAAAATTGTGTTTTTTAACCGTCCGATGGACCAAACCCAGATTCAGACCGGTGCGGCCTACGGGCTGGCCGGAAACCAGCGGCGTAGTGGCCCTTCTGAAGCCGCCAAATACGGGGCAGTGGGTACTATTGTGCGTTCGCTGTCTACCGCGTTCGACGATTATCCGCATACTGGCAGTACGGTTTATTCTTTCAACATTCCGAAGATACCGGCCGTAGCTATTAGCACCAACGATGCCGACCTGTTAAGTGATGTTCTGAAGGAAGAACCTGATCTTTCCTTTTACCTCGAGACTCATTGCCAGATGCTGGACGATGTGCTTTCCTATAACGTAGTGGGAGAATTGAAAGGAAGTGAGTATCCGGACGAGTACATTGTGGTGGGCGGTCATCTCGACTCCTGGGATTTGGCCGAAGGTGCCCACGACGATGGGGCCGGGGTAGTACACTCTATTGAAGTACTGCGGGCATTGAAAGCCATGAATTACCAACCCAAGCGCACTATCCGCGCGGTGCTGTTTATGAACGAAGAAAACGGACTGGCCGGAGCGAAGAAATACGCGGCGCTAGCGGAAGAAAACGGTGAAAACCATCTGGCCGCTATTGAATCCGACGCTGGGGGCTTTACTCCCCGGGGCTTTAGCCTGGACGTGAGCGATGCAGCCTACGAGCAACTTCAGCAATGTAAGCCGCTATTTACTTCTTACGATTTACATAAGTTTGACCGTGGCGGCAGTGGGGCCGATATCAGCGCTCTGAAACCGCAGGGCGTAGAACTCATCGGGTTGCGTCCTGACTCCCAGCGGTACTTTGATATGCATCATTCGGCCTTAGATGTATTTGAGATCGTTAATCGCCGAGAACTGTTACTGGGCGCAGCCGCCATGACCTCCTTGGTTTATCTGATAGATCAGTACGGATTGAATTCTTCAACCGCTGATGTTGGAACCAGAGAGTAAAAGTTCCAACTACTATCTGGTAGGTCAGATTTCAGGAATAAATATCTATTTAGGCAATATGGTAAAGAGAAAGGCAGTCGGCTTTTGACTTAGAATCCAGATCCGGCATTTATCATAGTGAGATAAAGTATCAACAAAATGAGACAGTAAAGACTGTAAAATCAATTTTGGTAAGATAGTACTGATAAGAGCTAGGAATTTTTAGATATAAAGCTAACTGTCTAACTTTTTTAGTATTCTGTCGACAATCAGTACGTACAATTAGCAATAAATTATTGCCAAAAACCGCTATAAAGGGGTGGTGCCAGTATGAATGGGAAAAACTACTCAAATCAGTGGGTATTTCCTTAATTTCACGAAATAAATATAGTTTTTATTAGAATAATAAAAGTTCTAGTAATTACTTTGTACGTTTCTTGCTAATTCTTGGCAAGCTTCCTAACGGTATTTTAAGTAATTATGCATCGAAGTATTACGTGGTTAACACCACTTTTTTTCTTTTTCAGTTTCACTTTTTCTTACGCCCAGTTTGATAAGCAGACATTATTACAGGTAAACCCATCTGATGCTGGTGATGCTGCCCAGTATTCACTGGTAACTACCCTGGACGCTGATCAGGATAATGATGTGGACATTGTAGGTGAATTGCCTCCTGAGACGGCAATCTCTCCGATCTATGTTAACTTCAATAACCTTCTGGAAGATAACGCTCAGGGCTGGACTAATTTACAACAAGAACCGGAAGCAAACACAAGTGTTTCTCTTATAGATGCATTAGGAAAAGATACTGGTGCCAAGCTGACACTAAAAACCAAATGGGATGGAACCGGCCAAAATGGGTTTGCTGATGAACGGCAAGGTTTTTATCCTAAGGCGGTAACCCGTTCCTATTATTTTACCCGAGGAACCGAGCAAGTAGAAATCACCGGACTTGATTCCGATCAAACCTACCGCTTTAGTTTCTACGGGAGCTCCTTTTTTGACGAAGATCGGACTACTTTATATCGTATTGGTGCTCGGGAAGTAGAACTGAACGCTTCCTTCAATACTACAAGCATTGTTACTATAGAAAACGTGATTCCTAACAGTAATGGTGGAGTTACTATCGAGATTGCCAAAAAACCAGAAGCTACAATTGGATTTCTGGGAGCATTGGTGATTGAACCCAACCGAAGAGTGCCGAGCAAATACGTTCTGCTATCAAATAGCGGGTCAACCCCATTTGCAGTTGGCCAAACCATTGATGAAGCTGCCAATTGGGCCTTTGCATTACCGATTGATGTAAATCAGGACAGTTATCCTGATTTGCTGGTTTATGATACCGAAGACCGGGCACTGCTGTGGTACGAAAATCAGTCGGGAGGTAGCTTCAAAAAAAACACGATTGCCAGTAACCTGAGTACTTCGGTTGCAGCGAATGATATAACCGTTCTTGATTTGAACCAGGATGGCAAGTTAGACATTCTGGTAGCTGAGGATGAACAACTATTCTGGTACGAGCAGTCAAGTAGTAATACATTTTCAGACCGTACCCTTTGGGCCGAAGGCGGGGCCCGACCACCTTCGGATGTGTCTTCATTTCTTCAGGCAGATATTGATGGCGATAAACTATCCGATATTATTTGGCAGGGTAGCAGAAAAATCTACGTCCTGAATAGCAGCACGGCTTATGCCATGACCGACTCGATAAGCGTAGAAGGAGTTTCATCTCCCATTGCACTAGCCGCTACCGATATGAATGGTGATAACCAGACTGACCTACTAATTACCGAAGGATACAATTGGACCGGAACCTACCGAATTGGTTACTTATCAAACAATAGTGGAAGCCTCAGTGCTACGCCCTCTTTTTTAACCGTGACTGGTTTTGAAGCCCTCAACCAACGGCCCCAACGATTACTCATCGACGACGTAGATCAGGATGGCGATCTTGATTTCTTCGTGAGTGTTGTATCGGAAGCCTGTAGTAGCGTTGAACCACCCCAAATCGGTTGGATTGAAAACCAGGAATCGTGGCAATCAGCCCAGTACCATTCTCTTACTAATGAAGCTGTAGTTCAGTGGGCTGATATGGACCAGGATGGTGATCAGGATCTTATTACGGATCGCCCGAACGAACCCGGAATTTACTGGGAAGAAAATGCCAGTGGTCGCTGGGATAGTATTGACTATCGAGCTATCGATCAACTCACTATCGATAAAATAAAAAATGTAATCATTCAACCCAGTAGCAGCTCCTTATCCGATTTAATTATCCAATCAACAGCGCATATATCGGAGCTGAGCATTCAGCAGGGTAATATTCTACCTCCGAAAATTCAGAAGAAGGTAAATTCACCAAATGCTACTTTGGCTACAGGGGATTTGGACAACGATGGTATACAGGAATTACTGGTAATGGATGTAAATGCGGCGGGGCTGGCCGTAGTACGGTGGCGAAGCTCGCAAACCGGAATTACTCAAGAACTAATTATCTATCGCGGTAACCTCAGCAATCTGCCTATTTTCCTGTCGGCTGGTGGACTATTATTTGCCCCGGTGAACGAGGCAGGAAGCCGGTACGGCTGGTGGAAATTGGAGTCCGGAAGTTTTACCCGTTCGGGAACAATAGAAGGCGCTATTACGCAAATAGTAGATTTAAATACGGATGGATTTGAGGACGTAGTAACCAAAGATGGTTGGTACCAAAACTCAAATGACACTCAATTTCAGGCAGCAGCTACTGCCAAGGGCGAATGGGTAGTCGATCTGGACGGGGATAGCGATCCTGATATTCTAGATCAATCAGCTAATGGCCAACTAATCTGGTACAAGAACAATGGTAACGGTGATTTTTCTGACACAAACTTAAATATCACCGCGGAGGGAGCAATTAGTTTTGCTGATCTGGATGCTGATGGCGACGCGGATATCATTTTATCAACGACCTCGGGAGTGGTTTGGCAGGAAAATACTAACGGTGAAGGCATTTTTGGGTCAGCTACCGTTATCGATGAGCTTTCAGCCCAAGGCTTTCGTACAGTAGATGCGGATGATGACGGCGATATAGACATTATCACCTACAATAGCCAACAGATCACTTTGTTTAAAAACACCTACCAACGGCAGGTAAACCGAGAGCCAGTGGTGCAAGCCAGGATTGAAGACCAGATTGCGAAGGTGGATACTTCCTATCGTTTCGAAATTCCAACAAATGCATTTTTGGATAATGATGCGGGTGACGTACTTACGTATAGTGTCAGTAAAAAGGATAGTGAAGATCTTCCTCAATGGCTAAAATTCAACCAGACTACACGCATTCTATCAGGAGTTCCGGTTGAAAGTGATACCGGGTTGATAATCTTAGAAGTAAAGGCTACTGACTCTCAGGGCGCTTCAGCTTCTCAGAATTTTAACCTGACGGTACAGAAAAACCAAAATTCCAGTAATCCCGGAGGTGACGGGGGAGGTGAACCGGGCGATGGAGGGGGTGAACCGAGCGAACCCATTATCACTGCGGTAGGCGATGAGCCAGCCATTGAAGAGTTAGTGTTGTACCCGAATCCAGTACGGCGTGGCGACCCTGTCTTTATAAAAAATCTAGCCCAACTTACCACTGTGGAATTAAGGCTTTATTCTTCCGAAGGAAAAATGATAGAAATTACTGTAACTCAGCAGGATGTAGGAATAGATAGTTCTCCGCTGGTTCCGGGAATTTATTTACTGGAACTACGCACCGCTCAGCAAGTTTATCGGAAGAGAATGATTATCTGGTAGTGTAACTCAGAAAACTACCGTTAGCAGCAGATTGTCGCGTAGTGCCCACTTCCGTCTGGCATTCTGCCAATTCGCTTCACTTCGTCTATCGCGGAGCAATTCTCACTGTGATGGATTCTTAGTTCATCGTGAATATGTCCTCATAACTTAGATACATGTTGGTACAAGTACGACTTACGTTAGGACTGACAATGAATGTAAGTTTATATTGCATTGATTTAAGCAGATACTATATTAGCATCAGTTTGAATGTATTGCTTTCCTAAGATTGCGTACATTTTGGAACAATTAGAGCATAGCGTAATATGGATAGAATCAATAGAATAAAGGTGGTGCTGGCCGAAAAGGATATTCAGCAGAAGGAACTGGCTGAACACTTAGGAAAGAGTACCACAGCTATTGCAGCAATATGCGCTAACCGAAGCCAACCCCACCTGAAAGACCTGAAAAAGATCGCGGATTATCTGGATGTAGATATTCGGGAGCTGCTGGAGGGCACTAAACCAGGGGTTACTCTTTCAAAGATGGATTATCCGTATAATCGGTAATTGCTAACCGAAGTTCTTTAATTATTGTTGCTTATAATTTTTGAAGCATCTTTTGGTCTTTCTTTTTCATCATATAGAGTCGATCCTTCTCCGCTTCTTATTAACTCTAGCTTAGCTTCAGTTTCAGGTCCTGGATTATTCCTTCTCATGAACCCTTTAATTAAACGGTAATGAATTTCACCTTTTGAAATCTTCTCTTCTTGATTTAATACGACTTTCTTAGGAAGTTCCGCTTGAATTTTAAACGAGGGATCATACTCAATCCAAAATCCTGGGTATTCTTTGAGTCTAGAATTACCGTGAATTAGAAGTGCCATAATCTCGATAAGCTGATCTTCTATTAATGTGTGATTAAAATCAGGGAATAGCCTTGAGAAAAAATGGTAATCATAAAAGCTGGCATCCATAAGCATCATTATTACGCATATCCCATTGATGTTAATCATTAGGCAAGGGCGATTATAATCATAGGTAAGGTAACCGGATTTTTTTCCTGGAATGTGTTGTAGGATTGGTTGGACAATAGTTGAACCAATTACATTTGGATGGATATTTAATCCAGAGTAATGGCTTCTAGCAATGTTGTGAATAAAACGGATATTATGCCAGTCATAACTATCACTTATTTTAAATGCTGATTCTGGATCACTCCTATCAGATTTAAGAAATGTATCTTTATAAACTAACTTAAAATATATCTAACACATCCAACGATAGAGAAGAAGATGATCTTCAGGATTTTGACTAATCCTTTGAAAGAATTCATCATAGGATAATGAAAATAAACGGCTCATTGGTTGTTCAATCTCATTGCCCATCTTTTCATTACATACTTTACAACAAGGCACTTTGTATTGGTCTCTTCTAAAACTCGTCAAATTCGGCAGACCAACAAATTTACTAGCTGATGGGTATCTACTTTCAATCCAGTCTGGTATAACGTGTTCATCATTAAATTTCTTGTAACTATCCTGTCTAGCCCCACAGATAAAACAGTCTTTCCTTTTAATAATGCGTTGTTTAAATCCATATTCGCTAAAAAATATAATTTTGCCTTTATTATCAATTTTATCGCCATAGATGGTTTCAGTGAGTTTTTTAGCCATAGGAATAAGTAATCTAATAGCTTGAAGATACTTAATTCATAAATTAATTTGAGACTTCTACTACCGATTCGAGCTAAATCCTGAAAATATCAATTAAGCATTCCTATATTCTTAGCATGACCAAGCGGTAAATAGATTAATTCGGAAAGTATTGCTTTATAAGATATCGTTTCATTGTCAGCAAGGTACTATTGGTCCCTACGTCACCTCTCTAATCAGAGAACCTTACTCAGTTATACTGCACGTAGTGCTCCCACTTGGCTAGTACCGATTGAAAATCTTCGGGTAGGTCGGAGTCAAAAAAAAGTTGCTCCTTCGTGATAGGGTGCTCGAAGCCTAGCGACTTGGCGTGAAGCGCCTGTCGGGGCAGTAACTTAAAACAATTCTCCACAAACTGCTTGTACTTCGTAAAGCGAGTACCCTTACGGATTTCGCTGCCACCGTACAGAGCATCGTTAAATAATGGATGCCCGATGTAGTTCATGTGTGCCCGAATTTGGTGCGTACGCCCGGTTTCTAACCGGCACTGCACCAGCGAAACGTAGCGCAAAGGTTTTAGTATTTGGTAGTGAGTGATCGCGTGGCGACCCATATCGCCCTTCGGAAAGGCAACTGTAACCCGCCGGTCTTTGGGGCTACGCCCGATATGCACGTCAATAGTGCCCTGCGGTTCGGCAAATTCTCCCCACACCAAAGCCTGGTAGGTACGCTTAATGGTGTGGTGAAAAAACTGTTTGGCCAGCCCGGTCATGGTTTCTTCGGTTTTGGCAATCACCAGCAGACCGGAAGTATCTTTGTCGATACGGTGTACCAGGCCGGGCCGGCCTTCGTTGCCCTGCATCTGCGGTAGCTGCTGAAAATGATGAACCAGCGCGTTTACCAGTGTGCCTGACCAGTTTTTGTGGGCCGGGTGCACTACCATCCCGGCCGGTTTATTGACAATCAGTAGGTAGTCGTCTTCGTACACAATATCCAACGGAATATCTTCCGGGTACACTTCGGTATCACGAGGGGGTTCGGGCAGCGAAACCACGATCTCATCGTCGGGACGAATCTTATAATTCGGCTTCACTTCCTTCTCATTTACCAGCACGTAACCATCTTTTATAGCCGTTTGTACTTTAGAACGGGTTACATTGGGAAGCCGGGCAAACAGATACTTATCAATGCGGGTGAGTTCCTGCCCCGGAGGAACCACTAACCGGTGGTGTTCAAAGAGTTCCTCGGAGAGTTCCTCAGAGAGTTCATCGGAAAGCTCTTCGGGCTCTTCATCTTCGGGCTGATCGGGAAATTTCATAATATTGCTTATTCTGTCTCCGCAAATTTACGGATTTTATCTAACCCTATGGATGCACCACCAGTAAGTCCAACCGTTCAGCTTTTGCGTAGTGCCGAAACCAACGAAGCTAAAGTGCAGCTTTCGGTGCTCCGATTAGACCAGATACAGCCCGAACCATCGGGGAATAAGTGGTATAAGCTGAAGTACAATATTTTGCAAGCTCAGCAGGAAGGGCACCAAAAGTTACTAACGTTCGGTGGGGCTTATTCAAATCATATTTACGCTACGGCAGCAGCCGGGAGGCACTTTGGCTTTAGTACAATCGGGATTATTCGGGGCGAGCGGGTGGAGCCACTAAACCCCACTCTGAAGTTTGCCGAGGAGCAGGGAATGCAGCTACACTTTGTGAGTCGGGAAGACTACCGGCGTAAAGCGAAGACTCATTTTATTAACCGGCTACACCAGCAGTTCGGCGAGTTTTATCTCATTCCGGAAGGAGGAACCAACCTGCTTGCTGTGCAGGGTTGCGCGGAGATACTACCTGATTCGCCGGAGTTTGATATAGTTTGCTGTAGTGCAGGTACCGGAGGTACTTTAGCCGGATTGCTAGCAGGGCTGGCCGGTCAAAAACAGGTGCTGGGCTTTCCCGCCCTAAAAGGGGGCGACTTTCTTCGGTCAGATATTGATAGGCTAACCCAAGCTTACTGCGGACAGCAGTTTACAAATTACCGGCTCATCACCGATTATCATTTTGGAGGATACGCCCGGGCTGATAAGTTACTAATTGATTTCATGAACGAATTTTACCGAAAACACCGGCTATTACTTGATCCAATTTATACCGCAAAGATGATGTACGGCTTATTTAGCCTGATTGAACAAGGGTATTTTCCGGCAGGTACCCGGCTATTGGCAATCCATACCGGAGGCTTGCAGGGAATTGATGGATTTAACCAACGGTACAAAACCAAAAATTTGCGTATTTTTCGAAGTTAAAGTTTTCCAATTAGCCTAGTAGCGTATTAACACCAAAAACTAAAACTCATGAAATACTTCGTACTTACACTACTCAGTTTGATCATCTTTGCTACCACTTTTACTTTTGCGCAGGAATGTGATGATCATTTTTATCGGATGGAACCTGGCTCTACTTTCTTCCTGACGAGTTACGATAAAAAAGATAAGGCAACCGGTCGGCAGGAGAATGTGGTTACTGACGTTGATAAAAGTGGCGAAGGATTAACCGCAACAATTAGTACTAAGCTGTTCGATAAGAAAGATAAGTTGATTACGGAGGGCGAGTTTAGTGTGATCTGCGAAGGAAGTAGCGTGAAAATTGATATGGATCAGATGCTTAGTTCTATGGAGCAGTTAAAATCTATGGAAGGCATGGATACCGAGATTGAAACCGATTATATCATGCTGCCGGCTGACTTGGAAGTAGGGCAGGAATTGCCCGACAGTAAGGCTACCATTAAAGTGAAGATGGGCAGTGGCGACGCTAATATGATGTCTAACGAAGTAATTATTAAAGATCGTAGAGTAGAAGCAGAGGAAGAAATCACTACTCCGGCCGGTACGTTCACCTGCTACAAAATTACTTATAATACGGACATTAACACGAAAGTGATGGGGATGAACCGTACTGATGTTTTCTCCGGTGCCGAGTGGTTTGCCCGCAACGTAGGTATGGTAAAATCAGAGAGTTACAACAAAAAGGGAGAGCTACAGTCGTATATGCTGCTAACGAAACTGGAGTAAGCGGTCAGGTGCATTAGGGAAGTTCTTTCAGTTCCGCTAGGTATTGCTGATTCTTAATTTCAGCCATTAGGCCTTGCGCCGCCTGAGTCTGTCTTTCGCACTAATAGCAGTAGGCTTGAATTAACCGCTTTAAATCTTCGGAAGCCTCAGCCGTTAGGTGCTTTAGTTTGCCTACCTTTTTCAAAGCACGATTTTTTGGCATAAGCATCGTAAGTCCTTGCGTAGTTCTGTATCATATACCACTGATAATGAGCTATTTATGATAATGTTCATGATAGGAAAATTGAAACTTTTTTTGTATATTCGTCAACCCATCCAAAATTTGGTCGATATGACAACCACCCTTTATGATCGATCCGCCGTCTCTCATTTATTGGATTTACTAGTAAATGGTCAAGCCAATGTGTACTGGTGCCAGCGGGGTGCCTACACCAACTGGCAGGGGCAGAAAGTGCTAGAGATTATCGTATACGAAGGAAACTATCGGAAGATTAAAGGGATACTAGTGTATAATACCCATACTGGCAAAATGATTAATCTTCATTATCGAGATTACCTCAAATCGGTAAACGAAGGGGGCGACATTATTAACACTTTACTTGATCTGGTAAATTTTGAGAGAAGCCAGCAGCTAGCCTACGCGTAGTTTCCACTTTTCTTTTACCCCCTCTTTAAAAACTGGTTATCTTTAGGCATTTTACATGCATCTAATGATAACCACCATGCTACAAAGATTGCTATTTTGTGGAGCTACATCCTTGCTCCTGCTAATTCTTTTTACCCACTGTCAGTCTCCCACTGCTACTGAAGTTCAAACCCATCAGCTCTTTACGGATAATGCCGTGCTACAACGCGATATCAGCATACCGATATGGGGCACTGCTGCCCCGGGCGGAACGCTGGAGGTAGAAATAGACGGCCATACGGAACGTACGGAAGTTGGTCAGGATAGTAGCTGGCAGGTAAACTTGCCCGAGATGGAAGCCGGTGGTCCCTACGAACTACGCATCAGAGGTGAAGAAGAAACCGTACTCAAAAATATTATGATCGGGGATGTGTGGCTGGCCTCGGGGCAGTCGAACATGGAGTGGCCACTGAGCGGACAGGTTGATGACTACGAAAATGAAATTGCTAACGCCAATTACCCGAATATTCGTTTGTTCACCGTGCATCGAAATACCAGCGTTGAACCATTGACTCAGCTAGACAGTGGTCAGTGGCGCGAGTGCTCGCCCGAAACGGTAGCCAACTTTTCGGCCGTAGCTTACTTCTTCGGCCGAGAAATTCACCAGGAGCTAGATGTGCCCATTGGCCTGCTGCATTCGTCCTGGGGCGGCACTCCCGCCGAAGCCTGGACCAGCGAAGCTTCGGTACGGCAGATGGAAGATTTCAGCGCCCTACTAGACTCTATCCGCTCGGCTGAATCGGGTAGCTTGAGTTTTGCTGAAAAACAAAAATTGCAGGAAGAAGTCATCACCCAGGCCGATGAACGGCTAGCTCAGATGACAATTCCGCAGAATGTCGGAGACTGGGCTACCATGAATCTGCCTACTATGTGGGAGGATGCAGACGCTTCGTTAGAAGAGTACAACGGCTACATTTGGTTTCAGAAAACTTTTACCCTACCTAACTCCTACGAAAACCAGCCGCTAACCCTGCATTTGGGAATGATTGACGATGCCGACATCACTTGGGTGAACGGACAAAAGGTGGGAGAGACTGAGGGCTATAATGTAAGCAGAGTGTATGAGATTCCGCCTCAGGTGGTAAAAGGAGGGGAAAACACCATTACGGTGCGAGTGCTGGATACTGGCGGAGGCGGAGGTATTTACGGACCTGAAGAGGAAATGTATCTGGCAAGAAACGGTCAAAAGCTATCGACTAAAATTTCCGGAGCCTGGAAGTATGATGAAACCCAGGAAGGAGAGTTTCCTGAAGTGTCAATGTTTCCGAATGAGCCGGCCATTCTGTACAATGCTATGATTAATCCGCTGCTACCCTACGCCATCAAGGGAGCTATTTGGTACCAGGGCGAGAGTAATGCCAGCCGAGCCGCCCAATATCAAACTCTGTTTCCGCTGATGATTGATGATTGGCGCTCGCAGTGGAATATTGGCGATTTCCCGTTTCTATTTGTGCAGTTGGCTAATTTTAATGCTCCGGGGTCTGGACCAGAAGATTGGCCCCGCCTGCGCGAAGCCCAGTTAATGACGCTAAGCCTACCTAATACCGGTATGGCGGTTTCTATTGATATCGGTGATCCTGATGATATCCACCCCCGCAATAAACAGGATGTGGGTTACCGCTTGGCGCTGGCGGCTCGGAAAGTAGCTTACGGTGAAGATAACGTGTATTCTGGCCCGATCTACGAATCGATGCGTGTGGCGGGCGACTCGGTAGTTTTAACGTTTGAGCACGTAGGTGAGGGATTGTTTAAAATGCCAGATGAAGAGCTTAGAGGCTTCGAGATAGCCGGAGAAGATCGACAGTTTTACCCTGCTCAGGCAACTATCATCAGCGATACTGAAATCTCGGTAAAGCACCCATCGGTGGGCCAACCGGCCGCGGTGCGCTACGGCTGGTACAGCAATCCGGACGTAAATCTGTATAATTCTGAGGGTTTACCAGCTTCTCCGTTTCGAACTGATGAATGGGAGGAGACAGAGGTAGAAAGTTAAGCAAATGTTAAAAAACATATTTGTTGTATCTACAACAAACAATTTTTCGTAGGGGTCGTTATAAAGACTTATTAATCACTTTACTATCAATTTTAATTGATTATGAACATGGCACGTATTTTTATTTTATCACTGTTTTCTGCAACCCTGCTTTTTAGTTGCCAACAAAAACCCGGTGGAACCGACGCTGAAGTAAGCGAAGCTCAAGATGTGGAAGAAGTAAGCGCATCTGCTACTGACTTCTCGGTAAACACCAGCGAAAGCCAGTTGATGTGGAACGGCTTTAAACCCACTGGCCGCCATAACGGAACTATTGGTATTCAGGATGGAGCCATCTCCGTATTAAATGGCGACGTAGTGGGCGGTAGCTTTACTATGGATATGAACGACATTAACGTGGAGGACCTTGAAGGCGAATACAAAGAAAAGCTGACCAATCACTTGAAGTCCGGTGATTTCTTCAGTGTAGAAGAGTATCCAACTGCTACCTTCGAAATTACTGAAGTGAAGCCTTACTCTGGCGAAGTAGCCACGACCGATAACGAGGAGAAGATGAAAGTGGTGGTAAACGATGAGGAAGTGGATGAGTATAGTTTGGAGAATCCTACCCATACTATTTCTGGAAACCTTACCATGCGGGGTAAGACTTTAAATGTTACCTTCCCGGCGAAGGTGAGTGTTACTGATAATCAGGTAACCGCTCAGGCTAAGTTCAACATTGACCGTTCTAAGTGGGGAGTAAACTTCCGCGAAGAGAGCGGTTACGAGGCCCGCGCTAAAGACGAGCTAATTTACGATACTGTAAACGTAGGCTTTGATATTGTTGCTTCCGGTGAAGGACAACCTACCGCTTCAGCAAACTAAGAAATAGAAGAGACTAAAAATGAAAAGGGACGCTTTCGCGCCCCTTTTTTTATGCTAATTTCCGCAATCAATATCAATCAAATCGCTATTCCAGCAGCGCCAGGCATCATCCTGAAAATGACCCGGACTTTGTACCCGGCCTACTTTAGTTTCTGAGTTATAGTCAATCTTCATCAGATTCTCATCTTTGGCGTAGTAAACCTGGTAGAATGAGTCAAAATCGCTACCGTCGGTCTTACCGTAGGTGATGTAGCTATTTACGTTTTCGTTTTTCTCATCCGTCAGCGTGTACTTGATGTTGGCTACTTCGTCATTTTCTTTGGTCCATTCAATGAATAACGCTTCGCGCGGATCTTTTTCCGGCTCAATGTTTACCGTCCAGGTTCCACCTGATCCATCAAACTGAGATGTTCCCTCAAACCACAGGAAGTCTTCGTAAACTCCGCTTTTAGAGATATACATTTCCCAATTGATTTTTCCATCAGTAGGCTTAGCGTACAAATTAGCTTCATAGGCAAAAGTTCCGTCCGAAACTTCGTATGACCAATTCCAGCGCTGCTCATCGGGAATGTAGGTAGCTTCCTGATCAAAAGAAGCTTTAAAGGCAATAACCGGTACGGCTAATTGCACACCCAGCAAAGATTGCCAGAGCACAAAATTCACCGCAGCGTAGCCGTAGTTCCATTTGGTTTCCTCCAACCGGCCGTTGGTGCTTTGCTCGGTGGGAAACGTAGAAAAATCCATTACAAACGAAGAAGCGGGCGGTAGTACCGGAGCAGTGCCGGGATCACTTAGTATATCTTCTTCTTTTTTGCAGCTCGAAAAAACAAATCCAGCCAAGATGGCGGCTAAAGTTACTCGAGCAGTCCAGGTGCTTATCCAATGTTTCATATTTACAATAAAAGTTTTAGTGAATAGTACAATTTGTATGCGAACTGCCTTTCTAATACGAAATGATGGTTTTGAAGTAATGTATTTTCTAGAATTAAAGCATTTTATAGATCTCAATTAAAGATACTTCTCAAACCAATAGCTAGTTGATCAAATTGAAAAGTGAAGGCCTCACTAGATTTCATTTTGAATAATTATGAAATGACGAGCGCTGTCCCGACAATTGTCTTCTACCAGATTTTTCGCTACGATAAAACTTAATAGCTTTAGGTATGGATGATTTGAAAAAGAAATTCCAACAACAGTATCCGGGCGTATTCTATCTGACGTTAGATGATTTTGCTGGCCTACAATACTACCTCCGGCAACGAGGATGGATAGAAGCTGACGAGGAGATTATATCCATCGAGAAACCGGGTGAGGGAAATATGAATATGGTGGTTAGGGTACTTACCGGGCGAAGAAGGCTGATTGTTAAACAGGCCCGCCCCTGGGTACAAAAGTATCCGCAGGTAGCGGCTCCCGTAGCGCGCACCGAAACAGAGGCGACATTCTATCAACTCATTACTGATCAGCCCGTTCTGCAAAATGCTACTCCCGAACTGATCGGGGTTGACGCCGAACGGTTTATGTTAGCGCTGGAAGATGTAGGTGAGAGTAGCGATTACACGCATCTTTACCAAAAAGATAGCTCAATTACGCCCGAAGAAATTAGCGTGTTGGTGAAATTTATTTCCAGGTTGCACCACATCCGCAGTGACGAGCAGGCAGTTTCTTTTCCGAATAATCGGGCGATGAAGGAGCTAAACCACGAACATATTTTCAATTATCCTTTTCAGGAAGAAAACGGGTTTAATCTGGACGAAGTGCAGACTGGCTTACAGGAAGTATCCTTGCTGTACAAGCGAAACGAAGAACTGAAAGCAAAAATAACCCAATTAGGTCAGCGGTATCTGGCTATCGGTACTACTTTGCTGCACGGCGATTATTATCCGGGAAGCTGGCTGAAAACTGCTACCGGAGTTTGCATTATCGATCCGGAATTTGCGTTTATGGGCGATGCCGAGTTTGATTTGGGCGTGATGATCGCCCACCTAACTATGGCTCAGGCCGAGCCAGAAATCATTCAGCAGGTATTAGACGAATACGAGCAGCCCGGCGGATACAACGATTCACTTCGGCAGGCCTTCAGTGGGATAGAAATACTCCGCCGGATTATCGGACTGGCGCAGCTACCGTTATCACTATCGCTGGACGAAAAAAGAGATTTACTGGCGCAGGCCGCCGATTGGGTACTGCAATACCAAGAATCATGAAATACTATCTGCTACTTTTTGTGCTGATGAGCTTACTGAGTTGTACCTCGGAAGAGAATAACACGATGAAGAAAGAATCTCCCCTAGAACCATCGGTAAGCCAGACCAAAAAATCGGCGTTGCCACTTTCGCGCGATGAGTTGTACGATAAAGTGCTGGGCATGCTGGTGGGTTCGGCCATTGGCGATGCGATGGGAGCTCCTACCGAAATGTGGGTGCGGCAAGACATTGCTATCGATTACGGTTTTGTGGAAAAGCTGGATACCATGGTACGCGAACCTTCCGCCGAAGGTACCTGGGACTATAATCTGCCCGCCGGAGGCACTACCGACGATACCCGTTGGAAAAAACTGCTAACCGAGTTTTTGCTAACCCAATCCACAGAATTGAATGCTGAAGACTTTGCCGATTACATCGTGCAGCAGTACGAACAAGAGATCCAGCAACTCAAACAAACCGATGGCTTCGATCCCGAACCCTTCGAGGTAAATGCACGTCGAATGGCCTGGTTGCAGGAGTGGGCGAGGGTAGCTAAACCCTACGCCGACGGAGATTCGGACGAATATTCCTACGCCCTTAGCCGGTTTTACGGTGGCGAAATGACCTGCGCCGGTATGTTATACGCGCCCAGCATCGGTGCTTTTTATCCAACGCAACCCGAAAAAGCATACGAGGAAACCTACAAACTAGCCATTTTTGATCTGGGCTTCGCCCGCGACATTAGTGGTTTGGTAGGGGCGATGGTAGCGGCAGCTATGCAGCCCGATGCCACTCCCGAAACAGTAATTAATACGTTGCGCGACGTTGACCCGCAGGGGTACTTCAAAAGCCGTCTGGTAGGGCGCACCGCCTATCGCCTACTGAAAGATGCGCGACGGATTGTAGAAGCTTCCAAGCAGCCTATCCTGGAAAGTGATATGCTAGAAATAGATATTCCGGCAAGCGCGAATTTTGATACGCTTACTTTTCAACAAATGCAGCGAGCCTTCTTGTTGTTGGATGCCAAGAACCAGGATTTGCCCTTCCATGCCGCCGAAATCTTCCTGGTAAACCTAACTGCCTTATTATTTTGTGATTTTGATTTTGCTAAGTCAATGGCCTTTGTGGTGAATTTTGGCCGAGATAACGATACTACCGCCGCCGTAACCGGAGCAATTTTAGGCGCCTACTGGGGAGCTAGTCAACTACCGGAAGAAATGGTAGCATCGGTACTGTCGGTGAACGATACGGTGCTGGACACCAATCTGGAACAACTGGCCAATCGGCTGACTGATAAAATATTATCACGATAACCTGTAGGAACATGATTAATCATGTTCCTACAAAGATATTTTTATTGCTCGCTGGCCGGAGCATCTACGTTGGCGGTAATGTTTACCTGCTGGGTAGGAGCTGACGGGTCGTTAGAGAAAACGGTGATCACTTTGCTCTGCTTACCTCGCCGCCCGCGGGGGTTAAACGTTACACTGATTTTGCTACTCTCACCCGGAGCCAAGGTATCTTTGTCAGGGTTAGAGACGGTACAACCACAGTTTGCCTTAGTCGCCCGAATATTTAGTTCGCTCTTGCCAGTATTGGTGAATGTAAAATCGGTAGTCACTTTCTGATCCTGGGAGATGGTACCGAAATCGTGAGTTTTAGCCGCGAAGGTTAGCTTAGGCGCCTTTTCCAATTGCTCTTCGGTAAGCGGCTCGAAGTATTCTTCTACCGTAGCCATTACCGTAAATTCCTTCAGGCTGTCGTTTTCTTCATCGGTAAACAAGCGGATACGATCGGTTGAGAAACCTAGGCGGTTGCGCTCTACGGCTTCAGTAGGGTCATAGGTTACTTTAATCGCCCCTTTTTGCTTGGGCTGCAAGGTCTGAGGCTCAATATCTACCGAAATATGACCGGGAGTAACTACGTTGGTGCTGAAAGTTAAGGGCTTATCGCTGTCGTTGAATACATCAAAAGTTCGGGTAACGGACTCTTTAGTCAGCACTTTACCCATGTTGAACGAGCGGTACTTCACCCGGATGTTACCCATCGCGGTAGGGAAGTCGCCCTGTGGGGTTTTAGGCTTGGGATTTACGTTTCCTTTGATGTACAGCACGGTGGTGCTAGGATCAGCATTGGAAGTAACCGTGATAGATTTGCGGAACGCGCCCGGACGGTTCTTCGGATTGTACTGAGCCACAATGGTTCCTTTTTGCCCCGGTGCTACGGGTTCTTTGGTCCAGCTCGGAGTGGTACAGCCGCAGGAGGCTTTCACGTTGCTGATGACAACCGGCGCTTTTCCGTTGTTGGTAAACACAAATTCGTGCGAAATGGGGCCACCTTCTTCTCTCACCGTACCAAAATCGTGATCGGTAGTCTCAAAGGACAAAACCGGACTTTGAGCTGTAGCTAGGCTCACTGCCAGCAAAAATGTAAACATAAACGACAATTGCTTTTTCATGATTCGGGCTTTATTTCTGTGCTATTTCAGATTAACAAACAATTATTATGCGAGATATTTACTTTCGAATAACGACACAATCCTGCCTATCATCTATTATCGCAAAACGAATTATAGGTGAAAAGTTCGGAGGTAGTTCTATTTTTCGGTTATGCGTGATATTTTGCCTTATTTTGCAGAAAACGGAAATATAATCAACGTCACTGCGAGGACGTAGGACGAAGCAGTCTCCTCAAATGAAACCACAGTTACCATGTGGAAGATCGCTTCACATTCGTTCGCGATGACGGGTTTGAAACACTTTCACATGGCACGGATACTTACGGGAATACAGAGTTCGGGAAAACCACATTTAGGAAATATTTTGGGGGCCATTCAGCCCGCCATTCAGCTTTCTCGCGATAAAGACGCGGGGGGCCGCCCCAATGAGTCTTTTTTCTTTATTGCTGACTTACACTCGCTTACCACTATCAAGGATGCTGAGACCCGGAATGATAACGTAAATGCGGTGGCGGCGGCCTGGTTAGCCTGCGGGTTTGACACTGAGAAAAATGTGTTTTACCGTCAGTCTAAAATCCCGCAGGTGTGTGAACTAACCTGGTATTTAAACTGCCTGACACCTTACCCCATGCTGGCCAATGCCCACTCGTTTAAGGATAAAGCTGACCGTCTGTCGGACGTGAACGCCGGGCTGTTTACCTATCCGGTACTGATGGCTTCCGACATTCTTCTGTACGACGCTAACTTTGTGCCGGTGGGCAAAGATCAGCAGCAGCACCTGGAAATGACCCGCGATATTGCCTCTGCTTTCAATAATCAGTACGGGGAAACTTTTGTGGTTCCCGAGGCCAAGATTGACGAGAGCCGGATGGTAATTCCGGGTACGGACGGGCAAAAGATGAGTAAGTCGTACCAGAACACGATTGATATTTTCCTGCCGGAAAAAAAGCTACGCAAGCAAATTATGTCAATTATCACCGACAGCACCCCATTGGAAGAACCTAAACAGACCGAAGGTGATACCGTGTTTGCACTTTACAGCTTACTAGCTACTGACGATCAAATCGCTGAGATGCGCAAGAAGTACGAAGGCGGAAATTACGGCTACGGCCACGCCAAGCAGGAATTATTTGAGCTAATTAGAGAGCAATTTGCCGAAGAGCGGGAGAAACACGATTACTACATGAACAATCTGCCCGAACTACACCAGGAACTGGAAAAGGGCGAAGCCAAAGCTCGGGAGGTTGCCCTGGAAGTACTGGATAGAGTTCGGCAAAAGTTAGGTTACTGATTTAGTATTGTCACAAAAATCTATTGATTCTATTATAGTCACAGTATGGTCAAAAGAGACATAGAAATGATCATTCAAAGATTTAATGATCTGGAGGTTCAGAATCTGGATAAGTTGAAGGACGTATTTGCCACGAAAGAAGATTTGTATAAAGTAAAAGAGGATATTGTTGAGAAGATGAATAGTAAGATTGATAAAATTTACTGGTTCCTAATAGGACAAACTGCAGTTCTAGTTATGCTAGTTTTAGCTATTCTTCGGCTAGTAGATATCGTTTGAAAAAAGAAAATGGTAGATAACCAATAGGCTGTCTACCATTTGACTTCCCTAATACTTACTCGCGGGTGGTGCCGTTTCTGAACTGTTCGAAACGTGATCTTTCTTCCTTCCGAGGAAATACATTGTCGGCAACGTCGGCATCGGCAGTGCCTCGGTTGGGATCTAACGTGATCTTAACCGCTTCTTTGTCTTTAGCAAATACCTTAGTCACCTGCTGCTCATTCTTGCGCCACACTTCGGCCGGAATGTAATCCGTCTCGGTGGTACCATCGGCGTAGGTGAATTCTACCAGTAGCGGGGTTACCAGACCACCTTCGTTGTTGAAAGTTACCTCGTACAAGTTTTTCTCGCCGTACTTCCGGCGAATATCATCATCGCTAGTGCGGTTACGAAACTCGCCAAAGTAGCGATCATCGGTATTGGTGACGGTTATCTCCTGCGGAGCCTCCGGCCAATTTTTAGTGTTTTCGTTCTCGCTTTCACTACTGTTGGCAGAATTAATGGCGTCTTGGTCGGCCGAAACAGTTTGCTCTACCTCAGCCTCGGGGTTAGCGACCCGGTACCACTTCACGTCTTCTACTGCTACATCTACGTAGTCGGTAGAGTAGAACCAACCGCGCCAGAACCAGTCCAGATCCACCGCCGAAGCGTCTTCCATAGTGCGGAAGAAATCAGCCGGGCCCGGCTGCTTAAATTTCCAGCGCTGGGCGTATTCCTTGAACGCCGCATCGAATAATTCCGGCCCCATAATGGTATTACGAAGTACGTACAGAGCCGCCGAAGGCTTAGCGTAAGCATTATAGCCAAACTGCATAATCTGCTCGGAGTTGGTCATGACGGGACGGATAAAATCCTTATTACCCGACATATACTCGCCAATAGTTTCCGGCACTCCAAAGCGCACGGGCATAGTGGGGTAGTACTCCTGAGCCGTCAGGTTTTCTAAGAACGTATTGATGCCTTCGTCCATCCAGGTCCACTGCCGCTCGTCAGTATTCACGATCATGGGAAAGAAGTTGTGGCCTACCTCGTGAATGATCACAGCAATCATGCCCCACTTTTTGCTATCTGAGTAAGAACCGTCGGGCTCAGGGCGGCCAAAGTTGAAGCAAATCATGGGGTACTCCATCCCGATAGAAGCAGCGTGCACTGAGATGGCTACCGGGTACGGATAGTCAAACGTACGCTTGGAGTAGCTTTCTAGCGTATTTTTTACGGCCAGCGTAGATTCCTTTTCCCACAGCGGGTTACCTTCTTTAGGATAGAAAGACATAGCTAGTGGCTGGTTGTTTTCCAGCTTAACCGCCATAGCATCCCAAATGAACTTGCGGGAAGTAGCGAAAGCAAAGTCGCGTACGTTGTCAGCACTGTATTTCCAGGTTTTTTTACCGGAAGATTTGGTTTGTTCGTTTTCCCGGGCTTCCTCCTCGGTCACGATCATCACTGGTTGATCGAAGGTCTGGCGAGCCTTTTCCATCCGCTGCCGCTGCTGAGCAGAAAGTACTTCTTTTTCATTCTGAATGGTACCAGTAGCGGCTACGATATGATCGTCGGGTACGGTAATTTCTACGTCGTAGTCGCCGAAAGAAAGGGCGAACTCACCTTGTCCGAGAAACTGCTTGTTTTGCCAGCCGTTCAGATCATCGTATACGGCCATTCGCGGGAAAAACTGGGCGATGGTGTAAACGTAGTTGTCATCTTCCGGAAAGTACTCGTAACCCGAGCGCCCCCCGTCCATCAGGCGGTCATTGATATCGTACGACCAATCTACGCTAAACGATAGCTGCTCATTGGGTTTCAGTGGCTTAGGCAGCAACACCTTCATCATGGTTTTGTTGATGACGTACTGAAGCGAGTTTCCCTGAGCATCCTTCACTGATTTTATGTCAAATCCTCCATCGAAGTCATCGTCATACATAACCTGCGATTGGAACAATCGGGCATTAATGGAATCACGTACTTGCGAGGTCTCTATTTGCGGAGTGGCCGAGTTAGCTGCCCGCATATTCTGGTCTAGCTGCAACCATAAATAGGAAAGCGGATCGGGAGAATTATTGTAGTAAGTAATAGTTTCGGAGCCGGTGATCGATTGATTCTCATCGTTTAGCTCCACTTTTATTTTATAATCAGCTTGCTGCTGCCAGTACTTATAGCCGGGGGCACCGGAAGCCGAGCGATATTCGTTGGGAGTGGGAAGTTCAGGGGCAAGCTGTTCAAATTTGCCTTGATACACTTGCGCCAGGCTTTGAGTAGAAAACCATCCTACTAAGCCCAAAATCAATAAATGAGCATATTTCATAGTAAACTAAATTTCCAGTGGATAGAATTGCCGTTCTGCACAGTAACTCTACAAGCCCTACAATTATTGTGTTCCTTCTAAATGCTAAATATTGTTAAATAAGTAGTAGGTTTTAAGCTGGCTACGGTCAAGATAGCCGCCAAACTTCTTCCTCCTTCTGGCGGCCCACTTGTAGCATGATCCGGGTTGGGCCAGGGACCAGTACCAGGCGCGTAAGCTGATTGGGATACTCATCGGCATCTACAATTACGCCACCCTCAGCAGCTTGGTACGTTACTATGCCATTCTCCTCTTTTTTTGTGTATTTGTTAGCCAAGTAAGCGGTAGGCAACAGCACGTCGTCGTCGGGACAAAGTTCGTCGTGTACGTCGGCTAGCACGTCTTCCAAAAAATCCCCGTACTTTTCTAGCAGATCATCTTCCAGATCATGTATTTCTTCCTCTAAATCATCGTACTGAGGATCATTATAGTCGATCGTAGCCAACTGATTTTTCTTTTCCACCAATGCCACCAAAGCTTGTTCTAGTTCCTCGTTTTTCATGGATGTATTAATTTTCTCTAAAAAATTTGCGCTCAAAATTCTTAACATTTAGTTGAAGAAACAAAGATACCCCAATAAATTATCGGTCAAGTCAAAAAGCAGACAAGTTTCGTTAGGAAGCTATCTGGAAAAGAGCGAAGCAACCGGACGAAGAACCGGTAAATTTTGTAACTTGGCCCCCTTTGGTGGGAATTTAGATTCACCAATAATTTTTATCGTTTTACCTGAAATATTCCTCTATTCTTATGGACCAAGCCGTTAAAACCAAAGCCGAACAATGGCTCAACAGTAGTGTAGTTGACTCCGAAAGTCAGTCCGAAATTCAACGCCTGCTCAAGCAAGATAATGAAACTGATTTAGTTGATGCCTTTTACAAGGATCTGGAGTTTGGTACCGGCGGGTTGCGAGGTATTATGGGCGTGGGTTCTAATCGCATTAACAAATATACGGTAGGCATGGCTACCCAGGGGCTGAGTAACTACCTGCTTAAGACTTATCCGAATGAGCAGATAAAGGTAGCTATTGCGCACGACAGCCGAAACAATAGCCGCTACTTTGCCGAGGTAACCGCCGATGTATTTTCAGCCAACGGTATTCAGGTATACTTCTTTGATGGCTTACGACCTACCCCTGAACTATCCTACGCTATTCGTAAGCTAGGCTGCCATAGTGGGGTGGTGCTCACTGCCTCACATAACCCGAAGGAATATAATGGCTATAAAGCATACTGGAACGATGGAGCTCAATTAGTGCCACCCCACGATAAAAACGTGATTGAGGAAGTAGACGCCATTGAGGGGCTGGAAGATGTGAAGTTTGACCGGAAGGACGAAAAAGTGCAGATTATTGGCCAAGATGTAGACGAGCAGTATCTGGAAAACATCAAAAGTCTTTCTTTATCACCTGAAGCTATTCAGAATCAGAGTGACCTGAAGATTGTGTTTACGCCTATTCACGGTACTGGAGTTACGCTAGTGCCGCCCGCGCTTAAGAAATTAGGTTTTACTAACGTACACGTAGTAGAGGAACAAGCAGAACCCAATGGAAATTTCCCGACGGTGGTATATCCTAACCCGGAAGAAAGCGAAGCCCTCAGTATCGCATTGCGTCAGGCTACTGAAATGGATGCTGACCTAGTGATGGGCACTGACCCCGATGCCGATCGGGTGGGCATTGCGGTAAAAAATCCGCAAGGTGAGTTTGAAATACTCAACGGTAATCAGACCGGTAGCTTGCTGGTGCATTACCTACTGAAAAAATGGAAAGAAGCCGGTAAATTGGACGGTAAACAGTTTGTGGCCAAAACCATCGTAACTACCGAACTAATCCGCAAAATTGCTGAGCACTACGAAGTAGACTGCTACGATACACTGACGGGCTTTAAGTACATTGCCGCGCTTATTAAAGACAAAGAAGGGCAGCAAACCTTTATTGGCGGAGGCGAAGAAAGCTACGGCTACCTAATTGGAGATTTTGTTCGCGACAAAGATGCAGTGGCTTCTTGTGCCATGATTGCCGAGATGACCGCCTACGTGAAGGATCAGAGTATGAGCTTATACGATTTCTTATTAGAGACCTACGAGCAGTTTGGCCTGTACCGGGAATTACTGGTGTCACTTACCAAAAAGGGAAAGAGCGGAGTAGAAGAAATTCGGGAGATGATGCGCAACCTGCGGGAGAACCCTCCCAAAAGTATTGCTGGCGAACAGGTAGTTACTATTACTGATTACTTAGAAGGCACCGAAACCGATACTGCATCGGGCAAGCAGCGGCCTATTGAGTTTCCGGAGTCTAATGTGCTTCAATTTTTCACGGAGAAAGGTACCAAATTATCGGCTCGCCCTTCGGGCACTGAACCTAAAATAAAGTTTTACTTCAGCGTGAACGACGAACTACCCGACCGAAGTAATTTTGCTCAGAAATGGGAAGCACTCGGTCAAAAGGTAGATGCAATAGTGGAAGAAATGCAATTGAAGTAGTCTATCTCTCACTTCCTTAGATAGTTATACTAATCTTACAGAGAAATCAGGTTAGGAAAGGAGTTTTTTGTCTAAAAATTTTTCCGGCTGAGACAGTGTATATCTGCCATTAATTCGTAAATTTTTGAACAACCTTACGGGCGTAAGCTAGTTGCTATTCGCCCGGATAACAACCACTTCCAGGTAAGCTAAATAGATGATAATGAGGATTATATCTACAATACACGCTATAGCTAACCAAACTGAATCACGTAAGAATTAATTCATTTATATAACTTTTTTAATTATTTTTATGAATTTTACTAGCATTTTGTTAATTTAGCGTTTGTGAATTAGCTAATGGCAAAAAGCAAGTAATGACCAAACCTGCTATGTCTTATAAAGAAAAAGAAATTGAAAAAAAATACTTCTCTATTGGGGAAGTAGCCAAGCAGCTTGGGGTTGCCGCCTCTCAAATTCGTTTTTGGGAAGGTGAGTTTGACATTATCAATCCGCGAAAAAACCGGAACGGAAAGCGTCAGTTCACCAAAGACGATATTGAGAAAATTAAGCTGGTTTACCATCTGGTAAAAGAGAAGGGCTACACGCTACAGGGAGCCAAAGACCGGCTAAGGAACGGAACACAGGCAACGAAAGATAAAATGGAAATGATCGATACACTTCGCGATATTCGGTCGTTTTTGGTAGACTTAAAACAGAAGATGGATTAGTGAATTCGGTGGTAAACGATACTGCTCCTACTTACAATACGGCGATATATTCTATCGCATTAAGTATGACTCCAATGGTGGGAGGAGCTACTGCCCGTCAGCTCATCAACTACTGTGGATCAGCCGAGGCTGTTTACCGCAGCAAAGCCGGTCAGCTTACCAAAATTCCGGGCGTAGGGCCCAAACTGATTAACTCCCTAAAAAGCCATCAGCATTTGCTTGAACAAGCACAGCGAGAAGTGGAGCGTTGTGCCCAGCAAAATATTACGATACTCAGCTACGAGCACCCGCACTACCCTGAGCGGTTGCGGCATATTTATGATATTCCTTTGGTATTATACTACCAGGGAAATGCCGATTTAAACCACACTCGTGTACTTAGCATTGTAGGCACCCGGCAGGCAACCCCTTACGGGCTAAGAATTCTAGAAGAAATTACCGCAACACTAGCCAAGTACGATGTGATGATAGTGAGTGGGTTGGCCTATGGCATTGATATGCACGCACACCGTATGGCCGTACAACACAATATACCTACCGTAGCGGTAATGGCTAATGGCTTAGATCAGATATATCCGGCTGTTCACCGGAATGAAGCATTACGTTTTATCCAAAACGGAGGATTGCTCACTGAGAATCCGTTGGGGACTAAGCCAGAAGCCATGAAGTTTCCAGCGCGCAACCGGATTATTGCGGGGCTGGCTGATGCGGTGCTAGTAATAGAAGCTGCTACAAAAGGGGGAGCACTCATTACCGCTGATTTAGCCAATGACTACGACCGGGAAGTTTTTGCAGTGCCAGGCAATATTCGCCAAAAGTACTCCCAGGGGTGTAATCAGCTGATACAGCAGCATAAAGCGCATCTGCTGAGTCGGGGTGAGGATGTCGTTAAAATGCTTAATTGGGATTTAGAGAGTCCTGTAGCGAATACTACTCAACCTCAATTAAAAAAGCTACCTGCCGACCTAACCAAAGACGAACAAAAAGTATACAAAGTGCTAGCCAAAAATCCGGATGGATTACTGTTGGATAAAATCAGCTGGTACACTCAACTATCAGTATCTCAACTAGCGGCCGTACTGCTGAGCCTCGAGTTTAAGCAGTATATCAAAGCAAGGCCCGGAAACAGGTATCAACTACGAACGGTATGAATAATCAATGCGGGAAAGAAATGAGCTATGACGAATTATCAGGATTATTATCACGTTCTGGACGTAAGTTACAACGTTAACCCGGAGGAGCTTAAACTAGCGTACCGGCAGTTAGCGAAGCGCTACCATCCCGATGCCAACGCTGGCGACCGGGAAAAAGAGGAGATGTTTAAGTTGGTAAGCGAAGCTTACGAGGTGCTCTCCGATGCCGACAAAAAAGCTACCTATGATCTATCATTGCTGCTGGGGCTTTACGAAGAAGAAAAAGTTCGTTCCCGTAGACGATCAGCCCCAACTCAGCCCCAATACACTTATCGCCCAGCGACAGTTTCTTATTCCTGGAAGACCTACACGGGGGTAACGGCTTTAGTAGTAATTATCGTTGCATCCATCTTTGCTGTGCCCTTCGGCTTGTCTCGCTACTCATCGGAATACCACTACGATAAAGGACTAGAGTACTACCAAAATGAACAATACTACGCCGCATTGAATAGTTTGGAGCGGGCTATTGTCGATTTTGGCAGCAAAAACGTGGAAGCCTGCTTGTTAGCCGGAACCATCCTGAGTGAAGAGTACGGTCAGCATAAGTACGCCATTGAGTACATGGACCGGGGGCTAGAGTTTGCGTCATCAGACGGTGAGAAAGTGCAGTTGCTTTACAATAAAGGTTTATATCTGAAGGGGAGTGCTGATTACCATGCGGCTATTCAGCAATTCACCGAAGCCCTAAAATATTGGCCAGACTATGATAGTTTATATTTTGCTATTGCCAACACTTATGCCTTTAATCTGGATCAGTACGATGTGGCTATAAAATACTTTTCTCACCTAGAGAAAGAGGAAAAAAGCTTTGTGAAAGCTGCTTACGGTAAGGCTTACTGCTACTATAAACTTCATAACTATCCAGAAGCTATGCAGAGCGTGGATAGTTATATCAAAAAGTACGGTATTGATGCTAATGCTTACCTACTGCGGGCGAAAGTGAAAGCCCAGCAGGGGGATAGTCAGTCGGCTTGCGAAGACATAAAAAAAGCCTCCCGGCTGCATTCCGGAGAGGCTGAAAATTTAACCAAATCTTACTGTATGTGAGGTAATTCCTTATTTTAGACTTTTGTTGCAAACCTGGCGAATGATTTCGTAGGCTTTCAGGTCGCCCAATTCTCCTGCTTTACTGAGATCAAGGCACCCTTCCTGTTGCAAACCGCGTTCTATCCGAATTACACCCCGTAAATAATATGCGTCAGGATTTTTGGGGTTAAGCTCGATAATTTTAGTAAAATCATTAATAGCATCTTCGTAAGCCTGCAACTCGCGCCGGGCCTGCCCGCGTTGGTAATAGGCTTGAACTAGGTTCTTATTAAGTTTCACCGCTTCACCGTAATCTTCAATAGCCCCGAAATAATCCTGTAAAGCAAATTTGACGTTACCTCGTTCGTAGTAGGCTTCAGCAAACGTAGGATTTCCTTCAATAGCAGTATTGTAATCTTTCATAGCCCCGTGGTAATCCTCAAAGACGATTTTAGTCCTACCACGCAAGTAGTATGCCTGAACATTGGATGCATCCAGATCAATAGCCTTATTAAAGGCCATAATTGCTTCCTTATATAGACCTTCCTCAAACAACTGCCGTCCTTTGTTTACTAGATCGTCCGAATTAGGAATAGCGAAAGCCGACCGGGAAACTATTACCAGTGTTAATAAGATACTAGTCATAGTTGGATATATAATTCTCATATGGAAAATTGTTGGTCACTCACTTTAATTATACCCAAAATAGTGTATAAAAAATGACTTATAACAATATTTAATGAGTTGATAAGTGTAATTTTTATTAAATTATTTATATAAATTTTTCAAAAATATTAACAAATATTAATTCATTACTAGGATAGCCAATTTTTATCTTTAGTGAGTTGAGCAATTGTCTTAGCTTCAGGGCTACCTTTTGGTGGGGTATAATTGTAGTGCCAAGAGGCGAATGGGGGTAGGCTCATAAGGATAGACTCAGTGCGCCCATCAGTATCCAAACCAAACTTAGTGCCTTTATCCCATACCAAGTTAAACTCCACATATCGGCCCCGGCGTAGGTACTGCCACCGTTTCTCCGGATCGCCGTATGGCTTATTTTTGTGCTGATTCATGAGATAAGTATAAATAGGTGCAAAAGCTTGACCTACCGCTTGAACAAAAGCGAAAATATCAGATTTGTTTTGACCAGCTTCGGAGGTTAAACGATCGAAGAAAATGCCTCCAATACCCCGGGTCTCCTGTCGGTGTTTAATGTAAAAATAGTCGTCGGCCCATTGCTTGAACTTCGGATAGTAGGTAGGAGCGAAGCGATCACAAACTTCTTTAAGTGAAGTATGAAAAAAGCGAGCATCATCTCGATTGACGTAGTGGGGAGTCAGGTCAATTCCTCCGCCAAACCAGTACACTCCGTTACTCATTTCAAAGTAGCGGACATTCATATGAATAATGGGTACCCAGGGATTTAGCGGATGCAAAACGATAGAAACTCCGGTGGCATAGAAATCGGCTTGGCTAAGCTGTAGGGCTGACAGTATCTTTTCGGGAGTTTCTCCGTGAACTGCCGAAAAATTGACTCCCCCTTTCTCGATAACATTTCCGTTGGTAATAACGCGGGATTTCCCCCCCCCGCCACCGGGCCGCTCCCAAGTGTCAGTCAGAAACTTTCCTTTTCCGTCAGCCTGCTCTAGTGCCGTACAAATATCGTTTTGTAAACCTTGAAACCAGTCGGCAATCTCTTCTTTAGTCAGCATCTTTCCAGTGTTAATTCGCAGTAACTATTTGCAGCGAAATTACTGGTTTAATCAGAATGATGCACAGAAAATCAAGTACTTGACTTAGGATTTCTATGTTCTAAAAATATAGTTATTCTCCCGAAATATTATCCAGTACTGGCTCAACTTGAGAAATGGTGCTGATCCGACCGTGGTAACTAGTCGAAATAGCCACTGGAGTGCTCCAGTTGCTTTTAGTGAAACTATTAGAGGAGCGAATAAGAAAATAGTATAGGTGCCCGGACACCAGATCTTTAGATGATATTAATAGAAAATCTTCGGTTAAACTTTTTTCGTTAACCAAATGATGTGCCGAGACTTCCTCAAGGTACAATTGAACATCGTACGAAGTAGCCGACTCTGTGGGTGACCACTGAATTTGCGGTTGTCGGGTTTCATCGTGGTAGTTCAACCGGATATCCTGTACGTTGGGAGCATCCAGGCGGTTCGTTAGCACCACATCATCGAGAAAGGCCCCGCTGGCGAAGCTTCCTTTTCCCAAAAAACTACGGTCGCCAACGTGCTGAAAACGAATTATAAACTGCTGAGTATAATCTAATGCCACTGCATCTACCAGCGAATCCAGATTAATACTATGGTGCTGATATTGTTGCTGTTCTGAAGGGTTAAACCGATAAGCCTTTTTGTAGCTCTTACCACCATTATTACTGATCCAGATGCCATTTTCTTCCCTATCTTCAGCAATGTGATTATACATCCAGAAGTTGAGTTCGAGATTAGATTGATAGGAAAGATCCAAGTGAAGATCCAATGCGCTGGCGGTAAGTTCACCGTCGCTCAATCGGCCTAAGGCCAGCGCATTGGGTTGGCTGTAGCTCAGCGTGTCTACCAGCGAAGCACTACCTCCGGGCCGGATTAGTTGCTTATCAGCAGTTTGGTTGGGGTTTCCCACTCGCCAGTAGCTGGCTAATGTGGTCGAATCGAAAGTTTCTTTAAACGGAAGAGAAGCGTAATATTGGCACTGAGGCTCTTCAACTTTAATGTCATCCAAAAGAATGCCATCACTGAGCGTACGTGTACCAGTAAAATCATCATCATCGTGTTGCTGAAAGCGAATAACGAAGCGGTCGGTCAAGCTCATCTGGTGTTGAGCCGCCAGCTCCCGAATATTCAGCGCATGAAAATTACCCCAGGCTTTGTGAGCCCAATGGTCGCCATCAAAGTTCAGAACTTTTATAAAACGCCTACCTGCATCCTGACTAAAATAGACGCCGTCCAGCGCGTGAGTTTCGTCGTAGTGACTAAGTATTTTAAAGCTTAGTTCGGGGTTAATGGCCCGGCTTAAATCCAGGTGTAGATCCAGAGCATTGGTAGTGTATAATTGATCTACGCTGTTGCCCAAACTAATAACCTGATTGTTTTCAGTAGTTAGTAATTTCACTTTTCCGGTAGGAGTGATCGCCACAGCGGTATCTTGCGTGTCGGGCATGCCCCATTTCCAGCAGGCAGCGAGCGAGTCCGCTTCAAAATCTTCAGAAAAAGGGTAGGGAGCGTAAACAATCGCAGCTTCTTGTAAAGCTATATCATCCAGGTAGATACCATCACTGGTTAAACGGCTGCCCTCAAAGTCAGAGTCATCGTACTGTTGAAAGCGGATTACAAACTGGCTGGTAAGCGGAATGCCGTGCTGACGCGCGAGTTGGCTTACGTTTATGGGAGGATAGGCACCAAACTCTTTCTTCCGCCACGGCTCCAGATCAAAGTCAAACACTTTAGTAAAGTGCTGCCCACCGTCGGAGCTGAAATAGATACCATCCTGAGGGTGGGTTTCATCTAGATTGCTTAATAATTTGAAAGATAGTTCAACTTCTGCCTGAGATGAAAGGTTGGCGTGGAGGTCAAGCGCATTAGCAGCGTAATGTTTGTCGTAGCGACTTCCTAACCGAACTATTCGTCCCCGTTGCTCGTCGTACGAAACTACTTCCACTACACCAAATGGAGAGGGGGATTGTCCGGGGTTGGTATTTATCGTATTACCTACCATAAGGGCGGGTGACCAGGTTCCTTTCTCAAAGTTCTCGTAAAACGGTAGAGTAGTGTACTCAATATCCGGTACCGAAACTCGGATATTATCCAGTTGCAGACCATCGCTGTACTGTTCGCTTCCGTTAAAATCGTTGCTGCCGTACTGTTGGAAGCGGATGACTGTTGAATTAGAAAGCGTTAATTGCTTGGCTTTAGCAAGCAGCGTTAAGTTCAGGGGGGGGATGGAGCCGGTGGCACGGGGTACCCAGTTGTCGTAATCAAAGCTATATATTTTAGTAAAGGACTGGCCTGCATCAACACTTAAAAAAAGTCCATCCTGGGGTTGGGTAGCATCGAAATAGTGATATATATCGAACTCCAGTAGAACCTGAGGAAAACCCGATAAATCCAGAGCCAAATCTAAGCGGTTTAAAGTCGGTTTTCCGTCACCATCGGTTCTTTTACCGATTCTTACTACATGATTGCTGTCCGCTGCCGATAGTTGTACTATCTCGATTACCCCGTGGTTTTTGCCCGGTCTAGCAGTCCACAATTCACTAACAGAATCTGACTCAAAGTCTTCGTAAAAAATGACTTCCTGCGCCTTGAGTAGCGAAGTGGATAGGCAGCAGTAAAGGAAACAGGTAAAAAATATTCTCATAGTTTAGCTTATCTATTCCGAATAAGTATTTAGATGTAATATTTTATACAAACATACATAAAAAAATTAGATTAGTATAAAAGTATATTGTAATAATTAAATATATACTATCTATAAGGGCTGTATGTTGCTCTGGAATACCAACTTTCGACAAGTAAGAACAGGAGATAATATAGGAAAAAGTGAGTAAAAAAGCCCAGAAGAAGGCTGGATAGTACGTATCAGAAGGGATAGCCAATACCAATATTCAGTACGCCATTGCTAATCTCTTCCCAAACATCAAACTTTTGGCCAATCCATCGCCCAGTGGGTCGAGTGGCTTCAGGATCGTACACTTCGCGAGCAGGATCGTATATTTTGACACCATAATCGAAGCGAAGAATCAAAAAAGAAAAATCAAGTCGGAGGCCCGCTCCAGAACCAATAGCAATCTGGGGAATGAAGGTGTTAAACGAGAACTTAGCGCTTCCCTGGCGAGGTAAACCAGTATCCGGGTCATCAGGGTATTCCAATAACCTCCATACGTTTCCGGCATCAATAAACAGTGCTCCTTCCACAAAGCCGAATAGCTTTTGTCGATATTCTATACTCGTTTCCAATAGTATTTCACCCGGTTGCTCAATAGCATAGATTTCGTACCCACTGCTATTGACGCTGTCCGCAGCAATGGACCCGGGTCCTAAACGCCGAGGAGGCCAGGCCCGGATACTATTACTACCTCCCGCAAAAAAGTACTTTTCGTAAGGAAGCACCCGATCTCTACTGTACGGATAAGCAATTCCGACATTGACGCGATACGCCAGTGTGTTATTGTCACCCATTGAAATATACTGTCGAAAATCGGGATTGAACTTCAGAAACTGAAAATAAGCTAGTCCCCGTCTGGTCAAAAATGTAGTATCAATAAAGTTAAGCGGTAAACCACCACTCTCAAAATACAGTCGTAGATACGAAGGAGTGCCTCGGGTATTCTCTCCCAGAAGTTCGTTGGCTCCGTAGTTGTTAAAGTTGAAAGTAGTAGTAAAACTGGTGCTGGACACAATGGAGGGCTCAAACGAACGATTGAGTGGAATACCAAATCTTTCTAAACTCTGGTCTAATAGCTCCTGAAAGCTGGAGTCTACTCGAGAGTCAATAAAATTGATATCAATAGGGGTGAAATTATATTGTACCTTTTGCCCTTTTTGCCAGGTATAGGCCAGCAGGGTCTGAAAATTTGTCCGGGTGTATTCCGGGCGGTTTACATAGCTATAACCAGTTTGAATACGGGTTTTAGGGTTTAACCTACCAAAGCTCTGCTTCCACCGCTCCGGCAGAGGAAACACAAACTGCGGAAAGGTTATGGATAGATTAGCACCTGCTTCCCGACTGGGGAAGGCTCGCCGGTCTTCGATACTACCGGTTACCGGAGGCACCCCCTCAATACCAGCCCGGCCGCTCAATTCCATAATTTCCAAGCCCCCAAAAACATTTCTTATCTGAAGCGAGCCGTTGATAAAAGGCCCCGGTAAGCCCTGACTCACGTTTAGACCCACTTCGGCTGAAGTTTGAAATTTCTTTAAAGGACTGGCATAAACATTGGCGATAAATTTACCCCCAGTAGTGTCGTAGTTGATGTTGATGAACTTGAAGATGTCCATATTCGACAACTGACGCTGGGTTTCTAACGTCTGCTCTCGACTGTACAGGCTGTCAGCATCAATCAGTACCCGGCGCCCAAGTATTTTTTTATTGTACTGATACTTATGGTAGCGGTAAGTAACATCATTAAGGGTGCTGGTTTTTCGCTCTCCGGTATAACCTCGCACATCAGAATCAGTAGTGAAGATGATAGAGTCAAGCCTGAATTGTTTATGGTAGCCTCGCTTGGCTGGCTCGCGGATAACGGCATATACCATCACTTCTCGCTCACCAATGGTTGAGTCTACCTGAAACTCAATATACTGGCGGCTAAAATCGTAGTAGCCGTTGTTCTTTAGTAAATTTTCAATTCGCTCCCGCTCGGTTCCTAACTCATCCTGATCGTAAATCTGACCCTGTTTAACGACCCGTGCCTTTGGACGCTGATTAATAAGATTTAAGATGGTAGTGTCTTCGCTAAGGTAAGCGATAGAATCGACGCGGTACGGCTCTTTTTCAATGATTGTATAGATAGAAGAAACCTGGCGACCATCTAACTCTACCCGATGAGTAACTTTTCCTTCAAAAAAACCTTTAGTGTGCAGGTAGCTTTCCATCTGCTGGCGGGTAGTTTCAGCCAGACTACTATCGTATACTGAAACGGGTTCGCCCCACCGCATAAATAAAGTACCTTCTTCTTTCTTCTTATTTAGTTTGGATAGCTTTTCATCTTCCTTACGACGGAGCCGAGTTACTTTTTTATCTTTCTCATTTACTTGGGCTTTGGCGATTTTTTCACTATACTTTTTCTTAACCTGCTCAATATCCTGATCAATTTCTTGTGGGTCATAATTATTCAATCCAGTTTCGTACAGCCACACGTAAGGTGCTACTGGAATAATTGGGAGTCGGCGGTTCGGTTCTTGGCGATAAAAATCGCTGAGTTCACCTTCATTTACTCGTTGAGCACTTTTGATCTTTTGTTCATACAATAAGTACTCCCCTTCATCGAGATAGCGAGTACCTACACAATTTGCCAGTAGGATACCGACAAAAATTACTAATAAGTTGCGTATACTTGAATGAATGCTCACGAGTGGTTTAAAAATGAACTACGAACGAATGATTCCAAAAAAGTTACTAAAGCTAGCAAAGTCTCTCCAACATAAGAAATACAGGTACCAGGAACGGCTATTTCTGGTAGAAGGTGCCAAGAGTATAGTAGAACTTCTTGAGTCTTCTTTTACCGTAAGAACACTAATTGGAACCCCTGTGTTTGCTGATCAGCACCGATTTTTAATTGACGACCGCGTTTCCGGATCATCTATTTACTTAACTAATGAAGCTACAATTTCGTCAGTTAGTTCGTTTAAAAATAATAATGCCGGAATCGCTTTGGTAGAGATGCCTCCTGCCAAGACAGTACCAACTACCTTTGATGACTATGCTTTGGTACTAGACAATGTTCGCGATCCGGGTAACTTGGGAACGATTATTCGTATTGCCGATTGGTATGGTATTGCAGCTATTATTAGTTCACCAGAAACTACCGACGAATATAGCCCGAAGGTAATTAGTGCCAGTATGGGATCGTTTCTCCGAGTGCCCTTTTTCCGAACCAATCTGGTCGATTTCCTGTCAGAAACGAAGCTTCCGGTATACGGTACACTGGTAGACCAAGGGGCTTCTGTTTATCAGGTTGATTTTGCTCAATGCGGATTAATTATGTTAGGCAGTGAATCGGAAGGAATGAGGAGTGTCTTAGCGCAGTATGTTACCCAGGCAGTCCACATTCCTCAGTTTGGTACTGCAGAGTCACTTAATGTAGGCATAGCAGCAGCTGTACTATGCGATAATATGAGAAGAAAGTTGGGAGAAAAGAATGCTGCTAAGATATAAGCAGCACTCTAAGTAACTTTTTACAGTAATAAAATCAACAGAAGAGCAACAATCAGTACGCCAGTACCAATATAGATACCACCGCTCACCTGCTGTTTTAATGCTTTTGCTTCCTTTTTAATGTCCCGAATTTCGTGACGAATTTGCCGTTTCTCTTGCTTACTTACTGCCTGTTTTTTTGCCTCTTTCAATATTTCTACTCTTTCAGTGAGTACATCAATTTTTGCCTTTAGCGTTTCTTCGTTAAGTGCTTTCTTATCCTCTGTAACCGGAGCGTCAATTGAGGTGCCGAAGGAAGCAAAACTGGAAAGTAGAAAGAAAGAGAGAATGAATAGAATTGGTTTGGCATTCATGATAGAAAAAATTAAAGTGAAAAAAATAAGTTAAAAAAAGGTCAATAGTTGATTTAGCAACTTTCTTTCAGTAAAAATGTTTCTGAAGCTAGAAAAAAGAAGTGTCTTGGCTTGCTTTCTGCATCATATTTTCGGCGAGTTCCTGGCCTAAATAGCTATCTATGATGTAGTGAGCTACGTACAGTAAAGGGGTTAGTATAATGGCAATTACAAATTTATAGCTGTAGTTTACGATGCCCACCGAAATAACCTGGGCAACCGACCAACGAGTATCCGCTGGAGCTAGAAAATAGAAGGCAATAAAGAGGACTAAATAACTATCAATTAGCTGAGAAACGAGGGTGGAGCCAGTGGCCCGAAGCCATATTCGGTTGCTTCCCGTAATGCGACGTAATTTCTGAAACACGAAAACATCTAGTAACTGCCCGAGCAGAAAAGCACATAAAGAGCCAACAATAATACCTAACCCCTGCCGATAGACTCGATTAAAGGCAAAGTTGACGTTAAATGGGTTACCCTCAGCATCCTGGCTGTTCACTTCTAGCCAGAAATCAGCCGGAGATAAACCTGTGGTGATAGAGATTACAACAAAAGCGTAGGCGATAAAACCTGCAGTTAAGAAACTAATTTTTCGTACTCCGTTTTTCCCATAATATTCGTTGATAATATCGGTAGTGATAAATACTACGGGCCATAGCACTACCCCCGCTGATAAGTTGAAATCCAGTACAAAGTCATCCAGAAGGGGAAGTTGGGCACGAGAAATACCCAGTGTATCTTCTAACGAGAATATTTTGACACCGATGAGTTCGGCAATTAGGGCATTAGTCAAAAAAATGCCGCTTAAAACAATAAATAAATTAGATTTCTTGGTTTCAGTAAGGGTAGCAGTTGGCATTATTCCTCTATGGTAACGTCATGGCCTTCAATTGCTAACAGCGTGTTACCAAAAACGGTTTTAGCTTCTTCTAGCAAAGGTGTCAAATCCCGGTACCTACTGGAGAAATGACCAATTAACAGTGTATTAACTTGGGCTTTTTGAGCAATGGTGGCTGCTTGTACCGTAGTGCTGTGATAACGTTGTTCGGCTAATTTCTGCTCACTATCCATAAAAGTAGCTTCATGATACAGTAGATCTACTCCTCGTACCCATTCGGCTAGACCTTCGAAGTAACGGGTATCGGCACAATAAGCATAACTGCGGCTTTTCCGGGGAGGGAGAGTGAATTCTCCGTTGGAGTAACGAATACTTCCATCGTATTCAAAAATATCTTTTCCTTGTTTTAAGGCCACAATCTCTTCCACTGTAAGGTCCTTTGGCATAGTTTCCTTGTTAATCCGGCGAGGTTTGGGCTGCTCTCTAAACAAAAATCCCCAGCAAGGAATACGGTGCCGCACCGGAAATGCGGTAATAGTAAGCTGCTGGTCTTCACAAATAATTTCGGGTTGCTCGGTCTCTAATGTAATAAATTGAATAGGGTAATTAAGTACTGTCCGAGATACCTGAAACTGCACGGTAAGTACGGTATCTAAACCTGGCGGACCATAAATTATTAGAGGAGTATTACGTCCGTTTAAACTTAGAGTGTTAAGCAGGCCAACCAGCCCGAAGAAGTGGTCGCCATGCAAATGACTAATCAGAATATGACTAATGCGGCTAGTACGAACTCGATAGCGGTTCAACTGCATTTGACACCCCTCGCCACAATCTATCAGAAAGCTGCGAGAATCTACGGTAAGCAATTGACTAGTGGGATAGCGGCCAAATGCGGGAGTTGCCGAATTAGAACCTAGTATTTTAAGCTGAAATGACAAAAACTAATCCTTACCGTTATCGCTTTCTGAAGCCTCACTATTCAAGTCGTTCTCTATCTGGTTTAGAAAAACAGTATCCACTGCTTCTTCAACGGTAGGAGAAATAGTCAGTACACTATCTAATTGAGAAATTTTGATCAACTTCACTACATGATCATTCAGTCCGGCCATCACAAACATGCCGCCGTCTTCACGGAAAACCCGATTACCAACCAACAATGCGCTCAACCCTGACGAGTCGGTATATTTCACGCTAGACATGTCAAGAACCATGTTCTGAGTCCCTTCGGCATGCATGGTAATTAGCTCAGATTTCAGTTCAGGGGCTACTGAAGCGTCTAATTTTTCCTCGTCTAACTTAACTATGGTGTACTTCTCTTGTTTATCAACTGCGTATTTCATAGGCTAAAGCCAAATTATATAAGATAAATTTTAAAAATAACTAAAGGGTATTCATTATGTTTCTCTCTACTCTCTGAAGAAGATCATCGGTTTTATTCCGGATAAACGAATGTTTGGTCAGCTTTTCATAAAGCTCAACGTAGCGAGCCGAAATTCTTTCTACTACTTCGTCGGTCATTTCGGGCATCTGCTGACCTTCTTGACCTTGAAATCCTTCTGATATAAGCCACTGGCGGACAAACTCTTTAGACAACTGCTTTTGGGCTTCTCCCTTTTCCTGTCGTTCCTCGTAGCCTTCAGCGTAAAAATAGCGTGACGAGTCAGGCGTATGTACTTCGTCAATCAGGTGAATCTGACCTTCAAATTTCCCAAATTCGTACTTGGTATCTACCAGAATTAGTCCCTGGTTTCTCGCATGACGCGAACCTTGTTCGTATAGTTGGCGAGTGTACGTCTCTAACTGGTTATATTCTTCTTCGGAGGCTAATTCTTGTTTAAGAATTTCTTCCCGGCTAATATCTTCGTCATGTCCCCGCTGCGATTTGGTAGCAGGAGTAATAATTGGTTCGGGAAGCGGGTCGTTTTCTCGAAGGCCTTCGGGTAGGGGTACGCCGCAAAGCGAGCGCTTGCCATCGCGGTACTCTCGCCAAGCGTGACCCGCCAGGTAACCCCGGATCACCATTTCAATTGGAAAAGGTTCACAATAAAAACCGATCATCACGTTAGGGTCCGGCATACTAATCACCCAGTTAGGAACGATATCTGAGGTAGCTACCAGAAAGTCAAAAGCAATCTGATTCAAGACCTGCCCTTTGTAGGGAATAGCTCGGGGTAGAATAACGTCAAACGCGGAAATACGATCGGTAGTAACTACTACTATCCGTCGGTCTAGGTAATAGACATCGCGGACTTTACCTCGGTAAAACCGGGTTTGGCCGGGAAGCTGAAAGTTTGTTTCGGAAAGCGTTTGACTCATGAAACTGGAAAAAATACAGTTTAGTGGCAAAAGAAATCGTAATATCAGCACAAATTTACGAATAATAACGATTTTCGGGTGCGCTTCTTACGTTTATTACCTAAAAGGATGCTTACAAAATGAAGTACCGGGTTGCCAAGAGGGGGTTAGATATTGTTTTTTCGATAATTGCTTTGGCAATAACAGGTCCTGTTGTTGGCTTTCTTCTACTGTATCTTCTTGTTATAACCCGTAAGTCACCGTTATTTGTACAACCTCGGGTTGGCTATGGTGAGCAGATTTTTTCTCTATACAAGATAAGAACAATGTATCCGGAAGGAGTATATCGCGACCGTTGCTGGCTAAAAAAATTCTGCCGATGGCTTCGCCAGTATTCTATCGACGAAATTCCCCAGCTTTGGAATGTTCTTCGCGGTGATATGTCATTGGTAGGACCCCGACCGCTGTTAGTAGAATACTTGCCACTCTATAACAACTATCAACGTAGGCGCCATACGGTAAAACCGGGCATAAGCGGATGGGCGCAGGTTAAGGGACGCAATGCGATACCCTGGCCCCAGAGATTTGCTTTGGATGTATGGTATGCTGAGCATCAGTCCTTTCAACTGGACGTCCAGATTATTTTTTATACTTTCCGGCATTTGCTTCGGCCGGTTGGAGTACGGCCGGAGGGATTATCAGCCGCCGAAAAATTTACCGGGAATTGACCGTACTCAGATGGCGTAATTCTTTTACCAACGTGGTGTCTTCGATAGGGATCAATGGTGCAACTTCTTTTTGCTCCTGCAACTGGTAAAACTGACCTGCATGTTCTAAAAATAGCTTTCGAGTGCTTTTGGTGTTGAAAGCAATTACTTTATACGGATCGGCCTCGAAGTTACCGTGCAGAAATAGTTTATCGTCGTAGAACTGATAATGAAAAGTATGAACATCATCCGCTACGCGCTCAACAGCGATATTTACGTCGCTTACTGTATTATTCTGTAGAGCTTGCTTTTTTGGAGCTTCGAAGTCACTGTAATCTAACTGTATAGGTTCTTCGGAAAAATCCGAAGTTACACTAGGACGTCGGACTGTAGGAATCACTGATTTTTCTTTCCTCGTAATCACCGGTTGTGAAGCAGGAGCTTCTTCGGCTATAGGCGCTGGGTTCTCAGCCTCGGTTTGTTGCTCTAGTACAGCTAGTGGTTTAGGTGCCTCCAAATCAGCCTCTTTGGCGTAATCTTCAAAGCCTTCTTCTGCTATATCAATTTCATAAGGGATTTCAGAATCAGTGGGTGCAATAGCTAGGTAGGTAACTACCGAGGTTACTACCAAGGCCGACACAACTGCCGCAGTTTTGAAGGTAGAGCCGATAAACCAGGGAGTTTGCTCAATAGGAACCTGATCAAGACGAGCTTTTAGTCCTGCTCTTCGGGTTTCACTAATAGCTTGATGTATCTCTTGCTGCAACCTCATTTCGCTTTGCAGTAAGGGGTCTTGCTGTATCTTCTCTTCAAAAGCAATTCGCTCACTATCCGAGAGCTTGCCTTTTAGATAGAGATCTACTTGCTCAGAATATGAAAAATGCTGATCCATAGGTACTAGTCTAGAAAATCACTGGCCGAATAGTTGGCTTTTACTAAGCTATCCAATCTTTTTTTGCATTTATATTTCTTGGTTTTGGCCGTTTCAGCGTTGGCAAAACCTAATTTATTCGCAATATCCTGTAAAGACATATCGTCAAAATAATAGTACATCAGTATCTTCTGGCAAGTATCACCCAGTTGTTCAATACACTGATGAATAATTTTGCTTCGCTCTATGCTTTCGTTGTCAATGTACTCTACCCCGTCTTTTTCTTCGTGCGATAATCGGCTTTTCCGGTCTAACTCTTTACGCCACAAATTCAAACATATACTATACAAGTAAGTGCTGATTTTGGAAGTAAGTACCAACTGGCAACTTACTGCCTTTTGCCAGAACACGATCAGGGCCTCCTGATAAATATCTTTTGCCTCTTCCTCAGTGCCATTATTTTTGATAATTGCCCGGGTCATCATACGGTAGTACTTACGGTACAACTCATCAAGTGCTTTTTCATCTCCCCGGCCTATACGATCTAGTATAACACTGTCCTTCATTATAAGAAGCCTACGTAGGTTAATACGGGAACTCGGTAAAACGTAACCGGTTACGTAAGGTATTTCTGCTAAATACTCACGATAGTCCCCTCAGTTTCTCAAAAAGAGTCAATCAAAATACCTAATTATCAAAACTGTTACAAAGAAAACCACTATTTCGGACTATTATCCTTCAATATAACTAGTCTTCTATGCATGTGATTTTTGACTAAATAAATAATTATTTGCACTTATCAATTTTAGTTGATACCACTTTCACCGGAATATATCCCTCTTCGTGCCCCCACGAATTGTATATATAAGTTGCAATCTGAGCGATTTCAATATCACTAAGCGTTTCGTTCGCGGGCATCGGCTGTTGATATTCAGTACCGTTCACCACAATCTTTGATTCCAGTCCGTACTTAATAAGGCACAAAGTTCTTGCCTGATTTTCCAGCATAAAATCAGACTGAGCCAGGGGAGGAATTAGCTGGCCTAAACCGGTGCCATCTTCTTGATGGCAGTTGCTACAATGAGCTAGATACAACTGCTGACCCTGAATCATATACTGCTCGTACCGTAGTTTATCCGAGTAGCTAAGCTCTTCAGTGGCTGAATTCTGGAATTTGCCTCCATCACAACCCATCAAGCCTAAAGTCCACAACAAAAAAACTAGCTTCTGTATTATCATGAAGTGGCTAGTTCTTTCTCTTCACGGAGTAACCGCCGGATGTCGTTCATCAGAACGTCTACTTGTTCGGGCACGGTGCCATCGTACATTCCCCGAATACGACGATCTTTATCGACTAAAATAAAGGCCCCACTGTGGATAAAGCCACCGGGTGCCTCTTCATCTTCCATGGCAGTAACCATATAGCTTTTGAGGCCCATGTCATAGATAGCTTGCTTATCACCCGTAACGAAATGCCACTTATTACTAGATACTCCGAGGCGCTCGGCATAGTCGTGCAACAACCCTACTGTATCGTATTCGGGATCAATAGTGTGAGATAGAATAGCAACATCGTCATTCTCTTTAAACTCTTCGTATACCCGCAGCATCTCTTTTTTCATAACCGGGCAAATGGTGGGGCAGGAGGTAAAGAAGAAATCGGTCACGTATACTTTTCCGTCAAAGGTTTCTGGGGTAACCAATGTGCTATCTTGGTTTACGAAGGCAAAGTCAGCCACCTGATGATAAACAGTGTCCTGCTTCTGTTCGTCGAAGTAGCGTCTTCCTAAAATCGGAAGAGTCTCATTCTCTTCAGTGGGCGAACTGCAGGAGAATAGGGCAAGATAAAGTAAGCAACTAGCTAGTGTAGTTAGTAATATTTTCATAGGTAAGATTTTCTAGAAGGTTAACGGATGTAGTTAGCGTCAAATTCCCCAATAAATCATTTTTTGTTTTTAGTGCGAATTCGCTTGTAAACCTGAATAGCAACCATTAAAACTACGGTGAAGAGAACCAGCCCTACCAGTCCGTACACCATACTGAGGGTGCTTTTGAGCGTTACCAAGAAAACAACGGCTACCAGAATGATGGTGGCCACTTCGTTCCAGATGCGCAACTGTTGGGAGGTGTAGCGAACCTCATCGCGTTGGAGTTGGCGATACATGCGGTGGCAAAGTAAATGATAGATGTACAGCGCCACTACGAATATTAGCTTGATCCACAACCAACTGGGCATATCTGCCGCGTAAAAATGCAGGAAGTATGAGCCTAGTAATAAAGTGATGATAGCCGAGGGCCAGGTAATACCAAACCACAGGCGTTTAGACCAAAGCTTTAAATTTTCTAGTAGAATTGTGCGTTTGGGTTCAGGTTCAGCGTGCGCCTCAACCGTGTAAACGAACAAACGAACAATGTAAAATAGCCCGGCAAACCAGGTAACAATAAAGATAATGTGAAGGGCCTTGATATAAGAATAGGTCATAGCGGCGTAATTGCGGCCCTAAAGATACACAGAGGTATGGAATATGTATTAATGTGTTTGTGTGTTCAGGCCGTCATGAACTGTGTTAAAAGTCAAGCGATTTGAGCAGTTTCTTCTCGCGCTGGATG
>CAZKCO010000010.1:0-207395 GCA_964551335.1 uncultured Roseivirgaceae bacterium
AATGATTGAATTGCTGTTTTTATTTTATTTCTTAGCACATGTCCAGTAGTATGTTAGCTATATAATTACCTGCCATGTGCTTTTATCTTTTCCTTCCACTCTTTCCTGTACATCTTTTCGACTCCCGATTTCGGACTTCCGTCTTCCAACTTCTTGCTTCCCACTTCCATCCTCTAATTTCCAGCCTCTATTTTCAACTGTCAAAAGAGATTTTACTAAATTTGCCCGCTTATGCACGAGCACAACTAGCATCTTATGAAAGTACTTAAGTTTGGCGGCACCTCCGTAGGGTCAGCCGATAGCATAAAAGCTGTAGCGGATATCGTATTACAGTACCACCATCAGCAAGTTTCCTGCGCGGTAGTGGTATCAGCTATGGGAGGCATTACGGATCGATTGATCGCTATTAGCGAAGAAGCTGCCCAAGGGAACGAATCCTACAAGCAGCTACTAGCCGACCTGGAAAAGCACCATTTTGCCGCCGCCCGCGAGTTAATAGGGGTGCACGCCCAAAGCAAAGTATTTGCTCGTCTTAAAACGCTCCTTAATGAACTGGATGACTTGATGCACGGAGTATACCTGCTCCGCGAACGCTCGCCTCGCACAATGGACCTGGTACTGAGCTTTGGTGAGCGGCTTTCGGCCTACCTGATTAGCCAGTATATGAAGGAGCTAGGCGTAGATGCCGAATTTCTGGATGCTCGTCAGATTATCGTTACCGATAAATCTTTTAATAATGCCCGGGTAGATTTTACGAAGACTAACTCGAGAATTCAGGAGTATTTCCGCAGCCACAAAGCCTTGCAGATTGTTACTGGATTCATAGCCTCCACTCCCGAAGAAGAGACCACTACGCTGGGGCGTGGCGGCTCAGATTATACTGCCTCCATTTTAGGGGCTGCCCTGGATGCCGAGGAGATTGAGATCTGGACCGACGTAGACGGAGTAATGACCGCCGACCCCCGACAGGTAGCTTCGGCTTTCTCACTAGATGCTATCTCCTACATTGAGGCCATGGAGATGTCGCACTTTGGTGCTAAGGTAATTTATCCTCCTACCATGCTTCCGGTGCTTAGTAAAAATATTCCGCTGCGTATCCGAAACACCTTTCACCGGGAATTCCCGGGCACACTGGTTAGCAAGAATCCGTATTCTTCGGTGATTCATCAGGCACTTAACCATGCAAAGGCTCCGGCGGTCAAAGGTATTTCTTCTATAAAAGAGGTAGCTATGCTAACGCTGGAAGGAAGTGGTATGGTGGGTACGCCGGGTATTTCGTCCCGTTTATTCGGAACGTTGGCCCAACGAGGCATCAACATTATAATTATTACTCAGGCTTCTTCGGAGCATACCATCACTTTTGCGGTGAGCCCCGCCGATGCTGAGGCGGCCCGACAGACTATGAGTGAGGAATTTGCCGTGGAGATTGATTCGGGCAAGATACAAGCTCCGGTCATTGAGCGAAATCTGTCTATCATCGCTATTGTAGGCGAGAATATGCGGCAGACTCCGGGTATTTCCGGACGATTATTTATTGCCTTAGGCCGAAACGGCATCAATGTACGGGCCATCGCGCAGGGTTCTTCCGAAGCCAACCTGTCGGTAGTAATTTCTCAGCGCAACCTGCACAAAGCACTGAATACGGTGCATGAGGCATTCTTTCTCTCCGAGAAGAAAACACTCAATGTTTTTCTGATCGGCATTGGCCTCATTGGTAAAACCCTACTGAAACAGATTGCCCAGCAGCGAGAGTACTTGCAGAAAAACCGCATCCTGGAAATTTCCGTCATCGGTATTGCTAACAGTAAGCGAATGGCTTTTTCCGAGTCAGGTTTGAAACCGGATGAATGGACGAATACCTTGGAACAGGAGGGCGAGGCTACCAGCATTAGTTCATTTGTTCGGAAAATGAAGGAAATGAACCTTCCGAATAGCGTTCTCGTCGATTGCACTGCCAGCGAAGATGTAGTCAAGTACTACGCTGAGGTTCTACAGTCGGCCATTTCCATTGTTACTCCCAACAAGTTAGCCAACTCCCGTTCTTACCAAGAATACCAACAACTGCAAACTGCCGCCCGCCAGTCAGGAGTGCAATTTTTGTACGAGACTAACGTAGGAGCGGGACTGCCTATCATTCGGGTACTACAGGATTTGAACGATAGCGGCGATAAGATTTACAAAATTGAAGGCATTCTGTCGGGAACGCTGTCTTATATATTCAATACGTTTACTTCTGGTAAACGCTTTAGCGATATTGTGCGGCAGGCTAAAGAACTGGGATACACTGAGCCCAACCCCCGCGAAGACCTCCAAGGAATGGATGTAGCCCGCAAGATACTGATACTAGCCCGGGAAGCTGGTATTGCGCTGGAACCGGAAGACGTGGAAGTAGAAAATATTCTACCCCCGTCCTGTAACGAAGCCTCCACACCGGAAGAATTTTTTGAAGCACTGACCGAAGCTGACCCACAATTTGAAGATCGACTGAAACAGGCTGAAGCCCAAGATGAAAAACTCCGGTTTGTGGCCACGCTGGAGAACGAAAAAGCCGAAGTGCGGCTACTTTCGGTAGGGCCGGCCCACCCGTTCTATTCACTTTCAGGTAGCGATAATATTATTTCGTTTACAACCGCTCGCTACCGGGAGCGTCCCTTGGTAGTGAAGGGCTCCGGAGCCGGAGCTGAAGTAACTGCGGCTGGAGTATTCGCCGACCTGATTAGCGTGAGCAATTATTTGTATCAATAACAAGTGCTAAACCGCAGAGGTTAATGGATTATGGACGAACACAAACCTTCTCGCCAAATCTCATTGCCTCGCTACCTGGAATACACTAAGCTATCGGCCACGCTCACCTACGCGGAAGTAGATCGTATGGTAGGGGAAGCCAAGGAATACGAGTTTACCGGATTATGCCTTCCTCCCTTCTGGGTGAAAAAAGCCAAACGCGACTTGGGCGACGCCAATGTGCAGTTAGTCACGGTAGTGGGATTTCCGCTGGGCTACCAGATGACCGAAACCAAGCTGCGCGAAATGGAGCTGGCAATTCGCGATGGGGCCGATGAACTGGATATGGTAATGAACCTTTCGGCCTTTAAATCAGGTATGCCCTGGGTGAAGATAGAAATTGCCAAGTGCGCTTCCCTGGCTCATGATTATGGTTGTTTACTAAAAGTTATTATTGAAACTGCTTACCTTTCCGATGAGGAAGTAGCTACCGCCTGCAAACTTTGCGCCGATGCCGGGGCAGATTTTGTAAAAACATCCACTGGTTTTGCCTCCGCTGGAGCCACCGAACATCATATTCAGCTGATGCGAAACGTGCTTCCATCCAATGTAGGCATTAAAGCCTCGGGCGGAATCAAAACTGCCCAGCAGGCAATTACCTTGATTGAAGCCGGGGCTGATCGTATCGGTGCTTCGGCGGCGATAGATGTTATAAGGGGGCATGAAGGAATTTGAATCCAGATTTTTTATAGTTTAACATTTTTATGCTGGGTGCAGGGAGATAGGAGCGGGGCGTTTTTTGAGCTCTATAATTCCGATTAGCCTTTAATATACTAATGCTTAAGAGTGAATAACAACAAGCAATCAGTCATTTAATAACACAATGAATTTATGCCAGCTTATTCTATAAAAGTTACCGGAGTGGTGCAGGGCGTGTTTTTTCGAGCCAGCACGCGAGATAAAGCCCAGAGCTTAAAACTTCGAGGCTGGGTGCGTAATGAGCCCGACGGGTCGGTGCTAATTTGGGCGGAAGGCGAAGTGGATGCGCTGCGAGAGCTAACAGAGTGGTGCCACCAAGGGCCGCCAAGAGCAGAGGTTACTAACGTTTCGGTAGAGACTAAAGAAGAGGAAGGGCACGCTGATTTTAGTATTCGACGTTAGTCACTGGCCTTTGGGCTTTCGGGTGCGGGGCTTATCCTGAATCACAGCATTGGTCTCTACGTCTTCCGGACTGGGATCTTCGTCGTCCTCATCCGGTACGGGCCGATCCTGCAAGAACCCATCTTTAAACAGCCGATTAAAAGCCCTTTCGTAAAGAATAGATGCGCCCTGCCGTTGCTGAATCTGACTCAAGACCTGATCGCGATCACTGGTTTGAAATATTTTTACCATCAGGTTACCACTTTCAGTTAGTTCGTACAGTACTGTGAATTCCCCGTATAAAGCTTGGCTCGATTGGGCGGTTTGCCCTGTAGTGGCCATACCACCTACCTCCACTGTAAGTCGATCATTGAACAATTCTTTAGAAAACCCTACACTTACGTCGCGGTCCGTTAGCAGTGAATTTTGGGCTTGGCTGTCATCACTGGATTCCAAGTCCAGATTAAACTGCACCCCCCCAAGATATTCCTCCGTGATACTATTAAGTTGCTGCGTTAGTAGTTGACTAACGCTACTATTGATCTGATCATTTACCGCCGCGTAACTACCTCCATCGCTCGAGCCAAAACCACCCGAAATAGGAATAAATCTTCCTAATACGATAAGTCCGAAGACTTGTTTATATAGTTCGGTTTCGCTCTGTTCCACCTGATTAAGCCGTTCTGTCACCAGATCGGAATAAATTCCCCCTGCGGTAATTTCGGGTAACCTTAAGTCAAACGCCAGTTGAGGATCATCTAATGTCCCATTAATAAGTAATTCTACGTAGACTGGACGCTCAACTGTAACCAGCCTTCTAAGATCACCTGCTCCCCCTCCACTGAGCACATCTTGAAACAGCTCTCTTAAATCTGTCTCAACCTCATACGCAGCGGTCAGATCCATTCGGGCATTGGCCGGATCGCCCGACCAGGCGATCGTGCTACCCTCGCGAATAGAAAATTCTTTTTTTACGACTTCAGCAAAGTTTAGCACATATTGTCCCCGATTCAGAGTGTAGGTGCCCTGTAAGTTCAAATCACCGCTAGGATTCATGTTTACTTGCAAATCAGCTTCGCCCGCGGCGGTAATTTTATCTCCTCTAACCGGATCAACGATAATCGTAAATACTGCTTCCGGATTTAAATGGATATTAGCGTCAAGTGTAAATCCGCTGATGGCTACCGAATCTTGTTGCGAATCTGGTTTAGTTACAGCTACCAAAGAGTCTTGAGTTACGGTGTCAGCTTTTGTAAAAGTATTTACATCTATAAACTCAATATAGCCTGCCCGTTCAATTTCCGCTGGGTCTGATACCAGTGAAATGGTCATATTTGTCCCTTCGTCTACTGCTACCTTTCCCTCAATTACCAAGTCACTCACTGGTCCCCTCACTGAGGCATCAGCCGAGGCAATTGCCAGCCCGTAAAAAGCTTCGTTTTCGTAGCTCTGACTATTTACGAACCTAAACTTCTGCGTCTCGAAGGTAAGATCAAAGGCCGGATTGAGTAGATCGCCGAAGAATATGGTTCCATCCAGCACCGCGGGAGTTCCAGCTGAGTCCAGCACAGTAAACTCGCTCAACAGTAGTTCTTCTCCCGAGAAACGCATTTCTTGACCCTCAATATGGTAGCGGGCACTGGAAACAGTTGGCTCCAACACTACGTACTCGCCAAATCGAATTACCCCTTCCACCTCGGGTTTTGTCGAGCTACCGGTAATATTCAGGTTGGCAAATAACTCCCCAGAGAGTTCATTTACCTGACCTTCCAGAAATACTTGCCAGGGATCAAGCAGGAAATCATTCAGCTTCAGTTCTAAATTAATGGATTCACTTGTGCTATCGGCCAGATCGTAGGTGCCGTCTACCAACAAATTACCGTTGGGGCCTTGCAGTTCGGCCAACAATTCTAACAGATCGGCCCCACCATCGGTGTCAGCGCCTTTTGATGCCTGTAATCTAAAATCGCCCAGTACCGTATCTTTCACCGTCAGGTGATTAATTTTCAAGTCAGCAGTAATTGCCCCTGACTGAAACAGGTCATTAAGCGTTGCTTCTCCGTTAATTACTCCTTCTACATCGTATCCCTCGAGATCAATACTGTTGAGAAAGGGTTGAATCTCGAACTGATGAATAGACAGTTGGAGATCGCTGCTATTATTCTGGTTATTGGTTGATATGAACAATTCCTGTTCGTCCTGCTGAAGAAACAGCTGGTCAATATTCAGGAAGTTTTGTGCGTACTGAATTTTACCACGGTCAGAGAAGGTCCAGGGACGATTATCCAGTACTACTTCCGAATCATCTACTGACACGGTTACCGTATCCTGACGAGTTCGCACTAATGTATTCAGGTTCAAACGATAGGGGGCGTCCTCTTCGCCTACCTTCATATTAAGATCAAGTTCGGTAGTGGCCAGGCGCTGGCGGCTCGGTTGCCGCTCTTCATTCGGTACTCCCGACAGTTTCCCAGCTATCAAGAATTTAGGGATACTCAGTCCCCCTACCTGCACAAAATTTGTCAGTAGGTCTACGTTAATCTGCCGCTCGGTGGTGATAGTATAGATGTAGAGGCTATCTACAACATTGCTACCGTATTCTACGTGAGGAGCCTTCAGGTCAAGCCGCATGCTCTTTTCCCGACTGTTAAAGGCGGCTTCCAGACTAAGTGTGTCAGGGATTTTAAGCGCCGGAACGAAGGCTCGCGCCAACAGTGGAGTTTCCCGAATCTGCAGTTCTAGCTGCATTTTCTGTCCATCAGCCTCAAAGGTATTAATTGTATCCTGATTAATATAGGGGGCTTGATAACCTGAGAAGTAGTACTGCTCAAAATCTTCGAAAGCTTGAGGTAGTTCACCTACCGAAAACTGCCCTTCAATCAGAGCATCCATGTAATCGGAATACAAACTGATTTTGCGGGTATCTCCTACGCGGTCGGCTTTAAACAGTAGAGTATCTAGCTTATATTTTTCCGCATCTTTAATAATATTAGCAGTGGGCATTCGGACCGTTCCTAAAATAGAGTCGGGGTTAGTTCCCTGCAAGTCTACTAGTAGACGCACATCTTGCAGTATAATACTGTCATTAGATAAGTTCAGGCGAAACAGGTTAGCTTCGTCTACTTGTAAATCCAGTTGATAGGCCAACTCCGGTTGGCTCATATCTAGCTGCGCATCGGCATTGAGGGCAAATAGGCTATCCCGGTAGTTGATCTTACTATTAAGGCGTTCGTCAGCCAGATACCCTTCTAAGTGCAGCCCCTCATAGCGATAATCTTTGTAATCAATATGGTCAATTTCCACATCCCATTTAGCTTGGCTAAATGCAGTGTCGGTGGGAGTAACGGTTTGTTTAGCTTCAACTCGCGCCCGGAAGGCCAAGTTTCCAAAATCCTGCGCTAACGTATCTTGTCGTAAAGCTTTTAAAAAGCGTTGAAGAGCAAGTTGCTGACCAGTTACCGAAGCACTAACATCCATGCCTCCGTTTGAAGTTTGCTGGTACTGACCTTCGGCCAATAAACTTCCCACGGAAGTTCTTAGCGACAGATCACCTTGGATATCTTCCAAGCGTCCCTGCGCCGATGCTTTCAGCAATAAAGTATCGTTCGGCAAGCGAGGCAAACCCGCATTTTCACCCACTATTTGTCGGATAAATGTTAGATTGGTGCTAAACCTCTCGGCCGAAAACTCGAAGTAAGGGCTACCGGCCACTTCGCTATCTAATCTGCTTAGCTCAGAAAATTCTGCATTCGCAGCTAGGGATAATCGATCATCTATCTGTAATTCCAAGTCCTGAATATTTCCGCTTCCGTCGGCGATATCAATGTTCCACCAAAGGTTGATCTCGGATTTTTTTAGCGCCGAGAGGCTATCCAGGGCATCGGTAAAATAAGTAGCATCGGTCATACTAAGCTCCGCCCGATCAATTTTAGATTGCACCGATAGACTCTTGATTAAATCAGCCATTTTCTCCTCCAGCATTAAATTTACTGCCAGGGTACCGTTTAACTGGGAATGACCGGTTTGCAATTGTTGTAGGGTAGCTTCTACCCGAGGCATATCCACCACCGCATTTAGTGCTAGTTCTTGCAAAGCAAAGCCACTTCGTTGCTCATCGAAAGTAAAGTTTTCCAGCTCAAGCGAAGCATTGGTGCGGCCTACTTCAATATCATTAATCTGGATTCCTATATTATCGACCAGCAAATCCTCGAAGTTCAGTTTTCCGTCTGTTCCGGATTTAGATCTCCCCACCTGGTAATCAATACGGCTGTTATCAATAGAAAAGTCTGCTAAGGTAAACTGGTAACCCGAAGGATTGATCACGTTTTTCAGACTATCGGGGGTAGGGGCTGGTTCCTGACCAGTGGTATCGGGAGGCGAACTCTGAGGAAGTCGAAGAAGTACGTTCAACTTGTTAATGGCTAATTCTTCAGCCTGAATATGCTCTTCCTGCAGACCCAACGTTTCTAATAGCAAAGATAGCTCACCCAGTACCACCTGCGCCTGAGTACTATCGGATTCAAAGTCGAAGCGAATATCTTGGAGGGCTAATTGGCGGGCTTCAATGGTAAAACTGGACGAAGTAGTATCCTGAGTCTGGGTAGTGTCTGATGAGGCAAATGCTTCAGGAATGTAAGCAAAGTTGAGGCTATCGGTTTCAGGCACTTTATAGATGTTGGCGTAAAGATTACGAACATCTACTAGCTCTACCATCAGCCGCTTGTTGAGCAGTGCCCAGGGTTCTATTTCTGCCCGTAATCGGCCCAGGTAAAGTAGCGTATCCTGTTGCTGGTCTTCTATATATAATCCGGTTATTTCAACTGCGTCCAGCCAGTCAATATCAATGCCTTCCAGGGCAACGGGAGTACCAATCTTGTCTTCAACAAATCCGGCAATTTTACCCGTGATGAAGTTTTGCACCGGTGGCAACTGCAGCGCAATATAAATGATCAGCCATAAGCCAAAAAAGAAGCTGATGACTAGCAAAATTCGCTGAGCCCAGGTGGGCAAATGAGTAGTATTTTGTTCTTGTGAGTCGATCTGATTCTCTGTTTACTAAAAAGTTTTTCCTGATCAGCCAAAAAAATTACCGGCTATAAGTATATTGGATAACCGCCTAATTACAATCTTGGTTGTAAATAGCCGCTGACTGACCTATTCCCATCAATTACAACTAATTACCAGACAAATGTTCCTTTAACCGAACGCGCACTCTTTCGTTAGGTTCTAAATAAACGTTACCTTTGGGCGTAAAATTGCTGCACCATATTCTCATTAGCGGTAAATGAATAAAGAAGAAGTACGAAAGCTACTCAAAAAACTACGTAAGTACGAGATTGCCATCCGTAAGGCAATCACCACCCAGATGCAGGGCGACTTTCATTCGGTATTTAAGGGGTCCGGTATTACCTTCGATGATGTACGTCCTTACCAATACGGTGACGATATTCGCTCTATTGATTGGAATGCCACGGCCAAGGGGCACAGCGTGTACGTAAAAACCTACCGCGAAGAGCGGGAGCAGATTGTGTACTTGGTTTTGGATGTAAGTGCCTCGCAGGAGATTGGGAACGAAGGACACCAGAAAGTGGATGTAGGGAAAGAGATCTGTGGAGTGCTGGCTTTATCAGCCATTAAAGAGGGAAGTCAGGTGGGCATGTTCTGTTTCTCAGAGCACAAAGAGGTGTACGTAAAACCTAGCAAGGGCGATAAGCACGCCTACCAGATTATTTCCAAACTGTATAATCTCCGACCTACCTCTACTCGCACCGATTTGAGCGAGGCAATCCGCTACCTGCTCAATATTATCAAACGCCGGAGTATTATTATATTCGTGTCGGATTTTATTGACGAAGGCTACGACGATAACCTGAGAGCTCTGGCCCGTAAACATGATCTTATTGTTGTGCATTTATCAGACCGCCGCGAAACCCAGCTACCCAGTCTGGGGATTGTGCCAGTTTACGATAAGGAGAGTAAAAAAACCCTCTGGATTAACTCATCTTCGTCATTCTTCCGCAGCCGTATTAATAACACGTACGCTAAGACGCGCGAGCGGTTAGAGGAGTTTTGCCGAAAATACCAGGCCGATTATCTGCCGGTAAATACTGACGAAGATTATGTGCCTAAATTAATCCGTTTGTTCCGCGTTCGTAGCCGGAGCCGGGTTCGTAAAATATGAGAGTTGGGAGATGGAAGCACGTCCCGAGGTTGAAAGGTCGGAGCCAAGAGACAGGACTACACTTTGAAACCGGAAGTAATGAATGATGAGTAGCCCTTTACCTTCTAAACCTGCAACTTTCAAAACCAATGACAAAGGACAAGTGATTAATGACAAGTAAAAATGTGAAATTGGTTCGTTTCTTCTGGCTTTGCTGTTTTGGGCTCCTACTGGAGTGGGGGGCTACTTACGCCCAGGCATTGCAGCCCTCCGGACAATTTTTGCAGGATACCATTAAGATTGGCGAGCCGCTCCGCTATTCGCTCTCGTTTAGTTATCCTGCTGAACTCGAAGTGGTTTTTCCGGGTGAGGATCATTCTTTCCAACCCTTCGAGTATATTGACCGCAGTTTTGTACCTACCCAAACCGACAGTGCTACCAGCTACGACAGTGTGGTCTATACCCTGATGACTTTCGAGTTGGATAGCTTACAGTCGCTGGCGCTGCCCATTTACGTAATTGCGGCGGACGAAGAAGGGAATCCCGATAGTACGGTTATTTATTCGGCCATCGACTCGGTTTACCTCCAACAGCTTATTACCGAATTACCCGATTCGGTGAACCTGAAAGAGAATACTGCCTATCTGGATGTTCCGCTACAATTTAATTATCCTTACCTGCTTATTGGTTTGGGGATTTTTTTCGTTATCCTACTGATTGTTTATCTGGTCTTTGGCGAGAAGATCCGCAAGTATTTAAAGCTGCGGCGACTGCAACGGAACTATAAACGTTTTCAGGAACAATTCGGTAAGCAGATTGACCAACTGGAACGGACGCCAAACGAGCAGGAGTCAGAACATACTTTGCTGCTTTGGAAACGTTATATGGAACGGTTGGAGCGGGCTCCTTACACCAAGATGACAACGAAGGAGATTATACGATTACCTGAGGAAGAAACGCTAGCCGAAGACCTGCGGGCCATTGACCGCAGTATTTATGGTCATCGGCTAAACGGCGAACTAATCGCCCATTTTCAGCAGTTAGAAAAACATACCCGGCACCGCTACGAACAACGCTATCGAGATATCAAACATGGAAGAAGTAACCGCTAGTTGGTTTTCATTAGAATGGTTTTCCCCGGTTGTGCTTCAAAGCTTTGAGTTTGAGCATCAGCTGTTTTTGTATCTGCTCCCGCTGATTCCAATCTTCTTTTTGCTGCGCTGGCTTATTGGTTTGCGCTCCAGCCAGAAGCTCCCCATTGCTTTTCCTAAAACGGCGCTCAAGTCGAACCCGACCACCTGGTTGCGGTTTGTTCCTTTTTTGCTGCTGGCACTAACGTTAGCTTTGTTGCTGTTTGCGCTGGCTCGCCCCCAGCGCACCAACGAACAGGTAGAACAGTGGAGCGAAGGTATTGACATTGTATTGGTCATCGATATTTCCGAATCCATGCGGATTCAGGATTTTACCCCAAACCGCTTGGAAGCGGCTAAAGATGTAGCCCGTAATTTTATTGCCGGCCGCATGCAGGACCGAATCGGGCTGGTGGTTTTCTCCGGAGATGCCTACTCACTCTCCCCCCTCACTACCGACTACGAGTTGCTCTACGATTTTATTGAGCAGATTGATTTTGATATGATTGAAAGCCGGGGCACCGCCATTGGTAGTGCCTTAGCCGTAGCCACCAACCGTATGCGCGATGCCGACGAGGGTCGCAATGAAAGGGATGGAGATGCCTCAAAAGTATTAGTACTTCTTAGCGACGGTGATAATACCGCCGGAAATTTAGACCCTATTACCGCTGCCGAGTTGGCGCACGCCTACGGCATCAAAATGTATTCTATCGCCATTGGTAAAGAAGGAAAGGTCCCCTTCGGGAAAGACTTTTTCGGAAACACTCGCTACGTAGACAACTCTCTGGATGAAACCACTTTGCGGGAGATTGCTAAAATAGGCGAAGGAGAATTCTTTCGCGTCTCTAATAAGCAAGCCTTACAGGAAGTATTTGACCTGATTGATACCTACGAAAAAGCCGAGATTAAAGAAACCCGCTACCGCGATACCACCGATTTCTACCACATCTATCTCTCCTGGGCTATCGCTCTTTTTCTGGGCTGGCTTCTTTTGAAATCTACTTTTATCAGCAATGTGCTGGTAGATTAGTGTTTTAATGCGATGGTATTAGAGTATTTAATAGTGCAGCTTTTGAGCTAGGGAAAATCAGAAAGCCTTGAATTTTACTCGATTATAAAAAAACATAACACAATAACACCCCAACACCATAACACTAAAATAGTATGCATGACGAACATTTTCTTCGTATATTGCGTCAGTATCTTGTAAGACATTATTAAATCTTAAGCATATGGATGCATATATTGTAGGCGGCTACCGCACCGCAATAGGAAAAGCCAAAAAAGGGGGGTTCCGGTTTACCCGACCCGATGACCTGGCAGTAGAAGTTATAAACCACCTGGTAGGTTCGGTTGAGGGATTATCTCCCGAGATGGTTGATGATCTCATAGTAGGAAATGCGGTTCCTGAAGCCGAGCAGGGGATGCAAATGGGCCGGTTAATCTCGCTAATGGCGCTGGGGCGTGAAGTTCCCGGCATGATTATTAACCGCTACTGCGGTTCGGGGGTAGAAGCAATTAACATCGCCTCGGCCCGGGTGCACGCCGGAATGGCTGATTGTATTATTGCCGGTGGCACCGAATCTATGTCGCTGGTGCCGATGATGGGTCACAAAACTGCTTTAAATTATAAAATTGCCAAGGATCACCCAGAGTATTATACCAGTATGGGATTGACCGCTGAAGAAGTAGCCAACGACTACGATGTATCTCGGGAGGATATGGATGAATTTGCTTACCGTTCTCACATGCGAGCGATAGATGCCATCAAAGAAGGACGCTTTAAGGATGAAATTGTACCATACACTGTACACGAAACCTACGTGGATGAAGACGGTCAGCGGCAGCAGCGTGAGTTTACGGTAGATACCGACGAAGGCCCTCGCCCGGATACGAATATGGAAGCATTGGCTAGCTTAAAACCAGTCTTCCGCCAGGGCGGAAAAGTGACGGCTGGTAACTCTTCGCAAACTTCCGACGGAGCCGCTTTTGTACTGGTGATGTCTGAGAAGATGGTCAACCAGTTAGGTCTGCAACCCAAAGCTCGCATGATGAGCTACTGTGTAGCTGGAGTAGATCCGCGCATTATGGGTATTGGCCCGGTAAAAGCTATTCCTAAGGCACTGGATCGGGCCGGGTTAAAACTAGCCGACATTGATCAGATTGAACTGAACGAAGCTTTTGCCGCTCAGGCACTAGCCGTAGGCCGTGAGTTGGACATTGACATGGATAAACTTAATGTAAACGGAGGCGCTATTGCGCTCGGGCACCCGCTAGGCTGCACCGGAGCTAAGCTAACGGTTCAGTTGATCAATGAGATGCGCCGTCGCAATCAGAAGTACGGTATGGTGACTGCCTGCGTAGGTGGTGGTCAGGGCGTAGCCGGCATTTTTGAGTTTTTGAACTAAGCTTGTTGCATTCAGAACTGTTTATCAGCCTCCTTTTCTAAAAGGGGGCTTTTTTACTTCATAGCTGGCGGCTCTTCCTCCATATAAAGTGCTTCGTTACGCTCAAAATCATATAACGTCAGCAGCCGCAGGGTGTAATAAGCTTCCCAAAAGTCGTTTAGTGACTGGATGTACTGCCGACGGGAGTTATCTTTTTTCTCCAGCGCGTCGTTTAGTTCAACGATGGTAATCTTACCAATTAGGAAGCGCTGCTTGGCAATTTCGTAACTGCGGTTGGCAATATCATCGGCCACTTCGGCAATCTCTATCTGATCTCGTAGCATATCGAACGTTCGTACCTGGGTAAAAACCCGCTGCTCAAAATTTACCCTTTCCTGCTCAATAGTATACTGTTCTAACTGGTAATTAGCTTCGGCTCGCTTGATTCTTGATCTTGACCGCCCCCAATCTAAAATCGGAATATCAAAGCCTACTCGTACCCGGGACTGATTTTCAGGATTATTATAAATTTCGGTAAAATCATCGGAGCGGTTAGTAAGCCCGTACGTAGCGTAAATGTCTATATTGAGTCCGTTATCTCCCCGAGCTTGGGCGACTTCGCTCTCGGCCTGACGGAGTCTTCGCTCAAAACCTACCGCATCGCTCTGGTTTTTGAAGGCTTCCTGAATAGCAGTTTGCGCATCCACTTCAAAACCTGGTATATTGTTGGGAAGTGCCAGCACTATGTCTGCTTCTTCGTTTAAGCCAATAAACGATTTCAGTCGTAACGTTGAAGTTTCTAAATCAAGTTCTGCCTGGGCTACATCCTGTCGGGCCTGCATCAGGTTAAGTTCCAGTTGAAGTAATTCATTTTCGGGAATTGTTCCCAGATTATAACGGCCCTGAGCAATCTGGTAGATGGTATCGGCATTGGCTAGGTTTTTAGTGGCAATAGCCTGGTTTACCTGTGCATCCAATACATCAAAATATCTTTCGGTTGCCTCAATGGCTATCTCCTCCACATCTTCTTTATACCCCTTTTTTGATTCTTCAAAAAGTAGCGGCTCAATCAACCGATCCCACTTCAGATTATTATATTGGAATAATGGTTGCCTTACGCCGATGGATGCCGGTTCACCGCTATATCGGGTAGTATTTCTTTCAAAATCATCGAATCGCTGAATGTTTGAGTTCAGAAAGATCTGGGTACCCGAGTATCCAATGGACTGCGTAGCGAACAAATTAAGTTCGGAAAAATTCTGACTCACCGGTCTAAACTCTACCGTTCCATCTTCCTGGGTAATCGGTTCATTAGCTCGGGTGAAGTTAGGCAACTCACCGCTCAAGTATACGCGCGGCATATAATTAGATCGGAATGATCGCCACTGCCAATAGCGATTTTCGCGTCGAGTTTCGGCTTGCAGTGCAGCAGGTGAACGGCCTAAAGCCAAGTCTACAATTTCAAACAAATCGTACTGACGGGCAAGCGAGTCCTGGGCTACTGCCGGTTTGATAGTGGGCAGTAGCAGAAAAAATGCAATCCAGAAGGTTTTATTCATAACGGAGAGAGGTGATAGGATCTTGGTTAGCGGCTCGGCGAGCCGGGGCAATACCGAAGATTAAGCCCACGGTAGCCGCTACACCAAACGATAGAATGATGGAAAACGGGGTAATCACGGTAGGAATGTCGGCAATCTGAGAAATCCCCATGGCGATGAGAATTCCCAACACAATTCCTATTAACCCCCCGGTAATACTAATTAGGATAGCTTCAAACAAAAATTGCCCGATAATATCCGTTTTTTGTGCTCCTACGGCTAGCCGCAAACCAATCTCTTTGATCCGCTCCATCACCGAGGCCAGCATGATGTTCATGATGCCGATACCACCGACCAACAGTGATATTCCGGCCAGGGCACCCAGTACAATATTAAAAATTTGGTTGGTGCGCTGCTGTTGTTTAATGAGTAGTTCGGGAATGGTTACTTCAAAATCTACCATACCAAAGTGCCTTCGCTCCAGCATACGGGATGTAATATCAGCAATACGACTCAATGTATTTGTTTCTTCGGTCTGCACTACCAAGCGGTCAATCTGATGGTAATTTCGTTGTTCCTCAAACTCAGCTTCGGTTGTTCCTGCTTCCTCTTGATTACTGCTATTTCGGCGTTTGGCCGCCTCAATCTGGGCTTGGGTGATCATAGATCGATCACGAAATCGCACGAGCACAGTGTTGATCGGCACGTACACATCCATATTATAATTCCGAATACCTAACTGACTGATGTTTTCGTCCGTAATAAGTCGCGGCTCCAGTACTCCAATAATCCTCAGCCACTGATTACCTACTTTAATATTCTTTCCGATCGGATCCTGCTCGCTGAAAAAACGCGACTCGATTCCCTGACCAATGATACATACCCGCTCACCATTTTGCAGTTGCCGCTCACTGAATAACTCTCCCTTGGCCAAATCAAAGTTAGCTATATCAAAGTAGTAATTATTAACCCCTACCAATTTAGCCGACCGCCGGATTCCGTTAGTAATTAAGTATTTATCTAGTATGATTTCGGGGCTGATTTTGGCAATACCCGGTATAATGGCTTCAATGCTTTGGGCATCAGCCAACGATAGCCCCGGGGAAAATTGCGGTTTTTTAGCGGTTGCTACCGTTTCTGTCTGAAGCTCTTCTTCGGTTTGCTCTACTACCGGAGTGATAACTATATTATTTACTCCTATCAGGCGAATCTGATCTAAAATTTCCTGTTGAGCACCAGCACCAATGCCTAACATGGCAATTACTGCCGCTACTCCAAAAATGATCCCGAGTGCGGTAAGCATTGACCGCACTTTGTTAGCCAAAACCGCTTCTAATGCCAGTGAAAAATTAGCTGCTATTTTCTCAATCATTCCCGAGGTCGGTTAGCGGTTCGGGGGTTTCTTCTAAGTAAGCAATTGGCTTTTCATCAGGATCACGAGGAATAGACAGAAAAATTTCTTCTTCTTCTTCCAAGCCCTGAGAAACTACTGCCATGTCATTTCCTTTAGGACCTAGCGCTATTTGCTGCTTTACGGTAGATAGTCCTTTTCGTTTGAATACATAGGTAAGAGAATCACCCTGACTGTGAATGGCTTCCAGGGGTATCACCAGCACATCTTCTACAAAATTGGTAATGATGGTGTTGCTGGTTGTCATTGCGGGCCGTAGAGTGGTATCGCTTTCATTAATTTCTACGGTTACCTCAAATACTTTAGCATCTGAATTGGGGCGCTGCTCTCCGACGTTAGCCACTTGGGATACCCTTCCCGTTAGCCGCTTTTCCGGAAAAGCATCCAGCCCAATTTCTACCTCTTGACCTTCCCGAATACGGCTGATATCTACTTCATTTATGTAGGTGCGGGAAATCATGGTGGAAAGATCCGGAAGGGTAGCTACCAGCGGTCGCCACGTTTCTATTTGCGAGCCTTTGGTTTTCTTTCTTCCATCCCAATCCCGGGCATAAATGACCATACCTTGTTCAGGGGCTTTAATAACCATTTCATCGGCTAAACTTTTTAGAAAGCTTACTCTTCGCTGGTCATCTCTTAGCTCAGCGGAAGCTTCAGCCATTTGAGAAACGCTCTTCTCTCTCAGTAGCTCATATTCGCCAATTCCCTGTTCCAAAGCACGCTTTGCTTTTTCTAGTTCCAACTCATTTTGCTTAATCGTTGCCGGCGGTTCAAATTGCGATTGATCCAGTACTAACTCCGCTTTATCTACATCGTACTCCAGATTTATGATTTTATCTCGCTGAGCTCGTAGTTCTATAGCAGTATCAATTCGGGTCTGCTCGTACTCACTCATGCTCTCCTCTAGATCCAGTTCCTCACCCTGAATTCGGTCCATCAGCTCCGAAGCATCAAGTTGAGCTACCCAGTCACCTTGTTTCACTACGGTCCCCTCCGGGATGATATCTTCAATTTTTACTGACCATATGCGAGCCCGCCTAAGGCCATTTGGCCCTAACATCTGCACCGAATTCTTAGCCTCTAATTCACCCGATACGGTTACATCTATTTGCAGATTATCACGCTTGACCTTGGTAGTGATATCTGTGCCTTCTTCCGAACCTGATTCGGCAAAAAATACGAAGTAGCCCGCAATGAGTAAAGCTACAATGGCTAAGGGAATTCCAACTTTTTTTAGCATGTCAGCGAAGAGTTTGGGATTTATTTTTATAGTGAATTAAGTATCTATACTACCGCCTGATTGCGGGTTATGTTTTCATTGATCTTATCCGACTCAATTAATCCGTCTTTTAGACGAATGATCCGGTGAGCGTAATGAGCAATGTCGTCTTCATGGGTTACCATAATGATGGTATTGCCTTGGTCGTGCAGGTCCTGAAACAAATCCATCACATCGTAAGATGTTTTAGAATCCAGGTTTCCGGTAGGCTCGTCCGCCAAAATAATACTGGGGTTATTGATCAGAGCCCGGGCAATAGCTACCCGCTGCCGCTGTCCTCCCGAAAGCTCGTTGGGTTTATGATATGCCCGATCACCTAACCCGACACTACTGAGTACCTGCAATGCCCTTTCCTGTCGGTCGGCTTTACCGATGCCAGCGTAGATTAAAGGAAGAGCTACATTATCGAGCGCTGTGGAGCGAGGCAGCAAATTAAACGTTTGAAACACAAACCCAATTTCTTTATTCCGGATCGTAGCCAGTTCGCTCTCCGACAGGTCGCTGACATTATTGTTATTTAGAATATAGGTGCCCGATGTGGGTGTGTCCAGACAACCGACAATATTCATAAGTGTCGACTTCCCTGAACCAGATGGCCCCATAAAAGCTACGTACTCCCCTTTGTTCACTTTTATGGAAATGTCTTTCAGCGCGTGCACCTTTTCCCCACCCATGCGGTAGGTTTTAGCGATGTGCTGGGTCTCAATGATGGAGGTCATAGGTGAGGATAGATAAAAATGTAATTTCAGCGACGTTTAAAAAGGACAATATAACTAGACAACGCTCGTTATTGCCCACTATTTTCTTCTGAACTAGGAAATTACGAAAAACCTGACCATTTCTACCATTCTTTTCCATTCATTAGACGATTACGCACAATTGACCGACTAACGTCCACTATAGGCTTGTAAATAATAAGTTGTGCAGAGAACAGTTTACCGGTGCTGGGCTTTGTAGTTTGATGTTTCTCTTCTCACATTTAGTGCGCTGTTTTTTTCAAGACCAGAATTGCAAACCACTTTGCACTAAAATATCCGGAACTACAAAGTGCTGTTTTCATAAAATTCTTGCAATTATCACCAATGCCAGCCCAACAATAAAAAAGGTAAACATTGCGTAGATGAGCTTTTGAGTTTTAGAGGGAGCTTCGGCAAACTCTTGCCAGACAAAAACTCCCCAAGCAGCAGCTACCATGGTAGCGCCTTGCCCTAAACCATAAGAAATGGCGAAGCCGGCTTGCTCGGAGGCAATCATACTGAACGACATCCCCACACACCAGATGATTCCCCCTAGTATACCAATTAAGTGCAAACGGGCATTTCCTTTGGTGAAATACTCTCGATAGGTTATACGCTCTCCTTTAAGCGGACGGTACATAAAAAAAGTATTCCAGACGAAGTTGGAAAGGAAAATACCGATTGAAAATACAAACACAGCCGAGTAGGGCGTCATTAGTCCCTCCTGCGGGTACTCGAAATCGGTAACTACCGCGGCCGCTACAAAGCGGAAGAAAAAACCCATGAGAACACCGGCAATGATGGATAGCCACAATCCTTTACTCGAGACCGCAGCCCCCCGTTCTTTCTGCCGGTAAGCCAGCGCATCTAGCACAATGGCTATTGTAATCAATAGCACTCCGCCAAACAGCAACCAAGGATTACCTACCGGAACGGCTACATAATTCACAACCACTCCCAACACCAATGCTAAACCAATCCCTACTGGGAAGGCAACTGCCATTCCGGCAATATCAATAGCGGCTACCAGCAGTAAATTCGCAATGTTAAAGATGACTCCTCCTAAAAAAGCCGACCTCAAAGCAGAACCGCTGGCTTGCTGCAAATCTTCTGTAAAACTTCTTCCTACCTCACCGTTACTCCCTACGGTTATTCCAAATATTAAAGCAAGCAGTACGATTCCCAGCGTATAGTCCCAGTAAAAAAGCTGAAATGGCCACTTCTGTGTAGCCAGCTTTTGCGTATTGGCCCACGACCCCCAGCATAACATAGTGATTACCAAGAGAATAACAGCAGTAGAGTATGATTCAATGATGAGCATTGGGCTGGTACGTTATTGATCTTGAGCAGCTTTGTTCTGAATCTTTCGGAACATATCTCCAAAGATTTTATCTCGGTTCAGATGGGTCACCACTCGGTATAACGGACGGCGACGGTCGATACTGTAGGTTTTCTCAGTAGTTAGAATAGGCGTAGCGTTCAATTCGGTTTGAAACCAACCAGGATTGATGACGTAGGCTATGGCCGAAATATCCCATACTACTTTTGACCAAGCGTATTCGTCAATGTCGAGTTCTTTCGGATACTGCTGAAAAATATCCAACAGGTAATCGCCAATAGCTCCTTGCCCCTTCAGGTATTTTTCGGCTTCGGGTATCGACAGTAACAGATGAGAGGTGACCGGCTGGGTGGGTATTTGTATGAGCGGTACGCCGGAGTCGAACATAATTTTTGATGAGAGCACATCCTGCTGCAGATTAAACTCACTGGCAAACGGCCAGTTGGTTCCTTTTCCGCCTAGCCATACCACCACAATCTTTTCTACCAGTTTCGGTTCCATTAGTAAGGCTGAAGCTACGTTGGTGGGAGCCCCCAGCGTGAGCACGTATAATGGTTCATCCGAACTCATAGCCCGATCTATCAAATCCTGGGCTGCATCGCTTTCTACCGGCTGTTCGTAGTCGGTCAAAAATTCATCTGATCCTTTATAAACCAATCCTTCAGCCGATGTGCCGGTACGTTCCAACAGGCGAAGAATCTCTTCGTAGCTTTTCTCCATTCCTTCCCCCGCACTCTCAGAGCGGCTATTCAAAAAAGGAGCAGCATAGATAGCCTCTACTTTCAGTTGCTCGGGCGAGAATAGGGCGTATACCACCGCAAACTGATCATCAATTTCGTTATAGGTATCCGTATCAATGACTACTCTTACCGGAGTTTTATCCGAAGGAGAGAGTCGGGCTATTCGCTGGGCAGTAGGAAGTTCAGGGAATTGCTGGGCCACTGCCGAAATACTCAGCAGAAGCATCCAAAGGGTAGACAAACTATATGGCATCAGGTTGTATATTACGTCTCAGGCAATATACAAAAAAGATTATTATCTGATAATGGCCACTTTTCAGCCCCCGGCTAGTAACGCTTTGCGTTTAAAATGCTAGTAGTTTGGCACTTCCCAAAGATTTTGCACTCCTAGCCTAAAACTACTATTACATGTTCTGTTCACCTAGATCCACTACCTGCACATTGTTTTTTGCGCTCGCCAGAATAAACTGCCGCTTTGGATACGATAACTGATTCAGTTGGTCCATCATAACTTCCATGTATTCAGTATATTCCTCGCGGTGTTCATCCCGAATTGGTTCTGACGATGGCATCTCCAACGACAGCGCATCTACGAGCTTGCCGTTTTTCCAGATGCGGTAGTCCAAATGTGGCCCGGTTGAGATTCCGGTACTTCCTACGTACCCGATTATGTCACCTTGCAGCACTCGTTTACCCGGACGGATATCTTTTCCGTACTTTGACAGGTGCATATATCCCGTAGTATACGTTCCATTGTGGCGGATCTTTACAAAATGTCCGGCTCCACCGCTGTAGTTGGCTTTAATTACTACCCCATCGCCTACGGCTCTCACCGGTGTGCCTTTCGGCGCTGCGTAATCAATTCCGTAATGTGGCCGTCTTACCTTCAGCACTGGATGTAAACGACTGTGTGAGAATCGGGAGCTTATTCTGGAGTAGCGTAATGGGGCTTTTAGGAAAGCTTTCCGTAGACTATTCCCTTTTTCGTCGAAGTATTCTTCCTTACCCTGCTGATCGTAGTAAAACGCGTAATAATCTTCTTCGCTACGTTCAAAGTGAGCCGCTTTTATCCGGCCTACCCCCACTGCTTCTCCCCGAATTTGTATTTCCTCGTATATTAACTTGAACCGGTCTCCCTTCTGCACTTTGAATAGATCTAGCTGCCAAGCGTATATCTCAGCCATGGTGGAAGCTAGTTCCGGCATGGCGCCTCCGTCTTGTAGCGTCTGGTAAATTGAATAATCGATAATTCCGGTAAAATCTTTAATCAGTGTGTCAATCTTATGTTGCCCCATGTAAATATTTACTGAATCGGTTAGATCGAAAACCACGTATTCCAGATTGGAAGGCTCATAAATGAAATATTGGGCAGTGGTGGCTGAGTCTTCGCTGCACAGCAATGTATAGTTTCGGTTCTCCCGTATTTTACGCACGTCAAATACCGACCGTGACCGCTTGGCTAATTGATCGATCGTTCCGTACGAAACATTATATTTCCTTAGTATCTGAGAAAGAAATTGATTGGGCTGTACCGTCGCCTCCACCACTTTTAAAGAATCAACCTCTATTCCGTACAGCAAAGTCGGTTCCGCTGTTTCAATTTGTTTGGTAACCTGCACCTGAACGGCGGTATCTGCTACTACCTCCAGTTTGGGTGGGTTTATCGCTACGCTCGATACCGTATAATAAATTGCTAACACTCCCAAAGCCGGAAACAACAGCGCTACTACTTTCCACAAATGCACTTTAGTTTTCAAAATATTAATTATTTACAATATTAAATTAGAATTTTACCAAAAAAATTGATTACTATTGTTGAATTCATAATTTGAACTGAAAACTACGATTATCAAAAACAAAAAGTGATAAATTTTTTTTTATTTCTTACAAAGTAAAATTTGCTGATAAAAACTTTTGTTTTCCGACTCGGTCTTTTTTTAATCCCGATTTTTATCATTTCACTGAGTTTTCTTCGCATTTAACCGCTTTGCCACTTTTTTTTCCACGTCACATCTGTTACCACCTCGTGCGCAACTCTCTGATTATAAGATATATTTGCATATGCGAATATAAAGTTTTTACTCTCCAAGTTAAAGCTTTATCTTTGACCAAATAAATTTTCATCATGGATAAATACTCCTACATTTCCAATGCCCACGCTAGCTATATTGATGAGCTCTACCAATCATATCAGAAAGATCCGAAGTCGGTAGACGAAAGCTGGCAGAAGTTTTTCGAAGGATTTAACTTTTCGTTGGAGCGCTTTGGTGAAAACGGATCAAAATCAAATGGTTCAGCTACAGCCGACTCGGTTACTCATAAAGAGATTAGTGTTCGCAAGCTAATCCGGAACTACCGTCGGCGCGGTCATCTGGAATCTAAAACCAATCCGGTACGTGAGCGGCGCGATCGTAAAGCCCAGCTTGGTAAGGAGTTTTATGGCCTTACCGAGGAAGATTTAAATACCACCTTCGAGGCGGGTGAGGAAATTGGTATTGGCCCGGCTACACTACAGGAAATTATTGATACCCTTCGTAAGGTTTACATCGGCTCTATTGGTTTTGAGTATACTTACATTCGTGACCGCGAGGCGATGGAGTGGATGAAAAAAAGAGCTGAAGAAACCCTGCTCAATTATAACCCATCTATTGAGGAGAAAAAGCGAATGCTGACCAAGCTGAATGAAGCGGTGGTCTTTGAGAACTTCCTGCATACGAAATATTTAGGACAAAAACGCTTTTCACTAGAAGGAGGCGAAACTACTATTGCTGCTCTGGATGGGATTATTAACTACGCCGCAGAGTACGGGGTAGAAGAAGTGGCCATTGGTATGGCCCACCGAGGCCGGTTGAATGTGCTTGCCAATATTATGGGCAAAACCTATGAGCAAATTTTTAATGAATTTGAGGGAGAGGCTGATCCTGATTTATCGCACGGCGACGGTGATGTGAAGTATCACTTGGGATATTCCAGCGAAGTTTCCACTCCTGGCGGAAAGAAAGTAAACCTGAAACTGAATCCGAACCCTTCCCACTTAGAAGCAGTAGACCCGGTAGTAGAAGGATTCGTGCGCGCCAAAGCCGATCGGGAATATGACAGTGACTATGATCGCATTCTCCCTATACTAATTCACGGTGACGCTGCGGTGGCTGGTCAAGGCATTGTGTACGAGGTAGCTCAGATGTCGCAATTGGAAGGCTATTATACCGGTGGTACTATCCACTTTGTCATTAACAATCAAGTAGGCTTTACCACTGATTTCGACGATGCTCGCTCTAGTGTATACTGTACCGATGTGGCCAAGGTGATTGACTCGCCGGTTATGCACGTTAGCGGCGATGACCCCGAAGCGGTATTGTTCTGTGTGAAAACGGCGGTTGAATTTCGCCAAAAATTTAATCGTGACGTGTTTATTGATATGGTTTGCTATCGCCGACACGGCCACAACGAAAGCGATGAGCCAAAATTCACCCAGCCTTCATTATATAATATCATTTCTAAACACGCTAACCCTCGCGAAGTATACAACAAAAAGCTAATTGAACGGGGAGATGTAGATGCCGAGTTAGCCGAAAATATGGACAAGGAGTTCCGTAATCTGCTACAAGACCGGCTCGATATGGTAAAGCAGAAACCATTACCGTATACCTACCAGGCGGTAGAACAAGAGTGGCGCGATCTGCGTAAAGCCACTGCCGACGATTTTCACGATTCGCCTTCCACCGGCATTTCTATTGATGTGATTAATAAAGTAGCGGAAGCTTTGACAACACTACCCAAGGGGTTTAAACCAATTCGGCAGATTGAAAAGCAGTTCAAGCAGCGCAAGGACATTTTCTTCAAGAAAAAGGAATTGAATTGGGCGGCGGCCGAACTCCTGGCTTACGGCTCTATCCTTTCAGAAGGAAAAATTGTGCGCTTGGCCGGGCAAGATACTCAGCGGGGTACATTTTCGCACCGTCACGCTGTTATTAACGATGCCGAAACTAACGAACCGTACAGCAGCTTGGATCATATTTCAGAAGATCAGGCGAACTTTCATATCTACAATTCCCTGCTATCCGAGTATGGTGCGCTGGGTTTTGAGTTTGGGTACGCGATGGCCAACCCTAATGCGCTGGTGATTTGGGAAGCTCAGTTTGGTGATTTTGCTAACGGGGCTCAGGTGATGATCGACCAATTTATCACTACCTCCGAAACCAAGTGGCGGCGCATGAGTGGCCTAGTGCTGCTACTACCCCACGGCTACGAAGGCCAGGGGCCAGAACACTCCAACGCTCGCCCCGAGCGCTTCCTTCAGCTTAGTGCCGACTTAAATATTGTAGTGGCTAATATCACTGAACCTGCCAACTTCTTCCATGCGCTGCGGCGCCAATTAGCCTGGCCATTCCGCAAACCGCTGATTGTGATGTCGCCAAAATCATTACTACGTCACCCAAAAGTAGTTTCACCACTGAATGAATTCACTGAAGGAGCATTCCGCGAAGTAATTGATGATTCCAACATCAAAGCACCCAAGTCCGTTAAGAAAGTGTTGGTTTGCACCGGAAAAGTCTACTACGACCTACTGGAGAAACAAGAAAGTGAGAAACGAAAAGACATAGCGATTGTCCGCTTAGAGCAGTTACACCCGTTTCCAGAGAAACAGTTTACTAAAGTGCTAATGCGATACAGCAACGCTAAAGTATACTGGGTACAGGAAGAGCCCGAAAATATGGGGGCGTGGGCCTATCTATTGCGTACCTATCGCCAAAAAGAAATTGAATTGATTTCCCGTAAGTCGAGCGCCTCACCGGCTACCGGATACGGAAAACTTCATACTAAAGAACAGGAAGAAATTATCAACAAAGCGTTCGCTTAGAAAAATACCAATTATTTTATGAGTCAAGAAATTAAAGTACCTACGGTAGGGGAATCTATCACCGAGGTAACCATCGCCGAATGGGTGAAAAAAGACGGCGAATACGTAGAAATGGATGAGGTGATTGCCGAGTTAGAATCAGACAAAGCAACTTTTGAACTTAATGCTCCGCATGCGGGAGTGCTTCAAACCCGAGCTAAGGAGGGAGATACACTAGAAATCGGGGCAATAATCTGTGAGATTGATCCTGATGGACAGGCCAACGGACAAGCGGCGAGTACGGAAGATTCATCAGCGGAGAAAGAAGATTCATCAGCGGAGAAGGAAGCCCCTTCCGATAGTGAGAAAAAGGAGGAACCTTCAGCGGAAGAACCGAAAGATACTGCAAAAACATCCTCAGGAGGGGTTGAATCTACTGGTGAGGTAATCGATATGAAAATACCGGCTGTAGGTGAGTCCATCACCGAAGTAGCTATTTCAGAATGGTTGAAGGAAGACGGTGATCATGTAGAAATGGATGAAGTAATTGCCGAGATAGAATCGGATAAAGCTACGTTTGAGTTAACTGCCGAAGCTGAAGGTACTCTACAGATTGTAGCTCAGCCGGGCGATACGCTGGAGATCGGAGCACTAGCCTGCCGCATTGAAGTGGGTAAGCAGACCGAAGCCGCTCCGTCAGAGGGATCGTCATCTGACAAACAACGTCAATCTACATCTGAAAAAAGTGAGGCTGAGACATCGAGCAATGGGCAATCGTACGCCACCGGACATGCTTCCCCGGCAGCAGCAAAAATCTTAGCTGAAAAAGATATCGACCCGAAAGATGTAAAAGGAACAGGACGAGACGGGCGCATTACGAAAGAAGATGCTATCGAGGCCAAAAAGTCAGCCCCTAAGCCTGCTGAATCTCCCGAGGCTCCGAAAGAAAAAGCCTCTACGTCTTCGGAAGAACCCGCCCCATCCGTTGCCGGAGAACGGCAGCAGCGCCGCGAAAAGATGACTACCCTTCGGAAGACCATCTCCCGTCGCTTAGTAGCTGCTAAGAACGAGACGGCTATGCTTACCACCTTCAACGAAGTGGATATGAAGCCGGTGATGGACTTACGGAAGAAGTACAAGGAAATGTTCAAGGAGAAGTACGAAGTAGGCCTTGGGTTTATGTCGTTCTTCACCAAAGCCGCGTGTCAGGCACTACAGGAGTGGCCCGCTGTGAACGCCATGCTCGATGAGAATGAAATTGTATACAGTGACTATTGCGATGTTTCTATTGCAGTTTCTTCCCCCAAAGGGTTAGTAGTTCCGGTTATCCGTAATGCGGAAAAGCTTTCGTTTGACCAGGTTGAAAAAGAAGTGGTTCGATTAGCGGTAAAAGCTCGTGAAGGAAAGCTGAGCATTGACGAGATGACCGGCGGAACGTTTACCATTACCAACGGAGGTATTTTTGGTTCAATGCTTTCTACCCCCATCATCAATCAGCCACAGTCAGCTATTTTGGGAATGCACAATATTGTAGAGCGGCCGGTAGCTATTAACGGCGAGGTCGTCATTCGGCCGGTGATGTACGTAGCTCTTTCGTACGATCACCGTATTGTAGACGGGCGCGAATCCGTTAGCTTTCTGTACCGCATTAAAGAGCTGATTGAAGATCCAACCCGGTTACTTCTTGGAGTATAACAAGAGAGAATCACAGGGACTTTACTCGCTGTCTTTATTATAGGCTGTCAGCCAAACAACAATTCCATGGAGGAGATTATCCGTGACTACATCGCCGCGTACAATCACTTCGATGTTCAGGGCATGATTCGGCACCTGAGTGATGACGTGGTTTTCCAGAATGTTTCTGAGGGAGAAGTAACGCTGGAATTATACGGTAAAGAGGCTTTTAAGAAGCAAGCTGAACTAGCTAACAAGCTATTCAAGAGTCGGAAACAAACGATAGACGATATCCAAATTGAAGGCAATACTGCTGAAGTCGCTATTAATTACGAAGGCTTTCTTGCCCAAGACTTACCCAGTGGGCTAAAGGCAGGCAATACCCTCCATCTTCGGGGCAAGTCTATTTTCACATTCTCGGGAGAGAAAATTGTTAAACTTCAAGACAAAATTTAATAAACAAATAGTATCAGACTTTTTATTTTCAATTTTTGTAATCAGATCTCTGTTTATCTCGCAAGGACATCCATTCATAACAGTGTTAAACTAGCCAGAATTTAAATTTTACATAACTTCTGGCTTCTTTCATAGTTATTTGTTTAAGTATTTTTTTAAATAAGTTAAACTATGAAAACGAAATTTAAGCACTATCCTGTATATGCCAAAGCAATCATTCTCCTCTATGCTGCAAACATTGCATTTATAGCAAGTTATCGTCTAGTCGACATTTTCAATAGTGGAATTGTAGTGGAAGGAACTGCCGCCGTGCTCGATTTTTTCTCATTATTTATGAACATTGCCGCTCCGGTAGCCATCTACTTACTGTTCGCCAATACCAAGACCGGGCTGTGGATTGTACTGGGGGCTATCATGGCGTTGTTCATTTATGATGCTTTCATCCTTTTCAGTATACTCGGATCTCGCCTTACTCCCGAATTCTACTTTTACGAAATTGCCTTTAGTGTATTTGTATTCTTTACTGTTCCCATTGTTCGTTACATGGCAAAACCTAAGCAACCCGCCCGAGAATACGCCTAACCAGTAATGAAATTTCCAATACCAATAGTTTGTTCATAAGCAGAGAAGCAGGAATTAGCGCGCTATAAGCTCGCTTTCGTAGAGGGGTTTATTATCTTTGCCTCGCGCTGCGCTGTGGCGCGTCTGTAGGTAAACTAACTATTAATCATAATTACTTTATGGATTTTGATGTAACAATCATTGGTTCCGGTCCGGGCGGCTACGTAGCGGCTATCCGCTGCGCTCAGCTCGGGATGAAAACCGCTATTGTAGAAAAATATAATGAACTGGGCGGCACCTGCCTGAATGTAGGTTGCATTCCTTCTAAGGCTTTGCTAGACTCTACCGAGCACTTTCATAATGCTCAGGAGCATTTTGCCGAACATGGCATCAACCTCAACGACCTAAAAGTAGACCTGCCGCAAATGATCAAGCGGAAGCGGGGAGTGGTGAAGCAAACGGTAGATGGAGTGGCTTTCTTGATGAAGAAAAACAAGATTACTGTCTACCACGGTATGGGTTCGTTCAAGGATAAGACTACCATTGAGGTTAAGAAAGACGACGGCAAAACCGAGACCTTTACTTCTAAAAATACCATTATTGCTACGGGTTCTAAGCCCTCTAGCCTGCCCTCTATTGAGATAGACAAAAAGCGGGTAATCACCAGCACTGAGGCACTAGAGCTTCAGAAAGTGCCTAAGCATATGATCATTATTGGTGGCGGGTACATTGGCTTGGAGCTAGGCTCGGTGTACGCTCGCTTAGGCTCTAAGATCACGGTATTTGAATATATGGATCGGATTACCCCGCTAATCGATAGCACGCTTTCTAAAGAACTAACTAAAGTGTTGAAAAAGCTTGATTTCGATTTCCGGCTTAAGCATAAAGTAACTTCGGTAAAAAGTACTAGCCGTCAGGTGACTGTCACCGCGGAAGACAGCAAAGGCGAAACCGTAGAAGTGAAGGGAGATATTTGCCTGGTAAGTGTGGGGCGTCGTCCGTATACCGAAGGGCTAGGTTTAGAAAATATCGGCCTGGAAGTAAACAAGCAGGGTAAGATTGAAGTAGACGATAACCTGAAAACCAAACTGGACAATGTCTATGCTATCGGTGATGTCATTGACAAAGGCCCAATGTTAGCCCACAAAGCCGAAGAAGAGGGAGTGTATGTAGCCGAACTGCTCGCCGGACAAAAACCTCATCTGAATTATCTGTTGATACCGAGTGTAGTGTATACTTGGCCCGAAGTTGCCAGTGTAGGCTACACTGAAGAACAACTGAAAGAAAAAGGCCGTAAGTACAAAACCGGCTCCTTTCCCTTCAAAGCATCTGGACGAGCCCGCGCCAGTATGGATACCGACGGATTGGTAAAAGTACTAGCCGATGCCGAAACCGATGAGATACTGGGTGTACACATGATCGGCCCCCGCGCCGCCGATATGATTGCTGAGGCTGTGGTGGCTATGGAATACCGGGCATCGGCGGAGGACGTGGCCCGCATGTCGCACGCTCACCCCACGTTCACCGAAGCACTCAAAGAAGCCAGTTTGGCCGCTACTGAGAATCGGGCATTGCATATTTAATATTGTGTTAAGGTGTTCGGGTATTCAAGTGTTCAGGTACGTTGTAAGTTGTTTAGTTATTCGTTATCGGAAATGTTAGATTCGCATGACGAAAAAGGAGATTCAGAAAATTGTAGATCAGCTAGTTTCTGGTAATTCTGAAGAAGAAGCCTACTTTGGGATTTTATATAACGATAGCACTGGCGAAGATGAGAGCTATATTAAAGCTAATAAGCAAGGTTTAGAATTATTCGCATCAGAGCTTCCTAAAGCTTCTCGTGACGCTGAAGAAATCATTAATTCAGGAGAAGGTAAAATTCATGTAATTGGCTTACCGGAAGAAATATTTTTAAGTGGTAACGCCCTTATCAAATATGTTGAACCTTCATTGGAGAAAAGAAGTCAGATCAACCAGAAAACGCAAGAGTATTCAGAAAACTGGAAAGACACAGTTATTAAAGTTGGTTGCCTTAGCTTGGTTGGACTTTTTTTATTGTTAGCCATCATCGAAATTATCGATATTATTAGTTGGATTATAAACTGATAAGTAACGACTCTTACGATACAGTTGATATTAAACATGATCACTTGAATACCCGAACACATTAACACTATAACACCATAGTACTTTAACACCACAAATGAGACATTGGATACTTTTTTATCTCAGCCTAGCACTTTTTGCTTGTCAATCATCGGAAACTACCGAAACTGTAGAAGAAGCAAACCCTTCCCAGTACGTAGATTCAGCTAATCTAATTTACCAGATACTGGCGGAGCGGGAAGATTCCGTGCTTGATTCGGTCATCAATCATCCGGAAACCTTTGAGTTGCAGATTTTCTACACCCAAATTGATCGCGATTCGGCCAATCAGCCTTCGTTTACTTCGCACTATTACGGTATTGACACCAACAATTATTTTTATCCAGCCAGTACGGTGAAAATGCCCGCGGCGTTTTTGGCCCTGGAAAAACTGAATGAGCTGCAAATTGAGGGGCTAACCAAATACTCCACCATGCTCACCGATAGCGCTGCCGAAGGACAAACGCGGGTAACCGAAGATACCACTTCCGAAAGCGGGATGCCGTCGGTAGCGCATTACATTAAGAAGATATTTCTGGTCAGCGATAATGATGCTTTCAATCGGCTGTACGAATTTTTGGGGCAGGAATATCTGAACGACAAACTGCACGAGAAAGGCTACGATCAACTACACATTGTGCACCGGCTAGCCATCTTTAATACTCCTGAGCAAAACCGTATGACGAATCCGGTTTCCTTCTACGATAACGCCAAAATCCTGTATCAGCAGGAGCTAGCAGAAAGCAGCCGGGATTTTCTAGTCACTACCCAAAACTTGCGGAAGGGCATAGGCTTTATGCGGAATGATTCACTCATCAACGAACCTAAAGATTTTACCAACAACAATTTCATCGCCGCTCGCACATTGCAGGATATGCTGAAAGCGGTCATCTTCCCCAACGCAGTTCCCGAAGGCCAGCGGTTTAATCTTACCGAAGACGACTACCGGTTTCTGTATCGCTACATGTCGCAATTGCCGTCCGAAACCACTTTTCCTGATTACACTGCCGATACTGCTGCCAATTATTACGACAGCTACAGTAAGTTCTTTCTGTTTGGCGACACCCAGGAATCACTGCCCGAGAACATTCGTATTTTCAATAAGATTGGAATGGCCTACGGCTACCTGACTGATAATGCCTATGTGGTAGATTTTGAGAGCAATACTGAATTTTTACTCACAGCGGTAATTTACGTAAACGAGAACCAGATTTTGAACGACGGTGTTTACGAGTACGACGAAGTGGGCATACCGTTCCTGGCCGAATTAGGCCGGGCGATTTTCGAATACGAAATAGCTCGTGAGCGTTCCCACCTTCCCGATTTAAGTAGATACCAAGTGACGTATGATAAAAATAACGAAGCACTGTAGCTATCTGATTCTAGTAGGCATGTTAGCTGCTTGTTCCGAACCCGGACCATCCCTCAGCGAACGTACTCTCCCAATCATTGACAGCATTAAAGCCGAATATGCTCCCGACAAACGAGTCGCCCTTTTTGCTATTGAGCCGGTGGAAAAAGGTGATACGCTCATTTTACGGGGGGAAACCGATCAGCCTACGGCCAAACAGCAGTTGCTTACTGTTTTGGATAACGCTGGCGTGGCTTATCAGGATAGCATTCAAACCCTGCCGATTGCTTCGTTAGGTGATGATACTTTGGGCGTAGTTTCTATTTCAGTCGCTAATATCCGCTCCCAGCCCAGGCATTCGGGTGAGCTGGCCACGCAGGCCACAATGGGCACGCCCTTGCGAATTCTAAAGAGAGAAGGCGACTGGCATTTGGTACAAACCCCCGATAAATACATCAGCTGGATGCAGGGCAGCTTTCAGCCCATGAATGCCCATACTTTTCAGACCTGGCAGGAAGCCGAAAAAATCATTTACACCACCCCTTATGGTTTTGCCTATTTAGACGAAAACATGGAGCATACTGTCTCGGACTTAGTGATGGGCGACATTATGAAAGTAAAGGACGAAAACCGGCGAGTATTTTGGGTGGAATTACCTGACGGTCGGGAAGCCTACGTAAAGCGAAACGAGGCCGTTATGCTGGATGATTGGCTGGCTGAAGTTGAGGCTACGGAAGAGTCGGTCGTAGAAACTGCCTTTCAGCTCATGGGCGTACCTTATTTATGGGGCGGTACTTCCTCCAAAGGGGTGGACTGTAGTGGCTACACCAAAACCATCTACTTCATGAATGGGAAGGTGCTTCCCCGCGATGCCTCTCAGCAAGTGCACGCCGGAGAACTGGTTGACGAAAACAGAAACTTCAAGAACCTCCGCCCCGGCGATTTACTCTTTTTCGGCCGAGGGGCTACCGACAGCACCCGCGAACGAGTTACTCACGTAGGTATGTGGATTGGCAATGATGAGTTCATCCACGCTCCCGGTTTAGAGGCTCATGTGAAAATCAGCAGCATTAATCCTGAGTCGGAACACTACGATGAGTTTAATCTGAACCGCTACCTACGCACCAAACGCATGCTCGCCAGCAACCGCGACATTCTGACCCTAAAGGATGTGAAGTTGTTCTGACTTTCTTGGTTTTAGCTAAACAGTCGCGTTACCATCAATGAGGAGGTCTATAGCAGCTCTTTCATGTATTTGATATTTGACTTGGTAAAGTCTATTACCTCCGCGGTTCTACCATTGAGCATTAGCTTGGTCATGGAGGTAGCGTAGCCTTTCATTTGTTCAAACGTTACGTTCGGAGGCATCGCCAAGGCATCGGGGTCGGTATAAACGGTTACTACCGCTGGGCCGTCGTGAGCTAGCGCTGCCGCCATCGTACTCTCCACCTCTTGGGAAGCTTCAACTGTCCAAGCAGCAATGTTCATGGCTTCAGCGATCTTCGAGAAGTCAGGGTTGACCATATCAGTTTGCCAATCAACATAACCAGCCACCTGCATTTCCAGCTTTACCATTCCCAAAGTACGGTTATTGAAGATAATGATCTTCGCCGGAATTTTATACTGACTGATCGTCATTAGATCTCCCAAAAGCATAGAGATGCCACCATCGCCACACATAGCGATTACCTGCCGATTGGGATACGCTTTTCCCGCCCCAATTGCCATCGGCATAGCGTTAGCCATTGAGCCATGATTGAACGAGCCCGTCAAGTAACGGTCACGCTTACCCCGCAGATAGCGAGCCGCCCATACGGCACACATACCAGTATCAGCTGTAAAGATAGCGTCGTCTGCCGCCAGTTCGTCGATGACATGGGCTACGTACTCAGGGTGTATCTTGTCGTTCTCTGATTGGTCGGTAACGTATGAGCGGTAGATTTTCTCTACTCTTCGGTGCTCTTCGCACATCTTATTTAAAAAAGCAGTATCAGTTTTCTGCTGTACCAAGGGTAGCAATTGTTGAAGCGTACTTCTAATATCACCGCAGTAACCGTAATCTATTCTAGCCCGTCGGCCAATGCGTTCAGGCTGAATGTCAACCTGGATAATCGTATTATGCTCAGGAAGAAACTCGCTGTACGGAAAATCGGAACCCAGCATCACCAGTACTTCAGATTGGTGCATCGCCTCAAACCCTGACTTATTACCTAGCAGCCCCGTAAGCCCTACCGCATAAGGATTACTCTCTTTGTCAAAGAAAATCTTCCCCCGAAAGCTAAAGCCTATTGGCGCATTCAGCTTCTGGGCCAATTGCATAACTTCCTCCTGAGCATCCCGACACCCGTAGCCACAGAACAAGACGATCTTATCGTGACGGTTTAAAACCTCGGCAAACTCGCTCAGTTCTTTCGGATTGAGACTGATTATCGGGCGAGTATAAAAATTCTTGCTGGCAGTGAATACTGCATCAGCTTTGGCTTCCGCTACATCGCCCGGAAGCCCTATCACAGCTACTCCCTTTCGGCTTATAGCATGTTGAATTCCTGTTTGAATACCATTGATGGCTTGCTGAGGGGTGTGCGCCATAAAAACGTACTTTGCACAATCAGCAAACAACTGTTCGGGCTTGGTTTCCTGAAAATATTCTAACCCCAACTTATCGGTATTAGCCGTAGAAGCAATAGCAATGACCGGATTACCCGATCGATTGGCATCGTATAAGCCATTGATCAGATGCACGTGGCCAGGTCCGCTACTTCCCATACAACATCCTATCCCGTTTAATTCAGCCTCCATAGAGGCAGCGTAAGCACCGGCTTCCTCATGCCGAACTTGCACCCACTCCAGCGTTCCGTCCCGGCGAACAGCATCGTTTACCGGATTTAGACTGTCGCCCGTAACCGCGTAGATTCTTTTTACTCCCGCTGCGATAAGCCTTTCTACTATTATATCTGATACATTTTTTGCCATTGCTCGCTAAATTTTGGTTAGACTGTCAGCTCTGTAAACGATTTTAAATAGTTAAAAGATAAGCTAAATACACGATTTCCTCAGGAAATGTTATACAAGGAAATATTCTTTTTCCGTGAGTCCATACCTAAAGGATGTGAAGTTGTTCTAACCGCCGGAAAGCATAGAATAGCGAAGCTATGTGCATTGATTGCACCAGTTTGTTTTCGTTGAGCAACTGTTTGACTTCCTCAATTGGCATCAGCACCACCTCAATATCTTCTCCGGTATCTAGCTTCTGTTCAGCGGTCTTGCGAGCGTTGAGACACAGAAAAGAAATTGACAGATTATTATGATTAGCCGGATTGGGTGATACTCGTGCAATCTCTTCCCAATTCTCACCAACGTAACCGGTTTCTTCCAATAGTTCGCGCTGCACTGCTTCCATTTCCGGTTCACCGGGGTCTACCGCTCCGCCGGGTAGTTCCAGAATAGCTTCACCGTAAGCATGGCGGTACTGACGAATTAATACTACTTCTCGTTCGGGCGTGATGGCCGTAACATTGGCCCAGTTAGGATACTCCAGCGTGTAGTAAGGTTCAATAATTTGCCCGTTCGGCATCTGACAGACATCGGCTCGCACCCGAATCCAACGGTCTTGCAGCAAATACTTCTGCGACAGGGTTTTCCAGTTTAGTGATTTACTTGAGTCGTTGTTAGCCATGATCTTTAATTTCCCCTAACCTTTTCCTCTGCCTCACTCTGGTGACCAGAGAGTAGCCTCCTTTTGTAAGGGGAATGACGTTATTTCAAGCTTTAGCGAAGTGCTGATAGAATAGAGAGATGGTTTCTATGCCTTTCAAAAAATTAAATACCCCGTAACTTTCGTTGGGGGAGTGGATAGCGTCTTCATCCAGCCCAAAGCCCATCAGTAGTGAATCAATGCCCAGTTCCTTCTGGAAAAGAGATACGATAGGAATACTACCACCTTCGCGGGTCAAAAAGGGCTCTTTGCCCCAGGCATCCTGAAAGGCTTTTTTTGCGGCTTCAATCGCTGGCGAATCCGTTGGGACTACCGCAGGTTCGCCTCCGTGGTGTGAACTTACTTTCACCTCTACCGTATCGGGGGCAATAGATTTAAAATGCCTGATGAATAATTCGTCAATTTCATGCGGATGCTGGTTGGGAACCAGTCGCATAGAAATTTTGGCGTAGGCTTTAGACGGAAGCACTGTCTTAGCACCCTCACCAGTATAGCCCCCCCAGATACCGTTCACATCCAGCGTCGGGCGAATGCCAATACGTTCTAGTGTGGTGTATCCTTCTTCACCGGCCAGTTTTTTTACTCCCAGCTCCTGCCGGTACTTTTCGTCATCCTGCGGCGCCCGGTTAATTTCCGCCCGTTCTTCATCGCTCAAATCGGCCACCTTATCGTAGAAACCCGGAATAGTAACTCGGCCTTGCTCATCGTGCAACGAAGCAATCATCTTACACAGAACATTGATCGGGTTGGCCACCGTGCCGCCAAACATACCGGAGTGCAGATCAACCTTAGGCCCGGTAACTTCCACTTCCATATAGCTTAGCCCCCGCAAACCGACGGTGATGGAGGGATTTTCATTATCAATAATTCCGGTATCGGAGATGAGCACTACGTCGGCTTCCAGCCTGTCACGATATTTTTTCACAAAATCGGGCAAGTGCTTGGATCCAATCTCCTCTTCACCTTCAATCATAAATTTTACGTTACAAGGCAGGGCATCGTTGGCGACCATGGTTTCCAGGGCCTTCACGTGCATATACATCTGACCTTTGTCATCGCTGGAGCCACGAGCATAAATCTTTCCATCCCGCACCTCCGGTTTAAAAGGTGGCGATTTCCACAATTCATAAGGGTCGGCGGGCTGCACATCATAGTGGCCATATACCAGCACAGTTGGTTTACTCGGGTCGATTATTTTCTCGGCATACACAATGGGATAACCGGCCGTTTCCACTACTTCTGCGCTATCTACCTTAGCTTCCAGTAACCGCTCTTTCACAAACTCCGCCGTTTTCCGAATATCATCTCGGTACTTAGAATTGGTACTGACGGAAGGAATACGGAGTAGGTCGAATAATTCGTCTAAAAAACGATCCTGGTGTTGTTCAACATAAGTTTGAAAAGTGGACATATTGATAGTGTTTTAGTACGAATCGACCGTCGCACGGTGTTATAGTGTTATGGAATGATGTTCTAAGTTATTCATTAACACCAGAACACACAAACACCCTAACACCAAATTATTAATCCTTCTTCGCGAACAGATAGGTACGGTTTTCGTCTCCGTTCAGTAATCGCCGGATATTTTTCTGATGGGTGATGGCTAGCAACACGAACATCAGAAAGCCGAAGGCAATTAACAGGGGTTCACCGGTTCGGAATGGGCGAAGCAACAGGAGTAGAGGAAAGGACAAAGCTCCCAGCAATGAGCCTAGCGAAACGTACTTGGTGGAAATAAGAATAATCAAGAAAACAACGATGCATAGCAATGCCACCACAGGCTGAATAGCCAGCATCATTCCCAGCAACGTTGCCACGCCTTTGCCCCCATTAAAGTTAGTGAAGACCGGAAAAATATGGCCTAGTACGGCTACGATCCCTAAAAGTAATTGAAATTCTATCAGCCGATCATTTGGAATAGCTTCTAAACGCAATAGTGCATGGGCTAAAGAAGCAGCAGTAGCTCCCTTCAGCATATCAATCATTAGAACGATAACACCCGCCCGTTTGCCTAGCACCCGAAATGTATTAGTGGCCCCGGCATTACCGCTACCGTATTCTCGCACATCTGTATTGTGTACCTGTTTACCGTACCAGACGGCGGTAGGAATAGAACCTAATAAATAAGCTAATAACACCGCACACCCTATATAAAAAATGGTCATAATTGATCAATTATCTTCCTCTTAAGAACCCGCCATAGCTAACGATTGCTCGATATGCTGCACTTTTCCGCTAGAGCAGGAGGCGTAATATAAAAAACTATTACGATATGGCAATTAAACGAGGTTAATGGCGCAACTGTTAGAACCCATCCCGGTCGGCTTCTTCTTCTTCCTCTTCAGCCTCTTCATCAGCAATCATATCCGGCATGATGTCAAAGTTATAGGGTTCATCAATGCCGAGGTAGGTCTGACGGAAACGGTTAACATAGGTAAGTGTTTCGGAGATGTCGCTTAGGTAGAAAGCAAACTCGTCAGAATCGGCTTTGCCCATTTTGGAACGAGCACCGATCTCATCGCAGAACTCTTCGTTGTAAGCCCAAATACCCATTCGGTTATTCTGATAACTGAAGTAGTACCAAGAATCAGCGGTAGCCTGCATAAACAGATTCACGATAGTACCCTCGTCCGTAGGCTTAATTTCCAAATAACCCGTAGTCTGGCCATTAATGTCGGTTTCGCGTACGTTGGATAAGCCCAGAGGCGAAGTACTGTACCAGGCCTTATGGTCGTCCGACCACTTTAGCTGTATATCAGCCAGTACCAGCGTTTTTTCTAGCTGAGGGGCTATTTCAATAAGCGGAGTATAATCAGAAATAGAGCGCTTATCGTAATCGCGAGCCGCTTGGTCACCGGTAAATTCGGCTAGTTTGTACAGCAATGTGGTACGATCGTTAATGGCCGCCCGGGCACCCGATTTATTGAGTGCCGCGTTCAAATCCTGTCCCATCATAAATACCGCCTGAGCCGGCAGATCGATATCAATAGTCATGAAAGCATCCAGATCGTATTCATTTGTCTGCAAATCACCTTTACCGGAACCTGCAGTCTGGATCGTAATTCCTTGTTCGGGATAGGGTAGCAGGTTAAGCATACCTTCAAATTCAATGGTTTGTTCGTTTTCGTTAAATGTGAAAACATCACCGGCCAGTGCATTTGGTTCATCTTTTTCGGGAGCCCGGATACTGTACTCACCCTGCTCTTCATCGTACGAAAGCATTCCCACTGGCTTAAACAGGTCGGGATCTTCCGGTGAACGACGGTCAGTAACGAAGGTCATATACAGTCCATTACTACGATCCAGATGCAAACCGGCGGTGAGCGGCTCTCCGGTATCAGTACTGCTGGCTGCTACGTCAAACGTTAGCTGTTTATCTCCGGCATCACTGGTGTAGCTAATCCAGGTGTTGTAGTTTGGAATAGATTTAAAATCCAGTTTTACTTCACCATCCAATTCTAAAGCTTCTTTAGCCGCGTGCATCCGGATATTGCCTCGGTAGAGCATACCGGGCGAGATAATTAGGTTCTGGGCCTCCTGTACTCTACCGTCGGCGACGGTATGCTTGTACCACTCTTTACCGCGATCCACCTGCACCGAGTCGGTCATAAACTCTGTGAGCTCAATGGCGAAAGTATCGGTAGCCGATACCAACTCATAAGTGGCTTTTCCGCGAAACTCGTTGCGGGAGATAATATCAATGGTTCCGTTAAACAAGTTATGGTATTCGTTCAGGGTATCGATGACCAGCGTAGCGTTGGTAAACGTTTCGAACTTGGCGTTTTCTTTTATCTGTACCTGATTATTCTCCGGCGTAATCTTCGCATCAGCCACCGTAATGTACGGAATACCCGAAATATCCAGTTGCTGCATCGGAATGCGGTAGATGGCTTCCTCTGCGCTAAACACCAATGAATCCAGCTCCTTACGGGTAGCGTAGAAGTACGAATTCTCAATATTAACATCCGCCGGCTTGCTCATCCGGACCGTTTCCTCCTCCAGATCCCACACGGCCTTCGTAATAGAGGTTCGGAACTGAGCGTAGGGAAACTCAATGGCGGCTACCCCTTCTATTTCCGGACTGATATCTGCCTTGTTAGCAATCAGATCGAAGTTTAGATACACATCTTCACCAGCCAGGGCGGGTTTATCCGGGTTATCCGACTGAATTTGGAAATTAGCGTTATTAGCCGAAAACTGATTCTGACCAAAAGCCATTTTATCGGATATTGCTTCGGAACCTCGAGTAAACAAGGTTCCGGCCCCGAGAAGCCCATTGCTGGTTAGAATAACTTCACCATTCATTGAGGCGGTCTGATTGTATAGATCAAACGGCTCGGCATTATTGGCAATATACATACTATCCGCCCACGGTAGCCACTTCAGCGTGTAATCCTCTACATAAGCCTGCGGGAAACTGGCAGCTCCCAACGCTCCTTCCTGCATGTCCATAACGGTACCTACCGTCTTCACCGAATCTACGTAGAACACAAAATCTTCCGATTCCAGCGTGGTAGTTAGAAAGTCGATGGTTCCGGTACCTCTTAGCCCTTTTGAATCCAAGGATATATCATTGTTGTAAGTGGCGGTGCTACCGTAGAGAGCGTAGCCCTCCGGGGCAGTTTTGTGCCTGAATCCCATAGAATTATCGGGCAATACTCCCAGTGGCTCCTCAATGGGTGGGAAAATGTCGCTGTAGAGCGTACCGGGAAACGTGATCGATGCCGGATCAGTACTGTTCAAGCTATCTATATCAAACGGCGGAATTACATAATAAATTGACTTATCGTAGACTCCGTCCAGAATGTTATTATTATCGAAATACACTACGGCTCCCGATTCGGCAGTAAATTTGGGGAAACTAGGATCCTTGCTGCGTGCCGCCTTGTTTTTAGGATCATTAATATAGAGTCTACCGGATGTTTTCTGCATGCCCGACGCTAGCTCCGTTTGCAGAACATTGTCTACTTTTTCTCGACTTGTCCCACTTTGCAGCGTATTATCTACCTTACGCCGGTTTCCTTTACTATCGGGCAGATAGAAACTGATAGAGTCAATCTCTGGTAGGTCGATCAGAAAACTATCGTAGGTAAATGTAAAATCCTTACCCGAAAACTCGAAGTTACCGGAAATTAACACTCCATCGAACTTAAAGTTTCGCTGGCCCAGCATGGTTACTTCGTTATTAGTAGGCCGGATTTCTACGTTAAGTTCATTGCTGATGGTGAATTTTTCAATTCCCTGCACGGCCAGTGCCATGCTGTCCAGATTGAGTACCGCATTGGGCCCGTTGTTTGCATAGGACGGAATGATCAAATCGTCATAGTCTTTCTGCTTGGCCTTGGAGAGCACGTAGTGATACCCCTTTCGCTTGATGGTAACTTCTCCCGATTCTTCGTCATAATCAATGAAACCTTGCCCGCGTAAGTCTTTCATCGCCGCCCGGATAATTGTAGGATTCTGCCGCATAGCCTGCGCCATATCATCGGCGTAAAAGGTTCCGCTGCGGGTTTTACGGGCGTAGCTCACCGCCATAATCAGCGGGTGAAAGTCATACATTTGGGCCATTTGATTAAACAGTTCCTCATTGTAGTACTCCTGTGACTCAAATAACACCGGAACCTTGTCGCGGGCGGTGAGTGTGGAAATTGCCAGACTATCGGTTCGTAAGTCCCACTGGATCATATCGGCCCGGATATCCATTTTGAGGAAAGTAGAAACGAAGGGCGTACGCTTGAAGTCGCCTTTGCCAGTTTGCAACACCAAATACGAAGAGTCCAGAATGTACTTAAACCTCACCGCCGGGTGAAAGATTGAATCATTACGCTGGTAAATTACTACATTGGCCTGGCTGCTGGTCATTAGCGAGTCGGTGATACCGAAGCGAAGCGAGGTAGCCTTGAATTTTTTACCAGTATTATCCTGCACCTCCACGATTGTTTCTCCTTCAAAGTAAGAGGCACTACTTACCCTACTGCCGACTAGTGAAAACCCTCCTTGCAGAAAAACCTGATTGGGATTGACATCCTTTTTATCGTAGATATTTACTTTAATGTCGCTGCGGTAGCTTTTGAAGCGAGGGTACTGAGCATCGCGGGTATTCACGTGGCGCTGGCTGGCAAACTCAAAGATGCCCTCTACTGGCTCCTTGATTTTGCCAACGTAGGTCATCATAGCCGTTTCGGCACTTAATCTAGGAACCCGAATATCGAAGTTGTACTTGTTTAGGGTACAGTACACTGAGTCGGCACTCAGTCCGGCCATGGTCCAATCGAACTTTCCGCCTTCTCCCACAAACAATTGGTCCTTCAGCATGATGGCTCCATCGGCCCCCCGAAGATAGGCCGTATCGTAACTGGTGGTAAAAGTGAAATCTACGTTGGTAAAGCGCATAATTGCCCCGACCAACTCGGGCTGCACGGGCTCCTGAATCAGGTAATCCAGTATGTCCTCTTCCGATTCTTCTTCGCCTTCGGGAAGCGTTTCTTCCGATGTTGAGCCCCAGTCTTCGTCGGCCCAAGCGTCATCTCCCCAGGCATCATCGCTCCAATCATCTTCATCAGCACCACTCTCTGATTCCTCCTCACCCCACGGATCTTCTTCACTTAAGAACTCATCTTCACCTTCGCTTAGCTCCTCGTCTGAAACGATAAACTCATCTTCCGGGGCCTTGATAAACTCAAATGAATATCCATCGGCTTCGGCATACAGATTATTGTAGTTAGCCGTATACACCGCTCCTGAAGAGAAAAAAGATTTCAAAGTAGTTAAGCTATATCCTACCTGTCGGCGGTCGTAATAGGCCACGGTTTTGTTCAGCATACTGAGCATAGCATCCAGGTTGCCCGAACTGATATTTGCGGAGTCTACTGCGTAGAGTACGGTGGCGTGCAGATTAGTAAGATAGGGTTTTAGCTTGTAATTTTTGGCCAGCATTTGGGTGGTTATGGCCTCCAGCGTATCTTTCTGCGAAGAAGATAACGCACCACCGTCCCAAAAAATGGCAAACTGTTCGCCCAACTTGATGGTAGTGCTGTCGCCCGCGCGCGAAAACCACTCTCGAACCTGATCGCCGTAGGTGAGGCTATCAGTGAATTCGTAGCGCTGCGCCCATCCCAATTGGGTATATAGTAATAAAATGAAGAAAATGTACTTTGTCTTCATACCACATGTTTATTCTTGTACCTGTCTAAACCATAACGTTTTACCGCAAAAAAAATTTAGAAAGATTGAGAATTATCTCCGCGCCATTCTCTCGCAGAAAGAGGGTATGTACTATTTCGGAAGAATTGGATGAGGATTGAAGTGGTAGGTTTAGGCCGCTGTAGAAGAGTGCTCGAAACTACTTCCCCTTAAATGTATACCAGAACACTTGAACAAATATTTAAGTGGAAGTTTATTGTTTTCCTAGTTGAAGGGCTACCCAACCTCGGTGAAGTTTTGTGCCTAAGGGTTGTAATCCGGCCTGTTGAGCGCGTTGTTCAATCAATTGCTGGTCAACTTCCAAAAAGCCGCTGAGCAGAAGGTTTCCGTTGGAAGATAGTCGTTTAGTGTAAAAGTCCATCTCGTCCAGTAGTACATTGCGGTTGATGTTGGCCAGAATCAAGTCGAATTTTTCCTCGGCGTTTACGTCTTGGATAGTGCCTAAAAACAGATTGATGTCCGTAGCATCATTTAGAGCGAAATTATCCTGGCTATTACTGATGGCCCATTCATTGTTATCAAAAGCAGTTACTTGGCTAGCACCCCGCTTTTTAGCCATAATGGCCAGCACTCCGGTACCGCAGCCGGCATCCGCCACCGTTTTGTTTTGCTGATCAAGCTCCAATTGCCACTGTAGCATCAGATAGGTAGTGGCGTGGTGGCCCGTACCAAAGGCCATTTTGGGATCAATAACAATTTCGTAGGGGTAGGTCTGGTTGACTTGGTGAAAGGTAGCTCTTACCAGGCATTGTTCACCGACTACAATGGGTTCAAAATTCTTTTCCCACTCTACGTTCCAGTTCTTCTCCTCTACCGTCTGAATTCGGTAGCTATCGCTCGCTAGTTTATACCGACTTAGTATCTCCTTTAGAACCTGCTCATCAAACTGATCTCGTTCTGCGTAAGCCTCTAACCCTTCGTCGGTTTCCAGAAAAGAATCATAGTCTGCTTCGCCCAATTCGGCCATCAGTATCTCTTTCAGATCCTCACTACAGACTATTTCTACGGCAATATATTTTTTCACGAAGTGGTGTTATAGTGTTACGGTACGAGGTGTTATGGCAAAAATTCAAGAATATTAAGTGTGATATAACACATTAACACTTCGCACGATAACACCTGTTTTAGAATGCTTTGGCAATATCTACAAAGTCCCTTGATTTCAGAGAAGCCCCTCCAATCAGCCCGCCGTCTACATCCATACAGGAGAAAAGTTCTTCGGCGTTGCCGGGTATTACACTACCCCCGTACAGAATAGAGGTGTTGTTGGCTATTTCTTCCCCGTACTGACTGGTGATTTGCTTACGGATGGTGGCGTGCATTTCCTGGGCTTGATCAGCCGAGGCAGTTTTGCCGGTGCCAATCGCCCAGATAGGTTCGTAGGCAATTACGATCTTACCGAAATCTTCATCCGAGAGATGAAACAGACCGTCTTCTATCTGATGTTGTACATAATCGGTTTGTTCGTTACGCTCTCGCACTGCGAGCGGTTCACCACAGCAGTAGATGGGAGTAAGCCCATTTTCCAGCGCAATATCAATTTTTTCGGCTAGCAGCGAGTCGGTTTCTCCGAAATACTCGCGACGTTCGCTATGTCCCAGAATTACGTAGTCTACGCCAATTGATTTCAGCATGGGGGCGGATATTTCACCAGTATATGCTCCCGACGAATGATTGCTACAGTTCTGCGCACCCAACGCTATATTTGAGTGACCTTCTAATATGGCATGTAAAGAAGTGAGATGAATAAACGGTGGACAGAGTATCACGTGCACATCGCTTCGTAACTCGTCTTTTACCATATTGACTACTTCGGATGCAAGGCTTTTGCCTTCCTCCATAGTCTTATTCATTTTCCAGTTACCGGCAGCAATTTTTTTCCTCATGATTAAATAGTGTTAGAGTGCGTAAGTGTTAGAGTGTTTTAGAGTCTTTGGATGTTCAAAAGAATTTAGAATTATAACACCAAAACACTGTCTCTGACAAATGTATAAGATCGTAAGCAATGTTATGAACAATTGTTGTCCATTTTTATGTTTGCCCCGTAAATCTCCTTTTCAGTATGCAAATTGACATAATCAGCTGCGTTCCTGCTTTATTAGAAAGTCCGTTCTCACATTCTATTCTTCAACGGGCACAAAATAAAGGCATTGTTCGGGTCAATGTACACGATTTACGAGACTACGCAATTAATAAGCACGGGCAGGTAGATGATTATGCTTTCGGCGGTGGGGCCGGAATGGTACTAATGATTGAGCCTATTGCTCGCTGTATTGAAGATCTACAATCTGAACGCAATTACGACGAAATTATTTATATGAGCCCCGACGGTGAGTTACTGAATCAGAAAATAGCTAATCGGTTTTCATTGCTAAACAACATTATCATTCTGTGCGGTCATTATAAAGGAGTGGACGAGCGGGTGCGAGAGCATTTGATCACCCGCGAGATAAGCATTGGTGACTACGTACTCTCGGGAGGGGAACTGGCCGCCGCGGTGTTAGCCGACTCTATTATCCGGCTGGTTCCGGGAGTGCTGTCTAATGAAACTTCGGCTTTGTCCGACTCATTTCAGGACGATCTGGTGGCCCCACCCGTGTACACCCGGCCGGCCGAATTTAATGATTGGCAAGTGCCTGATGTATTGCTCTCGGGTAATCAACGACTAATTGATGAGTGGCGCGAGGAGCAGTCGATAGCTCGTACGCAGCAGCGGCGACCGGGTTTGCTCGACGAAGACGCTCCCGCTAGTTAAACGAATGATTCCGTAAGAACTCCACTAGCCGTAAGTATTTATTCAATTGCACTTCGGGAGTTCCTTTCTTTTCTAATTTTCTTCGGTAGATCTGAGCTAATTCCGACCAGGATTGAGATTGAACCAGCCTAGCCAGTATTATCCCCCGTAGTGCCCGGTGATACTCGTTAGTGATGTAATTTGCTTTTTGCTCAGGGTTACCGTTGTACAATTGATCCAAAACAGAAATGCTACTGTATTGGTCAAGAAAGGTATAACCGTAGGTGAGCATAAACTCTTCAATGTTGTTACCAACTCGATGAATATCTGACTCTTGGTATAGCTCATACCGCAATTCTGTTCTTTCCGCAACTTTCTTGGCTGCTACCAGTAGGGTGGTGCTGTAGGGCCCGTACTCATTCAACCCCATCGTAAACTGATAAGCCAGGTCTTCCACCAAATCTACTCGAACTCCCAAGAAAACTTCAACTTCTACCGGATGCTGACCTGCCGATGATAAAACAACAGACTGATATCCTTCCTCGTAAGCCCGACGAAACTGCTTGAGTTGCGGAATTGCTACGTAATTCAGTGGCATAAGCCATGGTTTTATTTTCTCGTACAATTTGGTAGACAGCCCTTCCAATGGCACAGTTTTATTATAATAATTCAATTATTTATTTTTTTATTTATAATTTTTTCCATACCTTGTATTTATGTCATGTGTAAGATTTGCACTATAACTGAATAATATCAAGGTACGTTAAGTACTTTTGGTCTATTGTAAACCTAACTTTTGCCTTTTTCGTTAATTACGTTTGGTCATTTATACAAAAAAATCATAGATAGTTTAAAATTTGTTTACTTTTCAAGTTATAACAGGTTTAAGATTACATAAGTAGCATATTAGGCTACTTATTAGTTGTAGCTATCTCAATTATTTCTGAAGTGAAAGCTTTACAATACATAAGATTTGGCTTGCTTTTCCTCTTGTTCAGTCTTACTTCGGTAAGTGCCTGTAAAGAAGAAGGAGAGATGATGAAGCAAAACGAATCGGATAACGGAGACCGTTCGCCGGTTCAGTTTGACCTGGCTCAGATTAAGGAGCGAGATACACTGGTGGCTATCCTGAACAATAGCTCTACCGGTTATTTTATTTACCGGGGTCAGCCTATGGGTTACGAGTACGAATTGCTCACCCGTTTGGCCGATGCACTGGACCTAGAATTAGATATTACCTTGACCAATAGCGTTGATAAAGCTATTCGGATGCTGAATTCCGGGGAAGGGGATATCATTGCCTTCAATATGGCTGTAACTGCGCAGTACAAAGAGCGGGTAGCATTTACCGAACACCATAACGAAGTAAAACAGGTACTTATTCAACGTAAGCCCCCCAACTGGCGACAGCGCAAGCGTCACGAAATTGAAGAATATCTGATACGTAATCCACTGGCACTGGACGGTAAAGAGGTATGGGTTCCTAAGAACTCTTCCTACGCTACTCGGCTTGAAAATTTATCCGAAGAAATTGGGGGAGAGATTAAGATCATGGAAAAAGAAGTCGATTCTGAGACTTTGATCCGTATGGTCGCTGACGGTGAAATAGATTTTACCGTGGCTAAGGAAGACATAGCGCTGGTTAACGCTACTTACTACCCTATTATCGACGCCAGCACTCCGGTTAGCTTTCCGCAGAAGATTGCCTGGGCTACCCGTACCAATGCCCCTCAGTTACTGGAAGCCGTAAATGCTTGGATTCTTGGCATGAAGCAGGAAACTGACTACTACGTAATTTATAACAAGTATTACAAGAGCCCTAAAGCTACTTTGCGCCGTGTCCGTAGCGATTACTCTTCCCTAAGCGGCAACACCATTTCTCCCTACGATGACGCCATTAAACAAGCAGCTGATAGTTTAGGGTGGGACTGGCGGCTACTGGCCGCCCAGGCTTATCAGGAGTCGAGATTTGATGCCCAGGCTAAATCGTGGGCGGGAGCAGTAGGTCTGATGCAATTGATGCCCGATACCGGTGAGATGTACGGAGTAAACAATATGCTGAATCCGAAGGAGAGTTTGCAAGCTGCTGCTACTTACCTGGCGTGGTTGGATAAAATCTGGACGAAGTATGTTACCGATAGACAAGAGCGAATAAAGTTTGTGTTGGCCTCGTACAATGCCGGCCAGGGACACGTGCTGGATGCGCGCCGTTTGGCTCGCAAGCACGGTAAAAACCCCAGTGCCTGGACCGATGTGTCTAAGTTTCTACTGCTCAAATCTAAACCCGAGTACTATAATGATCCAGTCGTTAAATCTGGCTACGTTCGGGGAGCTGAGCCGGTAAACTACGTGCGGGAGATTCTTAACCGCTACGAACGCTATAAGCAACTAGTAGGCGACGACTCGGTAATGGCCAGCGCTAATGTTTAAGCTATCGCCGGTATTTGGTCAACCGCAATCTTGGCTGAGAGCAAACTGAGCGGAATACCTCCGCCCGGATGCACACTTCCTCCGCAGAAGTACAACCCTTTAATTTTCCGACTGAAGTTAGCGTGACGAAGAAAGGCCGCGTAGCGATTGTTCGAACTATTGCCGTATAAAGCTCCTTGTGAAGACGACGTCCGGCTTTCAATTGTCCGGGGGTCTAGTATCTCTTCACAGACAATCTTACTACTCAAATCAACTCTCAAATTGCGACTCACCTTATCAACAATTGCTTGCCGAGCCTGGTCAATCAGCCGATCCCAATCCTGACCGCTGTTGTTAGGCACATTAATCATGGTAAACCAGTTCTCGCAGCCTGGTGGAGCATCGTCGGGTTTGTACTTGGAAGTAATATTGATGTACACCGTAGGGTCGTGGTAAATGGCCTTCTTCTGAAAAATATGTTCAAATTCCTGCTGATAATCGCGGCTGAAAAGAATGTTGTGCAGGTCTAGCTGTTCAAAGGTTTGCTCAATTCCCCAGTAAAAGATTAGCGCGGAACTTGATTTGGGCTGAGTTAACAGGCGAGTTGGCGGCTTTACATGGGATAGCAGCTTACGGTAAGTATTCACTACGTCCATGTTGCTGACTACTATTGAGTAGGGCTGTACGGCTCCGTTAACCTTGATGCCCCGTATGCCCTGCTTATGAGTGCTGATTTCCTCTACTTTAGCACCAAAATGAAATGTAACGCCTACCCGTTTCGCCAACCCAAACAGGCTCTCCGTAATGGAATACATCCCCTTCGTAGGAAAATAAGCCCCGATGTTAAATTCCAGGTGCGGAATAATATTCATGGTAGCTGGAGTCTCGTAGGGGTTAGAGCCATTGTAAGTGGCGTAACGGTTAAATAACTGAACCACTCGCACATCAGCAAATCGCTGCTCATTGGCCTGATGCATCGTCCGAAAAAAATCTAGTCGATGCAGTTGGCCGTAGGCCCGCCACGCCTTAGGATTCACGAACGTTTGCCAGCGATGCAACGATCGTTTCATGAATAGGTCAGAGAGCGTTCCGTATAAGTGGGCACTACTATCAAGCGCTGCACTTACCGTTTCAGGATCTTCCGAAGTTTTCTGGTTAATTTCCTCTAAAAAATCATTCCGATCAGCGTAGGCTTTAAGAAAGGTACCATCTTCGTAGAAGTAGTGGCAATTAATCGGTAGCTGTATATACTCAAAATAATCTTGGGCTCGTTCGCCAGAAAGTGTAAATAGTTCTTCTACCAGTTCGGGCAACGTAAATAAAGAAGGGCCCGCATCGAACCGATACCCCTGGCAAGTTATTTCGCTTAATTTCCCCCCCGGATAGGAGTTTGCCTCGAATACATCTACTTGATAACCCTTATTGGCTAGACGAATTGCCGCGGCAATTCCCGCTATCCCGGCTCCCACTATTCCAGCTCGTGGAACCATGCGCTATTATAATTTAACCGAATTTCGTTTGCGTTGCTGCACCAACACAAATATCAATGCTATTAAAGCCATTAACAGCCCGAAGGCCTCACGGGTTTTTTCAATATAAGGTTTATCGTCGGTCATTTCTACACCTACCAGATTATCATCGCTGGCAAACCAGTCAATTATGCTGGGAGTCAGATACAAAAAATACAGGGTGAAAATAACGACGCCCGGAATCAGGAACGCCAGATTAAACCGATTGAACGCCGCCATAGCGGCCATCACCGCTACGTAGCCGTACAAAATTACCCAGCCAATTGCATCCGGATCATTAAGCTGAAAATAGGAGAATAAGGCAAATAACAGTGCCAGTAGTATGTTGATAATCTTGTAACCCATGGTACTTAATGCTTGGCTTGGTATTATGGTACTAGAGTGTTATAGTTTGATGCATATATCTACCTATGCTCTGCGCGATAGCCAATTTAACACTAAAACACTAAATAATTTAGTTACAATTCGCGAATCCAGATGTTGCGAAAACTGACGGGATTACTGTGATCTTGTAGAATGATTGGCCCGTCGCCGTGTGCTCGCCATTTGGGTGTACCAATGTACTCTGTTGTTCCTTGTAATTTGGAGTGATTTTGCACCACCACTCCGTTATGCAGCACTGTAACATAACCAGGTTCAATCAGAGCACCATTCTTCTCATCAAATTTAGGTTCGGTATAAATAATATCGTAAGTTTCCCACTCAGAAGGAGGGCGCATAGCGTTTGCTAGCGGAGGATATTGCTTGTAGATACTGCCGGCTTGCCCGTTAGCATAGGTCCGGTTATCGTAAGAATCCAGTACCTGTACTTCATATAATCCTTGCAAGAATATCCCACTATTGCCCCGTCCCTGGCTTTCGCCGACAATCTCCTGCGGGGAGCGCCACTCAATATGTAGCTGGAAGCTACCGAAGTCATCTTTGGTCTTTATGGCACCAGTACCGGGTTTCACGGTGAAGTGTCCATCCTGAACATCCCACTGGGCTTCTCCTCCATCAACACTTTCCCATTTAGATAGATCATTACCACCAAATAGTACTACTGCATCGGATGGAGGCGAGGCGTTGCTCTCTCCTGGATTAACCTTTTCAACTTCCGGATCCCAAAACTCGGTATCTTCCGGCTTATACTCATCTTCTTTTAAATACTGCTGAGCAATAAGTGATGAGGAAATAAGAAGTAATGCTAGACTGGCTAAGATGGGTTTCGTATTCATTAAAGTATATATTTATAAGTTTTATTAAACTGAAGGTAACTTCCACCTTCCGTGATATTCAGCTTTTAATAGTGCGTTCGCTTCGGCATCATCCTTAAACTGCCCCTGCTCTTCATTCCAATAAACTTTACGTCCGGTTTTAAACGCTACGTTACCCAAATGCGCATTCACAGCAGCCAAACGCCCCACTTCAATGCTGCAAATAGGCTTTTCCCGGGTTTTAATGCTTTCAATAAAATCTACCGCGTGCTTGTCTAACCCACTAGGTCCGCGGCGGTATTGGGTAGGCAATGCTTCCGTCTTATACTTTCCATCTTCGGTTTCGGAAATTATCTCCCATTTATCTCGGTCTACCACCAAAGTACCTTGGTTTCCGATAAAGGCTACTCCGTGACCGCGCCCGTAGGGCCCCAGATCAATACCCATTGCGTGTTCCCAGAGCAGGTTAAAGTTATCAAATTCATAAACTGCTTGCATCGTATCCGGGGTCTCCTGAGCATCGTCGGGGTAGGCAAACTTTCCGCCCGAAGCAATTACTGATTGGGGAGCGGTAGCGTTCATCCCTGCCAATACCATATCAATCAGATGCACTCCCCAATCGGTCATCAGCCCCCCGGCATAATCCCAAAACCACCGAAAATTGAAATGAAAACGGTTTTTGTTAAACGGACGCTCGGGAGCGGGACCTAACCACATATCATAATTGACTCCAGCAGGTGGTTCATCCAGGTCGGGCACAGCCGGAACTGGGGGTACCCAACCCATATACGCCCAGGCTTTTACCAACCTGATCTTGCCTAGTTTTCCTGAATTAACGTACGCCAATGCCTGATCCCAATGTTCATCACTACGCTGCCACTGGCCTACTTGCACAATTTTGTTATAGCGCTCGCCGGCTTTCACCATTAGGTTACATTCCTCAATAGAGTTAGCGATCGGCTTCTCTACGTATACGTCTTTTCCCGCTTCGCAGGCATCTACCATCGTAAGGCAATGCCAGTGATCGGGGGTGCCGATAATTACGGCATCAATATCTTTTTGCTCCAGTAATTTGCGGTAATCACCGTAAGATTTTGGACGCGTGCCGGTCATCTCTTCTACTTCGCTGGCTCGCTTTTCCAGCACGTTGGCATCTACGTCGCACAAAGCGGCACACTCGACATTCGGGATTTTTAGGTGGGCTGTCAGGTCAGAAAACCCCATACCGTTGCAGCCAATAACGCCTAGGGTAATTTTCTCGTTGGCAGAAAAAAGTTTGGCGGCTTGGCTTCCTACAGGTAGAACTGAGGCTATACTACCACCTGCCAGCGCCGCCGACGATTGTTTTATAAAAGTTCTTCGGTTAGGTTTCTTCATATCAGGATCACTTAGGTAACAGATTCTGGTGTGGTGCAGTACGCGCTTTTCCGGGCCGGAAAATAGCTTATATGTCACAAATTTATAAATTTGTGGATAACGCACTATTTTTTGAAAAAGTAATTTTTGGAGCTCCCCCAAGGAGCTTTGTTTATCAAAATTATCAACTAAACCTGACAAACTTATGAACCGACGACTAAGAATGGGGATGATAGGAGGGGGGAGAGGCGCCTTTATTGGAGGAGTACATCGAATCGCTGCGGCCATTGACGGAGAGATAGATTTAGTATGCGGCGCTTTTAGCAGTAATCCCGAAAAGTCAAAAGCCTCCGGCGAAGATTTGTATCTACCTCCCGAACGAGTCTACGGTAGTTATCAGGAGATGATTGAAAAGGAAAAGGAACTACCCGAAGGAGAACGAATGGACTTTGTATCTATCGTTACCCCCAATCATATGCACGTACCCCCAGCCAAGATGGCGTTGGAGAACGGATTTCCAGTGATTTGCGATAAACCCCTGGCATTTAGCCTGGAAGAAGCCAAAGAACTGAAGAAAGTGGTAGAACGTACCGGACTTACTTTTGCCCTCACCCACAACTACACCGGCTACCCCATGGTGAAGCAGGCCCGCGACATGGTGAAGGAAGGGAAATTTGGCAAGATACGGAAGATCGTAGTTGAGTACCCTCAGGGCTGGCTTTCTCGCACCGTAGAGAAAGAAGACTTTAAGCAGGCTGTTTGGCGTACCGACCCTAAACAGGCGGGTATTAGCAGTGCCATGGGTGATATTGGTACGCATGCCGAAAACCTAGCGGAGTTTATTACTGGCCTACAGATTAAAGAAATGTGTGCTGACCTTACTTCCTTTGGCGAAGGGCGGGAGCTGGATGACGATGGTAACATATTGCTGAGGTTTGACAACGGTGCCCGGGGAGTATTGCATGCCTCCCAAATTGCGGCCGGAGAGGTAAACGACCTGAACATTCGCGTATACGGTGAAAAAGGCGGATTAGAGTGGCACCAACATGTACCCGATGTGCTAACGGTAAAGTGGCTGGATCAACCCGATCAGGTATACCGGGCGGGTGGCGACCGAGCTTATCTGAGTGAGAGTGCTATGGCCCATGTTCGTATTCCGGCGGGCCACCCTGAGGGCTACCTCGAAGGCTTTGCTAATATTTATCGCAATTTTGCTATGACTCTCCGGGCTCGGATGCAAGGCCAAGAACCTGATCCGCAGCACCTGGATTTTCCGGATATTGACGATGGCATACGCGGCATGGCGTTTATTGAAAATGCCGTAGCCTCCGGCAAAAGCGACCAGAAGTGGTATCCATTCAACATCTAAAAATTTATTTTAGAAGGAGGTAGGGTAGGAGTGATGTTATCGGTAATAGTAGTATAAACGAAGTAAACTGCACTACTATGAAATTGTATTCCACGCTATACCAGCTTTTCTTATTCGCCACTCTCACGTTGGCCACCACCGGCTGCTACATTGATGTAGACGACGATGACGGATTTAATATTGGCCCTACCGTACAAGGCTCTGGCAACGTAATTACTGAAGGAAGAATTGTGGATTCTTTCAGCCGCATTGAAGTAGAAGGCGCCGCCAATATTATTCTTAGACAAGGCACCAACCAAATGCTACAGATTGAGGCGGATGATAATATCGTTCCTATTATTACTACCCGGGTAAGAGGAAACGAATTAGAGATCAGCAACTCTCGCAATTACCGAAGCAATAATCCAGTCAATGTCTACATTACTATTCCCGTGGTAAGTGCCATAAGCATTGATGGTTCGGGGGATGTGTTTGGACAAACGGCTATTGAAGGCGATCAATTAGAATTGGATATAGACGGTTCGGGCGATATGGATCTCGAAATTTTTTACACCCAACTGTTTGTGGAAAGTAACGGTTCCGGTGATTTTCAAATCATTGGTGATGTAGTAGATCAGGTTATTCGCATGTCGGGCTCCGGTAACTACGACGCTTGGGAGATGACTTCTGAGAACTGCGATATTCGGATTAGTGGTAGTGGCGATGCCTCGGTATTTGCCTCTGAGTTTCTGAAGGCCGAAATCCGCGGCAGCGGTAATATCAAATACTACGGAAATCCACGAGTAGAAAGCTCGGTGACCGGTTCGGGCGATATTATCTCCGCTCCTTGAACGTATCATTAGAGGTTTATCCCGGCAGCCTGAAGAACATCAGCTAACTCTGAAGGATGCTTAACTATTGCCGCCCGCAGGCCACAACTTCGGGCGGCTTCTATATTTTCCAAACGATCATCCACAAACAAGCATTGCTGCCCCTTACGGTGCGTAATCCACAAAACCCGCTGAAAAATATTACAATCGGGTTTCATCACGCCCATATAGCAAGAGCTAAAAAAGTGAGGGATAAACTCGTGGAGTTCGCAGGATTTAATTCGGTATTCGTTTAGTGCCAGCGATTCGTTGTTGATGGTCGCTAACTCGTATTTGTTTTCTTTTGCTAGTTTTCTTACCAGTTCAATATTCTCGAGGTGGGGCTGCGACTGGGTTTCCATAAAATTGGTGTACTCTTCAACCGTGAATTGGCGAGGTTGAGTGAAGATCACCTTATCCAGATACTCCTTTAACGAAATACGTCCGCATTCAAAGTCTTCTACATATTGCTGATGCTTTTCTTCGGCTTCCACATAATCGTACTCAAAAGCAGCAGCCGCCGCTTTGCGCGTTACGTGGTCCCAGCCGTTGGTTAATAATATACCGCCTACATCGAAAAAGATGTTAGTAACATCACTCATCGTCCTGGATAGTTTTCATTTAAGTTAGCAGCTTTTCAGCGTCAGACAAGTCAATTATCCGACACATCCTAATCCTCGGCCTTTGGTTTTAGCAACAACCATGACCGTCCGATGGTCATAAAAAAAGCCCCAAGTTTGGGGCTTATGCTAATTTAATCTTTGTCTCCGTAGGATGGTTGGTCAATTTTGACCTTGTCAGTATTCCGATTGGGATTTTTCAGGGGCGCTTTACTCGGATCAGGATTTCCTTGATCATCAGTAAACTTCTCGCGTAGTTCTTCTTCCCGTTCCAAATCTACTTCACCCACTTTCTTAATGGAAGCTTTATCCTGCTGGGGACTGGCTCCTGAAGGGTCTCCTTTAGCTTGCTTCCCAGTGGTGTTTGTATCTCGTTGTGGCATTGTTTAAAAAATTAATGGTTAAAAAAAATGTTTCTTCTTATTCTAACGCTGCCATCGGCCCGATAGTTATCAGAACCACTGCTTATTGCGCATCCAGACGTACATGATCAAGCCGGTAACCAGCATAAATCCCAACACTGCATGGTATCCCCATTTCCACTCTAATTCGGGCATGTTTTGGAAATTCATGCCGTAAATACCAGCCACAAATGTAAGCGGAATGAAGATGGTAGCGATGATCGTGAGCGTTTTCATCACGTTATTCATCTTGTTACTCAGCATCGACATATACAAGTTCATTAGCCCATTCAGTATTTCCCGTTGAGTTTCCATCGTGCTGATGGCCTGCTCCAGGTGGCTGTATACGTCGCGGAAGAACCGACGGGTGGCCTCCTCAATAAAGCTGTCATCGTTAATCAGTGTACTCAGAGCCTCTCTTAGGGGAATAACACTCTTGCGTATTTCAACCACGTGCCGGGTATAAAAGGTGATGCGCTCCATCATTTCCTGATTCGGATTCCGAATCAAGTTGTCCTCTAGCAGAATAAACTGTTCGTTGTACTCCTCAATCACTGTATAGTAGTTGTCTACAATTACGTCCATCAGCGCGTACAGCAAATAATCAATACCCCGTTTACGAATGCGTCCCTTAGCTGCTTCCAGCCGCTCGCGTACCGGATCAAATACATCCTTTTGCCGTTCCTGAAAGGAAACCAGAACATTAGGAGTGAGAATAAAGCTGATATGTTCCTGTTCGACGTGGTGAGTTTCTTCATTGAAGTTCAGCATCTTCAACGTAATAAACAGATAATCGTCGTAGTCTTCGTACTGAGGTGAGAGCACCGTGTTGAGAATGTCTTCGGTTACTAATGGATGTAACCCAAAATGCTCGCCAATTTCCTGTACTACGGACGTATCGTGAATGGCGCTTACATTGATCCAGTTGGCTTGATTGGGATCAATCTGTGCTAGCGCATCTGCCGCTCTATTAAAGGTCTGATGGCGAAACTCTGTTTCGGTATACTGAAAGAGCGTGAATTCAATAGGTTCGCCTACATTTTTCCCAGTATAAATGAGCGTACCCGGAGCCGTGCCGGCGTGTTTGCTAATACGGTAATCCTGCCGCAGAAATAGCGACTTTCGAAGCAGTTGAATTGGAAGAAGCCGGAGTAACTGTTTTTGTAGTTGTTTTCGCATAAAACAGACTGATAGTAATTTATAGGACGTACGTGCGGCACGAAAATAACAAAATCACCGAGAAGTCTTTAAATGCGAAAGTCTGGCATTTCTCCCGACACGAGTAATTGTTAAGTTGGCCATAATAAAAAACCGCCGAATTCTCGTCCGGCGGTTTTAGGCGTATCGCTTATTGTATAATCAGCTTCCTTTGCAGACTAATGTTACCCTGACGGATATTGACAAAATATAATCCGGCGGGCAGCTTATCACCCACGTTTAATTTGAATCCTTTGGCCAGTTCATCGGATATTACATTGGCAACTTCGTGAACTTTACCGTAAATATCCAGCAGTTTGGCGACAGCTATCGTTTGGGCGGGCAATCCGTTTACGCTCAGGGTGAACGAACCGGTGCTGGGGTTCGGGAAGATACTAATATCTAACACTGAAGTATTCAGTGCTGAATACGCTTCCACCTCCACACTTCTGATTTTAGAATAGTCGTATCTCCCGTCAAAGTCAATCTGGCGCAAGCGATAGTAACTGGTACCAACAATAGGGTTTGTATCGATGTACTGGTAAGTTAATACTTCCGCACTATTTCCAGCTCCGTCTATCGTACCAATCACCTCCCAGATCTGGCCATCTTCTGAACGCTGCACTTCAAACAGTTCGTTGTTGATTTCGGTCGCTGTTTTCCAGATCAATTCTACCTGTCGCTCCTTTGCTGTAACATCAAAGCTTAGGAATTCAACCGGTAATACCGATGGCTCGGTACTTCCCATCGTAATTACTTTTTCGGAGAATGGAATGTAATCTGCCTCAACTGCTGTGTTTAGGAATGAGCCTGCCGTGGTATTACCGCTATGGCTAGTACCGCCGTAATTATTCCATTCGGAACCATCCCAAACCATTACCGACAGGGTATTGATATCTGCCGGAGCATCACTGTCTGTATCCCAACTCAATCCAATGGCGGCCGACACGCTACCCGAAGGTGCAATACCCGCGTCGTCAGAAACTACCCAATACTCTCCCTGGCTAATGCTCTGGATACTAGCGTCGCTGGTGGCAGTTAAGCTAGTTACCCGCCCATCAGTCTCGGCATTGCTGTTAAAGTATTCGGCCTGCCAGGTTAGCATTTCGCCTGGATGAATAGCATCGTTCACTGACATTTGCCCTCCTCGGCCACCTTTTCCCACTGGGAAGGTAAAGCTATCATTATCAGCCAGTACAGCCTGAAGAGGCCCGTTCACATAGCGCGATGATGAATAGCCACTGGTGGTACTTCCCTGTAGCATCCTCAGTGAGTTGTTGGCGTTAGTGGTAATTAATCCGCTGCTAAGTACCAGTTCTCCTTCAATTTCTACGTCCTGGTTGGCGGCAATGCTTCTGGTAGCATCGGCTGTATTGACGATAGTCACACCGGCCGCATTATTAATTTCCAGTACATTAAAAGCATTGCTACCGGTAAAATCTCCTTCAATAGACTGCGAAGATGTTCCCCTCATCTCAATGCGAGAGTTCCCGCCACCATTATCAAAGGTACTGGCGTCGCTTTTATATACGTTGCGCTGCACACTTACCGTATTGTTACCATCAGGCACCACTACGTTCACCGTGCCTCGGATATCAAAATCCTCACAGACATTGAGTGAAAAGTTATTCGGCAAGGTACGATTACCACTTCCCGAGAAGATAACTCTACGGATATTTGGAAGGTCATTTAACACGGCATAAGAGCCAGTACCCGCGTACTCCAAACCGCCCCCGCCCGAGCAAGCAGCATCCGGAAAGAAGTCTTCGTAATCCCCTGTGGGGAACGAGATGGAAGTGGTATTTGATTCGAGTCGGATCGTTCCTTCGCCGGTTACGAATCCGAGATTGTGATTATTAGTTCCACTCTGAATAACTAATGTTCCGCCCGACTCAATAGTGATTCTTCGGGTCCGGATACTGCTCTGATCGTAGGTAAGGACATCGCCGGCCTGTATCAGAATATCAGGAGTTTCCCCCGCTACCGGAGCCACTCCACCCGTGTAGGTAGTACCGGTAAAAAACATGCCCCCCCCGGTGTTGTTTGTAGTAAATTCGGGTACCTGGTCGGGAATAGCCGCACCACAAAGCAGGGTGGTGCCATCGTTTTCTAGAGTAACTCCGGCAGTATAAATTCCCGCCAGCGTAGCATCGCTGTTTCCGGTAAACGGAAAGATGATTTGCTGACTGGTTTCGTCAAAATCGCTAGTAGTAAATACTTTGTCCCAATCGCTATCAGCGTTGTACAGTCGAGCTGGTCCGTAGTTGGCAATGGTGTACGGAGCATCCACCCGGGTATCACTGGCATCATAGTACATTCGCATTTCACCATTGAAGCCACTCACACCGTTAGACTTTACAATCCAGTAGTACTGAAGAACGTTGTCAGCATCCGTGATATCCGGGTCGGTGCAGGAACCAGTGTTTTCGGTATCTTCAGTAATTGGCGGAAGGTCTCTTACAGGACGAATCGTTATGCTACTAGCAGAAATATCGGTGATATTTACTACTGCCGGGGTGTAGGCTACCAGACCTACCGGGAAGGTAAATGTCTCGCTCCCGCCACTCACTGCATTGAAGAACTTTCGTATTCCAAAGTCGCGGATAGCGCTGTTGGTCTGAATCATGTTATTAACATTGAAGTCAGTCACCGAGGTACCACCGCTACCGTTTTCAATAAAAGCATCCGCCGGAAATACGATTAGGTTGCCCCCTACATCAAACACTCCGGTTGCAAGCGTAAGTCTTTCATTGATCTGGAAGTTCTCTTCAGTATCTACGATGATCAGACCAGATGCATTATCTAGGGTAAGTACTCCAACTTCGCTGGTCCCAGGGCCGGATCGATCCAGGTTTTGCTGCTGACTACCGTTAAATACCAGACCAGGGCCAGCGGCGTCGCTGGTATGAATGGCATCATGTACTAGGTCTTTTTCCAGGTTAAACGCGCTAGTCTGCGTATTAAGCGTACCTGCGAAAATAAAAGCATTATTATTTACGGTTACATTCTTTGACAACGTCAGCGTTCCGCTTCCCGATTTGTTAAAATTCCAGAAATTAGTAGTACCTGTACCGGTAATGGTTGCCGCACTGGTAGTAGGGAAGTAGGTAGTTTGATTGTTGGTGGAGTTACCGCTGGTGGTGAATGTGCCGTCGTTGTTAAGATTTTCGTTGACAGTTAAATTCAACCCATTGGCATTGAAAGTTGCCCCGGTACCAATATCAAGAATATTTGTACTCAGCGGTAAGTTGTATAAGCTCGCATCAATATTGGCCGAAGCCAGTTCTATTTCTATCAGGTTTACGCTGCTTTGAATACCAAATCGATCCTGATTGGTAGGAGTATCCCCGTTACCAATCGTAATCGCCGTACCGTTAGCGAAGTTACTATTATCTGGCTCCAATAGTAGACTAGGGACAGAAGTAGAGTTATTATCCCGCACGAGAGTTAGGCTACCCGCAGTATGTTCAAAAGAACTACCGGTATTAGTAACTTCTAACAAGCCCCGACTGTCTTCAGGTGCTGCGTTTTTACCAATTATCACCGTTCCACCGGTTTGGCTATACTGAAGCACTCCGGTGGAAGAGGTTAGGCTTCGCCGTATTTGCGAGCCTACTGTCAGGGTTCCGCCAGTTACTTCCAAGCGGGATTCACCGGAAGAACTGTACTCAATAAAGTTATTACCATTATTAATAACATCGTTCATATCTAGCTCACCCCCACTAATACGAAGCAATCCGTCAAGAATTATTCCGGTATCATCTCCGTCTATACGAGCAATTCCTTGGCGTACTTCCAGTCCGCCTGAACCGGAAGAGGCCCCTAAGTTATTCGTATTCGGGAGATAGAAATCTGAACCGTTAGCTATGGTCCAATCGGTATTAGGATCATCAATTATCAGTAGGCCGTTAACAACTTCTAACGGCTGAAACGTGGAGGTTGCTCCACTACCAAACAATGGCGCTTGGTTTCCGCTGTTATCCTCAATGGTAAAGCTAAGTGTCTGATCATTTCCCTTATTGATAACCAACTGGTAAAGTTCCACTGGCATATTGTCGCTGTTCAGAAATGACGAATTCTCTTCCCCGCGAATTTCTAGTATACAATTGTCGTCATTTACACCTGTACCATTATACAGATCTAGTTGATTCCCTTGGTTCAATTGTATATCCCCTCCAACGATGAGGCGATGCAAAAGAGCAGTGGTAGTATTGTCGTTTTCTACTCTCACCTCGCTTGCGTTATCACTAGTCACTCTTAGCCTTCCATCTACCGTAACTGTGATTTCAGTATCATCAGGAAACTCCAGTATTCCGTTGAGATAGTTTCCTAACCTCAGATCGCCCATTATGTGAATATCATATCTTGGACGAAAGATCGCTCTAGAGTCAATTCTTAGTTCGTTCCGAATGGTTACTTCGGAAGGAAAGTATACCTCTCTCACTCCGTTTCCTTCAACTCGTACATTGGGGTACTCTTCTGTAACCTGAGGTAATTCAATAGCATTGACCCCTGTGCCTCCTGCTTCACATTTATATAACACTCTGGCTCCAGAAGAATCATTCGCAGTAAACTGGCCAAAATCTCCGATAATAGTGGAAGGACTACTCGGATCGACTCGTACCTCCAAAGTAGCATTTCCATCTACTACTCCTAAATTTACAGTTGCTCCCTCTTCAATAAAAAGTCGAGGATCCCACGAAGTGATAGCAAGGTTGTTATTAATCTCGACCTTAGCTAATGAATAATTGTCAGTAGCACGGTAAGCCACGTGATGGCGTGGCCCTCCATCACCACCTCCTGATCCGCCTTCGCCAATAATTGCAATATCGCCGTCTTGTGGCCAATCTCCGGCAGCCGCTCCGGTATGGGATGTTAATGACCAAGTATTTCCATTACTCCATTGGGGCATTCCACCAATGTTATAATTGGAAGACACTCTGCGGCTGTAAAATATTTGAGGTGCTCCTTCAAATCTATTCTTTACTCCCGCTGTAAAATTAGCCTCCGATAGGGTAAAACCGGTAAAACTTGCTTGAGTAAATTCACCACCAGTATCGCTCCCGTTAAAGGTGATAATACGTGTATTGTTTTGACCATTGCTGGAGTAAGGTGAGGTAAAAATATCGTCTTTATCTTCTGCTGGGTCTGACTCAAAATATCGATTGTAGGTGCCCCCATCTAGTACGTAACCTGGCACATAGTCAGCCTGATTAGCCGCAGCCGCCGGGAGGTCACGGCCAGTTTGCCCGGTTTCATTTCTATGATAGAAACGAAAAGCTACGGTAGGCAACGTGGTAAAACTATCATGTCGAACGCGCCAGTAGTGTTGAAGTATTTCTCCTCCAGTTAGATCTGTGGTTTGTAGTTCACCGCTGACCACATTAATCTGGACATAGCCGCTATCCACAAAATTTTTCACTTTCATTTGAGCCGGACGAGAAATGAATGTGGTTCCTCCATCCGTAGTAAAGCCTACTGGGAAGGTAACGGGTCCATTGTTATTAATACGTGATGTTTCATCTTCAGCAACTGTATTACCACCAATTTTTAGTCGCAAACCACCGTCGCTGGCTTTTCCATCAGTAAAAACTAATACGTTACCCGTAATTCCGGTGTTATTCACCCGGACAATGCTGTTGTTGGCTACATCGCCGTTAAAATAGTTACCTCCTCCGTTATTGATATTCCATACTTCATCTACCGTTAGAGTATGGTTTTTTACGTAGATACGACCGTTCATGTATTCCATCCGCTCAATGTATACATCACTATCAAACTCAACAGTAGTTGCTGTTCCTACATTGAATCGGATATTACCAAAGACCGAGCTTTCATTAGTAGTGATGGTTAAGGGTGGATCTTCCCGGAAACGAATTTGGGCTAGCGAGGGGGTTCCTCCGGCTACCGGATACGAGCCGGAACTATAATAGGTTCCTAGACGATCGTTATTTGTAATACTTCCCCAAATTCGGAAAGTATAAGCATTCTGGTCGAGGGTACCTGACAGAACCGATACATCACCATTAACATCGAAGCGAATGCTTCCGCTATTTCCAGTCCGAGCAATAGTTCGTAGTTCATTTCCTGAAGTTCGGTCCAGCACAAAATTTCCCATCTCCAACCTATTTTCTCCTGAATAGATGGTATCTACAGCCGAAGTAGCCGAAGTTTGGTTGAAATAGGTGGTATTATAATAAGGAGGAAGATCAGAGAGTCCGTCGTAGGGTGAGGTTCCACCAAATAAACATTGATAAGCGGAATTTCTTCCCACGTAGAAGCTTCCACCTACATAAACATCGCTCAAAGCGGCATCTAAGTCGCCTGCCGTGGCGGTTGTATCACTATTTACCGCGGAGAAAACGACCGGAAAGTTTCCTACCGGATTATCGTAGTAAATGTCATTATAACCATGAACGATTAAGTCATCAATAACCTTTAATGTCTGAGCTGACAGCGTTCTGGCTCCAGCACCTGCGCCCGACGTTCCTCCATCCAGATCAATAGCTCCTACTGAAGCCCCGTCGGCTCTCATATTTACCTTGTAGAAAGGTGCCCGGGAGGTAATAGTTGCAGCATTGGTATTACTTGATTCAACCGTTACCGTGCCTCCGGTAACATTGATGTTGCCTGGGTCGCTGTTGATAAAAATTGCGCCTTCGCTATTAGCACCTGTAACCAGCAGATCGCCACCCGACATGATGAATACGTTGCCGGTATAGGTCAGACTGAATATGTAGTAATCATTATTGGTTCCACCTAGATCTCCGTCTACAGTTACGACACCTCCCGATTGATTATATCCTCCCAAACTACCCGAGCCTACTACTGAGGTACGAATTTGATTAGTTAGCACTGTACCTCCCTCAACCCTAATGAGTCCATTTTCGCGCAATGTTAGCCCACTATCGCCAGTAGCTTGTAAATAACCGGCGCTTACTTGTACCGTACCGTAAAGAACAATGGCCGTAGCTGAGGTTTTACGCACATCTCCACCATTCACCCACAGTCGGGCAGTAGAAGAAATGGCATAGTTTGTAGATCGGTTTAATACGGAGATTTCTATATTACTTCCGATTTCCGCTGTCCCATTTATTAAGGCAAAAGCATTACTGTTTTGAGCGGCCGTTTCCTGATCATTGTTTACGTTATCGTTAGCATATCCTAATAGCCGGAAGTAGTGCTCATTAGCTGCTTGTAATGATAACTTATAAGTATCATCTACTCCCTTATCAATCACTATCCGGTAGAAATAAGTAGTATTGTTGCAGTTAGCGGTCTGATTGGTATTGTCATTATCAAATATCACATCTACTATACCATCAGTTGCTTCGGCTGTGTAGTAGTTGTAGTCTGGATCGCGCCGGTCCGTATCAGTTGGAAAATCGGCTCGGTTAGTGAATCGTACATCTCCGTTATTGGTAAAATCTCCCCGAATAGTAAATGTGTGACGCACATTGGCACTAGCGGTGGTAATACTTCCAGTACTAGCTACCTCTACATCCCTTAGCACCGATAACGTTCGCGCATTAGTGGTACCATCACCAAACTCTAAACCTCCATTTCTTATTTCCAAATTTCCGTTCAGGATTACGTCCTCGGCAAGTACCGCCTTATCGGTGCTATTGGCTAAGTCAATACGTAGATTCCGGAATGTTCGGCTAGTATTTAATATAATATCGGCTGCCGCATCAATCACCACCGTTCCCCCATTATCAGCATCGGCAAACCCTATACTTCCAGTAACTGTTCCGTCCGGAAAGTTATCGGTCAGACCGCTTCCCGGATTGTAGCCCGCCATAAGGATAATGCCGCTGCCGTTTATAATATTGAAGTTGTGGCCGGTCGAGGTGGTAACGTCTAGGTTTCCATTTACTTTAATTGAGTTGACTTCTTGGTTATCTTGACCGATACCACTGCCCGGCCGAATAGTAACTGTACGTCCTGATCGGATAATCACTTCATCTGCTGCCCCGGGAATTTCACTGAATTCGTTTTTGAATAATGGAGCAGTAGAAGCATCAGTAGTCCAGGTGGTAGGGTCTTCCCAGTTGCCATCCTGAAATACGTACCAGGTTTTGGATAAAAGCTGATTACCGGTCCCCAGTGTATAGTAACCCGTGTTGAGGCGGGAGGAGGGCACACTCACTACCACCTGATCGCCTCCCTCTAAGGTATAGCTATCAGCGTATACCCGATCAAAGTTACCCCCTGATGTCGATCGGTAGAGCAGCACATAATTGTTGAGTGATCCAGAGTAAGTAAGTCCGGCCTCACCAAAGTCAAAAACCATCTCTACGTTTACGTCGCCGGCATCTACTCCGGCACCACCACCTCCCTGATTAACTTCCACGTACCAATCACGCGCCCAGCGTTCAGTAACACCAGCGTTTATTTCGGTGGTTATTCCAACGGCGTGAGTAGTACCACTGTGGGCGAACATTACGTATTCGTCGGCATCCAGCGAGCTACCACTTTCTCGGATGGTTAATGCGCCACTGCTAAGTGAGTTAGTGTGGGTATCAGTCCCATCCGAACCAATACCGCGTATATCTTCATCGTAATTACTATCATAATCAGTATCATTTCCGAAGAAATCACTAGTAATCGTGATGCCGTACTTTTGGCTAAGGTAATTTTCCAGTACTAACCGCTCCGGCTCGTTCAGTGCATCTCTGTAAATAATTATCTCCGCAATATCACCGTCAAAATATCTGGTATCTCCACTCTCAAACAGGCCAATGTAGATATCTTCAGATCGATCAGGAATTGAGATATTAGAACCTGTACTACCCGCCGCATCCGCATTTACAAACATCCTTACCGACCCGCTGGAAAGTGCAGCATTTACGGTCATCGTAGCTACATAAGGATTTCCCGCAGCAGCTACGCTTCCTGAGCCACCTACAGTAGTAGCACCGGCATAACCAAACATATCAAACCCACTGTTGTGAAACATTGACCATGATCTATTTCCAGACCCAGAGTCGAGTCTTTTAGATATTATTGCCCTTGTATCTGTACTTCCAGTATTAAAAACTACAATGACAGAGAACTCAGAGGCACCATCAAGCAAATTGGTGGTTCCATTATCATCAGCAATTATCAGTTGTTCACCAGAATTTCCAGCGAAGCGTAGATACTGCTGCCCCCCTGCAGTTACTAGGGTGGGGGTGTTTCCCCCATCGTTGATTTCAATTGCATCAAATCCATTGGTAGTCTTATCTGACCAGGTAAAACCGTCGGATAAAGGGCCGACAAGATCATTAGCTTCCAACCAGATAATATTATTTGACCCTACTCCAGCAGGCCCAGTCTGGGCTATCGAGGCTGTTCCGAGAAACCAAAACAGTAAAACGAAAATGATAGTAATTATGCGAGTCTGCGTATTCATATTCCTTGATGATATTTCACGGAATACAATAATAGCAGTCAGATAGTTGAAGCTAAAACGTTGCTATTTCGGGTCGTGTAAGGGGGTGAAATCTTTTCTGCTATTCTACCTTGATTTTGGCTATTATTTTTTCTGCAACTCCAATTGAATTTTTCTTCACAAATTGGAAATTAGAATAATAATATTTTTCACACTCTATCCAGCAGTTTTTCCCTCTTTTATACAAATCGTGTAATCCTGCTTCGCTAAAGATGCTACTTGAGGATTTTTCTAACTTTGTAAGAATATTTCAATTTTGCCAATAGTCTCTTTTCAGTGAATTTCAAAAATTGCTTCTTTCAGCTATCGTCAGATCAATCCTCTCGATTTCAGCTCGAGGTACTTGTTGATGGTATTGACCGAAAGCTCCTGGGGGGTGGTGAGCAGAGCCTGAATGCCGTACTGCCGCAGTTCGTCTACAATCTGATTTTTCTCTTCGGCAAATTGCTCAGCAATGGTTTTACGATATACATCCCGCAGCGAATCAGCAGGTTCCTCTAACAATTGATATAGCTCCGTATTTTTGAACAAGATGACTACTAGAAGATGGCTTCGGGCTATCTGTCGTAAGTAGGGGAGTTGTCGACGTAGGGCCGAGATAGACTCGAAATTAGTGAATAAGAGCAGCAAACTTCGCTGAGAAATCCGTCGCTTTACCGTGGCGTAGAGAGCGGCATAATTTGCCTCTTTATAAGCTGTTCTTTGGTTGTATAGTGCTTCCAGCAGCAAATGAAGCTGACGGCTACGTCGGCTGGTAGGTACAAATGTTTGCACTTTGTGCTGAAAAGCAATAAGCCCAGCCTTGTCTTCTTTTTTCAACGCAATATTAGAAATTACCAAACTAGCATTGATGGCATAGTCCAGCAAAGTCATCCCAGCAAAAGGCATTTTCATGGTGCGCCCCTTATCAATAATTGCGTACACGTGCTGTGCCCGCTCGTCTTGGTAGTTGTTCACCATCAGCGCACCCCGTCGAGCGGTAGCCTTCCAATTGATGGTGCGGTAATCATCTCCGGCTACGTATTCTTTTATCTGCTCAAACTCCTGATTATGCCCCAGTCGCCGGATTTTCTTTATACCAAATTCCGTTAAATGCTGGGAGAAGGCGAGCAATTCGTACTTACGCATCTGAATAAAGGAAGGATAGACTGGCACCTCTTTATCTGCTGAAAAGCGGTACCGCCGCTGTATCAATCCGAGGGGTGAGCTAATGTAGGCATTAACCGCGCCAAACTGATAAGTTCCGCGTTTCACAGGGCGGATTATATACTGATAGGTAGTTTTCTTACGAGCGGGGATGTTGAGGTGAATTTGGAAATCTCGCGCCTGCAACTGATACGGCAGTTCATCAATAAGTTGTACCCCAACCGGAAATACATAATAACTGCTCAGATGCAAACTGATAGGATTCTCATCGCCGTTGGATAACTTATCCGGACATTCCCTTCGGCCACGTAATCCTTCTTGTGGTTTGAACAGGATAAAAATATCTACCAGTACCAATACGACAAATACACCCAATGCTACCTGCCCCACCGGAAACAGAAAGGATACGCTAAATCCTAAGATTAGTAGTACTACTATTATTCCTAGTACCCAAAAGAATCGCTTGGTCAGATACAATGCGCGGAATAGTTTCACTAGCGGGGAACTTCTACCTGATCCAAAATAGCCTGTAGCACATCGGAAGCGAAACGCCCCTCCATTTCTACCTCGGGGGTGATGATGACCCGGTGCACCAGCACCGGTAGAGCCACGTACTGCACATCTTCGGGCGTAATAAAGTCTCGGCCCCGAACGGTAGCTAGTCCTTTAGCCCCAGCCAGAATAGCCAGGGAGGCTCGGGGTGAAGCCCCTAAGTACAACGACGGGTGTTGCCGGGTCTGATGAACAATACTGGCAATGTAGCTGACCAGGTGCTCCTCCACTTTCACTTCCCGCACCGTTTGGCGGTAGCGTTGTAGTTGTTCGGCCGAGATGACTGACTCCAACGTGCTGACGTCGATGGTATTTTTTCGCTTATGAAATCGCTCGAGCATCAACGTTTCTTCTTCCAGGGTAGGGTAGCCTACTTCAATCTTAAACAGAAAGCGATCCAACTGAGCTTCGGGCAGGCGATAAGTTCCTTCCTGCTCAATGGGATTCTGCGTAGCTACTACCAGAAAGGGTGATTCTAAGGGGTAGGTCTGCCCATCAATGGTGATTTGCCGCTCTTCCATCGCTTCAAACAGCGAAGCCTGGGTTTTAGCAGGAGCCCGATTGATTTCGTCTACCAACACAATATTGGCGAACAGCGGCCCCGGTTTAAACTCAAAGTCGGTAGTTTTAGCGTTAAATACCGAAGTACCCAGCACATCCGAAGGCATCAGATCGGGCGTGAACTGAATGCGAGAAAAGTCTACCGAAACAACCCGGGAAACCAGCTTAGCGGTAAGTGTCTTGGCCACTCCCGGGTACTCCTTCCAGCAATACATGACCGTCGGCCAGCAGGGCAACAATCAGCAGATCGACCATATTCTCCTGGCCCACTACCCACTCGCCGATACTACGGCGGATAGCCTCCATTCCTTCTTTGAGTTCGGTAAGGTCAAGTCGTGAATTAAATACCGGATTATCAGATGATTCCATGAGTACCATTTTTAAAGTTAGCGAGCAGACTGATAAAAAGCGTCTACCCGTTCGTTGAGCGACAGTAATTCTTCGCTTTTTACTTGCTCGGCTTGTTGCACCCGGATGATCTGGTCGAGCAGTTTGTCTACCTCAATGCGTTTTTTATCGGCTTTATGCGTAAGCATTTTCCGGAAGTCTTCACTGGCCAGGTCGGGAGCCAACCGATAGTGTTCCCGCACAAAACGATAGAAGTGCGCAATCTTTTTATTCGCCAGGTTTTTATGATTTTGGGTGCGATAATACAAATTACCAACTGTCGATACAAAGTCGAGCGTAGTATTGGTCGGGAGTTGGTACACCGGAATAGCCCGCTGCTTCCGCTTCGCTTCAAAGATCACAAACAGCAAAAGCCCCGCTAACCCTACGTACAGCCCCCAGCGTAAGGCCGGTTGACTTAAAAGAAAGCGCAGTGGTGAATTAGATTCTAATTTACCTACCTGATAGTACTCCGCCCAAAGCACATCGCGTACCGGCAGAAACGAAAGCACATTGGCCACCTCCGGGTACCTGCGCTCGTGCAACATTTCGTAATTGGTAAACAGTCGGGGTTCGCTGTGTAGATACAGTGCACCCGCTCCCCAAGATACACGAAGTAGTGTTGGCTGCTCAGATTGATCGTACTGCAGCACCCTCGTTTGGACCGTGTCGTAAGATGTAAAAACGCTGTACTCGGCTTGCTGGCCTTGCTCTAGCAGGGAATCTACCGTAGTTGGTACGCTAGCGGTTTCGGTAGCTAAATTTAATGTATCGGCGAAGGAGCCGGAAAAGTAGTTGGCGGATAAGAATGCTGACTGTCCATTATTTACCGCATCGAGCAAAGCGTCAGCATCTAACTTATCGGGATTAAACACAGCTGCAATCACCAGCACGTTAGCCGCCAGACTATCTTGCAGATTGTTTTCGTATAAGGTTTGGTAGGAGGTGCGTATTTGCTGCTCCGGAAATAGTTCCTGAATTAAATCATGAAGCACGAATGTGCCGTAAGGAATTTTATCGCGATGGTATAGTGTGAAGCTCCAGTCAATCGGCTTAGGCGTCAGGTACTCTACCAGCACCAGTAATATCAGTGCCGCCGCCAACAAAAAATAGTACCTTCGCTCCCTCATTATCAAGCCGGTTGGGTGGTAAGTTGATACACCCGCTGCCGGGCATCGTTAAACAATTCTTCATCGGCTGGAAAATCTCCGTACCAGGTGTACTCGTGTAGGTATACCAGATAAGAAAGTCGCTTCCGCAATTCCGGGTCTTTAAGCTCGGCCAGATACTCGTGGTCGGTTTTTCCCGGATGCCACTCAATTAGCTGATCGTCACTCAATTTTTTCAGCCCCCAGAGGTAGCACCAGCGGATAGCCTGCTGGTAGTTCTGCTGCTGTACGGCCTGACTTATTTCTTCCTCAAAGTTAATACTGTGAATATCCTCTACCATTCCGGCATACTGCACTTGTCCGGACGAACTTCTTCCTAATAATTGGGCATTTTCTAGTCCTAGTAACCGCAGCACCGCGTAAATAACGGCTACACCGCAAAGAATATAGAAACCAATCCGAAGTATGGTGCCCCAACTCTCGTCTATGCTAATGTTAGGAAATAAATCCCAGAACCAGCGCCAAAATCTCGACCAAACATTAACCTTAGCTTTCCCTCGTTCGGGGTAATCAAAATCTTCATCCGCCAGGTAATCGTTAATCTTGTCAGCAGAGAAGGACCGAGGCTCTGCCGGTTGTACTGGCTCTATTGTAGGTTGTACTGAAAGCGTATCTGTACTGTTGGACTGCGCAGATAACGCCCAAGGCAAACTTAGTAGTAGTATATACAGTCCTAATCTTCTTAGCATTTATTAATAAGTTTCGTCACGATCCGCCTGAGAGCGGGAAGGATCGCCAATGGCGTCAATATCCTGCATCAGACCGGTTGCTTCTTTCTTCTCAATCAGATTACCGTACTGAAAGGCGATGGCTACTAAAGTGATAGCACTCAGCAACTGGTTGCCTACGGTGTTAATGATCTGGGCGATGATGTACAGCAGCCGCTCCAATAGCGATTGATCTTCCAATAAACCCTCTCCTGAAGCGGCAAAAAAGGTATCCACTCCGATGATAAGCATGGCTGGTATCCCGATTATTGATCCGAGCATAAATTGCAAAATGACCACTACGAACAGCAAAAGAAGGGTACTCAGGTAGTTTCCCGAAACCAATTTAAAGCAGCGGCTAAAGGCATCTCCAAAGGAAACTTTCTCCCGCATCATAATGACAAAGATCAATGATAATGCAGCCATAAAGATGAAGCCGGGAATGATGAGAAAAAGAAAGCCTAAAGAAACCACCATAAATACTACAATGACGGCGATCAGCATTTTCAAAAACACGCCTTTCACCCCTTCCCACACTTCGGCTACCTCAATGGGTTGTACTACTGGCTGCTCTACGTATCGATCTAAATAAACGTGCACTACGGCGATCACTAAAGTTCCGGCTACCAACGAGAGAACCCAATTAATGGCTCCACCGCTCACAAACCCAAACCCCGTATCTTCGCTAGCAATTAGAGTGGGAAGTAAACCGCTGATGACACCAACGATTAAAAGTAGTGGCCCAGCAATAAACAGCAGGCATCTGCCTAACGGCACAAAATTTTGCCGAAGAAAGGCGAAAGTGGCGTTGATCTTTTCGCCAAAATCCCGTTTCTGGTAGAGGTCAATTTTCTGTGTTTCTTGCATGGCTAGCAACTTTTCGGGGGTACAAAACAAAATAATATACAACTACTAGTGCCGAAGTACTGATAATCGCGATTTTTACAATAGTCGGCAGTTCGGTGAGTCTCGTAACGAAAGATTCCAGGAAACCGGCGACAATAAACAATGGCACAAGTCCGATGACCATTTTGGCTCCCCGGCGAGCGCCTCGCTGAAAAGAAAGCAAGCGGGGATACGTGCCCGGAAATAGAATACTATTACCCATCACCAAGCCAGCGCCGCCAGCGATGATGATCGAAGCAATCTCGATAGTGCCGTGAATCCAGATGGTGAGCGCTGATTCGGCCAGTAAGCCTTGTTCGTAGAAGAAATACTGAAATGCCCCCAGCATGATTCCGTTCTGTAACAGAATAAACCCAGTGCCCAGGGAGAACAAAATCCCCATAGCGAAGGCGTAAAACGATACCCGAACATTGTTGAAGGTAATGGCGAAAAACATATCGGCCTGCTTACTGTCTTTATACACCCGCATGGGGTCGCCTTCGGCAATATTGTTAAGCGTCATGTTAACGTAGCTATCGCCCAGAATCAGGCGAGTAAAGGTTTCATCGTGAGCGGCCGACACTGCTCCAACCAGTACCGCTAAGCTGAATATAATAAACGAGTACAGCAGCGGTTTACGAGCTTGGTAGAATAACAGGGGCAGGTCCTTTTTCCAGAAAGTAACCAGTCGGTTGCGGTCTTCGCGCTTGTTCTGGTAAATTTTCTGATGTACCCGCGAGGCCAGATTATTCAAATACAGGGTGGTATTGCTGTTGGGGTAATAAGTATTAGCGTAAGCCAGATCATCAGTTAGCTCTATAAAATAGGTAGACAATTGATCGGGATTCACCGATCGTTTCTTCGATAACATCGTATCAAAGGCCTCCCACTTTTCTAACCGTTGCTTTACAAAAGCCGCTTCTCGCATAAAATGTACCGTTCTGACAAAACTTTTTGAGTAATTCCGTATCCGAATGGCTAATTTAGTGTATTGTTGGCAAAGATCATGGGCTACAATTAGTATGCAAAAGATTAAAGTTCAAACTACCCAAAATGTAACGATTGAGTACACCCTGGCCGGGTTAGGAAATCGTATTCTGGCTTATCTTATTGACTCCCTTCTGTTGGGAGTGTATATGATCGCTGCATTCTGGCTATTTTTCGGCGTTTTCTCCCCTGAAGGCGAGCCTTCCGTAGTAGTAATTATTCTGCTGTTTTTGCCGGTTTTTCTGTACCATCTGCTTTGCGAAGCTTTCCTAAATGGGCAGTCGCTGGGCAAACGGCAGATGAATATTAAGGTAGTGAAGTTAGACGGTTCTTCCCCTGGTTTTAGTGCTTATCTGCTTCGCTGGCTGCTTCGTCCTGTCGACATTAGTATTTTCTCCGGGGGTATAGCAATTCTCAGTATCGCTATTTCCCAAAACGACCAGCGTCTGGGCGATCTGGCCGCTGGAACCACCGTAGTGAAAACCAAGGGGGAGACCCCACTATCCGTATTTACGGTAGACTCCGATTATGAACCTCTGTTTCCGCAGGTGGTCAACCTTTCCGATCAGGATATAGAAACCGTTCTACGGGTGATTACTACCTACCGTGAAACCGGTCAGACTGCGCCAGTAGAAGCATCAGCTAAAAAAATTGAAGAATTGCTCAGTGTCAAAAATGACATGCGCCCGTTACAGTTTTTGTACACTATCGTGCGTGACTACAAACATATTACCGCCCAGCAGACTTATCAGTAAAAGCCACAAACTGTAGTGGCTACTTACACGCACTGCATGAAACTGACTTCCGTTCCCGAAAACTTAACCGAGCGTTTGGCCCTCTGGTTAAATATTGCTCCCACGCCGGTGAGTGATACTATGCTGGGTTTCATGCTAGCCCGTACCGTGATGGTGGCGGTCAAACTAGGAATTCTCGAGGCGCTAGCCGATCAGCCTAAAACCACGGCGCAGGTTTCGGCGCAATGCGCTACCGACGCCAAAGCCACCCGAATATTGCTTAACACTTTAGTACAGTTAGGCTATGTTCAGCTTGGCGAAAATCAGTACACTTTAACCCCGCAGGCTCGCAAGTGGCTACTGAAAGACAGTAAGGTCTCGCTGCGCGACAAAATGCTATTGCAGTTTCTGGAATGGGATTTTGTCGAGCACTACGAAGACTACCTCCGTACTGGTCAGCCTCTCAATTACCACTACCATATGAACTCTGAGCAGTGGGAGATCTACCAGCGGGGGATGCGGTCTATGGCCGAAATTTCGGCCTGGGAGATTGGTAAACGTACCCCGGTTCCGGCACATGCTACCCATATGCTGGATATTGGCGGAGCTCACGGTTTCTACTCCATTGAATTATGCCAGCGCTATCCCAAACTGCAATCTACCATTCTAGAGCTGCCTGATGCCATTGAGCACGCTCAACCTATTTTAGCCGAGAAAAACCCCAATAGCCAGGTCAGATACCAAGCAGGAAATGCCCTGACCGATGATTTGGGAGAAGGGAAATGGGATTTGGTGTTTATGTCTAGCCTGGCCCATCACTTTGACGAAAATGCTAATGCTGAGTTGGCCAATCGGGTGGCCCGAGCTCTTCGGCCGGGAGGTTACTACATTGTGCAGGATTTAATCCGGACCGACCAGCCGAAAGCGGGCGATCACTTGGGTGGACTACTTAATATGTACTTTGCTGCTACCAGCGAAGCGGGCACCTACTCCGAACCGGAAATTCAGCAGTGGCAAAAACAAGCCGGCCTAGTACCCCAACGTAGTGTATGGCTACGCTCCGTACCCCGTCATGCCCAGATTGTGGCTAAAAAAATGTAGTGTTCTTGTGGCCGCGGCGCGGTGTTATTGTCGAAGTGGGAATTGGGCTTGTAGACCCAAGGGTTTAACCATAACACTCAAACACCATAATACTGTAGCATCACTTTTTTTGAGAAAGCTAGAAATAAGTCCTATTTTAGTGCCCCCCGGTAACGGATACAGTATTTTTTTGACAAACTTTACAACCTGATATCTTATGAAAACAATGAAAGGACCCGCTATATTTTTAGCGCAGTTTATGAGCGATGATGCTCCCTTCAATACCTTAGAAAGTGCCTGTAAATGGATGGCCTCAGTGGGCTATAAAGGAGTGCAAATCCCCACCTTCGATCCCCGCTGTATCGACTTGGCTAAGGCTGCCGAAAGCAAAGACTACTGCGATGAAATAAAAGGCATCTGCCGGGATGCTGGTGTGGAAGTAACCGAACTTTCTACCCACTTACAGGGACAGTTAGTAGCCGTTCATCCCGCCTACGATGCTATGTTTGATGGTTTCGCTCCCGCCGAAGTGCATAATAACCCCAGTGCCCGTACCGAATGGGCAGTAAACCAGCTGAAAATGGCGGCTAAAGCCAGTCGCAATTTCGGAATTGATGTGCACGCTACCTTCTCCGGGGCGTTAGCCTGGCCCTTTATGTATCCCTGGCCGCAGCGACCTGCCGGTTTAGTAGAAATGGCATTTAAAGAACTAGCGGATCGTTGGAAGCCTATTCTGGATGAATTTGAAGAACAGGGAGTAGATGTTTGCTACGAAATCCATCCGGGCGAAGATTTACACGACGGAATTACATTTGAAAAATTCCTGGAAGCTACGGGCAACCATAAGCGGGTGAAGATTCTATATGATCCCAGCCACTTTGTGTTACAGCAACTAGACTATATCGATTATATTGACATCTATCACGAATACATCAATATGTTCCACGTGAAGGATGCCGAGTTTAACCCTACTGGCCGCTCAGGCGTATACGGCGGTTACCAAGGCTGGGTAGACCGTCCTGGCCGGTTCCGCTCGTTAGGTGATGGTCAGGTAGACTTTAGCGCAGTCTTCAGCAAACTAGCCCAGTACGATTACGATGGCTGGGCGGTAGTAGAGTGGGAGTGCGCCATCAAACACCCCGAACAAGGAGCTGCGGAAGGAGCGCCTTTCGTCAGTGATCACATCATCCGGGTAACCGAAAAGGCCTTCGATGACTTCGCCGATAGCGGCGCTGATGATGAAGCAAACAAAAAGATTTTAGGAATAAAAAAATAGTATCATGGTGTTAAGATGCTAAAGTGTTTTAGTATACGTGATTACCTAAACACCTTAACACCCTAACACTTCAACACATTTATTATGAACCAACGTATTTTATGGATTTTGGGCAGCATCATTTTAGCTGCATTTACTGCATGCTCTTCCGGAGAATCATCCTCCGAAGAAGCTAGTACCGAGGCTGCACCCGCTGCGGAAGAACCCACCACTAACGACTGGCAGGATTTAACTACGCTAGATGCCTGGCGTAATTACAAAGCAGATACCCTTTCTGATAAATGGAAAGTGGAGGATGGGGTCATTATGCTCACCGGTAGTGGCGGTGGCACTATTGTTACCAAAGAAGAGTACGACAATTTTGAGTTAGAGTTGGATTGGAAAATTTCCGAAGGTGGTAACAGTGGTCTGTTCTTTAATGTGATAGAATCTGACGAGTTAGGCCCCGCTTGGCACTCGGGACCGGAGTATCAGTTACTGGATAATGAGCGACACCGAGATGCTCAGATTCGCAAGCACCGGACGGGCGATAACTATGACGTTCAGCAATCAACGGTAGAAACGGTGAAGCCCGCTGGTGAGTGGAACACTACCCGCTTGGTAGTAAACGGCAATCAGGTAGAGCACTACTTGAACGGAGAAAAGGTAGTTGAGTACGAACTGGGTTCCCAAGCTTGGCAAGATTCCGTCGCCGCTAGCAAATTTGCCGAACTTCCTATGTACGGTAAGGCAGATAAGGGACACATTGGCCTGCAGGATCACGGCGATCAGGTCTGGTTTCGCAACATCCGCATCCGGGAGTTGTAATCACTTCCTTCTATTTAAAATAATCCGAAAAGTACTAGCCTCAACTAGTACTTTCTTTCTTTATAGAAGTGCTAACAAATGCATTAGTTAGAAACTTATTATTGGTGAATTCTAGTTATTTAGCCGTATCGCTTGTAAATTTCAAACTGCCTCATTGAGTAAGGTTTAAATCTGTAAACATGAAATCATTTTTAAGTTTAGTTTTTGTCTCTCTCTTTGGCCTGCTTCTGCTGGAAGGGTGTAGTGAGTCTCGGGAGCGGCAGGTCTTGGTACTGTTTGAAGAAAGTAGTAAGGAAAGCATTCAGGGTGTGAGTATTCTGCAGCAGTTGGGCGAAAATCATAACTTTGGGGTTACTACCAACAGCGAATTTGCCCAGCTTTCCGAGGAAGAGATTCAACAATATAGTGCCGTAGTGCTGTTAGGCTTTGCGGTAGACACTTTACCTATTCGGCAACAAACCACTATTGAGCGCTTTGTGCAGGCGGGTGGAGGATTGGTTGGCATAAACGCTCCCATTCAGGCTAAGTATACCTGGCCCTGGTACGAAAATCTGCTTCGAAATCAGCCTGAGGTTATTGACAACCCTGAATATCAACAAACCCCGGTTGAGTTAACCTCTACGCGAGAAAGCAAGAAAGCCGATGGCACCGTAGAAATTAAACAGGAATACGACGGAGGCCATGTTTTTTATCTGGGAGGAAATAACGTTTCCACCGGACTGGAAAGCGATCAATTGCAAGCATCCGTGCTGGACGGAATTGAGTTCGCTATTGGCGAGAATAAACTGAATTACAGCAACGTCCGTTCGTTACCCGTGCCGGAAGACAACCGCTTTGTGAAGAAAGTACTGATTCCCGGCCCGCTAAATGAGCCTACGGAATTAACCGTATTGCCCGACGGAAAGGTAGTATTTACCGAGCGAAAAGGAGCGGTTAAAATGTATTTCCCCGAAACTGAGACCTACCGGCAGATTGCCCAGTTAGACGTACACACTAAGTTTGAAGACGGACTAATGGGTATTGCCCGTGATCCGGATTTCTACCATAACAACTGGATTTACCTGTATTACTCACCCGTAGGGGATAAACCGGTGCAGCATTTATCTCGTTTCCTTTTACTGGGCGACAGCCTCATTATGTCTTCCGAGAAACTGATTCTGGAAGTGGATGTGCAGCGCGACGAGTGTTGCCACACCGGAGGTTCAATTGCTTTCGGTCCCGACGGTCTGCTCTATCTTTCTACCGGAGACGATACCAACCCTTTTCAATCGGAGGGTTATGCTCCTATTGATGAGCGACCCGGGCGGGCACCATTTGATGCGCAAGGCTCTTCGGGTAATACTAATGATTTGCGCGGGAAAGTCATCCGTATTCGTGTGAATGATGACGCTTCTTACTCTATTCCTGACGGCAACTTATTTCCTAAGGATGGTTCGGGCGGACGCCCTGAGATTTACACCATGGGAACCCGCAATTCTTACCGTATCAGCGTGGATCAGGAAACAGGCTGGCTCTACTGGGGCGATGTGGGGAACGACGCCCGGGTAGATAGTGAGCGAGGCCCTAAGGGATACGATGAAATCAATCAGGCCAAGGAGGCGGGTAACCACGGCTGGCCTCATTTCCGAGGAAATCGGGCCTACCCTGACTACGATTTTGCCACCGGCGAAATTGGTGAATACTTTGATTTTGATGCACCGGTGAATAATTCACCCAATAACACCGGGGCCAAAGTTCTTCCTCCTTTCAAAAAAGCCCTGATCTGGTATCCTTACGACGAATCCCCTGAATTCCCTATTGTAGGTAAAGGGGGACGAAACGCCATGGCCGGTCCGGTTTATCACTACGATCACTACCCGTACAGCAAAAATAAACTGCCTGAATACTACGACAATAAGTTGTTTATCTACGACTGGATGCGGAACTGGATTATTGCGGTCACTTTAGACAATAATGGCGATTTAGTTCGCTTAGAGCCTTTTCTGGACTCAGTGGATTTTGTGAAAATCATTGACATGGAAATGGGACCGGATGGAAGCATGTACATTCTGGAGTATGGAACCGACTGGTTTGCCAAAAACCCCGATGCCTCTCTCTCTAAAATAGACTATTTTGAAGGAAACCGCGCTCCGGTGGCACAAATTGCCGCCGATGAGATTGTAGGAGCGGCTCCGCTTACGGTTAACTTCACCAGCGAAGGCACTTTCGACTACGACGAAGAGGATCAACTATCCTATCAGTGGCATTTTACTGATACCGATAACGTACAGTCAGAAGAAGCTAACCCCAGCTTTACCTTTGATGAACCGGGCATCTATTCGGTGAAACTGGTAGCTCTGGATGATAAGGGCGAATCAACCAGCAAAGACATTGAAATACAGGTTGGCAATCAGCCCCCGGCGGTTGATATCCAGCTAACTTCTAATCAGACTTTCTACTGGGATAATGCCCCCATAGAGTATCAGGTGGTAGTTGAAGATAAGGAAGACGGTAATCTTCAGAGTGGATCTATTGATCCTCAAAATGTCAGTTTTGCCTTCAACTTTATTCCCGGTACGGCTACCAATGGAGAGGATGATTTAGGCCATAAAATGGTGACCGACGGCTATTCACTGATTGAAAACAGTGGCTGTAAAGCCTGCCATGCTTTTGAGAAACAATCGGTAGGCCCCGCCTACAATGCCGTAGCCGAAAGGTACGAGCGCAGTGACGAAACAACCACCATGCTGGTTAACAAAATTCTGCAAGGGGGAATGGGTAACTGGGGCGATCGGGCCATGCCCGCCCAAGCTGTTTCCAGCGAAGAAGCCGAAACGATCGTTGATTATATTCTGTCTATTGATGAAGCATCTTCCTTACCATTGCAAGGTAGCTTTGTGGCTGATCAGCATATGGTTAGTGGAAGCGGTACTTATGAGCTAACTGTCAAATACAAAGACCAAGGTGGCGATCCGGTTGGTTCTCTTGTCGGAGAAAAAACACTAACCCTACGCAATCCTAAGGTGGAAGCGGAATCGCACGACGAACGATACCAGTGTCGTCCCCGGCAGCCTAGTGAAACTAACTACGCATTTATGTCTGATATGCGTGATGGCAGCTACTTTACCTTCGAGAATTTTGATCTGCAAGGAGTAGATAGGCTACAGGCCAGGGTATCGGCAAATAAAGCAGGTTTACAGTTGCAGGTTCGTTTAGATTCGGCCGAAGGTCCGATAGTAGCGGAGGCGGCCATTCCTAATACGGGCGGAGGTACTAACTGGACGAATATCAGCCTACCGATCCAGCGTACACCGCAGCAACCGCATACGCTTTATTTTGTAACCTACGGTGCAGCTAACGTTAACGCTGCTGTAGACTGGATTTATTTCCAAAATACCGAAGCTGAATCTCGGGTTGCCAGCCGCTAAAGTTGACTTCATACACAAACGAAAAAGCCGAAGTATTGTGATTACTTCGGCTTTTTGGCTTAGTAGCTCTTTGAGAAAAATAGAGTGCGATGTATCAGAATGACGATTAATCGTACAGTAACTGGAGATCTATTTGGTGAGTTCTAGCTATTTTCAAGTCAGGATCTAGTCGCTCAATAAGTTCGCCTAACTGCTTCAGTTCTCTAGCAAATTCAACGTAGTAATCTTCGTGAAGCTTCTCTAAAAGACTAATGATTTTTCCTGCTCTTTTAATCACGTAAGGAATGAGCTTAGCCTTTTTATGAGGCGATGCGCTCAGCAGTTTCTTAATATTGGGTTCTAGGAGTGAAACTAGCATATCTAGTTGTAGCTCAATTTCCCCGATTTTATCTTTCGTAATACTTCGGTACTCGTTAATCATTCCACTACAATCACGCATTTCCATCATTAAATATCCCGGACTGTAATAATGTGCTGGATAGTAGGCTGCCCTACGATAGATGTAGTTTTTTACCTCTTCTTTACGCTCTTGCGTGGCCCCCTCACCGGCTAATAGTTTAAAGCTTAGTTGATTGAGTAAGTGTAAGTCCTTAGCCACTAGCCGAAGCAGTAACTTGTCTTTTTCCTTTTCGGGCATATCAACTATAGCCCGTTTCAGTTCTTTATCAATTTTCACCATTGTTGAAAGTCGTTGACTACTTGTCAACCAACCTATCTTTCAGAAAGGTTTCCGAATACTGTATTAAACAAGAAAGCCGAAATCATTTCTAATTTCGGCTCACTAGTTTTTATGCTAATCTGACTAAATAATCATTCCAGCACCTACGGTCTCGTTGGTGAATTCATCAATAAGTATGACACTTCCAGTAGTACGATTTAATTTGTAGCTATCGTACAACAGGGGTGCGGTAGTACGGATGCTAATTCTTCCAATGTCGTTCAAGCCAATCTCCAAATCATCTTCAATACGGTGCAGCGTATTGATATTAACTTTATACTTTACTTCTTTAACTACGCAACGGACATCTTTAGTGGTATGCTTCAAGGCATATTTTCCGCCAGGTGTAAGTCTTTTCTCATTCAGCCAACAAATCATTAAATCGATATCTTGTCCTACCTGCGGTTGATTGTCCGGCTTGGCAATCAAGTCGCCTCGGGTAGTATCAATATCATCTTCCAGTGTTATTGAAACTGACATTGGGGGAAAGGCTTCCTGAAGTTTTCCGTCAATGGTTTCAATGGAGGCTATTTTAGAAGTAAGTCCGGAAGGCAACACAATCACTTCATCACCGGGTTTAAAAACTCCACCTGCTACCCGGCCGGCATAACCTCGGTAATCATGGAATTGATTCGATTGCGGACGGATAACCCGCTGCACTGGAAAGCGGCTATCCACAAAATTATAATCACTGGAAATTTGTACGTTTTCGAGTGTATACAGCAGGCTAGAACCTTCGTACCAAGACATATTCTCGGACTTATGCACTACATTATCTCCTTTAAGGGCACTAATTGGGATGTAGTGAATATCCGGAATATCTAGCTTGGAGCTGAAATCGGTAAATTCTCGCTGTATCTTCTCGAACTGCGCCTGATCGTAGTCAATCAGATCCATCTTATTTACACACAGGATAAGATGCTGAATCCGAAGTAAAGAAGCGATAAACGCATGCCGACAAGTCTGCTCGACTACTCCGTGGCGAGCGTCTACTAACACAATAGCCAAGTTGGCGGTAGACGCTCCAGTCACCATGTTACGAGTGTACTGTGTATGACCAGGAGTATCAGCGATGATGAACTTGCGCTTGGGAGTAGCAAAATAACGGTAGGCTACGTCAATCGTAATACCTTGTTCTCGCTCATCGCGTAACCCGTCGGTTAATAGCGCCAGGTTCAGGTTTTCATCACCTGCATTAGTGCTAGCTTGCTCTACGGCATCAAGCTGATCTTCAAATATAGCCTTACTATCGTACAGTAATCGGCCAATCAAAGTGCTTTTCCCATCGTCTACACTTCCGGCGGTAGTAAACCGAAGCAAATCCATGTTTAAGTATTGGTTGCTTACTTCCTGCAAAGTATCTTCCATAATTATTGTATTCAGAGTTGAGTAAGAGAGATTTACTAATAGATTTACTTCTGGTAGCATGATTAAAAATATCCCTGCTTCTTTCGGTCTTCCATAGCGGCTTCCGAGCGCTTGTCATCGGCCCGGCCGCCCCGTTCGGTTACTTTCGCAGCGGCTACTTCCTGGATAATCGCTTCAATTGAGTTAGCGGAAGACTCTACTGCTCCGGTACAAGTCATATCGCCCACGGTGCGGAAGCGAATCTGGCGCATTTCGTACTTTTCATTACGCATGAGGGTAATGAATTCTGACTTGGCCAAAAGCACTCCCCTACGATCAACCATTTCTCGCTCGTGGGTAAAATAAATTTTAGGGATATCTAGCTTTTCTAAAGCGATATACTGCCATACATCCATTTCTGTCCAGTTGCTTAAGGGGAATACCCGGAAGTGTTCACCTATATTTTTACGGCCGTTGAATAGGTTCCAAAGTTCAGGACGTTGGTTCCGAGGGTCCCACTGGCCAAAATCATCTCGATGCGAGAAAAACCGCTCTTTCGCCCGGGCTTTTTCTTCATCCCGGCGGGCCCCACCAAAAGCCGCATCAAATTTGAACTCTTCAATAGCATCTAATAGCGTAATGGTTTGAAGACCGTTCCGGCTGGGGTTCGGACCTTTTTCTTCCACTGCTCGTCCTTTGTCAATAGACTCCTGTACCGTGCGAACTAGCAGTTTTGCTCCTACTTCTTCTACCAGCCGGTCGCGAAACTCAATTGTCTCGGGGAAGTTATGGCCGGTATCAATGTGCATCAACGGAAACGGAATTTTAGCCGGCCAAAATGCTTTCTGCGCTAGTCTTACCATAACTATCGAGTCTTTTCCGCCCGAAAAAAGTAAAACCGGTTTCTCAAACTGGGAAGCTACCTCGCGCATAATAAAGATCGCTTCGGACTCCAACTGCTGTAAGTGGGTGAGGCTATATTTCATGATTTCTTAAATTTCAGAGTGATACGATGTGTTTTCTAAAATTGTGTTGACTAGCAGATTGTGGCTTTCGTCAATAGACTGTTCGTGGGTGCTGATTTTTAGATTGGGATGATCAGGTTCTTCAAACGGAGAGGAGATGCCGGTAAAGTCTTTAATTTCGCCACGTCGGGCTTTAGCATACAGTCCCTTTACATCGCGCTGCTCGCAAACCTCTAAGGGACAATGAATATATACTTCAAAATAGTTATCTCCGATAATTTCGCGCGCCATCTGCCGGATACTTTGCGTAGGGCTAATCAGCGAGCAAATAGTAATTACCCCACACTGCGCAAATAGTTTAGCCACTTCAGCAGCTCGACGAATATTTTCCCGCCGTTCTTCCTCACTAAACCCTAAATTATTGTTTACACCAGTACGAAGATTATCACCATCGAGTAGCATTGTCACTTTGCCCTGCTGATGCAATGTATTCTCGGTAGCCCGGGCTAGTGTGCTTTTTCCAGAACCGGATAGTCCCACCATCCAGATTACTTTGCCCTTTTGTTGTAACAAGGCTTCTTTGTCTGTCTGCTGAAGGATCGTATCGAATATGGGATAAATATTATTCAATTGTAATTAAATTATATTTTTTACAAAAATAGTATAAATATTACATTAAAAAAATATATAGCAAACTAGTTTTATACTTATCGGCTGGCTATAACGAAGCGCTCCCGGTTATGAATGTCGTTTTTAACTTTTGCTGAATAAAATCCATTTTCCAACATTAGAGCAGCCACCTGCTGAGCGAAACGTTCATTAACTTCCAAATAAACCCTCTTTACGGTATCAAATTTATGAGTACAAAGCTCCGAAATTCGTCGGTAAAATAGAAATGGATCAGTATCTTCCACAAATAGTGCTTCCGCTGGCTCGTACTTCAGTACGTTTTGCCGCATGGCTCTCGACTCTGAATCTAGCACATAGGGAGGATTACTGACGATAATATCTACACCGGCTAGCTGAGGGGAATCTGACAAAATATCGGTAGTAAGAAAATTGACCGAAGCATTTAGCTCAGTTGCGTTCTGCCGAGCTACGGCAATGGCTTCAGCGCTAAAATCTACTGCCCAAACATCAGCGTTGGATAATTCTTTAGCCAGCGTAATAGCAATACATCCGCTTCCGGTACCGATATCCATAATTCGTAGTTTAGGTAGCTGGCTATGATGCTCAATAATAAGTTGAACCAGTTCTTCAGTTTCTGCTCGCGGAATAAGTACTTTTGGATTCACCGTAAATCTTCGTCCGTAAAAATCACACTCACCCAGAATATACTGAATAGGTTCTTCCTGATTCATCCGCTGCACCGACTGCTCCAAGTATTGGATCTGAATCTCCGACAGATCTACGTGCTTATCGAGAAGTAAGTCAACCTGGCTAATTCCGATAGTACTTTCCAGCAACCATCGAAGCGAAGTGTCTACTTCTTGCTCAGAATATTGAGACTTAATGTGCTCAGTAAGCCGTTCTTTGAGATGGGTATACAAACTTTTTGCGCCAAAAATCACCGGAAACTCATTAATTTCGTAACAAAGTTACGTAAATGGATCAGCACCAGTTGCTTTTACGCACAATTAACTTAGCATCAGCTGGCTTTCGTAGAGCAGTAGTTCAACCGACCGTGGGGTGGTTAATAGCCACAAACGATAAAATATGGGCTGAAGGCTGGCTTGATCCTTCCCAGTCTTATCAAACCCAACTCACCGAAAAGCTCTCAAACGCTCAGTTTCCTATTAACGCGCGTTTGTGCATTAATACTAATCCATTCAGTAATTCTAGCACACTTAGCCAACTAGCTACTCAATATCAGTTGAAAGATGTAAACATAGCTAATGAGGCAAATGCCGATCTGCAGGCTTTAAATTGGTTTGTCAATCGTCGATCTTATCTCTACCAGCAAAAAAAGCGTCCATACATCATTTTAAAGTGGGCGCAAACCGTCGATGGTTTTGTAGCTAGGCCCAATTACGACTCTAAATGGATTAGCGGAGTGCACGCCAGAAAACTAGTTCACCAGTGGCGCTCGCAGGAAGCAGCCATTTGGGTAGGTAACAACACCTATCGTTACGATAACCCCCGCCTGAATGTGAGGGATTGGGTAGGGGAGAACCCCCGCCGAATTGTAGTAGACCCTAACCTTTCGCTAGACCGAAAGTTAAACGTGTTTGACCAAAGTCAGCCCACACTGTATTACTCTCAACAATTTACCCCAAGCCTACCTAATTTGGAGTTCGCTCTACTTCCTAACGAAAAAAAGTGGATTGACCGAATCTCGTACATGCTTTCCAACTTACACCAGAGGCAGATTGTCTCATTATTTGTTGAGGGAGGATCACAATTGCTAAATTTTTTGATCGAAAATGGTTGGTGGGATGAAGCAAGAGTATTTACCTCCGGTAAAGCTTTTGGCGAAGGCATCGCCGCTCCCATGCTAGACAAAAAGTATTTAGCTCTCCAACAGTCTGTAAGTGAAGATCAACTGGCTACCTATTACCGGTTTAACTTAGAAGCTGAACAGGAAGTAGAAAAAGAGTATTAACCACAAGGCATCAACGAAGTGCCAGTAGGCTGTCAACATCTCCAGCTTTATTTTTTGATAAGGGTTTGTTATTAGGATCAGCATCTTCACCGGGTCGCGAGATACTGCACTCATTTGGGTGTAGATAACCGTTAGAAAAACTAGCCCCGCTGCTAAGTGCAATACGTGCAATCCTGAAATCACGTACAGATAAGCTCCGGAGGCTTTACCTGATAAATAAATACCCGAATGGTAAAGTTCTGACCAACCAATGTACTGGCTAATGGTGAAGGCGACTCCCAGTAGTAGTGTGATTCCCAGTGAATTTCGTACCGTTTTCAGATCATCTTTCGCGAAAGCCGGTAAAACCCGAGTCATGGTGTAGCTAGAGAACAACAGCAATACCAAGCTTACCACAAATGCTTTCGGAAACTCAAAATTGATGAATGCCGAGGGGTCGCGGTGGCTAATCGTGTAGGAAATGATCATGAATAAAAAAACCAGCGTACTACCAAAAATGGCTAAGTACAGCAAAGTTTTGTGAGGGTGCAGTTTTTCTAACCGGGCAATAGCATTATCCCGCTCGGTCTTCTCCGTATTTTTGTGGTAATTTTGCATCATTCACCGGATCTTAAGAGTCGTCTAATGTAGAAACATATTCGAGAGCTTCTGGTTCTAGGTATCTTTCAAAACGTTTATTCCTCAGACTTGTTATTGTCTAGTATCCTATAATCGTACTATTTCTGTGCAGTCCACTCAATTTCTTGAACAATATATTAGCGATAGTTTTATTCAAACGCTAGCCGCTCAGATTAATGATGCTCCGAAAACTCAATTAAAAGGAGTTACGGGAAGCCTAGATACGGTACTGGCTAGTGCCCTCTACCGGATCAATCCCCGAACTATGGTATTTGTACTGGCTGATCGGGAAGCGGCTGCTTATTTTCAAAACGATCTGCAAAATCTGAATCCTACCAAAGATATTCATCTTTTTCCGGCATCCTATAAAAAACCCTACCATCTCGACGAAACCGAGAATGCCAATGTGCTGATGCGAGCCGAGATTCTTAATATCATCAGTAATACTCCTAACCACGGCCACCTCATTGCCACTTATCCGGACGCCCTAGCCGAAAAAGTAATTAATAAACGTTCACTACAAGAAAATACTTTTTTCATTAAAGTAGGAGAGCGGTTGGATACTCAATTCATCAATGAGCTTTTAGTTACTTACGATTTTGAGAAAACCGACTTCGTGTATGAACCAGGACAGTTTGCGGTACGGGGAGGTATTGTTGATATCTTTTCGTACGCCCACGAATTGCCCTACCGCATTGAGCTTTTTGGCGACGAAGTAGAGAGCATCCGCACTTTTGATATTACCTCCCAACTTTCTCAGGATGAAGTTAACCAGGTAAGCATTATTCCTAACGTGCAGACCAAGCTTCTGGAAGAAGAACGGCAGTCGTTTATCAGCTTCCTACCAGCTGATAACACCCAGATTTGGTGGAAAGATATTGAAGCCACGGTCGATATCATTGATCAGTATTTCCAGCAGGCTAACGAGAACTTCGAGTCGCTGATGCAGGAATCTGATGGCACCCAGGTAGTGTTCGGCCCTGCCACCCTGTTTGAGACGAAAACCTCCTTTCTGGAAAGTATTGAACCTTTTACTCAAATAGAATTTGGCAATCGCTATTCGTTTAAAACGAATAGCGTCTTCACCATTAAAAGCCAGCCTCAACCATCGTTTAACAAAAACTTTGAGTTACTAGCCAGTAACCTTCACGAAAATAAGGATCGTAATCTTACCAATTATATTGCTTCTGATTCGGAGCAGCAGATTGAACGATTACACAAAATTTTTGATGAACTTGATTCCGAAGTAGTATTTCAGCCTTTGTATACTTCGCTACGGGAAGGCTTTGTGGACCACACACTAAATATTGCCTGCTACACAGATCACCAGCTATTCGACCGATTTCACCGATACAAGACCAAAGGCATTCGAGCCAAATCCAAAGCTATTACCCTCAAAGAGCTACGTTCGCTAAAGGTAGGTGATTATGTAGTACACGTAGATCATGGCATTGGTCGCTTTGCCGGCATGGAAAAAGTAGATTTCGGCGGTAGAGAGCAGGAGTCTATTCGTCTGGTCTATCGCGATGATGACCTGCTCTACGTGAGTGTGCATTCGCTGCACAAAATCTCTAAGTATAGCGGGAAAGAAGACACGCCGCCCACTATTAGCAAACTGGGCTCGCCCGAATGGGAAAACAAGAAGAAGCGCGCTAAGAAGAAGGTACAGGATATTGCCAAGGACTTGATCAATCTGTACGCCAAACGAAAATCGGCTCCTGGCTTTGCTTATCAGCCCGATAGCTTTCTGCAAGCTGAACTTGAGTCCTCATTCATCTTTGAAGATACTCCTGATCAAGCCACGGCTACCGAAGATGTGAAACGGGATATGCAGTTGAACCACCCAATGGATCGGCTTATCTGTGGTGATGTGGGCTTCGGAAAAACCGAAATCGCTATCCGAGCGGCGTTTAAGGCAGTTACCGAAGGCAAACAGGCGGCAGTGCTGGTGCCCACCACCATTCTAGCCATGCAGCATTACCATACCTTCAACAACCGTCTGGCTGATTTCCCGGTGAAGATAGAATACATCAACCGCTTCAAGCCTACCAAGAATATTAGGGAAATATTGAAGGAGGTGAAAGCCGGCAACGTAAACATTCTGATTGGTACCCACCGCATTGTAAATAAAGATGTAGAGTTCAAAAATTTAGGATTACTGGTTATCGACGAAGAACAAAAGTTTGGGGTTAAGGTGAAAGAGCGCCTGAAAGAAATGCGGGTAAACGTAGATGTGCTTACCCTTACAGCAACTCCTATTCCCCGTACACTCCAATTTTCGTTGATGGGGGCCCGCGACCTGAGCATCATTGCTACCCCGCCTCCCAACCGCCGTCCGGTGACTACCGAACTTCATACTTTCAACGAAAACATTATTCGCGATGCTATTAGCTTTGAGCTAAAAAGAGGGGGACAAGTATTCTTCGTTCACAATCGAGTAGCCAATATTGAAGAGGTGGCCAATATCATTCTTCGATTGGTGCCTAATGCCCGGGTAGCGGTCGCCCACGGGCAGATGGAAGGAGCCAAACTGGAAAAAACCATGCTTCAGTTCATTGAAGGTGAATACGATGTACTGGTTTCTACTAACATCATCGAGTCGGGACTAGACATACCCAATGCCAATACCATATTAATCAACAATGCTCATATGTTCGGCTTGTCTGATTTGCACCAGATGCGGGGTAGGGTAGGCCGGTCTAACCGTAAGGCATTCTGCTATCTGCTTTCACCTCCGGCTTCCGGGTTAACTTCTGATGCGCGTAAACGGCTTTCTACGCTGGAAGAGTTCTCCGAATTAGGCGACGGTTTCAAAGTAGCTATGCGTGATTTAGATATTCGGGGGGCTGGGAACCTATTGGGCGCCGAGCAAAGCGGCTTTATCTCCGATCTAGGTTTTGATATGTATCATAAGATTCTGGACGAAGCCGTTCAGGAATTGAAGGAAACCGAATTCAAGGATTTGTTCACCCGAGGGCTGGAAGAAGTTACTCGACCGCTGGTGCAAGACTGTAGTATTGAAACTGACTTGGAAGTACTTATTCCGGAAGATTACGTAACCAACACTACAGAACGACTGCGATTGTATTCTCGTCTAGATAATATTCAAAACGAAGAGCAACTTCAGGAATTTAAAACGATGCTGGAAGATCGGTTTGGTGAAATACCTCCGCCTGTAGTGGAACTGATGTCTACCGTACGCCTACGCTGGAAGGCCGAAAAGTTAGGGTTTGAAAAACTAATTCTTAAGAACAATCTGATGAAGTGCTACTTTGTGAGTTTGGATAATGAGGAATATTTTAAATCAGAAACCTTCGGGAGGATTATACAGTATGTACAGCAGCACCCTAAAAGGTGCCGAATTAAAGAAACTAAAAAGCGGCCTATTTTGTCCATAGAAGGTATAGAGGATACTCAGCAGGCTATAGATACTTTAGACAAAATCAGTATTTCGTAGTTATTAGGTAAACTATTGGCAAAAAGATGTCTGTAGAAATAATTTCCTCTTATCCGAATCGTTATAATCACAGATTCTAGGCAGGATACTATTTTCTTGTTTATTTCATAGCGTAACTTACATACATATAATTTTACCCGGTATTTGCTATTATTATTACCGGATTGTGCTCAAATTAGCAGCATCGTTTATAAGCAATTTGTGTTATTCGCCCTAAAACAGCGTAAAAGAGTTAATAAAAACAGGTTATGAAGCAATTGGTCAACCAAGTTCTTAAAGCTTGGCAGTTTGTGTTATGTGCTGCCGTGCTTGCCGCTTGTAGCAAAAGCCAGCCCACCAGTATGAATCCTGGTCAGTCTAGCTCCGTTACTGGTATTGAGTATAATGTGGAAGGTAATTTCACCCTAGACGAATACCAAGGTCAGCCCGAAGCCCCCAACATGGTCTACATTGAGGGTGGGCGTTTTACCATGGGTAGTTTTGAAGAAGACCTCATGGGTACCCGTGATAATCTGGAGCGTACGGTGACCGTAGCTTCTTTTTACATGGATCAAACCGAGATTGGTAACATTCACTGGCTAGAATACTTATTTGACATTCGTCAGGATTCTACCACCGAATTTTACGAGTCCGCTCTTCCCGACACTACCGTTTGGCGTCGTTCTCTCGCCTTCAATGATCCTTACGAAGATCATTACCTTCGCTATCCTGGTTTCCGATATTTTCCGGTAGTAGGGGTGAGCTGGCGTCAGGCTAACGATTACTGCAAGTGGCGTACCTCAGTAGTAAACGAAAAGTTAGTAGAAGAAACTGGTGCCGAAGTAGAGATTCCTGAAGGCGGACGTATTCCTCTGGAAAGTGGAGTAGTTTTACCCGATTTCCGCCTGCCTACTGAAGCTGAGTGGGAATATGCTGCCAAAGCTCTAATCGGAACCCAGTACCTGGATGAAAACCAAACCCATTCTCGTATCTATCCTTGGGATGGTCACGCCACCCGAAATCCTTACGGAAAGAAAATGGGATATATGCTCGCCAACTTCAAACGCGGCCGTGGTGACTACGCTGGTATCGCTGGTAAGTTGAACGACGGTGCCATGATCACTGATTACATTTACGAGTATCCTCCGAATGACTTTGGTCTTTATAATATGGCGGGTAATGTAAACGAGTGGGTGCTGGATGTTTATCGTCCTCTATCATATCAGGATTTTAATGACCTGAACCCGATTCGTCGTGATGGTACCATTGACCCTGAAGAAAAGTACGACAACGAGAAGTACCCTAACTTCCCTGGAGAATTTAATTCACTAGTCACTAATGAGCTTCGGGTATACAAAGGTGGTTCTTGGGCTGATGTGGCCTATTGGCTATCACCCGGTACTCGTCGCTACTTAGAGCAGGATTCAGCTACGGCCACTATCGGTTTCCGTTGCGCTATGATCCGCGCGGGTACCAACTACTAGAAAAAACATTAACCCTCATTTTAAGGTCTGGCTGATTCATTTCGGCTAGACCTTTTTTGTTAGGCATATTATTTTTTAGTTAGCTGTGTTATATATACTACGGCTGCTTTAGACTCTTATCGATCTAATTTGTATCCTCTCTTAGAATTTATTAATACATAGTACAGTTCGGAAAATTGGGTGAATATCCATTAAAGTAAGAGGGAGAAACGAAGAGAAATTAGAATAGCTAATCTTTTCTTTATTCTGGAGTAGCCAATGCAGCAACACTTACTGCCCGACAACCTCCAGCCAATAATATCTTGGCACAAGCACCGAGCGTGGCTCCTGTAGTAACCACATCATCTACCAGCAGAACATGTTTTCCTTTAATATCTGCGTTTTTCCGAATGGCGTAGGCATGATAACTATTACGGTACCGTTCTATCCGGTTCTTTTTGGTTTGTGAGTCTGTATTCTTCGTTTTTACTAGAACTTGGGTTGACCATGGTATATTTAAAACCTCGGATAATCCCCACATTATAAAGTCGCACTGATTGTAGCCCCGTTTCTTTTGCTTTTTTTTATGCATGGGAACGGGTACGATGAGATCAATATCCTGAAGGCCATAATTTTGCCGCAAAGCCTGACCGAACCATTTGCCCGCCAGTTCACCTACTTCGGGATAATTTTGATACTTCAGTGCATGCAGCAGCTTCTGTACTTTCCCGTGTTTAGAAAATTTATAGTAGGCCCAGGCCTGATTAATAGGAGCAAAACTATATACCCTTCTCTCAAGTGAAAGGTTGGTTTCGTCCAGATCAAACTTGGGCATTGCTAACCATGCTTGGGTAGCAATAAGATGCTCTCCTTTCGCCAGTGGCTGCTGCGAAACCAGACACATCCGGGGAAATATTAGCGATACGAAATCCTTTAGCATTCTGCTTCGTATAGTAGGTACGCAAGGTACCATACCCTCCGCACTGCTCAATGATTATTCGTATCGGAACCTTACCAGCGTACCATTTTATTTTCTATTTTTCAGTGATGTATCAAAAGGATTTAGTACTAGAACGCAAGTGGCAAAGTCTGCTGACGTTACTTGAGCAGGAGGTTGGTAAACGCCCCAGCGACTTAAACGGAGTATTATTTTTAATTGGAGTACAGGAATTAGGTAAAGGTGCCCAACATTTTTCTAAAGAAGAGAAGCAGGACTTGCTACATATTGCTATTTGTAAGGTTCTTTCGCTTTCAGGATTCTACGCATTAGAAGGAATTGACCAGGATGGCTGGCCGCATTGGAAACTACAGAAAAAACTTCCTCATTTTGATCTGCTCGAGCAGGAAAAGCTTCTAAAGATGCACGTCATTGAGTATTTTGAACAAGAGTTGGGGGTTGCTATTTAACAATTTATGAAGATTATCTCGTACAATGTAAATGGTCTTCGAGCGGCTATTCGAAAAGGGTTTTTAGATTGGCTTGGTGAGGAAAATCCGGATATTGTTTGTTTACAAGAGACTAAAGCCAACCCCAGCCAGGTTCCCGTTGCCGAAATTGAATCACTAGGTTATCAGACTTTCTGGGAAGAAGCAACTTCTAAAAAGGGATATAGCGGAGTAGCTATCTTTACTAAACCTTCTCCCCAACAGGTAATTAACGGAATGGGGATTTCAGTTTATGACCAAGAGGGTAGGGTACTACGCGCCGACTACGATGATTTTTCGGTAATGAGCGTCTATATGCCTTCCGGCACGATGGGCGATATCCGACAGGCATTTAAAATGCAGTGGCTCTCTGACTTTCGTTCTTACATTGACGAACTTAAACAGGAGAAAACGCGCTTAATAATTAGCGGAGACTATAATATCTGTCATCGTCCCATCGATATCCATGATCCGGTTCGGAACAAAAATACTACCGGATTTCTTCCTGAAGAGCGGGCCTGGGTATCGGAGTTTATTGACAGTGGCTTTATTGATACGTTTCGTTTCTTTCATGAAGATCAGCCTAACCATTATTCCTGGTGGAGCTACCGGGCTGGAGCCCGGGCTAAAAATTTAGGATGGCGCATTGATTATCATATGGCGAGTGTATCATTAAAAGAGAAACTAGTGGGTGCTTCCTTATTACCGGAAGTTTACCATTCGGACCATTGTCCGGTAGTATTAGAAATACGGTAACAACCATACTTAATTTCGTTTTTTTCCGTAGTTTTTATACCAGGCTCACTGCAATAGAAAGTACCACACATCAAAGCATTAGATTATGTCAGCGGATTCAAATTTTAGCAGTATTGCGCACCAGCTTCAGCAGTACAAACGGAAGTATTACTTAAACAAGCTAGTCAGAGGCAGCATATTTTTTGGAGCTATTGTGCTTTCGGTGTATCTACTGTTCAATTCTATTGAATACATGGCCCGACTGAATAGCCTATGGCGAGGTGTGTTATTTTTCAGCTTTTTGCTGTTGTTCATTTTCATTTTATACAAGTGGGTGCTCGACCCGCTGACCCGCCTCACCAGCAGTAAACGACAAATTAGTGATGAAGAAGCCGCCCGGCAGATTGGCACATACTTTCCTGAAGTGCAGGATAAACTTTTAAATTTAGTTCAGCTTAACAAAGCTAGTGAGGCCCAAGGAGCGCTAATAGCGGCCAGTATTGCTCAGAAAACCAAGCAGCTTTCCGTAATTCGGTTTCCTATTGCTATTGATCTGCGCAAAAATCTACGACATCTGAGGTACTTGGCTGCTCCGGTGGCCATTATGGTTATTGTTCTACTATTCGTCCCACAGTTTTTTTCAGAAGGTACTCGGCGCATCGTTAACTTTAATAAAGAATTTGTTCCGGAAGCACCTTTCTCTTTCGAGCTTCTGAACGAATCCTATATTGCCTTCAAGAATGAAGACTTTACAGTCAATATTGATTTAGAGGGAGAAGCTATTCCAGACAAAGTATATCTCGTAGCATCCGGGCGGCGTTTTCGTATGAATCCTACCGATCAAGGAGCTTTTGATTTCGTTTTTCAGAGCATCCAACGGGATACCCCATTTTATATAGAAGCTGCTGGCTTTAATTCTGAATCAAATACCATTCGGGTAGTAGACCGACCTAATCTGAAAAACTTTAGTGTGTACCTAGATTACCCGGATTATTTATCCCGCGAAGATCAGCGATTAGACAATGTAGGCAACCTCCAAGTGCCCGAAGGAACCAATATCAGTTGGCAATTCAGTACCCTTGCGGCCGATAGCATGGAGCTGATTTTTGAAGATCAGACTGAGACCTATCAGCTAGAAGAAAATACCGAAGGAACATTCTCTCTGGAAAAGCAGGTGTTTGAGTCTGATACCTACCAGATCAACCTTGTTAATGAATACAGTACCAACAAGCAGGACATTCGCTACTATCTGGACGTGATTCCCGACCAAAACCCTCAAATTAGTTTGGAGCAATTTCAGGATACTACTTTATACCAATTCCTAGTGTTAGGCGGAAATGTGTCGGATGATTACGGACTAACTCAATTGTCGGTTTTCTACCGGTTTGAACCAATGGGAGAGGAAGATAATAGTAAAAAGAAATATCAGAAATTGAGACTTCCACTAGACTCCAAGCAGAATAACCAAAGCTACTACTACCAGTGGAATGTAGATACCCTTGGTTTGAGTCCCGGTGATAAAATCCGCTACTTCCTAAAAGTATGGGATAATGATGCCGTGAACGGATATAAGTCTTCCCAAACTTCCTCCTACGTTTTCAGTATCCCCGACCGGGAGACTATCCGGGAAAACCTGGAGAAATCTTCGGCCGAAACGCAAAGCCAGATCAGCAAAACCGTTCAGCAAGCCGAACAATTAAAGGAAGATATTGAGGATGTGGAAAAACGACTGCGAGGGAAGAAGGATCTTACTTGGCAAGACAAACAACTTCTGGAAGATATACTGAAGCAGCGCCAAGAATTAGAAAAGCAATTGGAACAACTGAAGGAGCAAAGCCAGTCTTCTAAAATGCAGCGCGAACAATTTGGTGAGCAAAGTGAGAAGATGAAGGAGCAGATAGATCAACTGCAACAACTTATGGATGAATTGCTGGATGAGGAAACCAAACAAATGTATGAGGAGCTCCAGAAATTACTTGAGGAGCAACTGGATATGGATAAAATGCGGGATCAGTTGCAGCAGATTAGCGACCAAGAAGAGAACCTCGAAGAAGAACTAGAACGAACCCTGGAACTCTTCAAGCGTATGAAATTCGACTCTAAGCTGGAAGATGTACAGCAACAAATGGAACAAAAAGCCCAAGAGCAGGAGCAGTTGGCCGAAGAAACCGAGAATAAAGAAAACAATACCGAAGAACTAAGCGAACAGCAGGAGCAATTAAACGAAGAATTTGAGCAGTTGCAGCAAGAGATGGAGGAGCTGAATGAGCTTAACCAAGACTTGAAGAACCCCGCTCCAATGCAGGATATGAAGCAGGAGCAAAACCAAGCTAAGCAGGAACAACAAAAAGCGCAGGAAGCTTTAGAGAAAAATCAGCGCAAAAAGGCTCAGAAATCTCAGAAAAACAGTGCCGAACAAATGAAGCAAATGGCCCAGAAGATGCAGCAGATGCAGCAAAGCATGGAAATGGAAATGCTACAAGAGAATATGGATAATCTGCGTAATATTCTGGACAACCTGTTGACTCTTTCATTTGACCAGGAACAGGTGATGAAGGATTTCCGGGAAGTAAAGCAGAATGATCCCCGATTTATTGACCTCTCACAAGAACAACTAAAGCTTCGGGATGACGCCCAAATTATTGAAGACAGCTTACTAGCGCTGGCCGAACGAGTGTTCCAGATTCAGTCGTTCGTAACCCGGGAAGTGAAGGACATGAATAAGTATATGGATGAGAGCATGGAATCGTTGCGGGAGCGGCAGCAGTATAAGGCTATCAGTCAGCAACAATTTGCCATGACTTCCATCAATAATTTAGCCTTGCTACTTAATGATGTACTAGGCCAAATGCAGCAGCAAATGGCCGATGCGATGGGAAATCCCCAGAAAAACCCGGGTAATACCCAGCAGAATATGAATCTGAGCGAACTGCAAAAGCAATTGAATCAGCAGATTCAGGATTTACAAAAAAGTGGCAAATCGGGCCGGGCTTTGTCCGAAGAATTAGCCAAACTGGCCCAGCAGCAGGAAAAAATTCGTAAGGCTTTAGAAGAGATGGATTCGGAAGAAGATGGGGGAGGAGGCACCGGAGATGAACTTTCCAAACAAATGGAGGAAACTGAGAATGAATTGGTCAACAAAAAGCTGACGAAAGAGTTGATTGAACGACAGAAGCAAATTCTTACCCGTTTGTTGGATGTAGAAAAATCCGAGCGGGAGCAGGAGTTAGATCAAAAGCGTAAGGGTGAAACGGCTAAAGACAATTATGAGCAGCAAGCCGCCCAGCGATTTGATGAATATATTAAATTGAAGAAGCAAGAGATTGAGTTACTGAAAACGGTGCCTCTCAAACTTAATCCCTACTATAAAAATGAGGCCAACGAATATTTCAAGCGCTTAAACTAATACAATGGATTCAATCAGCATTTCTATTCCTTCATTATCCGAAAACATCCGGATGATTGAAAGTTTTATTGACAATGCTAAAGAACAATTTAGTCTTAACGATGATATCTACGGCAATATCATGATTGCCGTCACCGAGTCAGTGAATAACGCTATCCGCCACGGCAACAAAGGCGACTCTAAGAAAAACGTAGACCTTTCGCTCCGGCTTAGTGATAGCTCGATTATTTTCTGGGTAAAAGATCAAGGCGAAGGGTTTGACTATACCAACCTGCCCGATCCTACGGCTCCTGAGAATATTGATCAGCCAGGTGGCCGGGGCATCTTTCTCATGAAACACCTTTCCGACGAAGTAAATTTTCACGATGAAGGTTGCACCGTAGAACTCATCTTCTACATCAACTAATGGTTCATTTTTTTGTGGAGGATATTTTGTTTGATCTACAAACACTTCAATCCGTTCCGAGTTGGCTGTCTTGGGTGGTAGAGAAGCATAATCAATCCATTTCTGGCATTAACTACATATTCTGCTCCGACAGATATCTCCTTCAAATCAATCGGGATTACCTTTCGCACGACTACTACACCGATATTATTACCTTTGATAACCGTGACAATTCCGACGAGCCTCTTGAAAGCGATATTTTTATCAGTACCGAACGAGTACAGGAAAATGCTCTTCAATTACAGCTAGATTTTTTTACCGAACTACTTCGGGTGATTGTGCACGGCATACTCCACCTTCTTGGTTTTGATGATCATACTGAGCCTTCCAAACTTCAAATGCGTAATTTGGAAGATGAATACGTATCTTCCTATTTTAGTCAATTTCATATTCAATAGCACTTATAAGTTTCCACGCATAATGTTCCACGTGGAACATTAACCTTTTGCTTTACGCAACTTAGTCGAACTAGCTAAGAATGAGGATAATAGATATTCTGATTGTAAGTAACCAACCAATCCGTGGAAGTGGAAAATAAAGTGGCAGAAAGTGGAAACGAAACTGTACTTTTGTGTGTAGAATAAAGGAAGAATTAATTGCTTAAAAATGCTTTTCGAAACATACGACGTGATAGTAGTAGGGGCGGGGCACGCTGGTAATGAAGCCGCGGCGGCGGCAGCTAAGATGGGTTCTAAAACGCTGCTCATTACTATGGATATGGCCAAAATGGGGCAGATGTCCTGCAACCCGGCCATGGGTGGCGTGGCTAAAGGACAAATTGTTCGTGAGATAGATGCACTAGGTGGCCTTTCCGGAATCGTGACCGACGAGTCGGCCATTCAGTTTCGCATGCTAAATCGGTCTAAGGGCCCGGCTATGTGGAGTCCGCGTACTCAGAATGACCGGGCACGTTTTACCGAAGCCTGGCGAATGCACTTGGAGCGAATTCCTAATCTGGATTTTTTGCAGGAGATGGTTACGGGGATACTGGTAGAAGGCGAAAGGGTAGTAGGGGTAAAAACCAGTATCGGTCTGGAGATAAAATCGCGAACTGTAGTACTCACCAATGGCACTTTCCTCAATGGCCTGATTCATATTGGAGAGAAGCAAATGGGGGGAGGGCGCTCAGGCGAACGAGCCTCCAAAGGTATTACCGAGCAACTAGTAAGCCTGGGTTTTGAATCCGGACGAATGAAAACCGGAACGCCTCCCCGAGTGGATGGCCGGTCGTTGGATTACAGTAAAATGGAAGAGCAACCCGGCGATGAAAATCCTGGTAAGTTCTCATTTACGGATACTAAACCACTTTCGCACCAACGAAGCTGCCATATCACCTACACCAATCCTACCGTACACGAAGTGCTAGAGGGTGGTTTCGATCGCTCGCCCATGTTCAACGGTCGCATTCGTGGGCAAGGTCCTCGTTACTGTCCGTCTATTGAAGATAAAATCAATCGTTTTGCCGAACGTGAGCGGCATCAGATTTTTGTAGAACCCGAAGGGTGGGACACAATTGAGGTATACGTAAACGGATTTTCTACCTCGCTTCCCGAAGAAGTTCAGCACCAAGCCATTCGTCATATTCCTGGATTCGAAAAGGCAAAGCTCTTTCGCCCGGGCTACGCTATTGAGTACGATTACTTTCCGCCCACCCAGCTTTCACTAAGTCTGGAAACTAAACTGATCGAGAATCTATTTTTTGCCGGACAAATTAATGGAACCACTGGCTACGAAGAAGCCGCCTGCCAAGGACTAATTGCGGGGATAAACGCTCACCGAAAAATTCAGGAGCAGGAAGCCTTCGTACTGCGAAGGTCCGAAGCCTATATTGGAGTATTGATTGATGATCTGATTAACAAGGGGACTGATGAACCCTACCGGATGTTTACCTCCCGGGCCGAGTTTCGGCTGTTGCTCCGGCAGGATAATGCGGATCTGCGGCTAACCGAAAAAGGGCATCAGCTAGGCTTGATCGACGATATTCGATTAGAAAAAGTGTTCGATAAGCGAAATGCCATTTACGAATTGCTTCAGGATATGAAGCAGCACAAAGCAGCTCCCAAAGAAATTAACGATGGCCTGGATGAACTCTCTACCGCTACTATCCGGGAAAAAGTGAGTATTCATCAACTTCTGAAGCGGCCCGAAATTACAATAAACTCGCTTACTAAGTTAGATCCTTCTCTCAAGGATCACTTCCAGAAATTTGATACCGAAGTACTGGAACAAGCAGAGATACTTACCAAGTACGAAAGCTATCTGGAAAAAGAGCGGCAGCACGCCGAGCGAGTAGAGAGCCTGGAAGGATATCGGATTCCCAAGAACTTTGACTATTCCCAAATGAAAGCCCTCTCGACCGAAGCCCGGGAAAAACTAGATAAAATTCGGCCCGAGACTATCGGGCAAGCTTCCCGAATTAGCGGAGTTTCGCCGGCAGATGTATCAGTGATTATGGTTTACCTGGGGAAATAGATCTATGTGTCGGATAAATTATTTACTCGTATTTTGGTTAATCCTTTTGGGTCTCACTACAATAGGGATCAATGCTATTGCGCAAACTAACCTTAAGCAAGAAGTAGAAAAACGGATTAAGAAAAGAGATATGCCGCCGGAAGCTTTGGACTACCTTCATGAACATTGGTTAGTCGATTCTCGCAAAATACGGTTCTACCACGAAACTGATGGTGATATTTCTAGTTATGAAGCCAAACTAACCCGGGATAAACGCAGATTTAGTATAGAGTTTGATGAGTCCGGTAAGTTGCAGGATATTGAAGAGCTAATTAATTACAACCAAATACCGGAAGAAACACGATCCACCATTGATTCCACCTTATATTCGTCGTACTCTAAGTTTAAGGTACGACGAATACAAAGGCAATTTTTACCGGATACCACCGGCTACAATCGTTTGCTAATGTGGAATTCTTTAACCGCGGAGGAGACAAACAACTTCGAGATAGAAGTTGATACACAAGAAGAATCAGCGGTGCAATCGTACGAGATGCTTTTTAATAAAGAAGGGCTATTGGTACAGCGCCGTATCATCATCCGACGTTCATTAGATAATTTTCTCTACTAGATTTTAGCAGTGCGCTTATTCATCTTTTTCATCTTTTCATTCACTAGTCTGGCTGCAGTGGCCCAAACAAATACTCAGCTTCAGTGGGAACCGTCCGTATCTTATACCTATAAATTACCCACCCGCTGGGCGTTCAATACAAACACCCTGTTTCGGAACCGAATGGTGGAGTATAACGGCGAGGGTGCCGAACGCGAATCAGAGTGGACTTTAAACGAAACCCAGTTCTGGGCTACGTATTCCATTTGGAAAAATTCAAAAATCAGTGGTGGTTATGCCTTTCAATCTCGCCTGACTGAAGAACAGTTTTTTGATGAACACCGATTAATGGAGCAATTCGCCTTCGTGATCTACGCCCTATATGGAAAACGAATTGCTAACCGGGTAAGACTAGAGCAACGAATCAGACAATCGGGTTTCCAAAACCGATTGCGCTACCGTCTAGGATTGGATAGTCCGCTGAACGGAGAAGAGTTAGACCCCGGCGAACTCTACGGAATTGTTACCAATGAATTGTTATACACCTTTAATAGCGTACAACAGGGCTGGGAAAACCGGTTGTTCGGTGGAATAGGCTGGTTCTTTAATCAGCAGTATAAACTACAAACCGGCATTATGTACCGGGTAAGCAAATCGGGCAACCGGTACCAAAATGTATTGTCACTATCTACGGTAATGTACATAAACCAGCGAGAGCGCCAAAAGAAAATTCGGGAATAATCGTTCATTAAATACTGTAGGAACACGATTAATCGTGTTCCTACGGAGCAGAAACAACATACATCCGTAAAACAGAAATTTCGCATGAAATCTAGCTATTGGCTTGCCCTCATCTGGATAGTATTAATTGCCGTTGGCTCCTGTGCCCGAAGGGGTGCTCCTACTGGTGGACCTAAAGATACTATTCCGCCTAAACTGGTAAGAATGTATCCCGAATTAGAAACAACCAATTTTGACGATAATGAAATTGAGCTGGAGTTTAATGAGTACGTAGAAGCCCGGGACCTGAAGCGAGAACTGATTATTACTCCGCCTATTGAAGATTACAGCTTTTACATAAGCCGTCGAACACTACACCTGGAAATTGAAGAGGAATTACGAGACAGCACTACTTATACCTTTAACTTTCGGGAAGCGGTAACGGATGCTTCCGAGAAGAACCCGGCCCAGAATCTGGTGGTGGCATTCAGTACCGGACCCACCATTGATTCTTTCCAACTTACGGGTAACGTTCGCCAACTGCTCACCCAGCAACCAGTGGAAGATGCCGTAGTTTCGCTCTACGATGTAAATGATACACTGGATGCCTTTACCGGTCCTCCTATGTATCTGGCTAAAACCGACGAAGAAGGTAATTACCGAATTCGCTACATCCGGGAGGGTCTTTACGATGTGTATGCCTTCGTAGACGAAAATGGCAACTTAACGGTGGATTCTAATAATGAGCCCTACGGATTTAAAGCTGACCCTATTTATCTGGGTAGCGATATTAATCGTACCCTTAATACTAACTCTACTAAGCTGGCCGATTCGGTAGTGCAAACTACTAAAACAATAAATTTACTTATTCAACGTCAGGATATTCGCCCGATACAACTCCAAAGTGCCCGGCCTAACGGAAAATACTATGAGATTAAATTCAATAAGTCGTTAGATGATTACACTTTGCGGGTAAATGGAGAGCTAAGCAGTAGTACTCAGAAATTTCTCGAAGATTCGGTACGATTCAATCTGACTGATACCAGCGTAGCATTATTCAGCAACTTTCAGGATCAGAATAAGGTTGTCAGAATTTATAACACTCTTAAACAAGATAGCTTAGGTGTGCAGATTTCCGCAATTGATTCTGCCCAGCAAGTACTTTCCGATACGGTACTGTATATTAAGTATCCGGAAACCCGCCGGTCAACTGCCGACTTTACTTCCCAATTTTCTACCGAGGGTAGTGAGTTTACCGATACTATTCAAGGTACATTTACTTTTTCCAAGCCAATCGCCCGAATATCTACCGACAGCATATTGCTTAGCTACGATACACTTTTCTACGTACCGATTAATTTTGACCAAAGCCTGACCTGGAACAACAATTTCGACAAAGCGGAATTATCCGTCCCTATATCTCAATCTCAAATTGTGGATAGCATTATTTATTATTCTCAACTGAACGATAGTTTAAATACTCAGTACCGGATACGGTTACAGGAACGCTACTTGGATAGTCTGCAAAGTGATGTCACCATTGAGAAGAGTACGGAATGGCTGCAGCAATTTATTCGTCAGAAAGGTACACCCTCAGACAACATAGTGCTGGATAGCCTGAACCGGATAGAATCCGAAGATGATAAAAACCGCTATCTCAGTTCCTATACTGATACTGTTCAGGTGAACCGGGAGTTTCCAGTCCGGACATATGAACGAGAAGAAATTATTAATTCATTCCGTTCGTTTAACTTCTATACCGCACCCGGTAGTTTTATGAGTATAGAAAATGACAGTAGCGAACAGGTTATTCAGCAATTTTCGTTTAAACAAGCTGAAGATTACGGAGCTATTCGCGGAGCCTTGGTGACAGATTATCCCAGCTATACTATTCAGCTACTAGACCAACAGTATAACGTTGTACGCGAGGTAAAGAACAGTTCGAGATTTTCTTTCGACATGGTTCCTCCCGGTAAGTACCGCATTCGAGTATTAATAGATGAGGATAACGACGGTGTGTGGGAAGCCGGGAGTATACTTAACCAGCAGGAACCAGAACCCGTTTATTTCTATACCGAAGAAGAACTAATCGACCTCCGGGCTAACTGGGAACGCAGCGACCTAACCATTACCATCGGTGAGTTATCCACATTATCGAGTGAATAACCTGTGGAAAAGCCTAAAATAACTTGTGAATAAATAGTGGGTTATTCACTCCCCGACTGGCATTCACAGTTTTTGAAGGGTTATTCACTCCACTGTGTAAGTTATTCACTAGGTTATTCACTTTTGAAGTTATCCATAAAGTTATCCACATATTAGTTAACAAATGATAGAATTGCTTATAACATACTATAAATCAGTGCATTAATTGTGGATAACCATGTTAATAATCTGTAAATAATTCGAGGAGTTATTCACAAGTAGCCTAAAACACGTTTATTTGATGGAGTTATCCACAAATCCACAGCGTAATAATTAATAATAATTTCGAAGAAAAATAATTGAATAATAATATAATATGTTAGTTAATAAGTTATCAGCCTTAGACCATCAAGTTATGATTAGAAGTATAACATGGATTATTATTTTGCTAACATGGGCTAACATACCCTCAATGGCCCAGGATACCCAAAAAATAGAGCTGGCCCAGCAATATGACGATAAGGGTGAAATTGAGAAGGCCCGCACCCTGTACGAAGAGTTAGCCGATAAAAAGAAAAATATTCCGATTATTCATGATCGATACTTTCGGCTACTGATCAATAACGGGTATACTGAACAGGCCGAGCAGTACGTAGAGAAGGCCCTTCGCTCTTATCCGGATAACATCCTGTACCAGCTCGATGCCGGTGTAGTCAATCTACGCCAGGGAAAAGACGCCGAAGCCGAATCTTATTTCACCAAAGTTTTTGCTGAAGCCAAATCAGATCCGTACAAGGTGCGGATCGTAGCCGGCCACATGATCAAGCATGAGTTGATTGAACGGGCGGTAAGCATGTACCAGGCCGGCCGGCAGGCCAGTGGTGATCCGGCACTGTATGCGCTGGAATTAGCCAATGTCTACCGCCGGCTTAATAACACCGACCAGATGGTATTGGAGTATTTGGCTTACGCTAACGAAGATCCTTCCCGCATTAGCTATGTGAAAAATGTGCTGCAAAATATTCTAACTGAAGAAGAGGACTTGGATGCGATGGCGAATTTACTGCTAGATCGCATTCAGAGGGACGCTGACAATCCGTTGTACTCTGAGTTGCTCATCTGGATTAACCTACAACAGAAAAACTTCTACGGGGCGTTTATGCAAGCCAGAGCGGTAGACCGCCGGCAACGGACCGAAGGAGATGAGGTGATGAACGTAGCGCAGATTGCTCTGGAAAACCAGGATTTTGAAAATGCGCTGAAAATGTACGAGTACGTGATAGATCGCTATCCTCGGACTGCCAACTACGTGTCGGCACGTCGGTACAAGATTAAAGCTCGCGAAGAGTTGGTTAAGAACCAGTTTCCGGTACAGCAGGAAGAGATCGTCAAGCTCATTGAGGACTACCAGAATTTCATAGATGAAAGCCTCAGCTCGCCTATTGGACCTAGTGCGGCTACCTTGGAAGCTATGCGTAGTCAAGCTCTGCTTTATGCGTTCTACCTGGATGAAAAAAATAAAGCTATTTCTATTTTAGAGCAAGTTGCCAATAACCCTAAATCCAGTCGGGAAATAAAAGCTCAGAGTAAACTAGACATGGGCGATATTTACGTGCTAATGGATCAACCCTGGGAATCTACGTTACTTTATGCTCAGGTAGAAAAAGCCCACAAAGAAGAACCAGTGGGCTACGAAGCCAAATTGCGAAACGCCAAATTATCATACTACAAGGGTGATTTTAGCCTCGCCCAGGATCATCTGGATGTTCTAAAGGAAGCTACCACCCGCGAAATTGCGAATGATGCCATGTCGCTTAGCTTATTGATTCAGAACAATACTGTGTTAGACACCTCAGGAGCAGCCATGCAAGCTTACGCGGATGTGGAGTTAATGTTATTTCAGAACAAACAGCAACAAGCACTAATCAAGCTAGATAGTATGCTGGAACAGTATCAGGGACACCCGCTGGAAGATGAGATTTATTGGCTGATGGCTCGGGTCCATCTGCAGCTGGGCAATTTTGATCAATCGCTCGATAAGCTGAACAATATTTCAGAATCGTACAATTACGATATTCTGGGTGATGATGCGCTATTTATGCGGGGCCGCATTTACGAGGAACAACTGGAGGATTCCGAAAAGGCGATGGAATTGTATACACAGTTTCTGCGGGAGTATCCCGGCAGTATTTACGTAGCTGATGTACGTAAACGCTTCCGAAACCTCCGAGGAGATTTTAATATTAACTGAACAGTCGTTTACAAAAAATAAAGCAAAATATAGCCGCCAACAAACAGTCCGATCATAGTAATACTTTCCCAGCCTACTTTCCCTAATCCGTACTTTTGGCGGTGTAAGAGGCCTAAGAGCAATACTCCAGCCAACAAAATAGTAAGAGATATAATGAACGTATGTTCATTGTCGCTATGATGATACAAAGAGCCTTGGCGATAGGCCCCATCGGCAAAAGCCAGGAACAGGACATCAAAGGTATTTCCACCAATAATATTGGACACTGCTAGCGTTAGAGCACCCTGGCGGACTGCCGATACTGAAACAACCAATTCGGGTAAAGAGGTAGCGATAGAGGTGCCTACAGCCCCTAGAAAAGATTCTGAGATTCCCGACTGCTCAGCAATGATGATAGCGGTTTGTGCGATAAAGTAGCCCGCAAAACCTACCACAACAGCAAGACCGACGAACTGGGCAGTAAGTGAAGTGAGATTGTATTTCTGTATGTTTTCCTCGTCAGGCTCATCTCCGACCGTTTCCGAAGTATCTGATGGCTCCCACATAGGGCGTTTTTGTGCTTGGGAAATAAGCCGAGTACCGAAAATATAGATTAGCAGCAGCACCAGCGAAGCAGGGTGAATCGATAGCACTGTTAACGATGGAGCGGCCATTGTCAAAGTAACGAAACCCAGCATGAGAATGAGGAGTACTCCCTGCATCAGACTGGTTAAAGAAGCCGAAGCATGTTCCAAATTAGCCCGACGGTAGACAATATCAGCTACTGCCAAAAATACTGTTTGGGCCGCAATACCGCCAACTGCATTGCTAAATGCTAATGCCGGGTGATCCTCAAACGCTGCCGTAACGGAAGTAACGATACCCGATAGCGATGTAACTCCGCCTAACAATACTCCGCCTACTAAAGCCTCTCCCAAGCCAGTAACATCAGCCAGACGGTCTGAAATTCTAGTAAGATACGTACCCGCTACGGCAATCACTGCCGCTAATCCGAAAAAGGCAACAAGTGCCCAACCTAAGCTCATAGTTATTTTTAAGTTCTACCAACACTAATAAGAAAGGAAAGACTTAAATGTTTAATAAGATACCGCAGGTTGCGAAAAAAGCGTAATACGCGCCAGTTCCTAGAAATTTAATTTGTTTGTAGAATATTTTTCCGGTTATCGATGATAGGATTGATCAGAACAAAAAAAAGCTGCTATCTACACAAGCCAGATAGCAGCTTTTTTCCAATCCAGGAAACGGAAGAAGATGAATATCTCGCCTTCTGCTCGTGGCTTAGAACTCGGCCTCGATAGCAATTTGTCCGATAGCAACTCCGGCTACTCTGCCCTCAATATTATCGAAGTTGTAGTGGATACCCCCGTAGACTCGGGATATACCAGCCTCTTCGTACATGCTTTTCAGTTCTTCTCGGTGGTCAGGAAAAATATAACCTAAGACTGTTCCTCCGGAAGATGAGAAGGTAGAGTGACCGGATGTATAAGCCGGGAAATTGGGGATTCCAGTGGCTATTTTAATGTTTGGGTCCATTTGTGAAGGACGAGGTAGATAATACTTATATTTAGAGTACCAGCACAGAATTCCTCCATCCATCATGGCTCGATTGGTTACTGAGTATGTTCTAGCTGCTCTTACTTCACTAAATTTTGCCTCTAAAATCAATTCTTCAGCGATCCGGTTCCAGTGACCGGGGGGGGTAGATGTTCCTCCGCCATCGGCCCAATAATCAGCTATTCGCCATTGTTCACGGGTACGATTATCCGAATAAGAACGCACGCTTTTTAAATCAACTTCAAATTCCTCAGAACCAACCGGCGGTGGTGGTGGTGGCAATGCGGCATAAACTTCAGTAGAATCAAACCAGGTTTTAACCGTACTGTAGAAAGGAAGCATAGGTCTACGAAGAGGTTTCTCAATACACTCCCAGGGCACAGCAATCTGATTTGAAATGTCAAAGTAGGCCAAATGTTTACCTTCCGGATCATCGGCCTGATTCATACGGTCATTCTTTCCGTAATTAATAATCTGCTCTGCTACAAGGTCACCGATGCTTTTTCCCCCCACTATATCGCTCTGAGTATTGACTCCCGCCCAGCGCATGCTTTCAGCGTGTTCTTCCGCTTGGGATCTAAGGAATGCCTCTTCGGCAGGAAAAAGATAGCTAAGTACTTGATAGGAAGCTTCCGCTATGGCTGCCTGCTCTGAAGGATAGGAAGGAAGGCCACTCTCCGGCAAAATGGTCACGATAGACGATTCAGTATTGGCGGGCGCAGGACGATTATGCTCAAACTTAAGCCTCCACGAAACGATAAGTGCATCCTGCTGAGCCACACTCAGTAAGGCATACGCTCTGGCAGCAAAAGGAGGGTTGGCGAATGGCCGGGCTGGGTCAGGAGAAGCATCTACCGGAGGGGCAACATTATATTTAGCAACCAGCTCTCGAGCTATCTGATTCCAGCGGATAACGCCACCGGCCGCCCAGTAATTAATGGCTTCTTCCTGAGCATTACTTCTATTTTGTGTCAAATTGACGAGTTCCAGTAGCTCATTTTGATACTCATCACTGCCAACAGATGCGGGAGGTGCCAAATCTAGTTGGCTAGCATAATCTATATCAAGTACGGTTTTCCAGTTCACCGCATCGGCATCCAAACTAGCGGGCTGTAGTGCAGGTAGGCGTTCAACCTCCGGAATTTCTTCTTCGCAGGCGAATGTTGCGATCAATAAAATGAAAAATAAATATTTATGAATACGACTTGTATAATTTAGGTTTTTCATGGTTGTAATAAGTTAAGATTGTACACAACTGCTCCGCTTATGCGGGTAGCTCTACCAATATTTTTACCGGTCAAGGTAAAGCCCATACCTGCCCCGAGGCCCATATTTTGAATCCAGGGAAGGTTATAAAATACATTGAACCCGGCGCGGGTAAAAGAAACAGCGTTGCTGGGAAAAGGTACTCCCGGTCCCAGGTCAGTGCCGCTTCGGGCCTGCTGCACGTTAAGCCAGGCATCGGCGTAGAATGCTCCCACCGAACCTCCGGTTCTAAGGATATAATCCCAGGCATCAGGAACGCTGACCTCGTAGCCCCGGTCAATGGTCACATTGCTCCGCCGAATGTAGCCGACCTGAGTCATTACGAACATACCAAACGGTAGCCTTTGCTGGGCTAGTAAACGAAGTTCTGTGTTGGTTGACTGATGTCCTATGGCTACCGGTGCGTCAGGTATGTATTTTGTAAGAGGGGTAGATATTCCTGCGGCCGTTAAAAGAGAAAATTCGCCCAAGGAGCCAATCTCTTTCTTAAGAATCAGATACCGAAAGAAAAGACTGAGGTCCTGAAAGTCGCTCTGGGTTGACCAAAAACCGGCTGATGGGCTGGCTCTGATGTAAGGAATATTAGCGACTACATCTAAATGGTTGGTAATTCCTCCGGCGAGAAAGAGACTTCCACTTTGAGTAGTAATGGTGCCCAGATTCGGGTTCTGTGTGGCCTGACTGCCAACGTAATAATGATCGTAACTTTCGTGAGTGTAGCTTAGCGCAACGGTCAGATTACCTTTGCCCCGCATGTATCCGTCAATAAGCCCTTGCCCTGAGGAATGATAGGACCAAAGGCACATGGTGCCAAGTATTAGTATTTTTTTCATGTTTTTGAATGTTAAAAAGGTGTTTGTAAACCGAAAGTCACGTGAAAAAAATGACTCTTGATTCTACATACTGTTAAATGGGTCACAACTGTCCATATTGATACCAGAAAGTGCAGTGTAGCAGAATATGGATACACTTCTTCCTGAGACCAAAGTGCAGGTTATGAACGAACCGGGAATTGATTGGGTATAGGTGGATGGGGGTCTCATATCCAGGCAAGCTGGACAATAAGCAATGATGAAGCAGAGTGTAAGTGCTTACATCGCTTATCAATACCACTACCTATTCCGTAATTAACATTCGGGAGGGGGGCTATCGACGAGTTGAAATAAGGATTGATAATGAGATATTTCGGTAGTGTAAAGGTCTTGGTTAATTACTTCTCCAAAAAGTATTTGAGCTAAATTGTAAGATAAAAAGTAGTATTTGCTAAGAATGGGTAAAAAAGTAGTCTGTTTGCCCTGATGGAATGGTTTACCGGTGGTTTTTTGTGCATATTCTTCAAAGACATTATTAATCTGCGTGCCCTTGTTATTACGCACCACAGTGTAGGTAATCGTATCTTTGTAAATCTCACTTCTTACAAATTGATATACTCGGCCCTGATATTCAAATTCACCACTAACATCAGAGACAATCTTGGAAGAAGGTGGATAAGGAAGAAAGCCCTCAAAAGGCAATGTGAAACGTTCGAAAATCAGACCCGCTGCTTGCTCTTGCTCCAGTAAGTGGTTGATCTCTGAGGATGAGCGAGCTTTCAAACTCACAAAAAGAAGGTAATATCCTACGGAGTTGAAGAATATCAGAAATAGAAAAACGATGGATATTACCTTTTTCACTTAAAATGTAAGTGTAATGCAACTGAAAGATAACTATATTCCAGGAATGGAACAATAAAGATAATTTTCTTTGAGAGTATAAGCACTCAAAAGCTTTGATAGTAGACCGGAGATGAAGGAATTACCACTAGTAAGGGCTGAATTCAGATATTTCTTCAATCTTTTACATAATGAAGTAAATGATAGCCACGGCCACGCTTAAACCTAGAAAGATCAGTATCCAGGTTAGCCAGGGGCGATAAACATTTACTGAAGAAACTTTTCCGTCTTCAACGCGAATGCGGGAGCGCTTAGCTAAACGGTAGTATCCATTGCTAGGAATATGCCCGTTAATTCGTACCAAATCTTCTTCACTTACGTTTTCTTCATCCTGCTGATAGATGTCGATAGTTTGGTGGGGGGTGCTGAAATAGGTTTTTTTATATAAAATTGAATGTATCTGGCTATTCTTAATAGTCAGCATTCGGTTATCATCCTTGAGAGCATAGTTTCCTTCGGGGAAAGGGGATCCACTTAGCGTAACCCGATTTCCTACTACCGGGTAGGGAGTATCATAATTGCGTTCCACTTCCATCCAGATGTCGTTCTCCAGCGCGATTTTAAGGATGTTGCGCTTTTTGTACCGAAGCTTTTCCAGATAAGACGACACATTCAGATCGGGAATAAATTTTGGATTAGCCAGCGTAACAAACTCATTTTCGCTACTGTCTACTTTCCAGATCATAGCCGCCTGGTCAATGTAACTGGGGTTATAAAGAAACCGCCCCTCGCTGCGCTCGATAAGTAGTCCGTTAATATCAGTAAGGTACTCCCACTGCGCCTCCTCTACCCGGCCGGAACGCGATATCAGTAATTCGCCATTCTCCCGAAAAATAAGCTTTTCGGTAGCGCTTCCTTCCTTAACAACCACCCAGGGTTGTTTTGTAAGATACTTTAAATTGGAAGCAACGAAAGGAAGATGGGATAGTACTTTTTGCAGCCAGCGGCGAATCATACCGGAAAAGTTATAACAAGAAGCCTAAAAAGTAGTGGGACGTACTGGATTCGAACCAGTGGCCTCTGCCCTGTCAAGGCAGCGCTCTAAACCAACTGAGCTAACGCCCCAAAGAAAATATAAATACAAGATGTGAAGTATGAAATCGGCCTTTCTTGCTTCTCATTTCATATCTCTTCCTTCGTATTTAGCAACAAATATAGTGTAAATCAAGAAACCTGAGCATTAGGCTCCACCATTTGTTTGCTCATTGTACACTCGACTAATTAATTCCAGTGCTTCTTCCAGTATGGTATCCCGACCGGCCTGTTTGTCTTCGTCGGTAACATCCACTCGGATGTCGGGAGCCACTCCGTTCTCAATGTTCTCTCCCGCCACGGTGGTGGTAACCGTAGACGAAAACCGGTAGGTCCAGCCATTGGGCAATTCCCGATTAATGGGGAGGCCGCCCCCACCCCCGGTGCTGTCGCCCATCACTACTACATTAGGGAAATTCTTCATAATCTGCACGAAGAAATTGGTGGCACTGTAACAGGAGCGGTTGGCCAGCACTACTACCGGAGCTCCAGTGTATTGGAATTCACCTTCTGGGTCAATGTACTTCTTAATAGGTTCAGTAAAATCGTTATGGCCAGGGCCGTCTTTGTACTGCCAGTTTTGTACATGCCGGCGCTCGTCGGCAAAGCGACTAGCCAGGGTATTCACATTATTGATGCTGCCCCCGCCGTTATCCCGCACGTCAATAATCAATCCTTTAAAAATGAGTGTGTCGTCGTTGCTGTTAATGCGGCTAGCGTATAGCGTAACCAGATAATCTACAATAGACTCACTAAAATCATCTTCAAAGCTTTCGTAGTAAATATAGCCGATTGAATCAATGGCTCGGTGCTTAAATGGCCCCGTAATCTGATAGTCATCACCTAAGTAATTTCGCTCAATAGTGGTAAAGTCAAAATTCTGAGGAAAGTCCAGGTACCAGTCCCAGTTGCGGGAAAGGTCAAAACCGGCCTGAAGGTTTACGTGACCATCACGTAGTACAAACAACATATCGGCCAGTACATTAAAGAGCGAATCGCGGCGCATCCCATTTTCTACGCGAGGACGATTGGCCTCGTAAACGGCATCCCAGTCAATTCCTTTTAAATCAAAGAAAGAATAATTTTCGTCTACCGTGGTCCACATAGAGTTAAAGACATCCACGGCATTATCATCGTACTCATCGCGGATAAGCGCCTCTTCGCAGGCAAACAGCGTGATGCCGATGAGCCCAATTCCCAAGTAGTTTACTATCTTCTTCATGCTAAAAATTAAACATGGTTCCAATGACAATATTGTGCGAAGCAGTTTTTACCAGACGAGGTTCGTTATAGCGCAAATAGTTCCATTCGTAACTCAGGCGCAGGCGGTTGCGGTTGGTTAGAAAGTACTCCAGCGAGAGCGTATTGCTATAGCGAAAAAATTTGTTGAGACTGGTTATTTTGCCGCTTTCAAAAAACTGGGCGACCGGTTCATCCCGTTCATCATCCAAAAAACCGGAAAATCGGCTGGTACCGTAGGAAGGCCGAAGCGCAAAAGTTAATAATGGTAGATAGGCAGAATACTCAGCCCGAAATTTACGATTCCACAAGGTGAAAGGATACACTAGCGAAGTAGCCGGACTGAGCGAAAAGTAGAAGCTGTTGTTAACTGAATTGTTGGTAAAATTATCGAACGTCCAGAGCATCCATAAAGAATTGATGGAACCGCCTACAAACCACTCCAAACGGTCTTGCCAAATGTTCTTTAATTTTTTTTTGTAGCTGTAATTGCCCTCTACCCGGTAGTAATCTACATCTGCGAACTCAAAGGCAAAAGCCGACATCAATCCGTAGTCGAAGCGAAGATCTATATGTTCTAAGGTGCTGCTATCTTTCCGAAAATGGAATCCACCCACTACCGAAAAAGCGTGGCCTTGGTAGCGAAGCGATGAAGCACTTTTGTCAAAAAACTTGGGTAGCGTATAGCCACCCGCAATATTAAATGAGCGAAATTTTTCCTGGGCTTGCGTGGGGCCTGCGAGTAGAATGATGAAGGTTAATAACAAAAAGCAGGGACTAATTACTAACCTCCTTAAATCCCCCTTACCTCTTTTCTTAAAGGGGGAATATGAAGGCAGCTTTTTCATCGAGATACGGACATTCCAAAGTCGCTGGAAGGAGGAAAGTAACTCTTCCTTAGAAAAAGGGGCCGATGTGGAACAGGGCTGGAGAGATTTTTTACGCCTCCTCTTTCCCGAGAGACGATCAAAAAAAATTACCAAAAATGAACGATCGTTCATAAATCAATTTCTATTTGATTTTTCATGATATGATCCAGCGTTTCCCGCTCACGAATCAACTTAGCCTTACCCTGATGAACGAGGACTTCCGCCGGGCGTAAACGCGAATTGTAATTGGATGCCATGCTAATACCGTAAGCACCAGCATTTTTGATGGCCAGAATATCTCCCGGTCTCACCTCAGAAAGCATACGGTCTTCGCCAATAGTATCGGTTTCGCAGATGTAGCCCACAATGTTGTAAGACTGCATCGGACCATCCGGATTAGAAATATTGACGATCTCGTGGTAGGCATCGTACATCATAGGCCGAAGTAGATGATTCAGCCCGGTATCTACGTGCACAAAGTTAATCCCCGGGTTCTCCTTTATCACCGTAACCTGGGTTAGCAGATAGCCACTTTCACTAACGATAAACTTGCCGGGTTCAAACCACATTTCCAACTCGCGGCCGTATTCCTGACAAAACTCCCGAAAGGCATTTTCCAGTAGCGCAGCGAGTTCCGAAATATTAGTAGCGATATCCCCTTCTTTATAAGCTACCTTAAATCCACTACCAAAATCAATGAACTGCAGATCAGGAAAGTGACGAGCGGCAGCGAACAGACGCTGGGCACCCTGCACAAATACTTCGGCATCTTTAATATCGGAGCCAGTGTGAATATGCAGCCCATTGATATTGATACCATACTGTTCCACAATTTCTACGATGATATTTAATTGAGATAGGGCGATGCCGAATTTAGATTCGTTATGGCCTACCGAAATTTTCTCGTGACCACCCGCCCGAATATCCGGATTTAAACGAATACAGCAAGGAAGCTGGTTACCGTAACGTTCGCCAATGTAGCGCAGCAACGGTAAACTATCCACGTTCATCTGAAGTCCCAGTTCAATAGCTTCCTCAATTTCCGCAAAGGGAACCCCACTGGGAGTGTACATAATTTGACTTGGTGAGAAACCAGCTTTTATTCCGATATGGCCTTCCTCGATAGAGACTACATCCAGATCGATACCTTGCTGATGAATCAATTTCAGGATCGATATGTTGGTGAGAGCCTTAGCGGCGTACTTGAATTTCACCTTTGGGTACGTAAAGGCCTCTTTCATCTGGTTAATCTGCCGGATAATAATGTCGGCATCGTACAGATAAAGTGGAGTACCAAACTCCTGGCAGACTTTTACCAAATCAATTCCTTGGGGAGAAGGGACTGCGGGCGGAGAGGCGGTAGCGGGGTTAGGAAAGGACATAAAGTGTTAATTCAGAACAGCGAAGATACAACAAGATTTATGAATAGCGGGGGAATTTTACAAACTTGTCGGCATTTTTACGTAAATGACAAAGTAAATAGTAATCAGTATGAAGGAGTCAGTAGTTACAATATTTCAAACCCGCTTTTTAGCATTTCAGCAACAAGCCCAACAGCTTCAAAAAAAATATAACTGGCTTTCCGGCATACGGATTATTTTCTTTCTGATGGCCATCATCGGCATCGTTTATTTAGCCAACGCCCGTTTAACTAATTGGTTCCTTGGAACCCTTATTTTATCAGTCGCAGGTTTTGTAGTATTGGTTACCCGGCACCAGCGCATTAAGCGACAGCTCGATCATACCCAGCGGTTAGCTACCATCAATAACGAAGAAACGGAGCGGCTCAATTATCGCCTGCACGCCTTCGATGCCGGACTAGTGTACCAGGACCCAGTCCACCCCTACTCGGGCGATCTGGATGTGTTTGGGGAACACTCTTTGTTTCAACTGATAAACCGCAGCACTACCCAAAAAGGAAAAGATTTTCTGGCTGATTGGTTGCAGCACCCCGCCAACAAAAAAGAAATAGAACTACGGCAGACCGCCGTTCAGGAGCTAAGAGAACAGATAGACTGGCGACAGAATCAGCAGGCCCACAGCCGGGTAGTAGATACCAAAGCGGAGGATATAAAAGAATTACTCAAGTGGGTGGCTACCCCAGCCGTGTTATCCAACCAGACACTCTATCGGTTCATTCAGGCCGGATTGGCTGCCGCTACCGTGGTCACTATCGGCCTGAGTATGGCGGGGCTGATCCACTGGTACGTACCGATGTTGTTAGTTGTGGTGAACTTTTGGGTCATCGGTAGTAAAGCCAAGATAGCGATAGATGTCCACGAACAAACCAAGCACCATGTAAAGGCGCTAAAAGCCTACCGCTACATGATGGAAGGAGTAGAAAACCATTCCTTTCAATCCCCTCGTCTGCAATTGCTGCAGGGTAATTTACTGCAATCGGGCCGTTCAGCTTCGCAGTACATTAAGGAGTTGGAGTATATAATTTCCAATTTTGATTCCCGGGCTAATATGCTCTATCATGTTTTTAACTTCATTCTGCTGCTAGATATCTACTGGCTATTGCGGGCTGACCGCTGGAAAGCCGCCGCCCGCGATCAGGTGGAAGAATGGCTGGATAGTATGGGTGAGATTGAAGCGATCAATAGCGTAGCCAGTTTTGCCTTTGCCCAGCCTGAATTCACTTTTCCTGTAATCTCCGATGAGCGTCACCATATTTTAGCCAAAGCAATGGGACACTGCCTGATCCCCCCTACCCAGCGGGTAGACAATGATTTTGGGATGGAAGGCCGGGGAGCAATCAACGTAATTACCGGTTCAAATATGTCGGGCAAAAGCACTTTCCTACGGACGGTAGGCACCAACGTAGTGCTGGCGCTGATGGGCGCTCCGGTCTGCGCTCAGCGATTTGAAGTGGGTGTGATGCAGGTATTTACCAGCATGCGTACCCAGGATTCGCTGGAAGAAAATGTGTCTTCATTTTACGCCGAACTGCGCCGGCTGCGGCAGTTGCTCACCATGCTGGAAGCTCCCCAACTACCGGTGCTGTTTATGCTGGACGAAATTTTAAAGGGAACCAACTCCCACGACCGTCACCACGGTGCAGCTTCCCTAATTAAGCAGCTTAGTAAACTGGAAGCCTCGGGATTTGTATCCACCCACGACCTGGAGTTAGGAAAGCTAGCCGACGAGCTATCCAACATTCGTAATTACAGCTTTACCAGCACCATCGAGGGCGACGAGATCATTTTTGATTATAAACTATACGAGGGAGTTTGCCAGAGCTTTAACGCCAGCAAGCTGATGGAAAAAATGGGCATCGCTATTGAAAAAACTCACAACCAAGCTTCTTAGAGCAACAAACAGTAGTACGAGCGTATAGCTAGCTATACGCCCTAACCGTAACGATCAGCTCTAACAACAAATTAAATGCCTGAAATTCTGATACTTACCGGTGCTTGTGGGGTTGGAAAGACGACTACGGCTCGAGCCTGGGCCAAGGCCAAACAGGGAGTAGCCATTGAAGCTGATTATTTCACCGAGTGGATTTATGACGACAGCTTTGAGCGCTTCACTTTGGAAGAAGAAGAACTGGTAGCCAACCTGACAATTGCCGCCGCCAGGGAATACCTCAAACTAGGTATGTCGGTAGTCATAGACGGAGTATGGAGCCCCGCTGGATTTGAAATTCTGAGAAATCAGTTGGAAAAGGAAACCAATGTCCGGTTAAAATTCGTGTGGCTCTACTGCGATATCAACGAAAACCACCGTCGCGACAAACTCCGGATTCCGGAAGATCGGATGAAGGAACGAGTCAATATTGTAAATGAGGAGCAACGCAGCTACCAGTGGGACAAGTGGGTACATTCCATTGATACAACTCACCTAACTCTGACTGAAACCCTCGCTGCTATTGAAGCAAAGTATATATAGTGTTAATGTGTTGGTGTGGATCAATAAGATATTACCAGTAACCACCATAACACTCTAATACACTAACACTATAACACCACGATTCCCATTGTGTATACCAAAAGAAATAGCTAGTTTTGCAATTCTGCTGGGGTGGCGGAATTGGTAGACGCGCACGTTTCAGGTGCGTGTGAGGTAACACTCGTGCGGGTTCGAGTCCCGCCCTCAGCATTCTCTTCTTTTCCAATTATTCATATCGTAATGACTTGGAGGGATTCGCCAAAGCCGCTTTAATGGTCTGCACACTCACCGTTACCATGGCAATAAAAATAACTAAAGCTACCGGGATCAGGAATAACCACCACGAAAGCGAGATACGTACCATATAGCTTTCCAGCCAGCGGTGCAGACTGAAATATGCGATAGGCAAGGCAATTAGCCCGGCAATGGCAATGAGTTTAATGTAATCACTGGAGAGTAACAATAAAATGCTTTGCACCGGAGCCCCCAGTACCTTACGAATACCGATCTCTTTGGTACGCTGCCGTACCATGAAGGCGGAGAGGCCAAACAGCCCCAGGCAGGCAATGAAGATGGCTAAGCCACTGGCGGCGGTAAACAGCCTGCTGTACTGCTCTTCACCGCGGTATTGGGCATTGAAATAGTCGTCTAAAAAGAAGTATTCAAACGGATTACCCGGAAAGTGACTTTGATAAAGCGCTTCTATATCGCCAATGTTCTCCCGAACATGAGACAAATCATCTACGTCAACGGTAAAGTACTTATACTGAAAGTGATTGGTGAACCACTCATCTTCGTCTTCTAGTAAAAAAATCACCCCGGTTCGCTCCTGTTGCAAAGAATACAAATGGATATTTTTAATGATGCCGATGATGCTTACTTTTTTATGGAATCCCGCCGGAGCCACTACGAACTCTTGCTGCAGAGCTGACTCTACCGGATGATAGCCTAGCTTTAGGGCCACATCCTCGGTCACTACTGCCGTTTGCTGATCGGCCGGAAACTCCCGGGAAAAGCCTCGCCCGTGGAGAAACTCAATCTGATAGGTGTCGAAGTAATCATAATCCACTCTGTTGATCGAAAACAAATGCTCGTATTGCCCGGGATTCCGGTGCCCGATCCAGAAATCTCCTTTTCCTCCCAGGTCACCCGGCGACATAAAAGATGCGGTAACCTGTTTCACCGCTGACTGCTGTTGCAAGTCGGTTTTAAAACTCTCATACTGATGATCATAGTTTTCGTTGGTGATCATGGGCGCTCGTACGATGAGCTTTTGCGACAGATCAAACCCCTTCTCATAATTCTTCATATATATCAGTTGCTCGTATACGCTGAAGGTGCCGGTAATCAATCCAACGGAGATAATGAACTGGAAGACTATCAGACTTTTTCGTAAGAAAACTCCCTGAGCCGAGGTATGGAATTTTCCCTTCATCGTACTCACCGCCTTAAAAGAGGATAAGACAAAAGCGGAGTAGCCACCGGTCAGAAGTGTACCTAATACTATGGCCAATACCATACCGATGACCACCCGGGGATCTACTAGTAGACTGTTCATCGGAATGGGCTTCTGCACTAAAGCGGTGAAGAAAGGAAAGCAAAGCTGGTATAGCGTAAGGGCCACCACCACACTCAGCAGATTGAGCAAGAAGGCCTCCAGCATAAACTGAAGCATGAGTTGCCGCTTACCCGCTCCAATCACTTTACGAACGCCTACTTCTTTGGACCGTCTGATAGCCTGGGCGGTGGAGAGATTTACGTAGTTGATCCAGGCCAGGATCAGGATGAAGCAACCGCAAATCAACAGGAATTGTACGACGGTAGCATTACCTCGCACTTCGGACTCTCTCTTGAACCCCACCGAGTGTAAGTGAGTTTCTTTGACCGGCTGCAAGGTAAAAACCAATTTGATACCCCGTTCTTTCACTTGAGGAAATTCCTGATAGGTGAGTTCCATCATCTTCTTCTCCAGTTCCTGAATATCCGTTTTAGGGTCAAGCTGTAGGTACAATGGGTAATCATAATCTGCTTCCGTATCGTAGTGACGCTCAGCAGCCAGGGTAGTTAAAGACAGCAGTGCTTCAAACTTGATATGAGAGTTTTCCGGAATATCTTTAAAGATACCCCGCACGATAAAATCTTCTTTTCCGTTGACGGTCAGCACTTCACCTATTGGATCAGTCGTTTGCCAATCAGCTCCGAAAATCTTTTGAGCCATACTTTCCGATAACAGCAGGGTATTGGGCTGCTGTAATGATGCTGCGTCCCCAGCGGCCATGGGAAAAGAAAACATTTCCATAAAGGAAGCGTCTACGTAATAGACTCTTTTCTCTAAAAAATCTACCCCCGAAGCACCATGTTCAGGTCGGTAAGAAATGACAAAGTAATCCTGATGATCTCGGTAGATTCTGGCCGTCTCCTGCACCTCGGGGCAGGTGTTTTTGTAGAAGACCGCGCTGGTAGAAACCGTCCACTGCTCCGGGGGTGGCTCTGTCCCATCTGGTTGAATGAATTGCGTAATAAACCGGTAAATGTTATCGGCATTTTCATGAAAGGAATCGTAGCTCCGTTCGAACTGCACGTACTGGAAGATGAACAACGCGGCGGTGAGACCGATGGCCAGTCCCAGGATGTTAATCAGGGCGTAGACTTTGTTGTGCCACAGATTTCGGAAGGCGATGAGTAGATAGTTGCGTAACATAGTCGTGTAATTTATTATCTTTAGGCTATGGAAACGATTAAGATTACTGTGAATAGCAAGGAGCACGCCCGGTTGCTTATGGAGTTGGCTAAAGAGCTTAACTTTGTCGCATCAGTAGAGTCAGTACCTACGGCAGCATCGTCGGAAGTTCTCGTTGGAAAGTTTGCTTCCGAAGAAGAGTTTCTGTCTATGTGCGGCCTGTGGAAAGACCGGGATATTTCAGTGGAAAAGATACGAGAGCAAGCATGGCGGAAGATCGAGCGGTAGTTTGCGATACCAATATTATCATTGAACTGTTTAAGGGTAATGAGGAGGTAAAGCAGCACTGCCTCAGCATTGGCATCAATAACCTGTGTATCAGTACCATCACCGTGGGTGAGTTCTACTATGGTGCACTGAATAAGAAAGAAATTCCATTGATCCGCCAACATCTGCAACGGTTCGCAATCCTTCCCATCACCGAACCGATTTCTACGATCTTCAACGACCTGATGCGCCAGTACTGCCTGAGCCACCGCCCGTTTATCGGAGACATGCTGATTGCCGCCACGGCCCTGCATCACGGATGGGATATCTATACCCTGAATCAGAAGGATTTCCACTTTATTCCTGATTTGACATTGTACCAAACAAAGGTGTAAGTCAGGAGCTAGGCAATTGGCGTACTCCTCGCCCTTAGCTCCCGGCAAAAATTATTCATACCCTAGTGATCTGGCCGAATTAGTAAGCGCGGCTTTGATACTTTGACTGACTATTTGACTGCAGCAATGAGTTTAGCCGTGTCGGCGTAGTGCCGCAACCCGGTTACTTTGCCTTCTTCGTTAAAGGTCCATAAATGGATTTCTTCATCCCGGTAATGATTTCCGGTGGAAGGAACGCGGGCTTCAAAAATAAATTCGGCGGCAACTTTCGTCTCATTGGCCATCAGCGAGAGTACCTGAAATTCCTTGACTTCCAGCTCGCCTACATTCTTAAAAAAGTCGATGACCCCCGGTTTTCCTTGCCGGGCTTGCATCCAGGGGACTCCGGCTTTCTGGGCCGAATTGTCAGCCCAGTGCTCCCATTGCACATCATCGGTGAGACAATCAATAATCGTTGGAACGTCTCCTTTTCCGAATGCCTCATAAATGCGATTTACCGTGGCTACGTGGTTGTTCATGATCGGTGAATTTAAGTGGATAAAATATAACGAACTGTTTTAAGTGCCTTCAGTACTAAGGTTGCCTGCAACAGTTTTTTATCTCTTTTAGCTACTTCGGCTACCAGACAAGTTGGAGCAAGCTTGGAGTATGACTTATTCATGTCTGAGTGAATTAGCCGGGTTGGCCATAGCCGCTTTGATAGTCTGTACGCTCACGGTGAACAGGGCAATGAAAATGACGATCCCTACCGGCATCAAAAACAGCCACCAGGAGAGCGGAATGCGCACCACATAGCTTTCCAGCCAGCGATGTAGACTCCAGTAAGCTACTGGCAAGGCAATTAACCCGGCGGTAACAATGAGTTTGATGTAATCACTGGAGAGTAACAATAAAATGCTTTGCACCGGAGCCCCCAGTACCTTTCGGATGCCGATTTCCTTGGTACGTTGGCGCACTGTGAAAGCAGAGAGGCCAAACAAACCCAGGCAGGCAATGAAGATGGCCAGGCCGCTGGCTAAGGTAAATACTTTACCGAATTGCTCCTCAGCCCGGTACTGGGCATTAAAATGATCATCTAAAAAGAAATAGGTGAAAGGATTGCCGGGGAAGTGACTTTTGTACACCTCTTCTACGTAGGCCATGTTTTCTTTTAGATGGAGGGTGTTTTCCAGTTCAATGGTATAATAGTTAAACTGTAAAAAGAAATTCTGCATTTCTTCCTGATGATCTTGTCCCAGTATATATACCACACCCCAGGATTCAAATTTTAATGAGTTTAGGTTAATGTTTTTGACGATGCCAATAATATTGACCGCCTTCATCGACCAATCAGGATTAATCACAAGCGTTTCCTGTAAAGCGCTTTCCACCGGATCAAAACCTAATGCTATCGCTACATCTTCGGTAATCACAGCAGCCTCTTTGTCGGATGGAAATTCCCGGGAAAAACCCCGCCCGTGTAAAAGCTTTAAATTGTAGGTTTCCAGATAATCATAATCCACCCCACTCACGGAGAATATGGGCATATTGTCCGGTTGCTTTTTATGGATAACAAAACAGCCGCTGACACCAACTTCCGGACTACTCGGTGCTAAATGAGAAGCAGTAACGTGGTTAATATCGGGTACCTTTTGTAATGCGGTTTTAAAACTCTCATAATGATGGGTATGATTTTCATCAGTAATCTTAGGTGCCCGTACAATGAGTTTTTGGGACAGGTCAAAACCCAGATCCTGCTTTTTCATGAAATCCAACTGCTGGTATACAGTAAAGGTACCAATGATCAGCCCGACGGAAATGATAAACTGAAACACAATCAGACTTTTCCGCAGTACGATCCCCCGGGTAGTCGTATGAAACTTTCCCTTCATAATGCTCACGGCTTTAAACGAGGAAAGAACAAAGGCGGAATAGCCACCGGATAAGAGCGTACCGAATAGTAGTACCAGCCCAATACCGGAAAGCAACCAGGGTGTTTCTAGCAGAGCAGTGATGGGAATTTCTTTTTCTACTAGATGAGTAAAGAATGGAAAGCCAAGCTGATACAGCGTAAGCGCCACAATAATACCCAGCAGGTTGATCAGCAAGGCCTCCAGTAAAAACTGCGTCATTAATTGCCTTCGCCCGGCTCCCACCACTTTGCGGATGCCGACTTCCTTGGCCCGTTTGAGGGCCCGGGCGGTAGACAGATTCACATAGTTGATCCAAGCCAATAGCAGGATGAAACCGGCAATGATCAAAAGAAACTGCACGGCTGTGGCACTGCCTCTTATTTCTGGTTCACTTGTATAGCCGAAAGAATGCAGATGGGTGGCTCTTACAGGTTGTAAGGATACCTTTAAAGTATTGATATTACCTTCTCTTTTAAAAACACCTTCTACGCATTCATACACTATTTTTTGGAGCTTAGGCAGAAGAATATTTATATCAGCCCTGGGGTCAATCAGTAGATACGTAGAAAAAGGAGCATACAATTCTTCATCATAATTCATGGCTTCGGCCAGAGTGGGTAAAGACAGTAGTACCTCAAACTTGATATGGGAATTTTCCGGAACCTCTTTAAAAACCCCGTTTATCATAAATACCTCCTTTCCATTGACGGTCAGGACTTTCCCTATGGGGTCCGCCTGTTGCCAATCCGTACCAAAGATCTTTTGGGCCATAGTTTCCGACAACAGCAAACTATTAGGTTCCCGCAAGCTTTCAGAATCACCCATAATCATGGGAAAGGAAAACATGTCCAGGAAAGAAGCCTCGGTATAATAGACCTTTGGTTCCAGAAATTCTATTGGCGGAGTGCCCTCCTTAGCTTGATAGGAAATAACAAAATCGTTAATCTTATTCTTCCATAATCTGGCATAATCCAACACTTCCAGGCATTGTTGCTTTACTGCCGGACCGAAGTTGCTGGGAGATATGTGATCAAGGCCACCCTGATTTCCATTGATGGTAAATTGTTGAATCACCCGGTAAATGTTATCGGCATTTTCATGAAAGGAATCGTAGCTCCGTTCGAACTGCACGTACTGGAAGATGAACAACGCGGCGGTGAGACCGATGGCCAGTCCCAGAATGTTAATGAGGGCGTAGACTTTGTTGTGCCACAGGTTGCGGAAGGCGATGAGTAGATAGTTGCGTAGCATGGCAGTATTATGTTGGTCACCTACCTACATGCAATATAATGCCATTTTTATAACTAATTAACTTTCAGTCCCTTACGAAATGAAATGATGAGTAGGTGTTTCATTATAAAACACCTAATTGTGCCAAAATGATACAAACTTATCTTGCGATTTCCTCCGAAACTCATTATACAATATTGCGCCCATCTCCGTAGCTTCCTGTTCCCAAGGCCGATCTAGGTAAGCGAGTTTGTTGAGTTTCTCACAGGCCTGGTTATGCCAGCTAAAATGAGTTGAGTTGCACTGTACTAATCGCCCCTCAATCAATTGTTGGGCGTGCACCATTTCATGGGCCAGTGTTCGTAGCTGATGAGAGCGACTCGCCTTTTTGCTAATGGAGATATGAACCTGGTGGCCTCCACCCTGAGGGCGGGCATCCTGGTAGCGGGTAAAACCGCTCATTTTCTCAGAAACCCGAGGCGTAGAACTAATCAGGATATATACAGTTGAATCGAAACCCAGTGCGTGAGCGTAGTATTCGGATTGCTGTTTAATTTCAACTGGCTGATAGTCGTTTTTGACGGTTATAAAGGCTTGCGCCACGGTAAAGTGACAAGCTAAAAATAGTAGGCCTGACCCAATAAACTGATGAGGAAGCATAATAATGGCTGACTTTTAGTTGGTTGTTGGATAAGATATCCAGAACAGTACCAGCCATTGTAAGATATTGATAATAAACAGTTTAGGTAATCACCCCAGTGGGGTATATTGAACGAAAATGGACGTATCCACTTCGAAAACGGGCAACAGAGCATGTCTTTTTAGCCTAATCGCTGAGTCAGGCCAGGCTAAACCAGTTGCCGGAATTATCCTTAAACATCGCCCCCATACCATAGGATCGCATTGGTACCTTAACATAAATTATAATCCGCTTATCCTTTATTCCTTAAGCAAGCGAAGGATTACTAGCATTTGTCCAGTATGATAAGCGGTATGCTCAATGATCAGTAGTACTTCACGTAGCAATGTATGTCCTTCGCCGTGGGAAATGGGCTTGGTTAAATCATTGGCCGGATTAGCAATTAATTCCGCCATCTCGGCTCTGTCCGAAAAATAAGCATCAATCGTTTCCTTCCATTCCTGTCGGTTTTTGGGTGCCAGTTCATCAGGCCAGTAGTCGTCAGGCCACTTTACGGCGGTATAATTAGGGTTGCGGCAAAAGTCCAGGATATCGTACTGAGCGTAACGCAGGTGATAAAATTGCTGCCAAAATGAGTATGGTAAATTGTAGGGAATAATGCCTAGCTTTTCAAACGGCATTTTACCAACGATATCGTCTATTGGGACAAAAGCCTCACCACCTTCCAGATGCTTCACTAGCTGCTGACGTAACTGAGTATCTAAAGAATCATTCATAGGCATGCGCAATAATAAGCTTTTCTACCCTAACTATTTTAGATACAAGCTACTGCTTTGTTGGTACTCAAAGTGGTTTATGCTGAAAAATGTATAATGTAAACAGACTAGAAGCATTGATGCAATCGGTCAGCTAGCTATTAGATTCACTTTTTACTGGTTTTTCTCCACCTAGTAACAAAACATTTAGGGGTATCAGGGTTATAATTACAGTTTAACATGAAAATCACTTAAAGAGCAATAAGCATGAGAACCCGCCTACTGAATAAGATCGTGATATTAGGTGCTGTTGCTGGTATGCGTACCATGATGGCCCCCGCCCTGCTAAGCAGTGCTCTAAAAAATCGTTCATCCAAGCGGTTGCGGCGTTCCAATTTACACTTTATGCAATCTGGCTCGACGGCCACAGTCTTTAAACTACTGGCGGCGGGAGAGATGATTGGCGATAAGCTACCCATGACCCCCAACCGGACTGAGTTAGCGGGGCTAATTGGTAGAGGGGTATCCGGTGCTTTGGTGGGTGCTACGTTGGCAAAAACCCAACGGGCGAGCCTCTTAGCAGGAGCTGGTGTTGGTCTATCAAGCGCCCTCGTATCGGCTTACACATTCTATTTGTTACGGAAGAAATTATCCGAAGAAACCCAATTGCCTGATATTTTGTGGGCTAGTTTAGAGGACATGCTGGCATTAAAAATGGGCAAAAGTTCGCTTCAAAAGTAAGATTACTACCCGGCTTATTTACTGTCAATAAAGTCGCTCCGGTATGCTTGATGAAGCTGCTTCTGAAGATATTGTACCAAGACAGCATGCTCCGTTTGTTCTACAATATTTACGTTCTCCAGCGAATCTTGCTGGTGGTCGTACAGCATGCGGGCGTAAACTTCTCCGTCTTCTTCACTCCACTCAGTGTAGCGGTAGCGGTCGTTCTTCACCGAGAAGCCGTTGTAGTATTTGCTGTAGATAAACTCCTTGCCGGGCAAATCAGGCTGAGAAAGCAGAGGAACCAGGCTTTCACCTTCTAAGTGCTCGGGTATAGGTAAGTCAGCCAGTTCGCAAAGCGTAGGATAAATATCCACAAATTCGGTGAGGGCTTCGGTACGCTGCCCTTCCGGTAAACCGGGAGCTCTAATCAACAGCGGCGCCCGAAGTGAGGTTTCAAAGTTACAGTGCTTACACCATAAACCGTGCTCTTCGAGGTTCCAGCCGTGGTCACCCCACAGCACCACAATGGTGTTATCGGTCAAGTCCAACGCTTCCAGTGCGTCCAGTACTTTTCCAATCTGGGCATCGGTGTAGCTGGTACAGGCGTAGTAACCATGGACCAGTAGCTTCGCTAAACTTGGATGTAACGAACCTTCGGGCGGAATACCGGCATAATTGCGTAATTCGCCGAAATTATGCAGAGCTGCATCAGGCGCATTCTCCGGGCGGAACGGATTAGATGCTTTCGGCAGCATGCCAGGGTCGTATAAGTCCCAGTACTTTTGGGGAGCATTAAAAGGCAAGTGGGGCTTCAGGAACCCGAGTGCTAGAAAAAATGGCTGATCCTTTTCTTTCAAACGCTTAAGATCGTCGATAGCCTTCGCGGCAATTTTACCGTCGAAGTAGGCGGTATCCAGTACTTCCGCTCGCTCAAAGGCCGGTCCCCGTCCGTTACCGTGCTCAGCCGCAATCTGTTGAGCAGCTTCGGTCACGTAATCGCGCCAGTTACTATTTGAGCTATTAGGGTGCCAGGCCGGTTCGCTCCAGCTTTCCGCCTTATCATCACGATGGTGAAAAACCTTTCCGTTAGAGATGGTATAGTAACCATTATTCTTGAAGTGCTGCGGAAGGGTAATTGCTTCGGGAGCATCTTCGTCGGCCCGGGTGCTGTAGCCTAAAAAGCGGTTACGGGTTGGCCGTAACCCGGTAAGTAAACTGGCCCGGGAGGCTCCGCAAACGGGAATTTGACAGTAAGCCCGGTTAAATAATGTGCCCGAACTAGCCAACCGATCAATATTAGGTGAGATCATCGCCGCTTTACCGTAGCAGCCCAACTCAGGACGCAAGTCGTCTACCGCAATGAACAGTACGTTGGGCTGATCAGAAACACGTTGAGCCAGCGCTGCTTTGATTGGTAAAGCCAAGAAAAAGGATATAGCTATCAGCCAGAGGCAGGAAGAGTAGGAACGATTCATACATTAAATATTACGAATTACGAACGGAAAAAAAATTACTAAGCATAGTTTAGCAGTCACTAACTGCCAGCTGCATTAATCTTGCCTGGTTTTATTTTTTAGGATTCTTTCGGCCCTTTTTGATTTCGGTTACTTCATCGGGATCTCCCTCCGCATTCACGAACTGCACCTGTTGGCGGGGGTATACCGACTTAATTGTTCCTTTGTGTTCTATGCGGTTAAGTTCTTCCATAATCTTGAGGGAAAGTTGGCTTTTCCAGCTGCGACGCTCCCGGGCACCTACCAGGTAACGTACTACAATATCGGTCCACGACTCGCTGATTGAAACGTAAACTTCAGGATGGGTAGCAACAGTATAGTCTAGATTCGCTTCCTCTAAAATACGACCGTACCTCTGGGCGGGCACTTTCATGTAGTCGCCTAACAAATCAACCGCTACCCGCTCAATAATTTGCATTGATACGGTAAGATTAGATTCATTAGCAACTGCCACGGCCAATTCATCCCACACATAAGGAAAGTCTCCGGTAAGGTTTACAATGGTGCCGGTAAGCACTTCATTATTAGGAAAGGTAACCAAGCGGCCGGTAGGCTGTTCGGCCTGCACAAACCCTTCGCGGTAAGGTGCGCCAATTTCCCAAACGGTGGTAGTGAGAAAGTCGATCTTGTATACATCACCAAAAACTTCACCTACACTGATTCGGTCGCCTACCCGGTAGTACCCCTGAAAGGAATTCATCAGCCAGCCGGTAAAGCTTTCAATAGGGGTTTGCAATGACCAGGACAGTGCTAAGCCAACCAGCCCCAATGAACCTACCAAAGCCCGAATATCACCCACCAATACGCTGATGGCCAGACCAATAGCCAGAAGCCACAGCGATATACTAACCAGAGTGATAATAGCCCCGGAGTTTTTCCATCCGGCGGTTAGCCGGCGTAGTAAAGCCCGGAGCAATCGCACTAACCCCCAGGTAATTAGTAGCGCTAATAACGCTACCAAGAGCTTGGGTAGATTGCTGTAGAAGCCGTCCCACAGATTTTGTAACGTTATTATCGCTTCGTTCCTGGCGGCTTTACCCACATCCTGAACCGAAAGTGCCGTAGTATCTTCCTCCGCTACGTACTCGTCCGTCGCTAAGTCAGTAGTGTCTGAGACGATGTCTGAAGTATCAATCTCTTGCGTATAACCTGCTTCGCTGGGAGCCAGCAGCAATAGAAGGAATCCCGTAACCGCTACTGCCAGAATAGAGGCCTGGGTGAATTTTTTAAGTTTACTTTTTGCATTCCGAACGGTGGTACCTTTACGGCGGCGGGCCATTGCCACTCGCTGCTGCCGGATGCGAACACGGGTTCTGAACTGACGAGAGGCTGATCGTCTAAACCGAGAAGAAGATGACCTTCGGAGGTGGCGAGCCTTTAGTCGACGAGTGGTAGCGCGACTGGATTGAGAAGAACGTTGTTTCGTGCGGTTGCGATAAGGCATAGATGGTTAATACAGAGCAAATATCTATATAATTCGTTTTACTATAAGCTTGTTTGATGTTGCCTGTTTATTCATCTTTTCCAAGTTGGTAAAACATTGAAAAAGCCAGGCTACGATTGCGGAAAAACTGAAGGGGGCTGGCACTGGTCAGTCCGTTGATGATACTGATGGAGAAGGCCGCATTATCAAAAGGTTGGTAGACTACCCCCGCCGTGTAGCAGAAGTCAAAATCGGTAAAACTCTCCCGGCTGTTCTCGAAGCCGAACCCCGCATCTACCTTGGCTTGAATCAGATAATTAGCCGTAAAGCCCGCCGAGAGCGACACTTTAGGCAGTAATGCGTACTGAACCACTAGCGGAAGCTCCAGATAGTTGACCCGTAAAATCTGAAAAATTGGATCAAACTCGCCGTGGCGGCTGCCCTTACCGCTGTAAACCAGTCCTCCCCGAACCAGCCAGCTGCTATCCAGTGGAAACGCTACGTGCACTCCCAGCCGTAACCCCGGTTGATTATAACCCGCCAACGCGTCGCCATCGATCTGAGAAGCGTTAATACCCAACTCAGCGTAGCCCTGGAAGCTCTGGGCGTAAGTCCCCCCGGTAAAAACAATCCAGCACAGAAATAAACCAACGTATCGCATAACCGAAAGAAACCTGTAATTTTGAAAAAAGAAAAGTCAAATGTCTACGAATTATAAGAATACTACGTTAGGAATTGTTGGCGGGGGGCAACTCGGACGAATGCTGATTCAGGCCGCCATCGATCTGAATATTGACGTGCACGTACTCGACCCCGATGCTAATGCTCCCTGCCGCGATATTGCCACCCGGTTTACGCAGGGCTCGCTCACCGATGTTGATACTGTTTATGAATTCGGTCGACACTGCGATGTGGTAACCATTGAAATCGAGAATGTAAGCACCCAGGCGCTGCAAAAACTGCGGAATGAAGGTATAACCGTTTATCCTGAGCCCAACATCATTGCCCTGATTCAGGACAAGCGGGAGCAGAAGCAATTCTACGAGAAACACGGCATTCCTACCGCTTCTTTCGTGCTCACTGAGCAACAATCGGATCTCGAGAAACATCAGGATATGTTACCGGCGGTGCAAAAACTAGGGCGGGCCGGTTACGACGGACGCGGAGTGCAGAAGATTGAATCGGCAGCGGATATTGCCAAAGGCTTTGATCAACCCGGCTTACTGGAAAAGCTGATTGATTTCGAGAAAGAGCTGGCGGTAATCGTAGCCCGGAATCCGTCCGGTGAGGTGAAAACATTCCCGGTCACCGAAATGGTTTTTCACCCCGAACATAATCTGGTTGAGTACCTCTTCGCTCCCGCTGCCATCAGTCCCGAAACCGACCGTAAGGCTACCGATTTGGCCAAAAAAGTGATTGAAGAGCTAAATATGACCGGCCTATTGGCGGTAGAAATGTTTCTGACTCGGGACGGGGATATTCTGGTAAACGAAGTAGCTCCTCGCCCGCACAACAGCGGTCACCATACCATTGAGGGAAACACCGTTTCTCAGTACGCCCAGCACCTACGGGCTATTCTAGATTTGCCCCTGGGTGCTACCGATACCCTAACTTCGGCGGCCATGGTTAATCTATTAGGAGAAGCTGGTTATACTGGAGAGGCTCAGTATCAGGGACTGGATAAAGTTCTGGCGGTAGACGGAGTAAACGTGCATTTATACGGGAAAAAACTGACCAAACCCTTTCGCAAGATGGGGCATGTTACCATTTTAGACCAAAACCTTGATCGCTTAAAAGAAAAAGCGCAGTTTGTAAAATCTCATTTAAAAGTAATCGCATGAGTAAACCCCAAATTGGTATCATTATGGGCAGTAAATCTGATTTGCCCGTAATGCAGGAAGCTATTCGGTTTCTGGAAGAACAGGAAATTCCGCACGAAGTAAGCATCGTATCGGCTCACCGCACCCCGCACCGCATGATGAAGTACGCTGAGGGAGCCCGTAAACGCGGTTTAAAAGTAATTGTGGCCGGAGCGGGTGGTGCTGCTCACTTACCGGGCATGGTTGCTTCGCTCACCTCGCTGCCAGTCATCGGAGTACCCATCAAATCCAGCAATTCCATTGATGGCTGGGATTCAGTGCTGTCTATTCTGCAAATGCCGGGCGGAGTGCCCGTGGCTACCGTGGCGCTTAATGGTGCCAAAAATGCCGGAATTCTGGCGGCACAAATCCTGGGAGCTACCGACAAGGCGATTGCCAAAAAGCTGGATGCTTACAAAAAAGAGCTGAAAGAAAAAGTGGAAGAATCGGCGGAGCAGGTAGAGAACTACGGCTACCGGGGGAACAAAATCGGTTTTGGTTCGTAATTTTTACATTACCCGGTCGTTTACAACCTATACCTAATCTACGATTGAACAACATCCATCTATCCCATCATTCTAAAAAGACGCTGAAGGCGAGCAGTTTTCTAAGGCCGCTACATGAATGGAGTCTGTTTCAAAAGGCGACTTATTGGATTAGCCGAAAGATTGTTGATGAAATCCCCCCAACCCCCTTTTTCAAAGGGGGAGGGCCTCAAAGTGACTTCACTGCTTCACAACTACCCTTGTCTGGGCAGTACATCGTTTGTAAAAAAAAGGCATATGCCAATACCATTCCCCCTTTTTTAAAGTGGCCGCCGTGGAACGGGGCTAGGGGGATTTGGAGAAATTACCAATCTAGCTTTGTATCTCACTTAACCTGCTGGATTACTTTAGCTCTAATAGTAGGTACCACCTCCTGCTCCTACGACCGGGAGCGGCAGGGTACATCAGCACCTCAGAAAGAGGAAACAGCTACCGCTCAGGAAGCGTCAGCAGAGGAAGCACCAAAAAGTACTTACGCTACTTCCGTATATCTGGAAAACTCAGGTAGTATGGATGGCTACGTGCGGGGCAATACCCAGTTTGAAGATGCTGTCTACCGCATGCTGGTAGACCTCAACTACTGGGCCGATACCCTATCATTAAACTACATCAATTCTCGTCCCATTCCCTACCGGCAGAATGTTTCCCAATTCATCAGCGATCTGGAACCTCAGGAATTTCAGCAGCGGGGCGGAAACCGGGGCAATAGCGATCTGAACAAGATTTTGGCTCAGGTGGCATCTCAGGCCAGCCAGGGCGAAGTAAGTGTGCTGATCTCGGATTTTATCTTTTCGGTGAAAGGCAGCAACACCGAGGAGCTACTGAATAACCAAAAGATCAGCCTGTACAATACTTTCCGACAGCAACTGGCGCAATCGCCCTTTAGTACCTATATTATCAAACTGAACTCCGCGTTTACCGGAAGCTACTACGATAAAAACGACCGTCCGCTTTCCCTGGATGGTGTAGCTCGCCCCTACTACGTTTGGGTAATGGGACCGAACGAAGCACTACAGTCGCTGAGACAGCAGATTAACTTTTCTGGTCTGGATGGTTATCAAACCAGCTACTTACTGTCTGACGGAGAGGAATCGGAGCCTCCTTTTTATACGGTGCTGAGTAACACATTAAATACCGGTTCGTTTCGTACTGACCGCGATCACGCCAGTGCCGAATACGTGCGGGGCATTGAAAAAGTGGAAACCGGACGCCGAGGCGAAACCTACCAGTTTAGCTTTGCGGTAGCGATGGATTTAGCCTCGATTCCGGCGGAAGAAAGCTACCTGACCGATCCGTATAATTATCAGGTAGAAGGCTACCAACTGGATAGCATTATTCGCGTAGAACAGATAGAGCGCCTGCACCCCCGAGACCAGGCTCTGATTGACGGAAAAGCGAGTCACGTGCTGGTGGTGAGTACTGAACAGACGAACTATCCGGACTTATCAATCTCATTGCTCAAACAAACTCCGGCTTGGGTAGTAAACACTAGCACAACCAGCGACACCCGCATTCAGCGGAGCGAAGAACAACAAAAGCAAACATTTGGCCTCCAGTATCTGGTAGAAGGAGTGGAAGAGGCCTACGAGCAGGTATTCAACAATCAGGATACCTACTTTACCGCGACAGTTTCAGTTAAAAAATAGTGTGTTTAAGTATTAATGTGTTCAGGTGTTCATGTGATTTTCAAACTTGAATACACGAACACCTGAACACACGAACACATAAATAAAAACACAGGTGTATGAACGATTTTTTTGCTCCCATTTACGAAGGGTGGGGTGCCTTCTATCTCGAGAATTTTTCCGATGATCTGTACAATGAACAATTGTATATCCCCATCGGCTGGACCCTGCTGCTAACTGCCTTAGGGCTAACCGCTGTCTACTACTATGTGATCAACCACCCGCGCTTCAATCGCTGGTTTCACTGGCTGATCTACGTACTGGTGATCGGGGCCATCAATTTTGCGGTAGCCTACTTTATTAGCTACAACGAGATTAGCGTGCTCTACGAAGAAGACCCCTATGGTTCGGAATACTATACGTTTAGTTTAGTCAATTTCCTGTGGGCGTTAGCGTTCTGCTTACTCTTTTCGTTAGGCATCCGCTGGTGGAGCACCAATAGTTCTACCACTCCCATTCCTCAGTAAACAATATTAATTGACAGGTGACAATGGATAATGATCCAACCTAAACTATCCACTTTCCACCCCGGTCTTGAGCCGGAGTCTAACTAACATACTATGGCACGACTTTTTATTTTTGGCATTGGCGGCACCGGCGTTCGCGTCATTAAATCGCTGACCATGTTGCTGGCTTCGGGCGTCAAGATGAACGCTACCGAAGTCATCCCCATTATCGTAGATCCTCATCAGAGCAATCAGGATTTAAAGCGAACCCTGAATTTGCTAGAGAGCTACCAGGCGGTACGTGACAAGCGCGACCCAGGGCGGGAAGGCTTTTTTCAGACCAATATCAGCACCCTGCAACGGCTTACCGGTAGTCAGAATATCGGTAGCACTTTCTCCTTCAAGCTGAAGGATGTGCAGAACGAGCAGTTTAAAGACTACATCGACTTTGGTAGCCTGGATGATAAGAATAAAGCACTAGTCAGCCTGCTGTTTTCCGAGAAGAATCTGGAGACCGAGATGGACATTGGCTTCGTGGGTAATCCTAATATCGGTAGCGTAGTCCTAAACCAGTTTAAAGATTCGGGCGAGTTTGTCAACTTTGCTTCCAACTTCTCGCAGAACGACCGGATATTCATTATCAGCTCCATCTTCGGAGGTACGGGTGCCGCCGGTTTCCCGACTATTCTCAAAAATGTCCGCAACGCCCAGCCCCCCTTGCCGAATCACGAGTGGGTCCGCAACGCTAAAGTGGGAGCGGTTACGCTGTTACCCTACTTTGGAGTAGCTCCCGATCCGGCCAGTAAAATTGACAAAGCTACGTTCATTTCTAAATCCAAAGCAGCGCTGGCCTACTACGAAACCAACGTGAGTGGCAATAATTCGGTGAACGCGCTTTATTATCTGGGAGATGATCGTACCAAAGACTACCCGAACGACCCCGGTGAGCACGGTCAGCGTAACGATGCCCACTTTCTGGAAGTAGCCGCTGCCCTGTCGGTAGTTGATTTTATGAATATGCCGGACACGGCACTAGGCTCGGAAAATGGAAAAGCGGTGCAGCCGATCTATAAGGAATTCGGTATCAAGCGCGACGAAGAAATGGTGAGCTTTACCCAATTGGGCGACGAAACCCAAGCTCAGATTAAAGCCCCGCTCACCCAGTACTGGTACTTTTATTTGTACTTACGCGATAAGCTAAGCCAAACGCTAGGCAAACAGCCCTGGACCAACCGTAAGAAACCACATATCAACAAAGCGTTCACCCACGGAGCATTCTACCAGAACCACCTGAGTTCGTTCAACGAGCAGTTCGGTACCTGGCTCAAGGAATTGCGGCAAAATAAGCGGACCTTTGCGCCCTTCGCCTTAGCCGATGATCATTCATCGGGTTTGTTTGATACGGTGCGGGGTATTGAGCCCCAGCGCCACTGGAATCCGTTTGCCCGGGATAATTACGTGCTATACGATGAGGAGCTAAACCGGGCCGAACGAAACGTGGGAAGCGTAACCGTAGAACAGAAATTTATGCGTATTTTTTACGACGCTACCCGCGCTTTGGTAGATCGTAAGTTTGATTTTTAAATCTATTAGTCATGAGTACTTCCACTAGGAAGAAAAAAAAAGCCAGTAAAAAAGAAAAAGATGAACGCCCACCAGTTTCTGAGAAGGTGCATCCAATGCAGTTATCTCTACTTAAGTTCTTCAGCAGCCGAAGTTTCAAAGAAGAGGAGTTAAGAGATATTAAGCGAGTGATTTCTAATTACTATGCACAGAAAGCCGATGATGCAATGGATAAGCTTTTTGAAGAGCGAAAATGGGATGTAGATGAAAAGGTAGAAGAATGGGGGAAAGCGCATTATCGTAGCAAGAAAAAAGGAGGGAGCAAGGTCTGAGTGAAATGGTTATCGTTATTGATACGAACTGCTTATTGCAGATTTTACCTCGCAGATCGCTGGTTATATGATCTTTTTCTTCAGGGTAAATTAGAATTAGCAGTTACTACTGAAATTATCAATGAGTATACCGAGATATTAGAGCAAAAGACCAATACAGAAGTTACTAAAAATGTAATTCAGGCAATGATTGAAAATCCCTCAGTAACATTTGTTGAACCATCTTATCGGTGGACAATGATTACTAAAGATGCTGATGATGATAAATACGTCGATTGTGCGGTAGCAGCTAACGCCGATTATCTTATTAGTAACCATAAGCACTTTGCCGTACTGGATACTATTGAGTTTCCAAAGATAAAACGCTTAAAACTAAATCAGGTCAAAAAAACACTTTTTAACTAGAGCCAACGATGCCCAAAGTATTAACGTACCATAACCTGACCAACGGCGAGCACTGGTTTAAAGCTGATGCTTACGGTCGTAGGCAGATCGATGCCATTAGCGATCCCGAAGGCGGGAATACCGAGCAGCCGCCTACGTCCATCCCCAGCCCCTTCGCCCAGATTGACCTGGTGCGAACGGCCTTCAAGAATATCATCAAAGACAAACAACTGCGGGGCACCACACTAGACCGTAAGCTGGTATCCGACTCACTGGATGTGGGAGAGTTGCTATTCAATGCCGATTACATCAAAGGGCAATTACAGATCGTTGCCTGGGACCCGGATACGGATTTGCAACGGCTGCGGCAGTCGGGCAACGAGCAGCACCGTCGCCTGGGTGAAGTGCTGGATTTGTACCTGAAGCAGGATGCGGATACGTACAATTTTGATGAGATCAAGCGATTATATATTCTGTACTACAACTATAAAGTAGTGGGGGGCACTTCTCCTACCTCGCTGTTCTTCGCTTCGTCTAACGACCTGAGTTTTGTCGATGTGCCGCTGGATAAGAACAAATTATTTAGTGGAGAATATCCGCCATTGTACGAGCGCAGTGAATCTTTCCAACTCTATCTATACGGCTTGTTAAAGTTTTATCGGTCAGCCGAAGGAAAGGACTTTCGGGCGTATTTTAAGGAGGTAGCCGACTACCTGGAAATCAATCTGGAGGTACTACGGATTAAAACCCCAGCTTTATACGACCGGATTAACAAACTCACCGAAAAGTCATTCTTCGATCAGTTTGCCGAACTGGATACCGGTAGTGCGGGCGATACTGTGGAATTATTGGGCTTTCCGCTGCGTAAGAAAAAGGTGGAACGAGGCTCGGTGGCGGAACAGAGTGATTTTGTCATTCAATCATCTAAGTACTCGGCGGCTATCAAGCCGATGGTGCTGCAAAATCAGTTCAACAAACCCTACACCTACGTGAGTGAACCCTGGAACAACGACCAGGAAGTCCCCTACCACGTAGCCGAACCGCTGGAGCAGCGTACCTTACCCGGACAGGTTATCAAGTATCCGTACCTAACGGTCAGCGACTTTTTCGAGCCTTACCTCGTTAAGTTAGTGTACCCAATTAATCGGCAGAAGTATTTTGACGGACATTGGGCCGGCCGCGAGCAGGATTCAGGCTATGTGTTACCTATCAAGCCTTTCTACTTCCAGTTCTTTGATTTAGCTGATCTGCAAGGAACGGTAGCCGGGGGAAAAAACACCATCGATATGGAGCCGCTGGCGGCCGGAGGAGTGCGGGTAACCCTGCGCATTCCGGTGAAGCAGGGCTTTGTGACCTTCGAGCGGATCTATACCCCGGGAATAACCGAAGGTGAAATACCCCCTCCCGACGAAAGCCGGAACAAAGGGGTGATTGTGGAGCATCAGTTCGGAGTTACGCTGTATCCGTTCATCAAAACTGGGAACAAAGTAGAGAATACCCACTACCGGGTGCAACTCATAGATCGCGATGTTAGTCCGCATACCCGTTACCACCAGTACGAACTGCAGTTCTACCGCGATGACGCTACGCAGCCTATCGGTCATCAGGCCGAAAAGCAGCGGAGTGACAAGCGGTCGGATGACCGGGCGAGCACGCTATACTACGTGCTACAGCAGGAGTTCGACTACATGCAACTGCGAACCGGAGTGGCCCAGGGAATCGTTATTCCCAAATTTCCGGCCTACAGTGGTGGCAACGATACCTATACTTTCGCGATTGACTTCGGTACCACCAATACCCATATTGAATACAAAGTAGGCAACGGCAATCCTCGCCCGTTCGACATCACCGAAGAGGATGTGCAGATTGCCACGTTGCATGATCCGGCCTTCGCCCAGGCCAATCCTGATTTCGGGGGTAGCGGGGCCACCCTCATCCGCGATCTGATTCCACAGGAGTTCCTGCCGCGCTACATCGGGCAGCAGTTTGAGTTTCGCTTTCCTCAGCGCACGGTCATCGGCGAGAGCCACAATCTGAATCTGGGCACTTCTACCTATGTGCTGTCGGATTTCAATATTCCGTTTGTGTATGAGAAGTATCCCATTCAGAAAAATACCCGGGTTACTACCGAGTTGAAGTGGTCGAACTACACCCGCAACCAGGAGGATAAACGGCGGGTAGAAGCCTTCTTTGAAAACCTGTTATTCCTGATCCGCAGCAAGGTGTTGCTCAACAACGGCGATCTGAAGAAGACCAAGCTGATCTGGTTTTATCCCTCCAGTATGCTCCCCAACCGCCGCAATAGTCTGGAGGCCACCTGGCGGGAGCTATTTCATCGCTACATTACCTCCGAGCGCGATCCACAAAAGCTGTCGGAAAGCATTGCGCCCTTCTACTTCTATAAAGAACGACTGGGCAAAAGTGCCGCCGATAAGCCCTCGGTTGGTATTGACATCGGTGGGGGTACTACCGATATTGTGATCTTCCAGAATAATCAGCCGACGGTGCTAACCTCTTTCCGTTTTGCCGCTAATGCTATCTTCGGAGATGGCTTTCACGGTTCGGCCGCTATCAATGGTTTTGTCCGTCGCTACGCCGAAGAAATAGGGCGGTTGCTGCAAGAAAATAAACAGAATGAGTTGCTGCGAGTGTACAATGCTATTGTGGAGGAACAACGTTCCCAGGATATTATCGCTTTCTTCTTTTCGCTGGAAGAGAATAAGCATATCAAAGAACAAAATATTCCGGTTTCTTTCCACAACCTGCTGAAGGAGGACGAGGACTTTAAGATTGTGTTTCTGGTATTTTATACCGCCATTATCTTCCACTTAGCTAAATTGATGCAAGCCAAAGGATTGGAGATGCCCCGCCATATCCTGTTCAGCGGCCGAGGCTCGAAGGTGGTGAACATTGTTGACCCTAGCCCTAACCTGAATAGTCTTAGTAGTTTGACCCGCTTGGTTTTCAAGCATGTATACGAAGCTGAAGCTAACAGCATTGAACTGGAACAGTACGCCGAGCCTAAGGAAATTACTTGCAAGGGTGGTTTGCTCAGTGATGTGGACGTAGAGATTGATGAGATTAAAACCGTTCTTTTGGGCACGGGCAACGGAGTACTGGTGCCGGAGCAACCGGTGAAGTATCCGGAAGTGACCGACGATACGCTACAGCAGGTATTAGGTGAAGTAGATGAGTTTATGAAATTGTTGTTCACCATCCATAACGAATACAATTTTACGCATCATTTCGGAGTTAATCCGTCACACCTGACCAATTATCGACAACTGTTGCAGGAAGATTTGATGGAATACCTCAAATCCGGGCAACAACTGAAGCTGAAAGAACTGGCGGGCAACCAGGATGTGAACGTGGAAGAAACTTTCTTTTTTTATCCGCTCACCGGAGCCCTCAATCGGCTGGCCTTTAAGATAGCTACCGAACTGACCGAAGAATATAACTAACCTACATTACCATGACTCGCAAGGCACTACTACTTATACTATTCTATAGCCTGCTGCAACCGGTACAATCGGCGGTTATTCGCGAGCAGTTTGCCCAAACAGTAGACTATATCGGTTGGCAGATTATGGATGCTTATATGCAGGACTACCTCAGCATACGGCCTGATCAAACCGCCGAAAGAGCAGGCTACGAAGCTTTTCGGCAGCAATTTGGCCCGGGCCAGTATAGCATAGAGCAGCCGCCCGGTAGTGAAGCACTGGCCACTTTTCTGGAAAATAACGATTGGCGTAATGCCAGTATCAACCTGTACCGTCGCATTATTGATATTAAATCGATGTACCGGAATGAGTGGACGGAAGATGAAGCTATAGATTTTTTGCAACAGCAGATCCAAAATGTCAGTCTTCAACCACTCGGAGTTGCTTCTGAAGAGCAGTACGAGCGGTTAGCCCAAACCAAAGCACTATTAAGACAAGAAATAAAGCAGTATCTGGCTACAGAAGCTACCACCCCCGCCGAAACCGCTACGGAACCAGAGAATGCGGTTCAGGAAATAGTCGATGATAACGAACCTGAACCTGCTTCGGGCTATACTGAAATACTTCCCGAAGGTAATACCGATGGTATAGGCTCGCTGGCATTCCTAGATAGCCAGACTTTTCAGCTGGTTCTTTTAGGATTGATACTATTGCTGTTAGGTTTACTGTGGTACGCATTCAGCTTATTGAAGAAACAGGATGCCCGAATTGACCGGTACGGAAAACGGATTGAGGAGCTGACCGTACGCTCGTTTCAGAAGAGTACGCCCTACGTTACCCGCGAGGAAGTGGCCCAGGTGAAAAACCGTTTGAAGGAAGCGGAAGCCAAGGTTGCTTCCCTGCAACAGCGCTTAGTGAAGGAAGAAAAATCAAAAACTGCTTCCACTTCCAAGTTTGGTCCCAATCGCCCTCCCGCCCCTGTAACCAAATCTTACTATTTGTCTACTCCCAATAGCGACGGCACCTTTCCGGCCGGATCAATGTCGGCTCAGTTTCGTCCGTCGGCCTCTATTTACCACTTTGAGGTGCTGGAGCAAAACGGAGAAAATACCGCCGAATTTACCGTAGCTAATAATGCCGACGCGATGAAGGATGCCCTTAGCTCACCGGGGAGCTATCTGGAGCCGGTCTGCGACAGTGCCAATTCCTACTTCCCCGGTGCCCAGCGCATTATCAATGTAAAGCCGGGTAAAGCCATCCGTCGGGGCGACCAGTGGGTGGTTTTACCGGAAGATAAAGCCCTGATCCGGTATGAGTGATCTGGCTACGTTTGAGACCGTCCTTTTACTGGTCGCTCTGGGAGCTGAAGGCTGGTTCTTCTGGCAGGCCTGGCAGCATATTAAAGAGTTCGCCCGCTGGATTCCGACCGACAAAGAAGTACAAATTACCTCCCGGCGTATTCCCCTCACCACCCTAACCGAAACTAATACTGACCAGTTGTTGGAGCAGTTCTATCAGGGGGAACTACGCTCCACCGAAGGTATCCGGCTCCCCATGCTGCGGGCTGAAGAATACGAACCGGCAGCGCGCTACCAGCTCTTCTACGCCCTTAATCGCTATTTGCTCAAAAGCCGCGGAGTGGTGCTGGACTTTGCGCTGATTCAGAATCTGGTAGCCCGGCAAGAGATGCAGCTCGGGCAAGGACTAAAGCAAAAAGCTTGGATACCCGCTCTGATTGGACTAGCCACCACGATCTTTGGGATAGGAGTGAGCTTTTTCTTTCTACCGGAGCTGCCCGATGAAATTATCACCGATGCAATCTATCTGAGTACGGCCGCCGCTTTTCTGAGTGGTGCTAAAATTGCCATCATCGCAGCGGTGGTAGGTGGTTTACTCACGCTGTTTTTATTAGGCTGGGCCTGGCCGGATGCTCAACGCAAAGCCCTCCAGCGGAAAAATGAATTCCTTACGCTTATTCAAACCGAGTGGCTGCCGCAACTGGCGCAGGATACTACTCAAACCTTGCAAACACTACAGGGGCAGCTAAGTGGCTTTCAGCAAAACTTCACCGATAATCTGGTGACTCTGGAAGGCTTGCTCAACAAAAACTACGAAACGCTGAAAGCGCAAGAGCAGATAGCGCAGGCACTGCAGGAGATCGACATTATGGAGCTGGCTAAAGCGAATTTAGAGGTGTTTCAGTCGCTGAATGAAAGTGCGCGGGAGCTCACCCAGTTTAAAGATTATCTGGCGCAAACCAACGAAATGGTAGAAAGCACCGCCGGATTGACCGAGAAGTTGAATCAGTTTCTGTACCGTACCCAGCAGGTAGAAAACGTACTGGAAGAAATTCGGGGCGTGACCCAAAAAAACGAAAAGCTACAAACCTTTTTACGTACCCATTTTTCTGAACTGGAGAAACGGGGGCAAGTGATTAACAATGCGGTAGTTAAGGTAGACCACGTACTGGACAAAAGTTTGCAAGAATTACTGGAGCATACCCAAACCCGCATCCGCACCATCCGCGACTTAGCTATTCAGGAAGAAAGCCGTTTGCGAAAAGCCTTTGACGATAATCAACATGCGGTAGGTAAACTCGCATTGATCGAGCCGCTGAATCAAAACATTATTGACCTAAAAGAGCAAAATAGACAGCAACAAGCTGCTATTCTCGATCAATTAAAGGCATTAAATCAATATTTTTCTCCGAATAAGTCAGAAGGCAAAAAAAGTTTTTTCGAAAAACTTTGGGGGAGAGAATAAATTCCGGCACGAAAATCGTTATATTGATAACGATGAGAAGTATTATTTGGTCCCTCGCTTTAGCCATACTGCTCTCAGGTTGTCATAGTTGTTCGCGTTCTGGCCGTAAGCTGAACGCTCAACGCACCTCTTTGCAAAAAATGGCCACTCAAAACGTAGCTCCCGACACCGTGGCTACGTACAGTCCACCCGTATCTACCGCTTTGCGGAAAGAAAAATCACTTACCGACATCGTAGAGATTGCCGAACCCAGCGTGTTTGTGGTATATACTTACAATCGTACCGGCAAGCGTATTGGGCAGGGAACTGGCTTTTTCATAGAGAAACAGGGCATTGCGGTCAGCAATCACCATGTTTTTGAAAAAGGAGAGAGCTGGAAAATTAAAACCTTTGGCGGCGAAGAATATGATGTAAAACGGATCATCAAACAAAGTGAGAAGTTTGACTACGTGATTTTTCAGGTGCAGACCGAAGCTGAAGTCGACTACCTTCCTTTAGGGGCAGCGTTACCTCGCAAAGGCGAAGATATTGTGGTGCTGGGCAACCCTCGCGGATTGGAAAGTACCGTTTCGCGCGGCATCGTATCCTCTATCCGCAAGTACAAAGGGCAACGAGACGCCCTCATTCAAATGGATGCAGCTATCTCCCCCGGTAGCAGCGGCAGTCCTGTCATGAACCACAAGGGGGAAGTAGTTGGCATTGCTACCATGCAGGTGAAGCAATGCGAGAACTGCAATTTTGCGTTCAATATCGCTTTACTCCAGGACGACACCTCTCTGTAGGTAACATTTAAACCCGATCCGGTTTAAATAGCATGAGCCAATCGCTATTTATTCTGGGAGTAGATGCTGCCTGGACGTTCCATAATCCATCCGGAGTAGCACTGTTGGAAGTCAATGCAGGTGCTAAACCTCAACTCGTCCACCTTGCCCGTTCCTATTCCGAATTTTTACAAGATGAAATTTGCTGGGAAGCACCAGCTAAGATTACACCTCCTCAGCTTTCGAAATTGCTGGAGTACTGTCAGACACACTACGGCGATGTTCAGGTATTAGCCCTCGATATTCCGTTAGGCCCGCAACCGGTTCGTTCGTGCCGTGAGGCCGACCGGGCCGTAACCCGGCAATACGGTGGCCGGGGAGCTTCGGTGCATAGCCCCACTCCCGAACGGCCCGGCCCTGTGGCTGATCTGCTTTATCAGCAGCTAACTGAGGCAGGTTTTCAGTGGACTGGATTAAAGCCCATTGATGATCATCCCTCTTTTTTAGAAGTGTATCCGCACATTGCCATTATTGAGCTATTTGGTTACGGCTACCGACTTCCCTACAAGGTGCAGAAACGGAATCAGTACTTCAAAGAAGATCCTCCCGAGATCCGGTACAAAAAGTCAGTCGAGAAACTGAATGAACTAAGAGCTAGGATTCTTACCGAGGTTAGTTTATCAGAAAAAATTAATTTGCCTGACTTAGATGCCAACCAGGACTATTCAATGAAATACCTGAAAGGATACGAAGATGCCCTGGATAGTATTATTTGTGCACTGGTTGGGTACTACTACTCCCAAGGCGAAGCAGTAGCCCTAGGAGATGAGATTGGAACTATCTGGGCTCCTCGGCCAAAGCGGGATCGCGTATAGGCTGCTTCCGCAATTTTTATTATTTTGAAGCGTGTTACCGATTTGTTATTCTTCATCTATTAACCAAAACCGTTTTAATCATGTCAAAAACAATCACCGATATTGAGGGTATTGGCCCCGCCCATCAGAAAAAATTAGCCAAAGCCGGAGTACGTTCGGTAGAGGGACTACTGAAAGATGGAGCTACTAAATCGGGCCGGAAAAAGATTGCCGAGGCTAGTGGTATCGACGAAAAGAAGGTACTGGACTACGTAAACATGGCCGATCTGTTCCGCATCAAGGGCATTGCCAGCCAGTTTGCTGAATTGCTAAAAGCAGCCGGGGTAGATACGGTGAAAGAACTGCGTAACCGTAAGCCAGAAAACCTGCACGCCAAACTATTAGAGACGAATCAGGCTAAAAAACTAACCCGGGTTGTACCCGGAGTGAAGCAAGTCGCTGATTTCGTGGAACAGGCCAAAAGCTTGGATCCAATTGTGAAATACTAGTCAATTAACCGGAAAAATGGAAGAGCCATCCACCCGCGATGGCTTTTTTTATGGAAGAGTTAGATACGTTAACGCTCCACTTTAACGAGCAGAGTTTACAACTGATGAACTTCTGCTTGAGCCTGGTGATGTTCGGGGTTGCTCTGGAACTGACCTTAGCTGATTTTCGTCGCCTGCTACAACAACCTCGTCCAGTGATGGTGGGATTAGCGGTGCAGATACTACTGCTGCCAGCCGTTACTTACGTTCTGATTCTGCTTATTCGACCCAGCACCAGCGTAGCGCTGGGAATGCTACTGGTAGCCTCCTGCCCGGGCGGAAATCTATCGAATATGCTCACCGTAATGGCCAAAGGTAATGGGGCGCTGTCCGTAAGCCTAACAGCCTTATCTACGCTACTAGCTGTCGTCACCGTACCGCTGAATTTTACCTTTTGGTCGGGGGTGTACCTGCAAACCCAGGAAGTACCAGGTTTTTCACTTTCGGTTTGGGCGTTGGTAAGCACCTTGGTTTGGGTAGTAGGAGTACCGCTATTGGCCGGGATGTTCATCAACCACCGCTTCCCAAAATTCACCGAGCGGGCTTGTCGTCCGCTACGCATACTTTCGCTGATTATCTTCTTTGCCTTTATTGTGGCAGCCTTTGCGGCTAATTTTGACCTATTTCTGAAGTACATTCACTGGCTACTACTGATTGTGTTGGCGCATAACGCGATAGCTTACGCGGCTGGCTACGGAACGAGTGCTCTTTTCCGTCTTAAACTACCCGATTGTAAAACGATTGCCCTGGAAACCGGCATTCAGAATTCTGGCTTGGCGCTAGTTATTATTTTTAATTTTTTTGATGGGCTGGGCGGCATGGCCTTTCTGGCCGGTTGGTGGGGTATCTGGGATATCATTACCGGAGTGCTTCTGGCCGGGCTGCTGGCTCGGGTGAAAGTCTACCCAACATTACCAAAATATTCGTAGATTCATCAGAATAGAATATCATCTGCCTATTTCTGACTTAACTCCCATGCGTTTCTTCTTACTCTTGATAGGGTTGTGCTTTCATGCTTTCCTGGTATTCCCTCAAACCCCTGAGAAAACCTACCAGGGGCAAGGCCCGGTTCGGGAAGTAGATACCAGTCCCCGGCCCATTCAGCGACAGTACCGTAATACCTTTGCCTTTGAAGATGTGGGTATTTACCTCAGTAACGAGTTTGACGGAGCCCGGCTCAACGGTGCTTTGATGAAAGAAGATACGCTAATGCTGTGGATCACTCCCGAAAACGCTCCTATCAATCCCAGTCCGTGGTACGCCTTTAAGATTTGGGCTGACGAGCCCCAGGAAGTTTTACTAAAGTTTACTTACCAGGACGCTAAGCACCGTTACTTCCCCAAGCTCAGCCGCGACGGTAAGCAGTGGCAGCCACTGGATTCGGCGAATTACCAAGAGTTTAATAAGGGCGAAGCGGATTTTGGACCGAACTCCCTACCCGAAACAGTAGCCATAAAATTATCTTTAGACTCGGATACGCTCTGGGTAGCCGGACAGGAGCTGCAGACCAGCCAGCACATTTTTGCCTGGATTGATAGCCTATCACAACAGTCTTATATCAGCTACGCCGATATTGGAGAAAGCCGGTTAGGGCGACCGATGCGAAGCATGAAAATCAGCGAGGCAGAAAAGGAAGATAAAATCGTATTTGTGTTCGGGCGGCAGCACCCTCCGGAAGTAACCGGCTGGCTGGCAATGAAAGCGTTTGTAGAAACCTTAACCGGGGATAGTAAACAGGCGAAGATGTTCCGAAAGGAATATACCACCTACGTAGTGCCACTCATGAACCCCGACGGAGCCGATTTAGGCCACTGGCGGCACAATGCTGGCGGGGTGGATCTGAACCGCGACTGGAGTCAGTTTCACCATCCCGAAACCCGGGCAGTGCGTGACTTTTTGCGCGAGAAAACGGTGGAAGGGGCCAAGCTCTACTTCGGCATCGATTTCCATTCTACCTGGGATGATATTTACTACACCTTAGATAATGTGTCGGTGACTAACACTCCCGGCCTGATGGCCGAATGGCTCAGTTCTATTGAAGATAATATCCCCGATTACGAGATCAACGCCCAAGGCAGCGTAAACGCTACCGGAGTTTCCAAGAACTTTCTGTTCCGGGAGTTTGGGGCCGAAAGCCTGGTATACGAAGTGGGCGACAATACCCCCCGTCTGTTTGTCCGGAAAAAAGGAAAAGTAGCCGCGGAGCAACTGATGCGTCTGCTGCTAAATAGAGAATAAAACACAACAATCTATGAGGTCATTATTTTTTCTAATTCTCCTGACGATCGTTACGGTAAGTAGCTTCGGGCAATCGGTGCGGGAACAGGAGTTTAACTACCGCATGCAGATGGCACTAGACCGGCTGACGCAGGATCAGTACCATCCGGTGTTTACTAAAGAGTTTATTCTGGCCGACGTAAAGCTCGATCCCAATAACCCCCGCCGGTTCTACAACTTTAGCGGCGATTTGTCTGGACGCTACATTGAAGTAATTTCTTTATTTCCCGAAGCTAAATCTTTAGTGCCTCTACCGCAACTGGTAGACGAACTACTGACCTATCAGCAATCTGACGGGCGTTTTGGCGATGCTTCGCTAAAGTTTGTCGCTTCCGAGATTGGTGGGGAACATATGGCGCTGCTGTGGGGCAACGGACGGTTGCTGGTTGGCCTGATGCACTACTACCAGCAAACCCAGGATGGTGATGTGCTGGAAGCAGCTACTCGTCTGGGTGATTTTTTTATTAGTACCTACGAAGCCTGCGCTAAACCGGAAGTACGGAAAAAGCTGGAGGGTTTTGGTGCCAAAGGCATTATCTGCTTTACGCAGTACATTGAAGGGTTAGTAATGTTAAGTCAAGCCACCGAACGTCCGCGGTTTGCGCGAGCCGCCGCGAAAACCTATCCCTTATTACCACCCCCCGGTAAACAGCATAGCCATGGGTACCTGACGACTTTGCGTGGGGTGCTCAAACTCTACGAGTATAACGGTGACCAAAAACAACTTCAGCACGTGCAGCGCTCCTACCGGGCCTTGGTTAATTCTAATAACTATACGCTCTTTGGCTCAGTACCGGAGTACTTTGGCGGTAAGGGTACTCGGGATGAGGGCTGCTCAACAGCCGACTTCATCCGGTTAGGGCTGCATTTATACCAACTAACGCAGGATACTGCCTACCGCAATCAGGCCGAACACGCATTGTACAATGCCCTGTATTTCAACCAGTACGCTACTGGCGATTTTGGGCATCATCACTTGACTGGGCAAGGAGTAGCTCCCAACTACCGGCACGCCGCCTGGTGGTGCTGTACCATGCACGGCCTGCGGGCGATGCGGGAAATCCAACAGGAATATATGGTGCATGCTGATGCGGAACGGCTGAAATTAGATCTGTTGCTAGAGACCGAATACACCGACGACAAGCACACATTCTCGCTGCACCATTTGGATTCCGAAGACAGCTTGTATCAGTACCAGATTCGCGTATCCAAATGGGCGGATAAAACTCTTTTATCAGTTCGGGTGCCCGCCTGGGCCGAATTAGCTTCGGTTGAGATTAACGATCAGAATGCAGGCACTGACATTCGTAATGGATACCTGGCATTATCGAGCGTTCCAAAAATGGGCGACCGTATCAACTTAGCCTTTCGGTTTAAAACTACCCTGGTAAATGAAAAAAATGAAGAGATAGAATTCAGCGGCAATCAGGTAGCCGGCATTCTCAAGCACGGCCCCTACCTGATGGGCGTGGACGATCGGATTGACCCAACCTTTAACGCGGAGCCCCACGACAACGTAGTACTGACTAATAGCCTGCAACCTACCACCGCTAATATGCAGGATATTTTCATTAGTGACGTAGCTATTACCGCTACCTACCAGCACGGAGGCTTTCTTTCTCGCCTGCAAACCATTATGATTCCGGTGGCCGAGCAGACCTTTACCGGCCATAGTTTCTTTAAAATGAAAATAGACTTTGCCACTGAAACGGAAGGGGCTAACGCCTCCTTCGATATGCTCAACCCCTGGCAACCTAATCGCCAGTAAGAATAGGACGGTACGCAGGAACATCATTAATGATGTTCCTACAAAACAAACCATAACAATGTCTGACCACTTCTTATTCCACTACCTGATTTTCTGGACTTGCTTCGGCTGTCAATCGTCCACAACGGAGGCTGTTACTGAAAACCCATCTCCGCCCAATGTGCTATTTATTGCCGTAGATGATCTGCGTCCCGAACTCGGCTGCTACGGCAAAGACTATATTTATTCACCTAATATTGATCGGCTGGCTAGCCAGGGATTAGTGTTTAACCGGGCGTATTGTCAGCAGGCAGTTTGCTCACCTTCGCGTACTAGTTTAATGACCGGGCTTAGGCCGGATTCTACCCACGTGTACGATCTGCAAACTTACTTCCGCGATGTGGTTCCGGCTTCGGTCACTACCATTCCCCAGCACTTTATCGAGCAGGGCTACCACGCCGAGTTCTGGGGGAAAATCTTTCATGCCGCTATTCTGGATAGTGCCTCCTGGAGTGTGGAGGGCGATAATCAGGACCGACGGATTGAACCCCAGTGGCCGATGGAAAACTGGCGGGCCTACGTAACCGACGAAAGCAATGCTCTGGCCGACCAAAACAACGGTGGTGGTCCGCCCTACGAACGAGCCGTAGTGCCCGATACCGCCTATCCCGACGGTATTGTCGCGAAACGCGCGATAAGAACACTGAACGAATTGAGCCAGCAAGATCAACCCTTTTTTCTGGGAGTCGGATTTTACAAACCCCACTTGCCGTTCAATGCTCCCCAGAAGTACTGGGACTTGTACGACCCCGTCGGGATTGAACTACCTGACCAGGATACATCGCCCGATGAAGCTCCGGCGGTAGCGTTTACCGAGTGGGGCGAGCTACGAGCGTATTCACTAATACCCTCCGAGGGTGAAGTGAGCGATAGCATGGCTCGTAACCTAATCCACGGCTACCGGGCCTGCGTGAGCTATACCGATGCTCAGGTTGGTAAAGTACTGGACGAACTGGACCGGTTGGGTTTGCGAGACAATACCATTATCATATTGTGGGGCGACCACGGCTGGAAGTTGGGTGACTATGGTGACTGGAGCAAGCACACCAACTTTGAATTGGACACTCGTTCACCTCTGATTGTGAGTGTACCGGGGATGGAAACCTCCGGACAGCAAACCGATGCACTAGTGGAGTTTGTGGATATTTATCCTTCGCTTTGCGAACTGGCCGGACTACCATTACCCGACCACTTACAAGGCATCAGCTTTGTGCCTTTATTAGACGATCCCGGTCGGGAATGGAAGCAGGTGGCGTTAAGCCAGTTTCCTCGTAAAGGAGGAGAAATAATGGGTTACTCAATGCGCACCGATCGCTACCGCTACACTCGCTGGCAGGATACTACCGGAGCCATTGTTGCGCAGGAACTATACGATCACCAAAGTGATCCAATTGCTTATCAAAATCTGGCTGCTTTGGCTGAGTATGCCGATACATTACATAAGTTAGATGATCTACTAACGCAAGAGTGGGTACAATCTTTGGCGACTCAATCAGACTAAAACAAACGGTAGCTGCCGCTGCGGCTGAAACGGGTTAGATCATAGTCGGGCATCTCCCGACCGTTCATATACTTTTGTTTGCTCACCTTGAATAGCTGGGCGATATGATCTGAGATAGGTCCTTCGCCTACCATACGTCGGCCCCATTGGCTATCGTTCACCGCTCCGCCGTGCATCTCCTTAATCTGATTCCACACCTTTGCCGCTCGCTCAGGAAAATTCTTCGTGATCCAATCTTTAAAGAGCGGACCGATGGCTTTATTGAGGCGTACTATCGTATAACCTACCGATAAAGCTCCGGCATCAGCTACCTGCTTCATCAAGGCGGGAATTTCATGATCATTCAGTGAGGGAATGATGGGAGCGATCATGGCTCCGCAGGGAATGCCCGCTTGCGACAGTGTTTCTAAGGTTTGTAGTCGCTTGGCAATACTGGCCGTGCGGGGTTCCATCTTAGCGCGTAACGCTTCTTTTTGGGTAGTAACGGAGAAGTATACGTGAACCAGCTTTTCCGCTGCTAATTCCTTCAAAATGGACAAATCCCGTTCTATCAGTCGATTTTTGGTGATGATACCTACCGGATTTCCGTACTTCAAAAATATCCGCAGCAATTGCCGGGTAATCTTCAGTTCCCGCTCGGCGGGCTGGTAGCAGTCGGTATTTCCCGAAAGGGCAATAGGCATAGCTCGCCAACTGTGTCGTTGGAAAGCTTGTTCCAGCAGTTGAGGTGCATTCTGCTTAGCGACGATCTTTTGTTCAAAATCCAATCCGGCGCTAAACCCCCAGTACTCGTGCGAATTACGGGCGTAGCAATAGATACAACCGTGTTCGCAGCCCTGGTAGGGGTTAATAGAGTACATCATCCGTAGATCAGGGCTATCTACTTTGCTTATGATTTTCTTGGGATGATCAGTAATGATCTGCCGATGAGGCGAAACGTACAGGTCTTCGTCAATTCCCTCAGGGTGTTCCTGAACGATTTGGTTGCTTAGAAATGAGTTAGACGGATTGGACTGAGCACCACGCCCCGAGAGATAAGATGGCTGCATAAAACTTATTTTAAGAAAAATATGCTCAAATTAAGTATTTATTGTTTAGTTATCCATTATTTATCGGATAAGAATGCCTTTTGGAGGTTAAGAGTGTTCTATCCCAGCTTCTTTGATAAGGTACAAGCCGTAGTTCCGAATAGTTTCGATAATCGGAATACAGGTTTTCCCCTTCTCTGTCATAGAATACTCAACCTTAGGCGGCACCACCGCATACACCTCCCGGTGAATAAATCCTTCGGCTTCCAGCTCCCGAAGTTGGGTAGTCAACATTTTATCGGTAATGTGTGGAATGTCCTTCTTCAACTCGCTGTACCGCATCACCCGGTTTTTCAGTCGCCAGAGGATCGGTATTTTCCAGGTGCCACCAATCCTATCCATCGCAAATTCTACCGGGTTGTAGTAGAGCTTGTTCTTGTACATAAACTCAGGCATAACTATTTGATTTTCAGCATACTTTCAAAAAAGTAAGTACCTATGTTCAGCGTAAGTATCTTGTCAAAGATAGTATATACTCCCACATTTACGGAAGAAGCAGAATAATAAACAGAATTAATCTTGTGGATAATACTACAGTGAAAGAAGAAAAACGGTACGTGCACGCCCACGGCATGCCGACTAAAGGTAAAATATTGATGGTGGCTAGTAGCCCAGCCATATCCGAGCAAACCGGTTGGCCCATTGGGTTTTGGGCCGCGGAGTTAACCCATCCCCTATACGTATTTCAGGAAGCGGGTTACGAGGTAGAACTGGCCTCAACCGAAGGCGGGAAGGTGGTGATGGATGCCTACTCCGATCCGACGGATGAAAGTGGCTACTCCGCCCACGATGTAATCTCTTTGGGTTATATGCAGCACGACTGGTTTAACCGTATGCTTGAAAACACCCAAAAACTAACGAAGGTGAATGCTGATGATTACGATGCCATCTTTTTGATGGGTGGTCAGGGACCGATGTATACCTTCCGGGGCAATCATGATTTGGAGAAGTTGTTCGCCTCATTTTACGAAGCTGGTAAACCCAGCGCCTCGGTTTGCCACTCTACTACCTTGTTGCTGGAAGCAAAAAAGTCAAACGGGGAATTGCTGGTAAAAAACAAAACCTGGACGGGCTTTGCCAATTCGGAAGAGGACTACGCCGATCAGGCGGTGGGTCAGAAAATTCAGCCCTACCGGATTGAAGACGAAGCCCGAAAGTTAGCAGACACCAATTTTAAAGTAGCGGACGCCTTCGCCTCCTACGCCATTACTGACGGCAATTTGGTGACGGGGCAGCAGCAAAATTCCGGGGCGGCAGCCGCTCGAATGGTAGTTGAATTATTAGGGAGTGATTTATAGCTTGGGTTAGAACCAAAAATACAACAGTTATGAAAATTGCGATTATCGGTACCGGAAACGTTGGCGGAGCCTTAGCCACCAAATGGGCTGGGGCCGGGCATAACATCAATCTAGGGGTTCAGGATACGAATAACTTTAAGGGTAAGCATTTACTGGATAATCCAAATACGCAGGTATTTGCAGTTACTGAAGCAGTAGCCAAGTCAGAAGTTATTTTGTTGGCTACTCCTGCCCCAGCTGCCGTTGAAGTAGCCCAAAGCCTGGGCGATACCAGCGACAAAGTGATTATTGATGCTATGAATATCATCATGGGTCGCGGCCCGCAGGGGTATTCCAACACCTCAGACGCCATACTGGCCAATACCTCATCGGAAGATGTAGTGAAATGCTTTAACACTACCGGCTACAACAATATGAAAAATCCGGAATACCAGGGAGTAGCCATTGATCTGTTCACCTGCGGCGATAGCCAGCGAGGAAAAGAGATTGCCATTCAGTTAGCGAAAGACGCTGGTTTTGCCGAATGCTACGATATTGGCGGAAACGATAAGTTTGAACTGATGGAGCAGTTCGCCTGGTTCTGGATCAATCTGGCTATGTTTCAGGGGCAAGGCCGGGAAATTGGCTTCAAGCTGCTTAAACGATGAAAGACTGTTTAATTATATGGCTGAATAGTTTCTATAACGTTTAGAAGCTGTTTCGCTGGGGTATTTTATAAATCTTGATTACAGGGTCGAAGGTATCGTACCTGGTATATTCTACATTTTTTAGAGAACCAAGTAGTCCTTCCGTAAATCCTTTCTTTTTGTAGGTTCTATAGTTAGAATAATGGCTGGTAAACCTTTGATCTAACCAAAGTAGAGCACTTTGTTTAAAATTTTCAGGTTCACAGAATCCGCATATAAGGGTTGTTTTTGAATTGGCTATAAGCAGTTTTAGTAGTTCGGTTGCATCTCTCCACGTTAGTATATGGAAAAGAAGGCTCGCTATTGAATAATCCATCCCTGCGTCAGGGAGAGGTTCGGTTACTAAATCGATCCTTCGGAATTCAAGATTCTTCACATTCTCCCGCTTTCTACGGTTAGAAGCGTATGCAATTAATGGCTCCGATTTATCAAGGCCAATTCCCCTATAAATCTTATCCGAAAGTTTAAAGAGTAAATCTCCATTTCCGCATCCAAATTCTACTACAGTTGTATTAGTCTCAATGAGTTCTTTAATCTGGTGACGGATGGGACGTAAATATTTATCGGTGGTGTTGGCTTTAACTATTCCTTCCATTTTTTAAAGCCCATAATCGTTAGTATGAAATAGGTTGAACCCTAAAAGCCGGATATGCTGACCAAAGTATTCGTAAATTGGATAATCACTTATGGCTATTTTGCTACAATTAGCTAGATAGGTGCTGATTAAAGAAAGTAAATACATCGGAGTACTCCGGATAAACTACAACTTATTTTATTTCAGGTGATACCTACTTCTATATCAACCCTGCGACTACTCTTCGCTGTTCAGATTTACTATAATTCTCAAACTGTTTAAAGCTTAATTCTTCAACCTCAACTTGCCCAGTTCGATGATCAGTTTCAGTAATATTCCGTGATTTACATTTGGGGCAGATACTGTATTGAACATACTCAGTATCCGAACTCGGCTTATCCGCGATTTTCCCCATAATTTTTTGAATCATAGCTCCTTTTGCGGAATCGTTAGCTTCAGTCATCAGATCTACTATGTTAGAAACATCGTCCCAAACCGGGTTATTAAGTGCGAGCAGGTATTTTGGGTTACCTCCGTTAAGGTCAAAGTAGAGAAACTCCCCGTAACTCATACTGCTTAATACCGGTAAATCAAATGTGTGTCCGCATCGGCATCTCGCTTCAAAGGTGGCAATATTCATCTTTTAGTAGCAGTTAATGATTCCGTTCGGAAGCTACTAAAGTATTTCATCATACCCAACTTAAGTTCTATCCGCTAAGCGACCTACAGTGTCGGTTACTATGCTTATTTTTCGGGAGTCTTTAAGTACTGGTCCTTTCCGTCAGTTAACCATTCTAGAGAAAAGCGGACAAACGCATTTTCCTGGTAATCATCTTTCTCAAAGAGTAACCCAATATCACCATCGGCCAGAACACTCAGGGAAGAATAAGCCGAAGATCCGCCGTAAATGGTTTTGCCTTCAGTCCAACTTTGGCCTTCGTCGTAACTTATTCTCACGGTCATATTAGCTCGGTTATCTTACATTTTTGCATTGGAAAAAAGAAGCCGGTTTTTATCGTCGCCTTCTTTCACCGATGTATATCTAATTATACTAGCATTGCAGCCCGGATCAATAAGCGAAGAATCCGGCTGAGAGTACCAGGTTACTCCCTCATCGGTTGACGTATGCACATACCTGATTCCCTGGTTATTTACACGACTGTTTATCATCCAGGTACCATTAACCAATTCCACTATCTTAGATTCATCGCCGGGTGTAATTGGAGTATCAATTAAATACCAGTTTTCACCGTGGTCATCACTCCCGAAAAGATGAAGGCCATTTTCCAAGTTCACCAGAGTATGTAATAATTTACCGCTACTGGTTTGTATACCCCGCCCCGAAGTAATAAACTTAAAGTCGTTATGCCATTCCGGATTTGTGATCTGTGAGGTTATATCAATGGGAGAGCTCCAGGTTTGCCCATTATCCGTACTCTTTATTACTTTCAAGTAGTAGACATCTTTCTCTTGGTCTAAATCCATAAAATTAAAGAACAGGAAAATTGCACCCGTGACTTTATCCACAATCATGGATGGGTCTGAGGCTGATTTTCCGAAAGGATAATCTACTACAGTTTCAATCTCAGACCAGGAATCTCCGTTATCGGTACTGCGGCGTATGACTATGTTGATATCCTTGCTCCATTTTAAGTCTCCGCAGGAAGGCACTCTTTCATCAATAGCCGCCACCAAATCTCCGTTGGGTGCCGTAACAATCGCCGGTATTCGGTAGCAAGATACTCCCGTCTGCGTTTTAGTGTCGAATAAGTTCTTAAAATCAAGGACTTCACGTTCAGTTGAGGCTTTTTCTGGTTGGGAATACACTACCAAAGGTATTACCGAAAGGAGTATTATGAGTAAATTTTTCATCGTCGTATTATCGTTCTTGATGTTGGTAACGTGCAGGGAGCTACGTTTCATGCTTCGGGAAGATACACAAGTTACTAGGTCTTGGGCAAAAGCATGTACTGCAATCTGAAGTATAGAAGGAAGAAAGCCCTATTATTATTTCACTTCCGATAGGATATGAAAAAAGAAAGACTAACTACCCCGTGATATATGTTTTAGATGGGTTAGAAAATATTAAGCATACAGTGGGAACCATTGAATAACTAACCGAATCAGGACTGATACCTCCCTTGATAATCGTTGGAATCGAGAGTTTAGATAGAGTAGGAGATTTAACCTCTTCTAAAGCCGGACACAATGTTTATGGCGGAGTGGGCAATGCGGGAATTTCACAGAGTGGTGGGGCTCCGCGGTTTTTGGGGTTTTTGAGAGAAAACCGTTGACTTTTCTACTTCGTCATTTATGAAATACTTTTAAAAAAATACTTGAGATTATCGGATTAGACCGCATTGAGTCACCCTTATTCCAGGTTACGGCCAGCTTCTTCTCCCAATAATTGCAGCACCTCTTTTGACTGTTCGTAATGCCGTTGTTCGTGGGTTACCATTATTTCAAATGCGGTTGCTAATTTGTACACTATATTTTTATTCGCAGGAGACGATATGACTACCCCCTTTTCTACTAAATCCTTTGAATTCCGAATCAAGTCTTTCAGTTCGGCCTGGTGTGTTTCAAATCTTTCTAAAATTCCCTCAGGAACGGTACTTTCTGCGGGCTCCCAGATAGGAAAGGTTTTCATTTTCTTTTTTCTGTCGGGCTGCACTGCCTTCAAAACCGTATTCCCAACAAAGGACACGATAAAACCGATCTTTGAGATAAACGGGGGGCGGTAAGTGCCCTTTCTAATTGAATCAATTACGGGGAAATAGGTTTCATTGATTACGATCAAGTGATCTATATTCTGAGCTATACTCCAAGTGGCTGGATGGTGTTTCCAGTTCAATTGTTCATTGCTTAGCTCACCAAAAGTCTGGCGAAATCTGTTCGTAGTTTCGTCTATTTGGTCAATCCATCGGTTCATTGTTGCATTTTTTTAGCTTGTAGGCAACGGGCGGGCTACGCCTCCTGACCATGGGTAATTTACGAAGAAATGCACTTAAAAGGCATGATACCGAGTGTGCGTTGTACACAGGCTCATGGATTCATTTTATCTCTCGACGAACGCTTTTCTCTTACACCCTAAGGCTGACTTGATCCCTGACAGTAAAGGTCAGTCGAGTGAAATAGGAAATATAAAATCAACAATCGGAAAACAGGTTTGGTAATCATAGTCTTTATGTTCGCCAACGTGCGGATACACGTTGTGCTTAGGGAAGATACGAAGGACTTAGGTAACAAAATGGATCATTCTGAAATGGCCGCTACGGAGTAGTTGTCAGCTAGTATTTTAACCAATATTCCCTCGCTTCATAACTACACTTATTTTTACATCTTGGCGAACTCTTTCTGAGAGTTAAGAGCTATCGCCAGTAACATATGCATTAGTAACTCTTATACTTAGACTCTGTTGAGGATACAATAGTGAAAATAGGAGAAAATCACTAACTTTAGTTAGAGGAAATTACTCAGTATGCGGAATTACACATATAGCCAAATTGGGTCATTAGTTAGCTTATTTCCTGAAAATTAATACGGTCAGACCTACATCTATCTATATTTTGCTACCATGAAAGAGTCGCTTAGTCAAAAAGGAAAATGGATAAAAACCGGTTACCGACATTTTGCAAATTTTGGCCCTCAAGAGTTAAGTATAAAAAGTATAGCCCAAGATGCCGGGGTTTCTCGTACAACCTTTTATCACTTCTTTGCTGACATGGATGACTACATTGGGCAGTTACTGGAATATCATCAGGAGGTGGCTGAAGAACATTTTATGCGGTTGCGCCTCTGCAAAACCTACGAACCCGATGTTTTTAAAGTAGTGATAGATTTCCGGGAAGAAATATTTTTCCACCGTCAACTTCTTTTACACAAAGAAAACCCAATATTTTTTCAGACCTACCAAATGCTCAACCAGCGATCCAATGAGATTATCTATCCGCTTTGGGCAGAATATTTTCAATACAACGGCGACGAAGCTAGGGGTAAAGAAATTCACTTGATGTTATTAGACCTTTGGTATCTCGAGATGAACGAAAATGACTTCACTTATGAGGATTTCCTTAGAAATTCTCAAGAAATCAAGAACTATCTACAGGCTTTTGCCCGGGCGTATAAGCTACCGAAGGTAAAAGTACAATAACTTTTTTAACAGTGTTGTCTAAATAAAATGACACCTATAGAGTTTCTTGTCCGCTAAAAAGGTGTGGACAAGAAATGTTCTGAAGCTGATCAATTGCTACAGGCTGGGTACCAGTTATTTGCAGAAGGGGGAGCCAATCTGATGAGTGTTAGCCAGATGAGCCGCAATACAGGTCTGTCTCTGCATAAGTTTCATTATTTTTTCTATGACCGGTCTGAATTCCTGATTTACCTTTTGAAGGAACATGAGCGCAGGATTGCGCTTTTCCGTTACGAATTGTACAACTGCTCTTCCTATATCCCCGGAGTCTTTCATTTACTTTCCAACTACCCGGCTGAGCTTCGTTTTCATCGACAGTTATTGCTTGGTAAGAAATATATTGCCTTCCGCTTTCTTTACGAAAAGCTCAATAAATCACTTAATGAACTCCTGTATTGTTTATGGGCCGAGTACATAGAATATACCGGCAGTATAAAAGCGGGTAAACGGATACACCTGATGTTGATTGACCTTTGGTTACTGCATCTAGATCCTCATACACTTTCTTACAACGCTTTATTGAAAAACACAGAATACATTAGCCTACGGTTGCAGGGACTCAGCCCAAATAATATTTGACACAGGTGTCTATTATCTAAACCTCACGCTATTTATTATTAGAAAAATATAAAAAACCTGAAGGTGAGCCAAAAACTATTGCCGGGTTTTAATTAGTCTATGAGATTACATCAACATCATTTCACAATGAATACCCAACTTTATCTTAAACTTGCAAGTATTGTTTTTTTCCTTATGGTCGTATCGTGTAGACAAAATGAAACGCCCGATTCATCAGGAAATGCCATTCCCTATTCCCTGAGTGAATGGAATGGAGTTCAAGGAAAAACGCTGGCCGATTCCAAACCCGATTTTGTGGGTCAACCGAAAGCACCAGATGGGGCGCCCAATGTACTGATTGTCATGCTGGATGATGCCGGGTATTCCAGTGCTTCGTCCTACGGAGGGGTCATGCAAACTCCCACCTTCGACCGGATTGGGGATGAAGGCATTCGTTATACCCATATGTCGGTAGCGGCCGTATGCTCTCCTACTCGGGGTTCCCTACTTACCGGGTATAATATCCACCAGATCGGTACCGGAATCATATCGGAGTTTGCCACTGGGTATCCGGGGTACAATTCACAAATCGACTATAGTACTCCCTCTATTGCTAAGATACTCACCGACAATGGATATGCTACGGCCGCGTTTGGCAAATGGCACAACACCCCGATGGAAGAGGCCTCACCCGCCGGTCCCTTTGAAAGCTGGCCCACCGGTATCTGGGGATTTGAGTATTTCTGGGGATTCCTCGGCGGCGAGACCAATCAGTTTCATCCGCTGTTGTACGAAAACAACACTGCGATAGAAACCCCGAAAACCAATGCCGACGGCTCAACCTTTCACCTTTCTCACGGTATGGCCGATCAGGCCATCAAGTGGCTAGACAACTGGAAAGGACTGAGAGATGCTCCTTTCTTCATGTACTTTACGCCAGGGGCGGTTCATGCTCCCATTCAGGTACCCGAAGTGTGGCGCGATAAGTATAAAGGTCAATTTGATGAGGGATGGCATGCCTACCGGCAACAACAGTTGGCTCGTCAGAAACAATTAGGTCTGGTGCCCGAAGATGCCGAAATGGTAGACTGGCCGGAATCTATTCCCGAATGGGATTCTTACAGTGAAGAGGGACAGGCGTATCTGGCGCGGCAAATGGAAGTGAACGCGGCTTTTCTGGAGCATGTCGACCATCATATTGGGCGGGTTGTCGACCACCTCGAGGAATTGGGCGAGTTGGACAATACCCTGGTGATTTATCTTACTGCCGATAATGGCGCCACGGCCGAAGGAACGCCCACCGGCACTTTTTCCGAATTGTTAATGCAGAATGGTTTCCCGCCGCTCACTATGGAACAGCAATTAGAAAAACTGGAAGAATTTGGTGGACTGGAGGCCTGGGGCGGACCTGATTTAGCCAATCACTATTCGGTGGCCTGGGCCTACGCTTCGTCCACTCCGTTTCAGTGGACCAAGCAAATGGCGTCCCATTTCGGTGGAACCATGTCCGCCACGGCCATACGCTATCCAAAAGCCATTCAGGCCCGAGGGGAATGGCGAAGGCAATTTCAGAACGTTACTGATATTGTTCCGACTATTCTAGAAGTAACCGGGGTGCCAGCTCCCGACCTCGTGAATGGCCAGCCGAGAATTGAGTACCCGGAAAATCATTGACCTATGCCTGGAACAACCCCGATGCCGCCACCAATCATCCCACCCAGTATTTTGAAATGACTGGTTTTGTAGGATTGTTCCACGAGGGATGGACCATCAGCGGAAAACCGTATCGTATTCCCTGGTCGGTAGATCCCACCGCCCTGGTAAACTTTGATCCCTTGAACACCACCTGGGAATTATACAATATTGAGGAAGACCCTATTCAGCAAGTAAACGTAGCAGACCAGTACCCCGAGAAAGTAAAGGAGCTAGAAGAACTATTCTGGCAAGAAGCTGAAAAGTACGATGTATATCCGGTGGGCGGTTCTCTGGGCAGAGCCTTGCAACCGGAATCCAATCCGCAGCGGGCGGCGAAAAAACATTGGGAACTGACCCCTAACGTGTACCGGGTTCCCGAACTGGCCGGCCCTGAGATCAAATCGACGAATTATGAGGTCAACGCTTACATCACGGCCGATGAAACTACCGAAGGAGTGATCTATGCAGTGGGAGAGCATATTGGAGGACAAGCCCTGTTCATTATGGACGGAAAGCTGAGATACAGCTATTCTACACTGGGTCTGTACTGGCACGATTTCGACGGGGATGTGAAGATCCCTTACGGAGATATAAAGATCACGCTAAAGCACACCATGAAAGAGCCCGTACTAAACGGCCCTTCTACCGTGGAGCTCTTCATCAATGATGAAAAAGTAGGTGAAATGGACATTACCGCAACGGTTTATGGCGCCTATACCGGTCACGAGACCTTCGATATTGGTCGTGACGAAGGCCTGCCGGTAAATGAGGAATACGCTGACCGCGGTAAATTCTTATTTACCGAAGGGCAGTTACACCAGGTGGTTTTTGATATCCAGAATCCGGATGAGCAGGAAGTGAGTGCATCAGAATTCACCGACGTTGACTAAGCTATCATCTATAAATATTACCTGACCTTAACCTTACTATTCTGAACAATCCAACCACTGGTAACAAAATCTCAAAATCATCAAATTTATGAGAAACCTAATCATATTTAATTACTGATAGTGTTGAAAGTGATCGATACCTTACAGTTAGGGGGTGAGTCCTACCTGGAAAAGGCCAAACTTATCCTGCTTATCAGTTTAATTGCAGTAGCAAGAAAATTATCCGATATGGACATGCAATATGCCGACTACGCATTTAATTTTTCGTTGGCCGCTATTATTCTCAGTTTAACCTTAGGGTATTATTTCTTACAGAAGCCGTCCAGAGTAGATTAGTATTCACCACTAATCCCGAGTCTAGAACATCATTCACAAGGGTGTTAGGAGCACGAAGCTAGCTTGGGTGTGAAATAAATTCCGGCTATTGTTGGCAAAAAATTTCAAATAGCTTATGAGTTCTAGCTGCCCATTGCGCCTGTACGGGTAGAGTCAACTCTTACCTCGGTTAGCAAACTATAACTCAATGTGTACCACAAAAGCTGAAGAATTGCGTTGTGTAGGTAATGAGTGTAATCTGCCGATGGGCGTTAGCCCTTCTATTTTTTAGCTGGCCAGCCCTATTAGTAGCCCAGGATCAAGAAGGGTCGGTGTTTGATCTGGCTGATAAAGTAATTGATATTTTCTCGGGAGAGATTCCCCGCTCATCGGGCAAGCCTCCGCTCAAGTGGGTAGTGGCTCCGGTAGTAGGTTATTCGCCCGAAACAAGTTGGCAGTTTGGGGCCGGGGCCAAATTACTATTTCCGGCTACAGCCGATTCTACCCGTACTTCGTTTATTGAAGTGGCGGTGCGCTACACCCTCAATCAGCAGATTCTTACTTCCCCCGACTACACTTTTTTCTCGCCGCGCGAGCAATTCATTCACCGGGGTGAGCTGGTGTACCGTAAGTTTCCGCAATTCTACTACGGCATTGGCAATGTTACTCCCGAAACTAACGAAGAGCTTTTTTCCTATTCTACCCTCGGTATTGAACATTTATCGTACCGACGTGCCTACAACCAACTTTACATTGGGGCGGGGTTTCGGGTGGCTAGCACCTACAATATTGAACTAGACCCGGAAGGGCAATTGATGCAGGATTTGCCGGTAGGCAGTAGTCCCTACCAGGTGGTTGGCTTTGATCTTGGGCTAATGTTCGATAACCGGAATAATGTGTTGAGTACCACTTCCGGGATGCTGGCCGAATTTCGGCAGCGTATTCATCGCAAAGCGTTGGGAAGTGATTTTAACTACTCGGTAGGGATACTAGACATTCGCAATTACTGGAAACCGTTTACCCGCCGAAAAGACATTGTGGCGGTGCAATTGTACGGTTACTTCAGCTATGGTGAAACTCCTTTTATTGAACTGGCGGCACTCGGAGGCGATATGATTATGCGGGGCTACTACGAAGGCCGCTACCGCGATAATCATCTACTGGCCGCTCAAGCTGAATACCGCTGGCACATCTGGAAGAACTTAGGAGCAGTAGGGTTCGTAGGTTTAGGCGATGTAGCTTCGCGTTTCGGTGAATTCTCAGCGCCGGATATAAAACCTTCGGTAGGTGCGGGCTTGCGTTACGCCCTAATTCCCGAAGAGAACCTGAACATCCGCTTTGATTTTGCGGTAGGAAAAGGCACTAGCAATTTCTACATCAATATATCAGAGGCGTTCTAACCGAATATACGCTGTAATAGTCCGCGCTGGCGATTCTCTACATCCGGTAGCGATTCTTCCGGCTTCAGTATCTTCCACACCTGGTCCCAACCGGGAAAGCCACCCAGGTTACGGTCATCAATGTAGAGGTCGGCGACAATCTTGGGGCTGTCTTCGGAGGTAAGCGGCTCATCCGGAAAGTTACTGTTTACTGCGTAAAACTCTATTCCATTCTCCCGGCAGAATTCTACTGCTTCCTTCAGGCTTTGGCCTTTGCGGCAGGTCCACAAAATAAGGCGGTGCCGTTCCTCCCGCAGCGCCTTGAGAGTTTCAAAAGCAAACAACTGGGGCTTACCGATGCGGGGATAGGCATCCTCTACGATGGTTCCGTCAAAATCTACCGCAATAATCAATGATCGCATAGCTTAAGTCTTTTCTATTCCAAGCAGGTAACGAAACAAACAATTAGACTCGTTCACACCGCTTCACTATTTTTGCTTTTTATAGCAAATATACAGGATTTGTCTTGAGATTTCGTATACAATTACCTATCCTTACCTGAACAATAGTTCAATACCTGATGGATACCCTTGCCCGCCGCCAGCAAATCTTCAGCACCGCCCTGACGCTGTTTAGCGAAAAGGGCTACGACCAAACTTCTATGCGGGATATTGCCAGCCACGCCGATATTTCGCTGGGACTTACGTATAACTACTTTAAAAACAAAGAAGCACTGCTGATGGCGATTGTGGAAGCGGGCATTGAGCAGATCCAGCAAGATTGGCTTAGCTACCCGGCCGATAATCTCCAACAGTGGCTGGTACGCTATTTTACCATTCTGGAAAAGCACCGAAACTATTGGCTGCTGCTTCGGGCCTTGCGGCTGCAATCATCCCTGACCAGGCAGTTAGAAACCCATTTTGACGGGCTAAACAATTTTATTATTGGCGACCTGGCGGTTCTGATGCAGCAACTCGGGCATAGCAAGGCATTGCCGGAAGCAATTCTGCTATACGCTACCCTGGACGGTATGGCTACCCAATATTTTACCAACGAGCGCTATCCGCTTAATAAGATGCTGGCGCTACTGCAAAGAAAATACGATAAAGTTATTGAGACTGAATCTTCGGCAGCAGTGAGTTGAGTTCCTCTACTTTTTCGGGTTGTTCTTCAGTTAAATTATTGGTTTCGGATAGATCTTCCGCCAAGTTGTACAGTTCATCTACTTCGGGTGCTGCTTCCTGTCCCTGGTAACCGTAGCTTCTTCCCAGGCCACCGCCGCCGCCATCGCGGATAAACTTCCAGTTGCCCTGCCGCACTACGTCCTCACCAATAATCATTTCCCGGCGGATGGGTTCGGTCGCTTCATTCCGAAAAGCCGGAAGCATGTCGTAGCTGTCTTTACCGGATAAAGAGCTACTGTCGCCCACTACGGCGGCCAAAGTAGCGTACATATCGGTGAAGCCCATCAGGTCGTTACGCTCGGTTCCGGCTGGAATTTTCCCGGGCCACTGGGCTACGAAGGGAATGCGGTGGCCGCCCTCCCAAAGGTCAATCTTCATTCCCCGCAGCGAGGCGGTGCTCTGGTGGTCAAACTTCTCTACGTCTTCGGGAAACCACACCGGGCCATTATCACTAGTAAAGATCAGCAAGGTGTTTTCGGTAAATCCCAGTGAGTCTAGCAAACGGGTTATTGTCCCGACGGTATGATCGACCTGCCTGATGAAATCGCCGTACTCACCTACGGTGGTGCTTCCCGCAAACTCTTCGGTAGGCACCCAGGGAGTGTGGGGAGCCGTGAGGGCCAGGTACAGAAAGAAGGGCTGTTCGGCCGACTGCTGTTCCAGAAATGAAACGGCTCGTTGGGTGAATTTGGGTAGCACCTCCTCGTGGCTAAAGCCAGGGGCCATATCGCCCCCGCGCCAGAAGGCTCCCGAAATGCTAGTGGTCGCATCTTCACTTTGGTTGTCGGCTACGGTATCGGTAGGGGCTTCCACCGCTCGGTTGCCTTCAATGTAGAAATAAGGTGGTATATCCAGCGAAGCGTGCATCCCGAAAAACTCATCGAAACCTTGGTCTACCGGGCCACCCCGAAATTCCTGATCGGCCGGGATGTTGTCCCAGTCAATATTGTCAAATCCCAAATGCCACTTGCCGACCATCCCGGTACGATAGCCGTGCTCCTTCAGCAGTTCGGCAATGGTGCGCTGGTCAGGATCAATTAGAGCTCGCTCCCGCCAGTTGAGTTGAGTACGGTAGGGGTACTGCCCGGTAATGAGTCCGTAACGGGAAGGTACGCACCAAGGACCAGGGGAGTGCGCATCGGTGAATTTTACTCCGTTTTGAGCAATTTGATCAATATTGGGAGTTGGTATTTTGGACTCAGGGTTATAACTACCCGGATCGCCGTAGCCCATATCATCGGCTAGGATGAAGACGATGTTGGGTAAAGCTGGTTGAGTTGCTTCGGATGATTCTTCGGATGCTGGTTGGCAAGCGAATAGAGTGGTGAAGATGAGGATAGAAAGTAAGAAGTGTTGGTGCATGATTTACTTATGTCGCGTATTGAATTAGCTCTATGTATTGTTCTAAAGTTTAGATGTAATAAAATAGCTTGAGAGCAAAAATGAAATACTCTTGCCGGATGAGTGACAACGAATTCCGGCATCTCAAACTGAGATCCTGGAATCCGTTATTACTCACAGGAGATTCCGGACAATTTGCTTCGTTACTCTACGCATATTTCCGGGCCGCGTCCACGGTAGATGACGTTTCTTTCATTTTATTTTTATTGGGTGCTTATTGGGGTATGGAACTAAGTAGAGAAAATTAGCTAGGCCAGGGTAGTACATTAGCTCGGGTGGCCCATTGCTGCCATAAGTTGGCTAATTCTTGAACCATTTCGGGGTGCTGTTTGGCTAGGTTGTTGGTTTCGCTGCGGTCGTGTTCCATGTTGTATAATTCCCAGGGACCTTCCCTTCCTTGGGCTACCAGTTTCCAGGGGCCACGGCGTACGGCCCGGTTTCCTTCGTGTTCAAAGTAGATTGCTTCCCTTGCCAGCGTGTCTTCACTAAAGGCTGAAGCTAGACTCACTCCTTCCATCGGATGGATGGTATTTCCGTCTCGCTCCTCAGGGTAGGCAGCTTGGGCTACATCTACACAGGTGGCCATAATATCGATTAAGTGTCCGGGACTACGGCGCCACTCGCCGCTAGCGGAAATTCCGGCGGGCCAGTGAACCACCAGCGGAGTAGAAATGCCTCCTTCGTGCACGTAGTGCTTATACAGGCGGAACGGGGTGTTAGACGTGTTAGCCCAGGGAACCCCGTAACTTTGGTACGTATTCTCCGGCCCGGGCATCAGGTCGGTATGGCCATTTCCCAGTACCACGGGTTTGCCGTCAATGGTCTCTTCCGGGATAAACAACTGTCTTCCCCAGCCCTCAGAAAGCTCTTCGGCACAGCCGCCGTTGTCAGCTAGGAAAAATATGAGCGTATTTTCCAGCAGCCCTTGCTCTTCCAATGTTTGCACTATACGGCCAATGCCTTGGTCCATACGATCAACCTGAGCGGCGTATACTTCCATCCGGCGCGCCTGCCATGCTTTATTTTCCGCGTCCTGCCAGGCGGGAATCCGCTCATCGCGCTCGGTGAGCGGCCAGTCAGCATCAATTACTTCCATCTGGCGCATGCGCTGCAAACGTTCCCGCCGTAAGCTGTCCCAGCCAATGTCGTAGCGACCCTGGTAGCGGGCAATATCTTCCGGCAAAGCGTGCAATGGCCAGTGGGGAGCGGTGTAGGCGATGTAGCCGAAAAAAGGGGTATCGGTATCTGACTCCTGAATATACTTTATCGCCTTTTCGGAAATAGCGTCGGTGTAGTAAAAGCTGGTATCCTGCAGATCTATGGGCGTATTGCCTTCGGTTAAGGTAACCGGATCGTAGAAGCTACCGGCTCCGAGAATGGTACCGAAAAACTGATCAAATCCTCGCTGACGGGGCCAGTTGTGGGTAGAAGTGAGCGTGTCGCCACTCCACTGTCCCATATGTTTGGTTACGTGCCACTTGCCACTCATAAATGTTTGGTAACCCGCTTGCTTCAGCACCTCGGCAATGGTGACACTTTGTTCGTTCAAATCGCCCCGGTAGCCATCGGTACCCCGGTCGCCAGTCATGTGGCCCACTCCCGCCTGATGCGGATACAACCCAGTCATCAGGCTAGCCCGCGTTGGGCAGCAGCGGGCGGTATTGTAAAACTGGGAGAAACGCAGTCCGTTGGCCGCCAGCCGATCCAGGGTAGGGGTACGAATCTCACCTCCGTAGCAACCAATGTCGGAATAGCCCATGTCATCGGCCATAATCAGCAGAATATTAGGGCGGCTGTCGGCAGAAGCAGTATTGGTTTCTTCGGCAGGAGGGGAAGTCTGGCAGGCCAGCAGTAATTGGCTACCGGCCAGTAGCCCGAATAACAATTTAAATAGTTGCATGGTAGAGATCATTCAACCTTGTTTCTATCTCAAGTTCTCGATAATCAGATTATACTGCTTCGGGAACAACAAAACCCTCCCGGTAATCGCGCGTCAGCATTTTATCGGCTTCGGCATCATTGACAAATGTTTCGGTTTCGGGATCAAAGGTTAGTACGCGATCTAAGCGGTAGGCAATGTTGCCGAGGTGAGCCAAACCGGAAGCCAGGTGAGCAGTTTCTACCGGGCCATTTAGAATTGATTTGTCGTGCTTTCGGACCGCTTCTATAAAGTTTGCAAAGTGCCCATCGGTGCCTCCGGCTCCGCGAGCCATGCCAGTTCCCGACTCGCCACCATCGCTCCCTGACTGACCCGGAGTTCTTTCCCGGCCCATATAGGTCTGGTACTTATCGTAGCCGTCTACCACCAGTATCCCTTTGTCGCCATAGAAGATGTTACCGACTGTCACTCCCTGTTCAGTATTGGTGCACCAGGGGCGTACTTCAAACTGAATAATTTTACCTTCGTCGGGATACTTATACACCGACGTGAGCACCTCCGGTACCTCTTTGGCGTCGTCCCAAAGGAATTTTCCTCCCATAGAAGTGATCTTCGTCGGCAGGCCAACATCCAATCCCCACATGCAGAGATCAGTTTCGTGGATACCCTGATTGCCCACATCGCCATTGCCGTAATCCCAGTGCCAGTGCCAGTTGTAGTGAACCAGATTTTCGGTAAAAGGTCGCTTTTGAGCCGGACCAGTCCACAGATCGTAATCAATACCATCCGGAACCGGAGAAGTCCCTTTATCACCAATACTGGGTCTCCATCTAAAAACCAGTCCACGAGCCATATACACATTCCCGATATAGCCATCTCGTAACAGGCCAATGGCTTCGTTAATTGCCGGGGAGCTTCTTAATTGCACTCCGTGCTGCACTATTCTATCGTACTTTTCGGCGGCCTCCACCATTTTGCGGCCTTCCCAAATGTTGTGCGAACCGGGTTTCTCGACGTACACGTCTTTACCCGCCTGGCAGGCCCAGATGGTGGTAAGGGCGTGCCAGTGGTTGGGCGAGGCAATACTGACCACGTCAATATCCGGGTCGTCCATCACCCGGCGCAAGTCCTGTTCCAGGGCCACATCTTCATTGTAGGTTTCTTTAAATTCCGTTTGGCGCTCCTTGAGCAGGTTCATGTCCGGATCGCACAGCACCGTAACCTTCACATTATCCTGATTCATCAGACCGCTGATATGGTTTTTACCCCGGCCATTGATGCCCAACACCGCCGCATTAATACGGTCGTTAGCCCCGAAGGCCCTAGATGAGATGATAGTGGGAGCCACAATAGCCGCCGAGCCCGCTGCGGCTGTTTTTTTCAAAAAAGTTCTTCTTGTTGATTCCATAGTGTTTTGTTGTGAATATTAGTGTTATTTATCGGTATTTAAGTTTGCGTAGATTAACAGATAAGATTTTGAATAAACCGAGGCATAAAATAGGCAAAATTGATGAATCAAAGAAAATTTGACCACCTACATATGTATTCTACCTTCAGTCTAAGGACTAAATTAGCTAGTGACCGACTTGCGAATTCACAAAAAGATTACATCTTGTGGTATGCTTAGAAGATACCTGTTCAGTACGGTCATTTTTATCTTATTTTTTCAGATAGGATACACCCAGCAATACCTGGATTATCAATTGCGACTGGAGCCAGTGTGGGCCCGCATTGCCGACGCGATGGGCGAACTAGGCTCGGTAGAAAGCGTAGAATTTTCCCCGGATGGCAAACATCTGGTGAGCGGCACCAAATTCGATAACTCGGTGATTATGTGGCGCACCTCCGACGGCACCGAACTCTGGCGGCAGTACGCCGCGGAGGAAATTGAGCGGATAGGCTGGTCGGCCGATGGTAAGTACGTGGCGGCCGGTAGCGAAGATTATCTGGTAACGGTGTACGACGCCGCCAGCGGCGAGGTAGCCAAAACCCTGAAGCAGAACCGGGGTATTGATGGACTCACCTGGTCGAACCAAAGTAGTTTGCTGGCTATTGGGGAGGAAAAGATTGAAGAGGAAGGAAAGCCTACGCAGGGCTGGGTACGAATTTACGAGATGCCTTCGGGCGAGGAAGTAGCCTCCATGGATTTTGGCAATACGGTAAACGAACTCTTCTTCTCTCTGGACGATCAGTACCTACTGGCGGTGGGGCACGGAGTGGTAAAAGTTTTCCGTATCGCAGACTGGTCGCTGGCGCAAACACTGAAGCCCGACTACTACGTGACGTTCACCAGCGGGGTGTTCTCTCCCGATGCCCGGTACGTGTTTGCGGTAGGCCAATCCAGTCAGAACCGGGGCAACGGCTACCTCTGGGACTGGCAAAGCGGAAAACTGGAAAAAACCTTCAACCATCTGGGCAAAAAGATTGAGTCAGTCTCCTGGCATCCCAACGGAGATTATATTGCCTACGCCGGCCACGACCCCCACATTTTTGTGTACCGGGCGGCGGACATACTGGAAAAGGAAAATGACCGTATTCCCGTAGCCGCTAAAGTATGGGCCGGCGACCACGCCGAATACATTGACTTCAACCGGGACGGCAGCTTTTTGGCCAGTGCTCACCAGAACGGCCTGATTAAAGTGTGGGCCTGGATGGGCGAAGACCCCGAACTAAACGACCGCCGCCACCGGGCCGTCAAGGCTACCCAAACCGATGCTAAGTTGGAAGAGTAAATAATGGGTGTTCATAGGTTATGATTATTTTTGTTTATATTTCGACATAAAATATGTCGAGCATGAGTATATGTACTTTTTATGAGTATATTTGCAAATAATCTTAAGGCTTTAAGGAAGCGTACCTTTAGCACACAAGAGGATGTTGCAAAGGTTATTGGTCTTAGCAGGTCAGCAGTTAGTGCTCTTGAGAATGAGAAAAATGATCCGAGTATAGACTCACTAATAAAAATTTCGGATCATTTTGATATACCAGTAGATGACCTAATTAGAAGCGATATACGTATCAAAGATAAAAGATTTTCTACCTAACCTATATGAATACTGACATCATCGAACTTCTTGGTTTTGAGAATGGCATTGTTGATGTTAAACATGCACAGAATGAAAGTTTATCTTCTTTAAAAGCACGTATTATAAAGCAGGCTAGGGACCTCAACTTTAGCATTGATAAAATTTATTTTTCGGGTGAATTTCCTTCCGTTTACCTAAAAAAAGTTGAGCAGTTTGACGAGCTAACCTTGAGAGGTATCCAAAAAATTCATAAAGATATTTGGAATCAAAGAAGAGTCCCTTTCTTATATGTCGAAAGCCATACTGAGATAAGAGTATACAACTGCTACGAACAGCCTATTAATCCGAAAGATCCCGATCGAAGTATTACAGACCTCGAACTAATTAAGGCTAAGCGTGATGTGGAAAAGGATTTGAAGGAGCTGAAAGAGGTATTTGGTCAAGTTTCTATTGACTCAGGTGATTTCTGGAGACAATATGAGTATGCTAAATATCTCGATCATAGAAAGCGAGTAGATAAAGTACTTATTAACAATCTGAAAGAGACAAGAGGGCAGCTTATAAATCGAGGCGTTCCTGTTGATATTGTTCATGACTTACTTCTACGATCGTTATTTTTACTTTACCTAGAAGACAGAAAGGCTACTGACAAAAACTTCTATAGTCAATACTCTCAAGGAGCTAAGAGTTATTTTGACATACTCGAGAATATAGAAGCAACCTATGAATTATACGGTAAGTTAGACAGATCTTTTAATGGTAACTTGTCACCGGTAAGCCCTGCTGAACGGAATATCGTTAGCGAACATCATCTTAAGCAAATACGAGATTGCTTTTGGGATGATAAATCTAATACAGAGCAAGGCCAAATGGAGCTCTTTTGTTGGCGAATTTTTGATTTTAGTATCATCTCAATTGAATTACTTAGTGAAATTTATGAAGAGTTTCTATCTACTGAACAAGGTGAAGATGCAACATCGAGTGATGGTGCCTACTACACTCCCCACGTATTGGTAGAATTTATACTGAATAAGAAGCTGCCTTGGGCAGATGTAGATAATAAAGATTATAATATTAAGGTTATCGACCCTACCTGTGGATCAGGAATATTTTTGGTAGAAAGCTTTAATAGGTTAGTAGACCGTTGGGAGTACCAATATCCAAATAGGAAGGTTGATTTTGATATATTAAAAAAACTAGTCCTCGATAACATTTTTGGCATAGAGATAAATCCAGATGCTATTAAAGTTGCTGCCTTTAGCATCTATCTTGCAATGTTAGATAAACTTGATCCTAAAACATTATGGCAAAACAATACTTTTCCTTATCTGATATACGACCCAAATAACAGTGACGGAAACAGCCAAGGGGGTAATCTATTTCTAATGAGTAGTCTATCAGATGGGCCGTTTTTGGATCAGGAGTATGACTTGGTTGTAGGAAATCCTCCTTTCAAAAGGGGTGGTTTAAATCAAGAAGTAAGAAGGTACCTCGATAATTTAGGGTTTGCTCAGGAACAGGTTTTAGCCTTCATTCACAGATCTGCTCAACTTTGTTCCAACGGTAAGATTGCTCTAGTATCAGCGAGTAAAATTTTGTTTAATACTACAAATGGCTATCAAAACTTTAGACAGTATTTATTTAACAAACTTCACGTAGAAAGTATCTATAATTTCTCTGTATTGAGAAAGGCTAAACAAAAGTATGGTGGAAATCTATTTGCATCTGCTGTAGGCCCCGCTTGTGTCATCTTTTATCAAAACTATTTACCTGAAGAGGCTACAGAATCATTACTATACTGCGTCCCGAAGACTCCTACTAAAAGCAAAATCGTTGATGGTATAGCCATTGATTACACTGATATTAAATACTTGCCAAGGGACGAATGTAAAAATCCTGAAAGTAAGATTTGGAAGGTAGCTATGTGGGGTACTAGAAAGGATTATAGTTTTATAAAAAGCATGTCTAACTATATATCTGTCGGAGAATGCTTAGAAAATAGGGAAAAGGAGGAACAGTGGCACTTGGGAGTAGGTTTTCAAACTTCTTATCCTTCAGATAAGCCCGATGACGAAATAAAGACAATTCCATATATGGATGCTTCTAACATTGAAAGATACTACTCTAAAATAGAGAATACCAAACCTATTTCTAAAACGATGTTTAGAAGATTGGGAAATAAGCAAGCATATAAAGCCCCTCATGTTCTCATTAAAGAAGGGCAATCGGAAAAAAAGTTCTGTGCTTCTTTCTTAGATTTTGATTGTTCCTTCACAAGTACAGTCTTCGGGATAAACTCAGCAACAAGCTCTGATGAACTTAAGGTGTTGACTGCTTACTTAAATTCATCCTTCTCTTCGTACTTCTTGTTTCTTACCGCATCATCGTGGGGAGTTGAGAGGGAAAGAGTGAAGCCTAACGAAATATTTGAACTGCCTGGGATATCGTTTAACCTAAACACGAAAACCAAAGAATACTTAATCAATTGCTTAGATGATATCATTAGGTTAAAAAAAGATTGGATTATTAGAAGTGTTGATATATCTGATATTGAAAGAAAAATAGATACTCTTATTTTTGATTCGCTAGAGCTGACTTATAAAGAAATTTGCCTAATAGAAGATACTTTACTATACAGTTTAGATTTATTTCAAGAAAAGGAGAAATCAATAGCCTACCGTGCATGTACTGTAGATGAATCATTAAATTATGCCAAAACGCTGTGCAACAATCTTAATGATTTACTCAGATATGAAGAAGGCCTAAGTACTCACTCTACTGTGTATGGTGTATCTATAAAAACTCCATTGAATATAGTAGCTATTCATTTCAATACAGAGCTCAAAGCTGATGCCGAAGAGGTTGCGATAGAGAAGTCAGAAAACAAAATCAATAATCTACTCAACGAAATAAACGAATACACTTATACGAAATTCTCAGAGAGTGTCTATTTTCGAAAGCTAATCAAGTATGCAGTAGATGATACTATTTATTTAATTAAGCCTAACGAAAAGCGATTTTGGTCTCGTTCGGCAGCCATGAATGATGCTGATGATATCATGTTAGAGTTCGCGCACGCATAGTTATGGGGAGTTTGGGAAGACTAAGTGAAGATATTAGGCTTAGATTGAGAAATAGCTTCGTTAAAAGATGTCTCCGGATTGCAATAGATGGCTACAATTTTATGAGAGAAGCTCAGGAATATAGCCTAGATTGGGAAGAAGAATCCTTGACTGCAAATTTGATCAGTCATATGAAACGCTCACCAGAAGTAGAACGAGGTAAGATTGATATCATTCCTGAATCACATCTGTATAGTGAGGATATAGAGTTGGGTAAAGTTTTGCCGAAAGAGGCATCTAGAATTGATATTATGATGTCGAGTTGGACTACTCCAGAGAAGTTGGTCTACTACATTGAGGCCAAAAACTTATGTCAAAAAGACTGGCAAAAACCTAATGGATCGAAAGTCAATGCATCTAAATATCGGGTTCGGTACGTAGATACAGGAATAGAGAACTTCATTATTGAGAGATACCCTGAGGGCTGTTTGGCCGGTTATGTTTTACAAGGAGAGATCGAGCCTATAGTTAAGAGCATCAATCGGTTACTCGAGAAGAACAGAGAAAGGTCATCTGAAATATTGGAAAATCAAGAAACTATTCATAAGCACCCCTATTGCTATACATCCTATCATAAAACAAAGAGCGGAAAAGAGATGAACTTAAAGCATTTATTCATGAAATTGAACTAAATCAGTTTTAACTGCCAAATCATATAATCGCATTAACCTGGCTTCTCAAACTTCCGCACCAGTGAGGCGAGTTGATTGCGGTTGCGGACTTGGGTTTTTTGGTAGATGCGGTGGGTGTGGTCTTTAATGGTTTGTAGGGTAACAAACAGCGTATCGGCAATTTCTTGGTTGGTTTTTCCTTTATAGATTTCCAGAATTACGTCTTTCTCCCGGGCGGTAATGCCGTACTTTGCTACGAACCCATCCAGCGTAAGCGCGGATGACTTTTCCTTTATCGGCGACGGAAAATCACCGGCGTAGAGGAAGTACACTCCTAGCGCGGTATTAGTCAGAAAGAAGAAAAAGATAAATAGCAGTTCTAAGTACGGACCAGTTAGCAAGGGAATGAACACCATACCGTGGATGAGTCCTAACAGCAGCAGAATGGTAAGAAGCGGAAGCTTTGTCTTGCCGCTCAGATAGCGGATGGGTAGAAACGACAGAGGCATTAGCGCGAATAATACTACCGCCACCGTAATCGATGAGAACAGCCGCTCGGTATGCTGCAGTACTTCAAATTGCTGGGTTAGCAAGTAGGGTAGGGCAATAGCCAGTAAACCCAGCGCCCCGCCAGCGATAGGTACAATTACCGACTTTTTCAGCAGCATCCGTACACTCCAGAGCACTAGCATAATTAGCCCAATCAGCAGAAACGGAGCGCCCAGTAACGATAGAAAGTTAGAAATTTTCGGAATCAGTCCTTCTTCCTGCTCCAGCGGGAACAGCTGCCGCAGCAGCACATCGCTCCAGAGAGCGTAGAAACCAAAGGCGTACATCATCACCAGGTAGTACTGCATCAGCCGCACCGCCGGAAGCGTGCCCCGCTCCCGAAGCCGGAAAAATACCATCACCCCACCTACGGTGAGGCCCAGACAGAAGACGAAACATACCCAAATCAGCAGCCGCTGAATATCCATAGCGTTCGGTAGTTAGGCTAGCCCAAAAATACCCCCTACTTTGGTATTAGCCATACAACTAAAGTAGTGAATTGGTAAAACACTACTAAAGTAGCTGGTGCAATCAGCCGCTTTTCTCTTCTTTTGGGCATACTTCTTTTAATTATAATTCTTGAAAAATGGACACAACAGATAACCCCATTCAACCCACTTGGCGCGGCAGCCTCGCCTACGGATGGGCAACGATGAAAAAATATTTCCTCCCTCTTCTACTAATCGTTATTGTGCTCGGCATTGTGGATGCCCCCATGGAAATTGCCACTGGCTTTTTCAACGATGATGGCCCCCGTTTCCAGTTTCAGGGAGTACTAGAGATTACGGCGCTTGCCTACTGGCTGCTGTTTGTGCCGGTAATTGAGTACGGGGCCGATTTGCTATTTATTCAGGCTGTGCGGGGAGAGAAAATTAAAGTGAAGAACATTATTATTGGCTTCAACAATTATATTAACATCATACTGACCAATATTTTAGCCAGTGCGCTGATTGGTATTGCTATGATCGCCCTCATCATTCCCGGCATTATTGTGGCCTGCCGCTTGGCATTTGTCTCTTTTCTGGTGATGGACAAAGGCTTAGACCCGGTAGCCGCCGTAGAAGGCAGTTGGAAACTCACCCGAGGATTCGGCTGGAAGATATTCGCGTTGGGAGTCACATCTATCTTTATCTTTTTTGGCGGCCTTCTACTGATGTTTGTGGGAGTCATTCCGGCCATTATGTGGATTAAAGCCTCGTTTGCTTCTTTGTACGAAGCCGCTTTGCAGGAAACGGATGACCCTTCGTTGCTTCCGCCTTCTGCCGAACAGCTTGCGTAGTTTCGTAAATTACAGCAACTCCTTCAGCTTCCAGGCATTACGGACGGCATTTCCACCACCATCGTTGTTAAAATAAACGAACACCTCTTTGCCCTGATAATGCCATTCCCGCATACGGTCGGCCCACCAACTCAGATCCTGATCGGAGTAGGAGCCACCGTAGAGGTGATGGTGGTCGGGGCCATGCAGGCGGATGTAAACAAAGGGCGCGGTGGTGCGTAGAATGCAGGGCAAATACGCCCCACTCATAATACAGTAAGCCACCTGATGCTGCTCCAAAAGTTGAAAAACCTCTTCTTGGTGCCAGCTCGGATGCCGGAATTCTACAGTAGTTCGCATCCACCAGGGAAGTTGGTGCAGAAAATACGCCAGCCGGTCGTAGTCGTACTCGAACAGTGGCGAAAGCTGCACCAGCAGAATACCGCGTTTCTCCAGCAGGGCGTGCCAGCATTTCTGAATAGTAGATAACCAGCGTTCCGGCCCGTAAAGCTTTTTGGCATGCGTCAGGCCGCGAGGTGCTTTTACGCTCATCAGAAAGCCTTCGGGCAAGCGACGGCGCCAACTTTTAAAGGTAGTATCTCGAGGCCAGCGGTAATAACTAGCGTTCAATTCCACAGTTTGAAAATGTTCCAGATAATACCCCAACCGATGGTAGGGTGGCGTGCCCGGAGGGTATAGCACGTTCTCCCAGTGATTATAACTCCAACCTGATGTCCCGATGTGAATGCTCATACAACCTTATTTACGTCTCTTTCAATACTCACATAAGTGATGAAAGTTGACTGACAAAACCAAAAAACCATAAAAGAAAGACCAGAGAAACGTATCTGGCCAGTCTTTTTTTCGGAGTACTAATCTGCCTAATCCCATCCATCGTCCGGACCGCACATTCGGACAATCCGAGGATGAAAAGAACCTACGATATCCACCAGATCCTGCTGCTCCTGCATCACGGCCCGGATGTCTTTGTAGGCCATTGGGGCTTCGTCTAGCCCAGAGCCAATCAGCGTTACCTTTGCATCTTTCAATGCCTTGGTTACTTCCTGTTGCGTAATCGACTGCTTAGCCTTGCGTCGTGACATGACCCGACCCGCTCCGTGAGAAGCTGAATTGATAGAGGCGATTTCACCTCGTCCTCGCACAATGAAGCCCGGGTCGGTCATAGAACCGGGAATAATGCCCAGTACTCCTTTACCAGCCGGGGTGGCTCCCTTCCGGTGCACGATGATCTCGTTTCCGTCCGCATCCTGCTCTTTCCAGGCAAAGTTGTGGTGGTTTTCCACCATCGCCAGCGGAGCTTCGCCCAGGGCCTGCCCGAGTCGCTCGTGAATCTGGTGATGACAGGCCGAAGCGTAGTCACCCGCCAGGTTCATCGCCCGCCAGTACTCCTGTCCGGCTTCGGAATCCAGGTCCAGCCAGGCTAGGTGCTTCGCCTCATCGGGCAGTTTGCACACCGATTTGGCAATCTTGGTGTAATGAGCCGCAATGTTGGCACCTAGTCCTCGAGAACCCGAGTGAGACAGTACCGCTAGGTACTTCCCGACAGGCACACCAAATTCATTGTCGGTATCAACGATGTCCACTATCCCAAATTCCACGAAGTGGTTACCCCCACCGGAAGAACCGATTTGCTTATACGCGCGGTCCTTCAATTCTCGCACCACTTTAATCTCCTGGAACTCCGGCCGCTCCAGCACCGCATCGTCTTTAGGCCGCTGGAACGTAGCCTGTCCGAAGCGGGTGTTATCAATCAGTATTTTTCGCAGTTGACCGTTCCGCTCGGTTAGGTGCGCCGTTGGCAGGTCGTAGAAGGTCATGCACATCCGGCAGCCAATATCTACGCCTACACCGTAGGGAATCACCGCGTTTTCGGTGGCTAGCACCCCGCCGATGGGCAATCCGTAGCCCTGATGAGCATCGGGCATCAACGCCCCGCCTACGGTGATAGGCAGCTTCATCGCTACATTCATCTGGTGCTTGGCGCCTTCCTCAATGCCGGCCTCACCGTAGATAGGGTAGTCTTTCCGCTGCTTATTCAGCGCAATTCGTCCGCTATCTTCGGTAGGAGCGAGCAATGCCTGAGCCACGGCACCTACCACCTGGTCTTTCACGTAGTTATGCGGATACTGGTAGACTTTCTTCAGTAATTCCAGCTTCACTTTCTTATTCTTGCCTTTGTATCCGTCTTCAATCGCTTGCAGGGCTAGTCCGATAACTTTTCCTTCGGGGTAACCTAGTTTTCGTAAGTCTTTTCCGGTTAATTTATTCGTTGCCATGATTAATATTTTTTAATAGTTCTTTAACGCTAGGTGAAACTTGACTCTTGTCAAAATCCTCGCCGTCATACACTGAAATGACTTTAATCTTTCCGTCAATCATACGATTGAAATTTTCTGATTCTTCCGTCGGAACCCAAAGCTCCCAACTTCCCCGGACGAGCAAATGCGAGTTCCGGGGTCTCCTTCATTCTAAGCGGGAGATGCTGGAACAGGTCCGGCAACAGACTATCGAGGAGGAAAACTTGAGAATCTAGGTCAACGACCTTATTCGGTTCATTGATGCCTATTGGTCGGTATAAAATTTTTGTGCTACGCATGACTTTCAAGATTGAGATAAAACCAGGCTAAATTTTTGTGTTTTCTAAACGTCTTTTTCAAGTACTTGTCTTGCCGTAGAAACTTCGGAGCCTCATCCGTTTTCTGAAAACCAAACCTCCGGGGAAGCTTGGTGTACAGCGAACGAGGCGGCTGACTGTACGTTAGCTGCTTCATGATATTTCCAGTCTCAAACGTGTGGTAGTAAATCCGAGAAATACCCAACTCTCGTTTGACAAACCATAACGCAGCGGCTAGTATTGCTTCATCCCAGACCCGCTCGTGCCACCGGATTTCTTCGTAATAGTAGCGAAGAAGTTTCTCTTTAGTGGTGCTCGTGGAGCGAAGCATCCAGTGTTCCTTTCCTTGCTTTACAGAGATTACAATTTCTTTAACAGTACGCAGCCAATCGTTTTGAATCTCCTCAATAAGCACCTCTCCCGTATCTAAATCTATATCCATTCGTGCCCAAGCCAATGTATGTCCTTTTTCAGCAATAGGATGACCCACGTACCCAAAAGGGTGGTTGTGCTTCTTCGGATGTACTAACCGATAATAACAAGCATTATGCTCTTGCCCAAAATTGAGCTGAAGCACCAAATTCACCCCCGGACGAGAGGTTTGGTACCAATCGTCGTTGTGGTGCTTGCTATATTTGCCCCACTGACCGATACTCAATGTATAATGCCGACTATCAGCTGTCCAATAGTAACGTAACTGCTCTCGACTCAGTCGCTGATTAGCTAGATGACTGGTAATTTTTTGCAAAACTTCTTTCTGCAACAAAAATCCCCAGCGGCTCTTTTTTAACTGATGAACCGGCACCTCCTCCGCTTCTAGCGTATACGATAGCAAGTCGATAGCATATTTATCTTTGAAATAGTAATAAGAAAGATGCTTCACATCTACAGCTTTCTTGATAAAATTCAGTAATGATGTATTCATGATTAGGTTTGCTTGATGATAATTACCCTGTTCTTGGCGGATTACCATCGCTGCTTCCCATCGTGAATACTGGTGCTAGTTCGCGTTCATAGGCAACTTCCGCCGATCTGTTGACAGTAATGTTGTGTTCTCATATTTCCTTTTCAGTTGAAGTGTTAAACATATTTTAGTAATCTCACTCTGAGCCCCTGACGGGATTTGAATCGCGCCACGATGGCCCGCACTCGCCCAATATTTATCGGACGCTTCCCTACTAAGCTTCCCCGAGAGGCTGTTCGCCGGGTCGCCGGAGCGATGCTGAGGCCTACTGGGCTATTAACCACAATTCAGCCGTCCAGAAACCTTGATCCCTGCGATCGCGCCACGATGGCCGGTTATCTACAGTGTTTTACCGCGCTCTGCCTCTTAGAGCTACAGAGGCATTTAGTATTTTTGAAGAGAATCAATCTATTTTTTAGTTTAAAACTTCCTGCTGTGAGCGCTGGACTCCATCTTGTTTGAGTCCAGCGCACCGCTTTTTCATATCCACCGTTGACTTCAAGTAATATTATTTGCTCCAGCCATTGGTATTTTCGCCGATGAAGAAGGTATGCTTACCATTTTCAGCGATTTTACCGAGCGTCTCCATCCACTGAATGAATTTGATATGCTCGTGATTCTTCATCAGCTCCGAGGCATTTTTCAGTGCTCTGGCAGTAGCTACGGCGGTTCGGGCATTTTCCAAATCAGCCTTAGCCCGCACCTTAGCCTCCAGTTGCTTGGCAAACAGGTTCTGAACATTCTTAGGGAAAGTAATATCCCGCAGCAATAGTTTATCTAGGCTAATCCCGTACTCCTCTACTGTTTCTTTCAAGTAGATTGGTACCTCCCGCATCAGTTCAGCACGTTGATCGTTGAGCTGCTCACTATCAATTTGAGCAATCTCTTCCCGCCAGGCAACCTGGGTATACTGATGAATCACCTGCTCTACTTCGTATAAACTATGGTAGCGATTAGGCTCATTCAGCAGATCAAAATGCTCCAGAACCTTCCGTCCATCGTTGATGTAGTACTCCGCGAAGTACGAAAAGCGCAAGGCTACCTGATCTCGAGTAAGCACCTCCTGATTGGTGACGACAAACAACCGCCGATTGGTAGGCAGCATCACTACGGCTAGTTCGTTTTGCCAGTCCCAGAATTTGTAGATGCCGGGTTGCAACACTCTAATCAGTTGGTTTTTCTTGTACAGAAACCCTTGATGGTTAGGGGTTACTGAGATAATCTTTCTCATGATTCATTGTATCGTTTATTAGTTTTGACTTAGTTAAGAAGAAAGAGCCCGACACCTTGGGGAGCCTCAATTGAGTAGTACTGTCTACGGTATCCTTGAGGCCACAAACCTCAGTATCGGTGAGGCTGCTCGCAAGAGCAGCCTCGGTCTTTCTTCCGTTTGGATTCTGCCAGATTAACAGTCTGGTGGTTTTTCAACCATAAGCTTCCACGCTTATCGAGGACTCGAACCCCTAGGTTGGCTCATCCGCAATACCCTATACCTGAGCCAACCCCAATCGTTGTATAGGTGGCGGTTATCTTTATATCCACCGAATCCAGCGTTTTCGTCGGCATCTTCGGATATGATCGCGTAGGCCATCTAGCTCACTATTACTCATACTGGCTTTCATGGCCTCCTTGTAATAGCGAACTGCCGGTCGGTAGTTGCCTAATGACTCCTGCATGCGCCCCCAGTCTACCAGCAAAGCTACCCGGTTAATACCCCGTACCGCCAAGGCTTTGGGAAGCAACGCTTGCAGCTCCTCTAAGCGCCCCTGGTCGGTAAGCATCGCTGACAGGTGCACGTAAGCGCCCCGGCAGCCCGGCTTGTACCGAATAGCCAGCTTCAGGTGTTCTTCGGCTTTTTCCAGATCGCTGAGGTGGTACAGGTACAGCCAACCCAGGTAGTTATGGGCTTCGCCGTAGTCCGGCTCCAGCGCCAATGCCTCCTCTACCAGACTTTTGCCGCGCACATAGTCTTCCTGAGCAAAAGCTTTGTCGGCTTCCAGCATGTACTGCTCCAGTAATTGCATAGTCATGGCTTCTACCATTTTTAGTTAAACAATAGCGGGAAAAGCAGGAATCGAATCGCGCCACGACGGCCTACACTGTCTCGCTTAACAGGCGAGTGCTCTGCCACTGAGCTATTTTCCCGTTGAGGTTAGTCTCCGAGCCGCTGAGCAATCGCCTTGCAACTCGAGAGACATCACCTGCTGATTAATCCGGAGCTTTTTCTGAACATCCCGGGACAAACGAAATCCCGTATGGGGCCTTCAACCCCTCTCCGACTTGATAGGAGACACTCGTTTTGCCTCTCCTTCAGCGTTGCCAGAGTAAGAATCGAACTCACATCTTCAGCTCCAAAAACTGACGTCTTCCCGTTAGACGATCCAGCAAAGTTATCTTACACGTTCTATTTAGAATCTTCAACTTCAGCGCACTTCCAGAAAGGGCACAAAAAAACCCGGTCTGGGGTAGATCGGGTTCAGATAGTTTGGGTGATATAGTTTCACCTATACATCTTTTCCGATCTGTCGCACTGAATTAGATAATTGTCATCAAACCATACCTCTCCCTGACGTTCATCAAACATTGGTATACTATTCAGGTGTATGTATAAATTTGTCGTTTTCATACGCGATAAAATAAAAAAACCCGAACTTTTCAGCCCGGGTCATCATAGCAATAGCTTAAAATATTACCATTTATGCCCGAGCATACAGTCTCTCTCCTTATCACTTTCCTGCCGAAAGTTATTGGGGGCGGAAATCATATGTATGCTTAGATATAACATTTTGCTTTTTTTATTTGTACGCAACAAAGGTAGGATTTTACTAAAATATAAAGCAAGCATTTGTCTAAATTTTTTATAAATATTTTTCTATATTCAATTAATAAATTGAAATTCAATTACTTGCATATAATTGAGGTTTGTTAAGTGCTGCAAACTGATCTTTAAAATAAACTCAACCCAGAACAACTTCGTATGACAGAAAGGCTAGCTTAGTTATACTTAGCTGCTTAACTATTTAGAGATCAGAACCGGATAGTACGTGCTATCAGTATCTTGATGTAAATCAATCAAAGCAAAAAAATACAATTTTCACCTATCAACCCAACCACCATGAAGTATAATATTCTAGGAAACACCGGCCTTTTAGTTTCAGAACTTTGCCTGGGTACCATGACCTTCGGCGGACGTGGCTACTGGACCGCCATCGGCACCCTAGAACAGGAACCAGTCGATCAGCTCGTGAAGCGTTCAGTAGACGCTGGAATTAATTTTATTGACACCGCTAATGTGTACTCCGAAGGCCTGTCGGAAGAGATGACGGGACGGGCTATTCGCAACCTGGGCCTGGATCGGCATAGCCTGGTTTTAGCAACCAAGGTTCGGGGCGCAATGGGCGATGGACCCAACCAAACCGGTCTGAGCCGAGGCCATATTATGCAGCAGGTAGAAGAAAGCCTGCGCCGTCTTGATACCGACTATATTGACCTCTACCAGATACACGGCTTTGATACCTTTGTGCCACTGGAAGAAACCATGCGGGCGCTGGATGATATAGTGCGTAGCGGAAAGGTGCGCTATATTGGCTGTAGTAATCTGGCGGCCTGGCATATTATGAAGGCGCAGGGCTACGCCGAACTGCGTAACCTGACCAAGTTTGTTTCCCTGCAAGCTTACTACACCATTGCCGGCCGGGATCTGGAGCGGGAACTGGTACCGATGATGCTGGATCAGAAAATAGGTTTGATGGTTTGGAGTCCGTTAGCCGGAGGGCTGTTAAGCGGAAAATACAAGCGGGGAGAAGACGGACCGGAAGGCTCCCGCCGGGTAGATTTTGACTTCCCACCGATAGATAAAGAACGCGCTTTTGATATCCTGGATGTGATGCACCCCATGGCGGAAGAGAAAGGCATCTCGGTCGCCCGATTAGCCCTGGCCTGGCTGCTGCATCAGGAAGCAGTTACTACCGTGATTATTGGAGCCAAGAAGATGGAACAGTTGGAAGATAATCTGAAATCGGTAGAGGTGGAGTTATCCGATGACGATTTGCAGAAGCTAGACGAGGTTAGTCAGCTAGCCCCCGAATATCCCGGTTGGATGTTTGAACGACAAGGACGGGACCGGGTGAAGCAAGAAGAGGAGTTGAAAGTGAGAAATTGATGAGATGATGATTAATGGCTAATGACTCAGTATTAATGTGAATAGCGGGGTCAGAAGCAAGCTATTTTTTATGATGTGTGCGTAGGGACATGATTAATTATGTCTCTACAAGGCGACAACAATTCAGCTCATATGCGAACCCATTATTCGCATTTAGTGTCAATCGTTACTCGCTATTCATTTGGGGGATTTATTATTTATCCTTTCCGTAAATGATACGCTTTGGGTTTGGTGAAGGTGCGGATGCCCTGGTAGGAAAGTGTGCTGCCAAAACCGGATTTTTTTCGGCCTGACCAGGGAAGGTTGGCACTCACCCGGTCGCAGCAGTTCCAGTAAGCGCTGCCGCTGTCGATTTTCGCCAGAATGGCCTCGGCTTTTTCCTGGGTATCGCAATAGACGGCAGCGGTGAGTCCGTAGTCGGTATCCTGCATGAGGGCTACTGCTTCATCGTCGTCGGCCACCCGCTGAATGCCAATGATGGGGCCAAAGGATTCTTCTCGCATCACCTGCATTTGGTGGTTCACGTTGGTGAGTACGGCAGGTTCAAAGTAGTAACCGGTACGATCGGCTTTTTTACTTCCGGTTAGTAGCTGAGCGCCTTTATCCAGTGCATCCTGTACCTGCTGCTCCAGCACCGCAATCTGCTCTTGGCGGGCCAGTGGGCCAATGAACACGCCTTCCTCTTCTGGATCACCCAGTTTGAACTGCTGCACTTCCTGAGTGAAAGCCTCCAGAAATTCGTCATAGATAGCCTGATGGACATAGATGCGCTCTACGGCGCAGCAACTCTGACCATTATTATAAAATGCGCCTTCAGCTGCCGCCTGAGCCGTTTTAGCAACATTTGCATTATCATTAGGAACGTAGAGCGGGTCTTTCCCGCCCAATTCCATCTGGCAGGGCACCATTTTGGGGGCTACCGCTTCGTAAATATGCTGACCGGTACGGTTCGATCCGGTGAAGAAGTAACCATCCAGCGGAAGGTCGAGCAGGGCTTTTCCTACCTCGCCACCACCAACCACTACCTGAAATACATTCTCAGGAACACCCGCCTGCTGCAACAGTTCACCAATCTTCAGTCCGGTAAGGGTAGTGTATTCCGACGGTTTGTACAGCACTGCATTTCCAGCGATGAGTGCGGGAATAAAAACGTTGACGCCCACCAAGTAGGGATAATTCCAAGCCGAAATATTGGCAATAACTCCCAGTGGTTCGTACGCGATCTTCTCTACTAATCCTTCTTCCTCTGTGATTATTTCCTCCGCTAGCCACTTTTCCGAATTTTCTACGAAATACCGGATGCGCCCCCGGGCTCCCTTCAGTTCATTATGCGCCTGATTTAGCGGCTTTCCCATCTCCTGCGTAAGCGTCTTAGCCAGTTCGTCCGCCTGACTTTTCAGTAGTTCGGAAAACCGGGCAATAGCCGCGATTCGCTCCGTAATAGGAGTTTGGTACCAGGCGGGTTGGCCCTGCCGAACTCGCTCGTATTTCTCTTTGGCCAAAGTAGCCGTATCTTCTTGTATTGTCGTAATCAGGGCTTCGGTAGCCGGGTTAATGATATCCATATTCGTAAGCTTTCGTCTGCCGGTCTAGTTATACATTGCCGAAGGCAAAACAAAATAAATTGGTGGGATTTTATTTCTGATTGGATGAAGAGAAAGGGTGAGGATTGCAAATCCTTACAGCATAAAGGCTCGAGAGAATATATCTCAAATAGCGAGATGCGAAAGGTGGAGGCTAATAATCTAGAGGGTTTTGCCGAACGTGTCGGATACGTAACACTCGTATTTGTTTGTCATCGTAGCGATAGGATACCCGATAGTTGTGAGTTTCAAAGGCTCTATATTGACCGGAGTTGTTTCTTTTGAATTTATCCTTAGCATATCGTTCGGGCATAGCTGCCGCCTGCTGAAGTCGAGAAAGAACCGCTTGCTCTAACTGTTCCGCTTTGGACCTAGAGGTTTGAGCAATTGATTCTAGCTCGTTAGCAAAACGATCTAATGCGACAGCATTCCAAACAATAAGCCTTACTTCCTCCATTGGTTCAGCCGCTCTACCGCTTCTTCCTGAGTGTAAAATTCGCCTTTATCAACGGCGGCATCGGCTTCATCCAATTCGTGATCATATTGCTCAGCACTGACAGCCTCTTCTTTCTTAAACTTAGCTAGTGATGCTTCCAGTTCGGAGAGTTCTTCTTCATTCAGATGCATCAACTTCTCTATAATAGCATATTTTCGGGCAATAAGAGTATCCATCACACAAATTTTTTCTTTATAAAGATAACGATTTTTTAACGATAGGGATCGTATGCTCTTTTTTTTAGAGGCAGATTGCAGAAGTATAAAAATTCGGGATAACATACCCTGAACAGCGAAGTAATATACTCACCTGGTAGCAACATCTGCGCGGCAAAAATTTAAAAAATGAGTATAAATTTTCTCAGCATCCATTAATGGAATTTGAGAGTTGGCGAAGAATTCGGGGTGCCACTGTACTCCTAACACTTTGCCTTCTTCGGTTTGATTCCAGAGAAAGGCTTCTACTAGTCCGTCGGGCGAGGTGGCTAGTACGTCCAGGTTGGCTCCCACCTCCTTGATGGCTTGGTGATGTACCGAATTGACCGTGCGGTTCATTTCGTCGTGGTGTAATCTGGCTAGTAGTTTTCCCTCATTTAGAATAATTGGGTGATTTAGCTGATCGTACAGGGCCGCATCCCGGTGCTGCTCTAATTCGGGCCGTTGGGTAGCAATATCCTGGTAGAGGGTTCCGCCGAAGTAGGCATTCATCAGTTGGAAGCCTCGGCAAATGCCGAATACTGGCTTATTGTTTTTAATGGCGTAATCCAAAACGTGCAATTCGTAGGCATCGCGCAGCGGGTCGCCGAGCCAGGGGCCAATGGGTTTTTCGCCGTAGGTTTCGGGGGCCAGGTCGGAACCACCCTGAAACACAAAGCCGTCCATTTGCGCCAGCAGCTCGTGTAGCCGGTCTTCCCCCAAATCCGGAATCAGTACCGGTAGCACATCGGGCCGGTGCAGGTAGCGGGCCATATCCCGCTCCAGGTAGCAGAGATGCTTGGCCGAAAAGTACGCCCGCTCCGAATCGGGGTACATAATGCAGGCCGATACTCCGATCTTGATCATAGCGCAGCAGTGTACAGTTGCACAAAATCTTCCCGGCTCACTGGTTTGGGGTTGTTCGGATGAGCGAAGTCTTCGGAAGCTAGGGTGGCTAGCTCCGATACGTGCTCTTCCTGTACTCCTTGTTGGCTTAGTCGAGTTGGTAAACCAACCTTCTGGTTCAGATCAAGCAGTGCTTGAATAACGGCTTCCCCGCTATGGTCAGCCAGATTCATGGACTGCGCCATAGCCGCGAAGCGGTCTTCAAATCCTTCAACATTAAATTGCAGGCCGTAGGGGATGCAGATGGCGTTGGCCAGTCCGTGGTGCATATCCAGCAAGGCTGACAGTGGATGCGCCATAGAGTGTACCACTCCTAAACCTTTTTGAAACGCCACCGCTCCCATCAGAGAAGCCAGTAGCATCTCCCGCCGCGACTCGGCGTGGGGTTGGTTCACCGCTTTTTCCAGCGAGCGGGAAATCATCCGAATACCTTCTAACGCAATGCCGTCGGCCATGGGGTGGTAGTTCTTCGCCAGGTAAGCTTCCATGTTGTGCGTGAGGGCATCCATGCCGGTGGCGGCAGTCACCGTTGGCGGTAACTCGTAGGTGAGTTCCGGATCGGCGAATACAATCTGGGCCAAGAGCGTGGGATGAAAAAGGATATGCTTTTTGCGGGTAACGTCGTCAGAAATAATCGCGCTGCGGCCTATTTCGCTACCGGTGCCAGCGGTAGTGGGAATGGTCACAAACAGCGGTATAGGCTCGGTAATGTACTGGTCGCCGCCGATGAGTTCATCGTACTCCAGCAAATCCCGCGTGTTATTGATACTCAGGGCTACGGCCCGGGCTACATCCATGGCCGCTCCGCCGCCTAAGCCGACAATCGCATCACTGCCGTGTTGGTGGTAGGCTTCATTTCCCTTCAGCACGTCGGATTTGACCGGATTTTTGGAAATATCGCAGAATAGCTCAGGTGATAACCCTTGCTGCCGCAGATCGTCCATTATCTTCTCAAAGAAGGAGAGCTTCGCCACCACCCCGTCGGTAATTAGCAGCGGGCGCTGGATTCTCTGACTTTTCAGGTAGCTACCGAGCTCCTGAACGGCTCCTTCGCCAAAGCGAACGACGGTAGGAAAATTAAATTGATGAATCATAAACAATTAGCAATGTGCAATGAACAGCGTGCAGTGGGTATGTTTAGTTGCTTTTCTCGATAAGGTGGTTTACTTCTTCTTTAAAATAGGAACATGTTTGTTAATAATCGCCCAAATGTTCTCATCGGAGAGATTATCATATGAATGAATTATTTGATTTCGCAATCCTACAATTCGTTTTGCGTCTGAAATTGGAAACGAAGGATCACGTTGAACTATCCTATTGACTGCTTCTCCAATTATTTCCAAATCTCGCTCAATTGCCCTCTTCAGAAGAATATTTGACTCATACTGAATAAAGTCTTTAGGAATATCTTCAAAGTAGCTCTCTATCTCAAGAATTGCTGCTCTAATATCATACAGCCACTTTAGTATCTTTTCGTCCAGATATTAACACCTTGTTACGGTCAATCGAGCGCTTAAGTATAGGATTTTTCAGCGTTTGAGCCTCTACTAAATCTATCTTTCTGGAGAACAAATTTTCTAAGGTTTCTTTTAAATCCATATAATTATCGAAGTACTCTAGAGGATCTACATTAGAAAACCTGACTAAAAAATCGATATCACTCTCTGAAGACAAACCATCTTTTACTACTGATCCGAAAGCATACAACTCACTAACGTAGTGCTTTTTACAAAGATCAAGAAGTTTATCAATGTGTGCTTGTAATAATTTCATAACGAAATATACGGATAAAGTACACCCGGAGGTGATCTGCTAGTATACTAACTACAAATTAAATCACTTCAAAGTAGCGCTTGAGTTCCCAGTCGGTGACGGCCTGAGAGTATTGGCGCCATTCCCACTCGCGGGTGCGAGCGAAGTGATCGACGAAATCAGCTCCGAAAAGCTCTTGGGCCAGTTCGGAATTTTTCATCGCTTGGGTCGCTTCGTTTAAATCGTGCGGAAGAATACCGTACTCACGGTCTTCGTAACCACTACCGACCGTTTTGGGCTGATCCAGTTTTAGCTCGTTCTTAATACCATACAGGCCGCTGGCTAACGCGGCGGCCATGGCCAAGTAGGGGTTGGCATCAGAACCAGGTACGCGGGTTTCCAAACGGGTTGATTTTTTTCCTCCGGCTAGCACCCGCAGGGCGGTAGTGCGGTTATCTAGCCCCCAGGTAGCGGTGGTGGGAGCCCAGGCACCTTCTACCAATCGCTTGTAGCTGTTGATGGTGGGGGCGTACATGGGTAAAATCTGGGGCAAACAGTGCAGTTGTCCGGCTACGTAACTCCGCATCAGCGAAGACATAGCATTTTCGTCAGACTCATTAAAGAAGAGGTTGGTTTGTTGGTCGTTATCCCACAAGCTTTGGTGAACATGGCCGCTACAACCGGGCAACTCACGATTCCAACGGGCCATAAAACTGGCCATTACTCCGTGCTGGTAGGCAATTTCCTTCACGCCGGTTTTGAATAGCACCGCGCGATCGGCCGCTTCCAGAATATCGCCATAGAGAATAGCTGCTTCGTACACACCCGGGCCGGTTTCGGTATGCAGTCCTTCCAGGGGTACATCGAACTGTAACATCAGATCAAACAGATCATTGAAGAACGGGCTGTTGAGTGAACTGCGGAGCAGCGAATAGCCAAACATACCCGGCGAGAGCGGCTCAATGTTAGTAAACGACTTATCCTTCAGCGTTTCGGGGGTTTCGGCAAAGTTGAACCACTCAAATTCCTGAGAGAACATGGGAGCGTATCCGGCATCCAGGGCCTGCTGCCGCACTTTCTTCAGCAGACTGCGCGGACATACTGCCAGGCTCTTTCCGGCTTCTCCCCCAAAATCGCCCAGCAGAAACGGTAGATTGTCCTCCCAGGGAATTTGCCGGAAGGTGGTGAAGTCCAGTTGAGCATCGGCGTCAGGGTAGCCGGTGTGCCAGCCGGTGTACCGGGCGTTGTCGTAAGCGGTATCCACGGCATCCCAACCAAACACTACGTTGCAGAAGCCAAAGCCTCCGTCTACAATAGACATGAACTTGTCTTTATGCACTACTTTACCGCGCAGAATACCGTCAATATCAGTAATAGCTAGTTTTACTTTGTGAGCCGGATGGTCGTTGACCGCCTGCTTAATTTCTTCCTGAGTCATCAAATGAATGGTTGAATGTTGGAATGAGAGAACTAAAAAATCATTCCTAAAGAAAGTAAACCTGCGTTAAGATGCTAATGATTAGGGAAAATAAACCATTGGCGGCGAGCCGGGTGCCTGGCGCAAAGCGTTAGATTTATTCAACTAACCGTAATAAAGTCTTATGTAGTAAACAACATACCCTAACACCATACCACTTTTGTTCAGGAGTGCACGTAGTCTGTCCGATAACGGACACACTGCCTGACTAAAAAGTGCGTTTAATGCTATTTTAAGACGTTTTTGGCGATTGGCACAGCAGTTGAAATATATATTAGCAAAGACGCAAGATGTTGCGTCTCAACATTCACCCAAAAATTTACATAATCATGACAACGCAAGTAAATGCCCTCAACACTTTATTCATTGACACTGAGTTTGCCGCTATTCCTTATTCCAAAACCACTTTGCAGCTAAACGCCAAACTAGGAATGCAAAGAAATACCACTCCTTTCTCCGGTATGGAGACCGGTAAGTTTCGCCGCCTGTTTGACCGTCACGTTACTGCCTTTCGCCGACGTTGGTAGCAGTCACTAACCCTTAGAATCCAGGGAAGTGTTGGCCATATTTTTCTCTGATTTTGCAGTATCGGAATCAATACGAATAGTAGCCGCCATTTTTGCTGGTTCTGATGGGTGCTTCCTCTCAAAATTTCGCTCCAGTAAATACACTGCCGGGCCAACCAAGAAGTAGATAAAGCCACCAATAATGGCTAGCCAGGGTGGCCCGAATAATTCGGCTACGCCGGAGATCAGAATGGATGTCATAGCAACGCTGGACTGAATGAAGTACTGATACATGGTTTTAGCCGATTTCCAGCGCTCCGTATCTGTTAGTGATAATACTTCTTGTTGACGGTTGGCGTGGCGGTAGAGCAGGGCAAAGGCCAGCATGAGCGAAAAGTAACCCGCACTATAGATCATCATAATGGTGGGTAATGTTTCCCAACTGATTACCGAAGTGACTAAAGTATAAAAGGCTTCCTGGTCAAAATCTATCCCAAAGAGTAACAGCAGCATATAGCCGAAGTAGCTTAGCATAAAGCTTACGACAAACTTCAGCGGATACACGTAGAATAGCACCACCAGCAACAGAAAGGTATTCAGTACAACAGTGCGCTTATCCTTCAGACCAAAGCGTAAAAAATAAAGATAATGCTGGTACCAGATAAGAATCAGCACGATAGTGCTGGCAGCAAAAGCCAGAATATCACCGGTAAAGCTGATCAGTTCTTCGCTGGTTCTCGGAATTTCTGAGGAGATGAGCAGTAAGGTAATCGCCAACGCAAACACTCCATCACTAAGCTGTTCTAATCGCGAAGATCCTTCCCCCCGGTGGGTATAGATAGCGGACTGATCAATTTTTTGCTGTTTCAGACTTTGGCGGATGCTCATGGGTTGGTATGTGTTCGGGTAAGAATGTTATGGTACGAAATCTTTGACGTTACATTAGTTTTCCTTCCGTGCTCAATACTTTTACAATTTACGTAGTTGTCCCTTTAGCAACCTCACCTGAACATCCGCCTAAGGCGGACGGCCTGAACACATGAACACCCGAACACATCATTTAACTAATTTCGTCTGACGATTAAACTGCTGGTTCCATTTGGGCTGATTGCGACGGAAACCCCAGGCGGCGATCACCATCATGCCGAAGGTAGATATTCCCAGCATACCGTAGAAGGGTGTTTCAGGAATGCGGGTGAGGGTTTCGGATACCAGGGCCGCGTACAAACCCATGACCGACCAGTACATAAAACTAAAGTGCAGTCCGATGTAACCTCGGCGGGGCTTCTTTAGCATGATGGGTAACATACCTGCTAGAAGAGTAACTAACCCTACTATGGCGGCTACGTGGAAGATTCCAAATCGCCCCCACATATGGTAAATACCAAAAGCCGTCAGGTTGACCAGCAGCATATTGAAGGCATAGAAATAGCCTATCTGCTGATGGCGCTTACTTCCCTTTTTCATAATCAGCACCATCGTGCCGCTGATTAAGGCCAGCACGGCCACAATTACGTGAAAAGCACCCAGCGAGTCGTGGATAATATTGTTCATGGTGATGAGAGTTAGGCGTTTTTAGGTTTAGCATCGATATAGGACTTAATCGCGCTGACGTAAGCCTCGAAGGCATTTATCCCCTTACGGGTAATCTTGCAGATGGTGAGTGGGTAGTTGTCTTTGAAGGTTTTCTGTACATCCAGGTAGCCCGCATCTTTGAGCTTATTGATTTGCACACTGAGGTTACCTGCGGTGGCCCCGGTCTTCTCCTTGATGTAGTTAAACTCCGCTTCCTGTACTCCAATCAGCAGCGACACAATGGCTAGCCGGAGTTGAGAGTGCAGCAGTGGGTCCAGCGATTCAAAATTACTCATGGTTGTACTGTGATTTGAGCAGGTAGCCCGGAATGATGTAGCTGATCATAGTAGCCAGTGCTAGTAACAGTAATTGGGTTTGAAACGGCACAAAGAAGGCGACCAGAGCCAACATCCAGGTTCCGACGGCCCCAATGATTAAGGGAGTGAAGCGGAACAGGCTGCCGGAAACAAAAATCCCTATTCCGTAGAGCACTAAAATAACCGGGTACGCCACCTGGTATCCGGTGGTAAAGGCAGCGGCTACCAGGGTAATCATGATACCGACAAATACGGCCAGCCACAGGCTTTGCATGAGCGTGCCCACGTAGGTTTTCACCCGTTGCTTGCGGTACTTGCTTACCTTCCAGATAGTAGCTACTATTCCCACCAGCATCAGCGACCACACGGCGTACGGATGGGCGAAGTTGGTGAGGGTAAGCAACAGATAGTGTCCGGTACTGGCTACTAGTACCAGCCAACCCCAAAGTAAGAGAAAGTAGCCATCGTCTTTAAAATCCTGCTTGGCATTGGCAATCATGTTTTGGATTATTTCCCAGGATTCGGTTTCGGTCATCGGTGATTTTCTAGTTTTCATAGCCCGTAAATTAGTATTTATAAACTAGTTTACGCTATAAACTAGATTAGGTTGTAAATAATATTTAGTATTATGGTTTTAAAGTGTTTAAGTGTTAGAATATTTGTGTGTTCGGGTTAGCGGAAGTGCATAAAAAACCCTTGCTTACCTAAGCACTTGAACACACGAATACCTGAACACATAACACTATAACACAAAAACACTAATTTGACAAAGTAAACTCAGGCAACCGAACAATCTCACCACCCTTTTTGGCGGATTCATGGGCGAGGATGCCTACACAAGTGATATTGGCTGATTGCTGGGCATTGGGATAGGGTGAACGCTTGTTGACCAGAGCATCCAGAAACTCGTGCACCAGATGGGGGTGCGAACCACCGTGGCCGGCTCCCTGGGTAAATGATAGGTGTTGATGCTCATCGGCATCGTACACCCCGCCGGTAGTAAAAGGCTGAATAGGCTCCGGCAATAGATGCGCGTAATCGGGACATTCTACTCGTTCGGGAATTTCCGGTTCGGGCTTCTTAGCAGTGTGCACCACCAGTGGTTCGCCTTCAATCAGCGGCCACTCTACTGCCTTTTTTACTCCGTATACTTCAAAGCTCTCGCGATACTGCCGGGCCACGTCAAACAGCGAGCGGTAGATATGCGCGCTCAAATCAGAATCTTTAAACTTAATATGCGTAGTTTCTACCGCGTAGGGTGAATTGTAATGTTGGTGCAACTCTTCCCGAATCGTCCCAGAACCAAAGCAGGAAACATACTCGGCTTCGCTACGGGTAAGTCCCAATACCGGACCCACGCAGTGAGTAGCGTAGTACATAGGGGGCAAGCCGGGCCAGTAGTTAGGCCAGCCGTCCATATCCTGCTGATGACTGGCTTTCAGAAATTGCACCTTGCCCAGTTCGCCTTTCTCGTACAGCTCCTTCATAAACAGAAATTCCCGGGCGTAGATGACGGTCTCCATCATCATGTAGGTCAGCCCGGTTTCCTTTACCAGTTTTACAATCTCTTCGCACTCTTCTACGGTGGTTGCCATCGGCACAGTACAGGCTACGTGCTTGCCGGCTTTCAGGGCCTTGATCGATTGCTCCGCATGATTGGGAATGGGAGTATTGATGTGTACTGCATCAACATCCGGGTCTTTTAATAATTCGTCGTAGTCGGTATAGCGTTTCTCAATACCGAATTCATCGCCTACCTCATCCAGTTTGGATTGGGTTCTTTGGCAGATGGCGTACATATTAGCGTTGGGGTGGCGTTGGAAAATCGGAATAAACTCCGCGCCAAATCCAAGTCCGACAATAGCTATGTTTATTTTTTGATCGCTCATAATGTTGGTTTGATGGTTGTTACGGTGAAAAAAATTATTTAGAAAATAGGTTTATTTAGGTCAGTAACTGCTTCAAAAAGGCTAATCCATCTGAGGCAAAAGTATCCTGGTCTTCGGCTAAGTTACGCCAGATGCAGACTGCCCCCGCTAGTTCTTTTACTTCCGGCGTGAAGCTTTCGATAGAAACACAGCCTTGGTAATTAATCCCCTCGAGTCCGCTTTTGAAATCGTTCCAGCGGAACTGCCCCGTTCCGGGAGTACCTCGGTAGTTTTCTGATACTTGCACATGGATGAGTTTATCCCCTACCGAGGTAATGGCTTTCTTCAAGTCAGACTCTTCAATGCTCATATGAAATCCGTCCAGCAAAATCTTGGCGGCCGGGTGATTAATATCATTCACTAATCGGTTGAGATCATCTGCGGTATTAATCAAATCTGACTCGAAGCGATTCAGCGATTCCAAAGCAATCTGCAAGCCACTCTCCTGCGCCATCTGGCAGACTTTATGTAAATTCTCTACGGCCCGGTTCCATTCAACCTTTCGCTGCTCTTCGGGAATCATGCGGGCTTTACCCACCGCTGAGTACATGGGGCCAGCCAGAAAATCAGCATTCCACTGATTGCATAAATCAAAACACTGTTCTATATAATCGAAGCAAGCCTGGTGTACGGCGGGATCTTCATTGGTTAAGTCACGACTAGGGCCAAACGCGCCACAGACAGCCGGAGTCAAACCGTGCTCTTCTAAGGCCTCTTTCACTTTCGACCCGTCAATCAGTTCAGGATATTCTACCGGAATTTCTACCGCATCGTACCCCATCGCTTTGATCTTGGGAAAAAGCTCAGTAGTATCAGTAGAAAACGGAGAGGTCCAAAGCCAGGTGCTAACACCAAAAGTGATCATAAATTTTATGTCTATCGTCGATATTGAGTTTGATATAGTTTCTCGCTAAATCGCCTGAGGGTTAACTACTTTCATTGTGCCCTGCATAATGCGCCAGTGACCGGGGAAGGTACAAACGAAAGGGTATTCATCGGGATTCTCCGGTGCGGTAAAGGTAAGCTCTACGGTAGCCCCGGGGTCAACCAATGGTGTGTGATACATTACCTCCTCTATATCGGGCACGTATTGCTTTTCTGCCCCTTGTGGGTCAGAAGCCATTTTATCGGCTGCCGCTCCTACGGTTTCCAGCGTTCCCGGCTGGACAATCAGCAAGTTATGCTGCATGAAATCGGGGTTTTCAAAGATGATTTTCACTGGCCGACCGGCTTCTACTACAAACTCACCAATATCATACTTCATAGCGTTCTTTACCGTCTTGATCTGGACGATAATGGCATCTTCGTTTTCGGTTTCTGTTTCCACTTCGGCTACCGGTTCTTCCGGCCGGTTCCAGTAAGTATCCATAAGCAGCGACGCAATAGTTTGATCACCCTCAAACATATTTTTGGTTCCTTTTCCAAACTCTTCTTCCACTTCATAACGCCAACCCCCTGCCAACGCTATTCGCTGGTTGCCGACCTGCACAAAAAGCTGATTCGCCTCGCCGCTAAACCCTCCTACATTCTGATTGTCTTGCACCCGAACCGCAATAGTATTTTCACCTGCTTTGAGTACCCGAGCCGGAATTACGTATTTCCGGTCTTTGTCGTATCTGTCCTCCAGTCCTCCTACCTTAATCCCGTTTACCCAGGTTTCATCGGAGTCATTGATAGGTCCTAGCGAAATCATTCCTGCTTGGTCAGCATATCCATCCGGAACCGTTATTTTTTTTCTAAACCAGATAACGCCATCAATATCTAATCCTGCTTCCTCTATTAGTTGGGGTATTTGCATGGTGTTCCAGCCGGTATCATCGTGTTCCGGGCGTTCTCGCGGAACCATACTGCCTTTCTTAGCATGTAACTCTTCGTATTGTGGATTTTCGGCCAGATAGGTGTTCATAAAACCCTCCCGATGGTGCGCAGCCGCGGCATAGGTGGCATTAGCGAGCCAGTTATCTTCCTGAATATTTTCTTCCTGGCTGAGCGAGTATAATTTTTGTCCCATACCGTTGGAACTCGGCATTTCTGATAGGGCTAAGATGGTGGCCAGTCGCGTATGAGGATCTTCATCCTTGGCTAGATTAGCCCGCAAAATCGCCTGGTTAGCCCAGGGGGTGCGGGGCATTACCTGAGCAGCAGCGCGCCGAACTCCGGCTGCCGGATGATTAAGTGCTTTCACGGCAACTCGATAGGCCTCTTCATTAGAGCCGTCCAAGGCACCCAGTCCGTGCATCGTCCATAATGCGTGGAAAGCTCCCGGGCTAAGTCCCATTTCGTCTATCCTTGTCTTTTTTGCCAACTCGTACAGTTCAGGCAGCACATCTTCTTCACCTCGTTCTACCAGCAAGCGTTGCGCGGTAGTACGCCAGAACATATTATCGTGGCTGAGTGCCGCTACCAGTCCTTCCGGATCGTCCATGCTAAGTGTCATAGGTTCGTAGGGTTCAGCCTCTTTATAAACCACTCGCCAGATGCGGCCGTGCTGCCGATCGCGCAGCGGATTAATGTAGGCATTACCCTCGCCATTTTCTGCATCGTACCCTCCCCGATCGGCAGTAGGAGTGGGGTTGTGCTGGACGATGAAATTGTACCAGTCGGCTACCCAAACCGCTCCGTCCGGTCCCACTTTCGCTTCTACTGGAGATACCCATTCATCGGCCCCGGCGAAGAGGTTACCCGCATTCTTTTCCACGAAGCCGGCTCCTTCTTTCTCGATCAGGGCCTGATGTACCAGTTGACCGGTGGGTTCACAAACAAAAGCAATCTGGTTCCAGTATTCTTGCGGATAACTACGAGCGGTATAGAACCGGTGACCGGCCGCCGCCGTAAAACCACCCCAAACATCTACCTGCCGAATGGTAGAGATAGGCTGCATGGAGTAGTGCCCGTCAATCTTAGTGCTCCCTTGGGCGGGTAGGCCATCTACATTTTTCAGATAAGTGTCGGGAATGCCCAAGTAAACACTGTGGGTGTTATTCGCGGTAGAAGCAAATACATTGAAGTCTTCGGTAAAGCCCAGTCCCCAGGTGTTATTACTCGTACGAGTCAGGTACTCGAAGTCTGAAGCATCAGGCTTAAACCGATACACTCCCTGACTAAAGTCCCATTGTTCTCCGGCGATAGTTCCTTCAAAACCAGAGTAGCCCACCACGCCCCAAATCCAGTTATCAGGTCCGTAGGTCAGGTTGGATGGTCCGGCGTGGGTATCGAAAGTGCCCCAGCCCGTTATAATCTCTTCCCGAACATCCGCTTTATCATCTCCGTCGGTGTCCTGTAAAAACAGAAAGTAGGGAGCTTGGGATACGATAACTCCACCGTTAGCGAAAACCAGGCTGGTCGGAATATTCAAATTTTCGGCAAACACGGTGAATTTATCGGCTTTCCCGTCACCATCGGTATCTTCGCAAATTTTGATACGATCATCGCCCACACCATCCTGGTTACGTACCGTGTTGGGATAATCCACGGTCTCGATGACCCACAACCGTCCGCGTTCATCCCAATCCATGGAGATAGGGTTGATGATATCCGGCTCGGAAGCAAAAAGTTCTAAGCTGAAATCAACCGGTACCTGAATGAGTTTTTTGGATTCTTCCGGGGAAAGCGGTAATTGATACCTGGGAGCCGGATCACGCTTCTCGTAGTTCGGAATATTGGGGCGATCTTCGTACTGCAATTCGGGCATGTCTTCCATGTAGGCCTGCCACTGCTCCTTCACGTCATCTTCTACCGCCCACAAAATGCCTGCTTCCATCAGGTCGTGGAACTCAGGTTGGCTCCAGGTTCGCTCATCGTGGCCGTAAGCGGTGTAGAATACTTTACCTTCACCGTAGGTTTTGGTCCAAGTCCAGGGTTCTTTCTGGCCGGCTTCCCCGGGATCGCTTTCTTCTCTCTCCATCAACACGTTAATATCTTCCGCAATTTTATGGTGAACGTAGGTTTCGTCCCAGGTACTGAATTCTTCTACCCCTTGCAGCGCCGGATGATCGGCCTGCACAATATCGGCCACAAAAGTGCCCGTTTCGTGCCTTAAAAATTGCCCACCCACCATGTCTACGTATTCGGGAGAATTACGAAAGCAGAAACTGGCGCAGTGTACTGGAATAAATGCGTGGCCCTCCTGAACGTACTCCAGCAAAGCACTTTCCTGAGCCGGAGTAATTTCATCGTGGTTGGCGTAGATCAGTAGCCCATCGTACTTCGCCAGATTCTCGGAATTCAGGTCATTGGGGTCTTCGGTGTAGGAAAAAGCGATGCCGCGAGGATACAGGGCCGAAGCCAGCATCGGCATATAGGCTTCTGAGTTGTGGTGTTCCGAATCGTGGCCTAAAAATAGAATGTTGATCGCGTGCGGACCTGTCTCCTGAGTTGAAGCTGTCTTGGGGGAATGACAGCCAAATAGCAATAATGCTATTCCAATAAGCAAGGTGGTGCAGAATGTTGTGATATTCTTCATATAAGCTCAGAATAATTACCTAAGAATAGATTCTTTGTAAAAAGAACATCTAATCTCGCAAATGTTTGCAAATAATGCTTTCTTTATTTTAACTAATACTGACTGTATTTTGCTTTTTCTGTCTAAAAATCTAAATTATTGAGATAAATAAATGTAACTATGCGGGCTGCGGTCAATAAAGTCTCAATACCGGATTCTGATGTTTTTGTCATACAAGATTTACAGGAGCCTTACTTTGATCCTAACTGGCACGCCCACCCTGACTATCAGCTATTCGTTGTGCTGGAAGGGACGGGTACCCGCTTTATTGGAGACGATGTACAACCGTTCCAACCGGGCGATATGGTCTTCACGGGGCCTAATCTGCCGCACCTCTGGCATAGTGATGACCCTTATTTTGAGGAAGGAAATGATTTAAGCACTCGGGGAATAGTTATTTACTTTCACCAAGATTTTCTGGGAGAAGGTCTGCTGCACAAAAAGGAGATGCGTAAAGTGCGGCAGTTGTTTGAGCGGGCTCAGTTGGGTCTGGATATCTTTGGTGAAACAAATTATAAGATAAAAGAAAAGATGGTTTCACTGACCGAGATGAGTGGTTTTCCAAGTGTGCTTTGCTTGCTGGAGATTATTAACCTGCTCGCTCACTCTTCCGAATACAGGTTAATCTCCAGTGTGGGCTACACGCATCGTATTAATGAAACTGATACCGAGCGAATGAACCGAGTGCACGATTACGTGATGCGTAACTACAAGCAGAATATTAGCTTAGAGAAAGCGGCTAGTCTGGCCAACATGACTCCTTCCTCTTTTAGCCGGTATTTCAAAGTTCGGGCTAACAAAACTTTTTCCGCTTTTGTCAGCGATATCCGTATTGGTCATGCCTGCAAGCTGTTGCAGGAGAACCAGATGAATATTGCCCAAATTAGCTACGAGTGCGGCTATAGAACCCTTTCTAATTTCAATAAGCAATTTCGGGATATTACCAATAGAACGCCCTCTAAGTACAAGAAAGAATATGCTAAGATTGGGCCTAGTTAAACTACCCGACTGACGTTTTCCTTTTGGATAGTTTACTATTTTCTGCACCACCTTGGCTAAGAGCTGTTGTTTTCTTCCCGGCACAGCGCTGACATTTGGTTATAAGCGAACATTTCACTGTCAAAGTTTTCACTTAAAAAATGTGGAACACTTTATCCGGTTTTCTTCGTTATCCCGTCAGTATTTATCTGAAGAAGTAACTATGAAACTACATACTTACAGCATTGCTGCGCTAGGCATATGCTCCCTAATCTGTTTATCCAGTTATCACCCAAAAGAAACAACATTGGATTCTACTTATTTGACTGACACTACCAACGTACTACTGCAAGAATGGACCGGCCCCTACGGCGGAGTACCTGCTTTTGATGAAATGACCGTTGAGGCCGTGAAACCAGCCTTAGAAGAAGGTATGGCGATAAGCTTGCAGGAGATAGAGGCTATTGCCAATAATCCGGAAGCACCTACTTTTAAGAATACCATTGTGGCCATGGAACGCTCGGGCGAAGAACTGGACCGGGTGTTTACCTACTACGGTATCTACAGCAGCAATATGTCGTCGCCCGAGTTTCGGGAAGTACAGCAGGAGATGGCTCCCAAACTATCGGAGTATTCTTCAAAAATCTCCCAGAACGAAGAACTGTTTAAGCGGATCAAAACGGTATACGAAGATGCCCAGCAGAACCCGCTGGGCGGCACCCCGCTGGGCGGCACCCCGCTGGGCGGCACCCCGCTGGAAGACGACCAGCAACGATTGGTGGAACTTATCTACAAGCAGTTTCAGATGAACGGAGCCGAACTGGACGAAGAAAAGAAGCAGCGCTACGCAGAAATCAACCAAGAGCTTTCCAAACTTTATACCCGGTTTTCTAACAATGTGCTAGCGGATGAAGAAGGCTATGTCACCTATCTATCTGAAAATCAGCTTAGTGGATTATCCGAGTCGCTTGTTAGTGCTTACGCTAATGCCGCGGCTGACCGGGGTAAAGAAGGCATGTACGCCGTTACCAATACTCGTTCAGCGATGGATCCCTTTCTGACTTACTCGGATGAACGAGAATTGCGGGAGCAGGTATGGCGAAATTACTACTCCCGGGGGGATAACGGCGATGAGCACGATAATAACAAAATCATTGAAGAGATTCTGAAACTGCGTAAGGAGCGGGTGGGATTGCTCGGTTACGATAACTACGCCGAGTGGCGACTACAGGACCGTATGGCCAAAAATCCGGAGAATGCTATGGAACTGATGAATGCCGTGTGGCCCGCAGCTATTGCCCGGGTAGCCGAAGAAGTAGAAGATATGCAGGCCATAGCCGATGCTCGGGGCGATGATATCACCATCAAACCCTGGGACTACCGTTACTACGCCGAAAAGGTGCGACAGCAAAAGTACGATCTGGATTCGGATGAGGTGAAGGAGTATTTGCAATTAGACAAGCTGCGGGAAGCTATGTTCTTCGTAGCGGGCGAACTGTTTAACTACAACTTCACTCCAGTAGCCGAAGGAAAAGTACCGGTATTTCATGAGGACGTGAAAGTATGGGAAGTAACCGATAAAAGCAGCGGAGAACATATTGGGCTGTGGTATTTGGACCCCTTCGCCCGGACGGGTAAACGCTCCGGGGCCTGGGCCACTACTTACCGTAGTCATACTACCTTTGACGGGAAAGAAACCGTATTGGCCTCTAACAACTCTAACTTTGTGAAACCCGCTCCTGGTGAGCCGGTGCTGGTTTCCTGGGATGATGCTACCACCTTCTTCCATGAATTTGGGCACGCTCTGCACTTCTTCTCATCCAATGTGCGTTACCCTACCCTCAACGGCGGAGTACGTGATTATACCGAATTCCAATCGCAGTTACTGGAGCGCTGGCTTTCTACCGATCCGGTGATTGAGAATTATCTGGTCCATTACGAAACCGGCGAGCCCATGCCGCAGGAGTTGATCAATAAGATTAAGAAAGCTGATACTTTCAACCAGGGCTTTGCGACTACCGAGTACCTGGCTTCGGCACTCATGGATATGAAACTGCACCTGGCCGATCCGGAAGATTTGGACGTGGATCAGTTTGAGAAAGAAACGCTGGCGGCTATGAACATGCCCGAAGAGCTAGTGATGCGCCACCGCACGCCCCACTTCGGTCACGTATTTTCTGGTGAAGGTTACGCCACCGCTTACTACGGCTATATGTGGGCCGACGTGCTCACTGCCGATGCTGCCGAAGCCTTCGCCCAGGCACCGGACGGCTACTACGACAAAGAACTGGCCGACAAACTGGTGAAATACCTCTTTGCCCCTCGTAACGCGATGGACCCCTCCGAGGCCTACCGGAAGTTCCGTGGCCGCGATGCCGAGATTGAAGCCCTCATGCGCGACCGGGGCTTCCCAGTGGAAACGGAGACCGGAAGCCGGAAACCGGAGTCCGAAAATAATTGATGCGGAACCCGGAAACTGGGGGAGCCCTTGATAAAAGATAAAAATGGAGGAAAGAGGATAGGAGTACAAATCACCGTATTCCTTCCTTTTTTCCATTCTCCGGTCTTCGGACTCCGGTCTCCGGTCTCCCGTCTCCGGTTTTAACCTTTACAATTTTTTTCTCGTTAATACGTCTTACCAATCATCATGGAAGCATTGAGTTTGACCGGCGGTCTGGTACCGCGGAAGGAGGATGAGATTAGTCAGACGGTAAGGCGCGAAAGTCCTCGTCTGTTGAGTTTTATCCAACAACGCATACCCGATAGAGAAGAAGCCGAAGATATATTGCAAGACGTATTTTATCAGTTTACGGAAGCCTACCGAACGGTTAAGTCTATCGACCGGGTTACCTCCTGGCTATTTACGGTGGCCCGTAATAAGATCACCGACCGCTATCGTAAAAAGAAACCCCGCAACTTCAGCGAGCAAGCAGTGAGTGTAGGTGATGGCGAAACTGCCCTTCGGCTGGAAGATATGCTATCGGACCTGAGTAGTCATCCGGAGAGTGAACTCATGCGCTCGGTAATCTGGCACGCAGTAGAAGACGCTTTGGACGAAATGCCCGAAGAGCAACGGGAGGTATTCGTGATGCACGAATTTGAAGACCTTAGCTTTAAAGAAATCAGCGCCGCTACCAACACCTCGGTAAATACTTTACTTTCGCGCAAGCGGTACGCCGTGCTGTTTCTACGGAAAAGACTGCAGAGTTTATACGACGATCTACGTGATTAATATCAAACTACGAAATATCAAGAAAATATGAAAAGATATTGGTTTTTTAAGATAATTGCCCTGGTTGCCTTAGCCATTTTGGCACTTAGTACAGTTGTGATGCTTCTTTGGAACTGGCTGGTTCCGGCTATTTTTAACGGCCCTACCATATCGTTTGGGCAGGCGGCCGGGTTGTTGATTTTATCTCGGCTGCTATTCGGTAATTTCGGTCAGAAGCGCTGGAGCCAAGATTATCTGGCCCGCAAACGAAACTGGCGGCGTAAGTTTGAGCAGAAGTGGCAGAACATGACCCCCGAAGAGCGGGAGCGATTTAAAGCCAACATGAAACAGCGGTGTAGCAAATGGGGCTGGATGCCCCACGAGGCAAAGGAATCTAAACTGGAAAAAGTATAATTTTACGTAAATACTCAGTTGGAAAAGTAGCCTACTAGGGCTACTTTTTTGTTTTTATTGCGGAGCTGTATCGTTTCGTATACTTTTAAAGGCCAATAAAAATTTCGATAATAAGTTTTTTTACGTTACTTCGTTTCAGTAAAGTATGAGACGACGTAGTTTAATTATCGTTATCTGTTTCCTTCTAAGCTTAGAAGGACTAGCTCAATCCAATACATTAGATAGCCTGATTGCAATCTATTCCCAATCAAGCAACAGTGGTCGACAGATTATCTTTCGTGCTCTGAACCGATATATCGTAGAAAATCCTAAGCAAACTATTCAGATTAGCCAACTTCTCAACCAGAAGGAAGTGGGGGGCGATAGCACTTATCTTGCTCTTGTTGATTATACACTGGCCAGTGCCTACGAACTTCTAGGAAGTTACGACAGTGCCACTCTGTATATACGACGATCTCTCAAGCATGTAAATGATGAAGACTTTCCGCTCCTGCTAGCCAACGGATATAACTTGTTGGGGATCATTCAAGATGTGCAAGGTAATTACGAACTATCGCTTCAGAGTTTCTTCCAGGCCCTGAATATTTGGGAAAAAACAGATCATCAGGAAGGTATTAATACCGCTTACATCAATATTGGGAATATATATGCTTACCAAAACGAATTTGCAAGTGCAATTAGCTACTACCAAAAAAGCCTAACTATTGCGCGTGAAATTCGGGATACGGTAGGGGTTATTATGGCTTTGAACAACATTGGTAGCTCCTGGCAGGAGATGGATAGCTTAGACCTAGCTATGGACTACTATCAGCAGGCTATTGAAGTGGCCCGACAGCGGGGAGATGAACAGATTATTGCTTTACCACTAGACGGTATCAGCCACATTCTGTTGAAACGGGGGGAGCTGACTGAAGCATTGACGAACGCCCAGTATCTGCTGGAGGTAGCTAAAAAGTATCAGAACGTAAACGATCAAATATACGCTTATTTGCTTCTGGCCAAAGTTCAATGGGCTCGCAATAACCTTCAGGTGGCTATCCGTACGGCTACTCAAGGCTACGAGTTGGCCCACCAGTCGGGCGCTACCCTGGAGCTGAAAGAAATGAGCAAGCTACTTTCCGATTATCATGAGCAGCAAGGAGACTATCGCGAGGCTTACCGTTACCGTACCATACAACTAGCCTATCAGGATAGTATCTATTCGGTAGAGAAGCGAAAGATTATCTACGACCTGGAACGTACCCGGGCCGATACTGAAATTGAGATGCTGCAAAAAGAAAATGAGCTGAAGCTGTCTCAGATTGCTAGAAGCGAGGCCATCATCGACCGACAGTTAGCCTACACCGCGGCAATATCAATAGTATTAGTGCTGCTACTGGGAGGGCTGTTATTACTGGTTCGCTCTAATATGCAGCGGAAAAAAACCAATGAACTGCTGTCTAAGCAAAAAGAAGAGATTGGCGAAAATAACCGGCAGCTTACGCAGATGAATCGGGTGTTGGAACAGCAGCAACAGCAGCTTCAAAGCCAGAATGAAGACTTGACCCGACTAAATGAACTAAAGAACAAACTTCTATCCATCATCTCCCACGATTTCCGTAGCCCGCTCAGTTCCTTACAGGGAATTATCTCTATGCTAAACAGCAAGGTACTTTCTTCCGAAGAAATTGAAATGGTATTTGATACCCTTTCGGTGAAAGTGCAGAATACTACGAACATGCTGGATAATTTGCTGAAGTGGACTCGTAACCAGATGCAGGGTATCCGATTAGCGCCTGCTCGGTTCTCATTACCCACCTTAGCCGAGGACGTGATTAATTCTCAGATCATACTGGCCGAGAAGAAAGAAGTGGAACTACACCATACGATAAGTTCTCCCCTGTCCGTTTACGCTGATCCGGAAATGATCCGGTTAGTACTGCGCAATCTGATTTCTAATGCTATTAAGTTTACCACCAAGGGTGACAAAATTACGGTGGAAGCCAAACGTTCTCCGGAGAACCGGGTGATCGTATCGGTGATTGATACCGGAATGGGAATCAGTCCCGAAAATCAGGCGAAGCTATTTCAGTTAAAAGATCATACCACCTACGGCACCGATAACGAAAAAGGCACCGGATTAGGTCTGATTCTCTGCCGGGAGTTTGTGGAAAAAAACGGGGGAGAAATATGGGTAGAAAGTGAAGAAGGTAAAGGCAGCACTTTCCGGTTTTCGTTACTGACTCAGGCCGACGAGTTTCCGGTTGCCGCCCAAGAAGATATGCTCTCAACTACCCCCTAATTAAGCCAACTCGGTAAAATTCCGACGAAACTGAGTCAACAAATACTCGTAAAAAGCTTCCAGTGCTACCTCAGTGACCACCTTTACCGGATGACCATCTTCCGAATTCTTTATCGTTTCTCCCTCATTAGGTAATTGAACCGACACATCGATGGACACTGATTGGGTGCTGAATAAATCCGGGCAGCCCAGGTAGGCTGTAGCCAGTACGTCCCACATATGGTAGAGGTAGTCGTAGCCCGGAATGGAATTAATAGTGGTAGCCCAGCATATCGAAGCTAGCTGAGATACTTCGTACTGCGATTGTTGGGCCAACTGCTTCAGAAAGGCAATGCCGACCGGTACGTGGTTGGTTACATCTAAGGGTACTAACGTCAGCGGCAGGTCTTGCTCGAGTAGCCACTTGGTAGACGGGGCGTCCCAGTACACGTTCCATTCGGCGGAGCCGTTGTGGGTGTAGGTCCGTACATTTCCGACCACGTGAATGGCTCCGGCCATCCAGACAATCTCCTTGATCTTTTCCTGAATAGCAGGCTTCTTTTTCAGCGCTTCCACCAGGGTAGTGCAGGGGCCAGTCATCAAATACGTAACCGGATGCGTAGCGTCAGAAAGAGTCTCAATCGTAAAATCTACCCCCTCCCGCGAGCTAAGTGGCGTACGCGGTTCGTCAATAGTTAACAATTGCGGAAATGCGTTAATGATATGGGGTTGGGCCCGCCATATATCCGGGAAAGCATTCACTCCGCGCACCGTGCTCATTGCAACCGGTGTATCGGTTTTGCCCATCAGGTCCATAAACTTGCGGGAGGCTTCGGCCGCGTAGCTGGGATAACAGTCGGCGGGCGTGACTACCACCCCGACTAAATCGGTTTCTGGTATCGTTAGTAATAATAGCAGTGAGAGCAGATCATCTACTCCTCCGTCATGGTCAAAAAATACGGTTTGGTCTGGCATAGCTTTTCTTTGCTCCCAAATGTACGTATCTACCAAGATTTATCACGGTTTCCGGGAAAATCGTAGGAACATGATTAGTCATGTTCCTACCAATGATTATTTGAACGCGATTTACAAAACAGATACTTTAGCAGAAGAAAGTCGGACTGAAGTTAGCAAGAGTTTAAAATATGGAAAAGATTGAGTGCGATGTAGCGATTATTGGGGCCGGCTTAACCGGACTCACTTTAGCGTATCTTTTGAAAGATCGAGGTCTTTCGGTTCATATTATTGAAGCCCGGGAGCGACTGGGTGGTAGAATCTGTACCGTGAGAAGCGAGCACCTGACCCCTCAGGAAATGGGAGCGACCTGGCTGGGTAAAAAGCACACGGCCTTGTGCGAATTATTGGAAAAACTGGGGTTGGGGATCTTCGAGCAGCGCTTAGGCGAAACGGCCATCTACGAGCCTATCTCTACCAGTCCGCCTCAATTGGTGCAACTACCTCCTAACGATGCCCCCAGCTACCGAATTCAGCAGGGTTCCGGTTCACTGATTAATACCTTAGCCGAACAGCTTAGCTCGGCTTGCCAGATTCATACGCAGCAACCGGTAAGTAGCATTGAAGAACGGGGAAATAGCGTACTGATCACTACTCCGAATCGTGTCTTTCGGGCCTCTACGGTAGTTTCTACCCTACCACCCTACTTGCTGCTTAACAGTATCAGTATTTTGCCTAATCTGCCGGCAGAAACCCATGGTGTGATGAAGCTGACGCATACCTGGATGGGCGACTCTATCAAGATTAGTTTCGCTTATAAAAGCCCTTTCTGGCGGGCTAAGAATCTGAGCGGTACTATATTCAGTAATGTGGGACCTATTCCAGAAATGTACGATCACGCTGATTTTGAAGACCAACGATTTGCTCTGAAAGGGTTCCTGAACGGAGCTTATTTTTCGGTTACGAAAGATGAGCGGCGGGAGCTGGCCCTGCAACAGCTTCGTAAATACTACGGCCAGCAGGCCGATGAGTATATTGCCTACGAGGAAAAAGTGTGGCGTAACGATGGTTTTACTTTCCTGCCCTACGAATCGCACGTGATGCCGCATCAGAATAATGGCCACCCGGTTTTTCAGCAGTCTTATTTCGGTGGAAAGCTATTTATTGCGGGAACGGAAACCGCGGTTCAGTACCCCGGCTACATGGAAGGGGCGGTAGAAAGTGCCCGGCACGTTGCCCGGCAATTAAAGCAATTGTTCGAACTAAAAAAGTGAACCTCCTTCAAATGAGTGAACATCGAGCAATAGATCATATCGTATACGCTGTTCCTAATCTGGAGGAAGCCATGAACCAGTTTCAGCAGCAGAGCGGAGTACGACCGGTTTTTGGTGGGTACCATACTACCCAGGGAACCAAAAATGCCGTAGTAAATCTGGGCAATGCTTGCTATCTGGAGTTCTTAGCAGTTGATGAAGAGAATCATCAAGTGCCACCGCCCCGCTGGATGGGAGTAGATTTAATATCCACCCCTAAAATTACCCGCTGGTCGCTAAAGTCATCCGATCTGCAGAAAGACAGCGAAGTGCTAAGAAACTACAACGCTCACATGGGCGTAGTGAAGGGTGGTCAGCGGAGAATGACGAACGGCAAACTACTTACCTGGGAGATGGCTATGCCTTTGGCCGAGCCGGAGGTAGATATCGTTCCCTTTCTTACCGACTGGCAACATTCGGATACCCACCCCAGCGAACAGCTCCCGGAGCAGTGCCGTCTGCTCGGAATCAGCGCGACCCATCCTGATCCAGATTCGCTCTATCCAGTACTAAAATATTTTTACCCAGAACTCGATGTTGCCCAGGCTGATCAGGTTAGCTTAGCTATTGACATTCAAACTCCTAATGGGGTAGTACACCTTTGATTTGCTAAGCAATAACTCTGAAACCATCATTAAGGCTAACTCGAGGAATTGGCATCATACAAAGACCAAAGCTTTTCTAGCTGATTGTAACTGAATTTCATATCATGTTCTCTGCTGTGCCTGACAATCGCCCGTTTGCAATTTGTAGAGGGGGTTCTGTATTTGCTAGGAGGAGGTAACTTTCTTTACAAGTTTGGGCTATTACGACGCTTTAAGGATGTATTCTCGTGACGTTTGACTGAGGTTAACCTACTACTTTTGGCTTAACTCGTTTTCTCTTCTTAATAGATTTTATAATGCCAGTCGAAACTAATAGGACGAACATCAGAACAAAGGCGATTAAAAAGGTGAGTAGCTGGTTCAGCGAACCAACCACTTCGGTGAGTGATTGAATAAGATCATGCGAATCAAGGGTAAAGAGATAAAAGAAACAGATGTGCTAGTTAAGGTATTAG
>CAZKCO010000011.1:0-205936 GCA_964551335.1 uncultured Roseivirgaceae bacterium
TTTAGCAATAGTAGCATTTCTTACAATAATTATATCTCACTAATCTAAAGGCGCCGCGGTGGCATTAATCATCATTCATTAGCTTTCTAAATCCGGAATATCTACCCAGCAGCGTTTCTCCCAGCTCTCCAGGCCTTTCTCGGCCAGTTGTACACCCTTAGCACCTTCTAGTAGGGTGTAGGGGAAGGGTTCGTCTTTCACTACGTGGCGCAGGAACATCTCCCACTGTACTTTGAAGGCATTGTCGTGGTGCTCCTGCTCCGGTACTTTGGCCCAGCCATCGTAAAAGTCAATCGGCTGCGCAATATCGGGGTTCCACACTGGCTTGGGAGTGTTGCCGTAGTGCTGAATCCAGCACTCGCGTAGTCCGGCTACCGCGGAGCCTTTGGTACCATCAATTTGCAGGGTGAGCAGATCGTCACGACGAACACGAACCGTCCAGGATGAGTTAAAGTGAGCGATCACCCCGTCTTCCAGTTCAAAGGTAGCGTAAGCGGCATCATCGGCGGTAGCCTGGTAGGTATTGCCTTGCTCATCTACCCGCTCGGGAATGTGGGTAGCCCCCAGGCAGGAGACGGCTTTCACCTTCCCAAAAATATTATCCAGCACGTAGCGCCAGTGGCAGAGCATATCCACGATAATACCGCCATCTTCTTCCTTTTTATAATTCCAGGAAGGCCGCTGGGCCGGAATGGTATCGCCCTCAAACACCCAGTAGCCAAACTCACCCCGCACCGATAAAATCTTCCCGAAGAAGCCGTTTTCAATCAATCGTTTTACTTTTACCAACCCGGGAAGCCAGAGTTTGTCCTGTACTACTCCGTTTTTCACTCCGTGCTTCTGGCACACCCGGTAAATATCCAGGGCCGTTTCGGTATCGGTAGCAGTCGGCTTCTCGCAGTATACATGTTTGCCGGCGGCGGCTGCTTTATGCACCGCTTCGGCTCGCCGACCGGTAGTTTGAGCATCAAAATAGATTGAATACTGATCGTCCTGTAAAGCTTCGTCTACGTTGGTGGTATATTTTTTTACGCCCGACCGTTCGCACAGCTTTTGTAACTTCACCGCGTTGCGCCCTACTAGAATAGGATCGGGCATGATTACCTCCGTAGGGCTTATCTTCACGCCGCCCTGTTTGATAATTTCTACAATGGAGCGCATCAGGTGTTGGTTAGTGCCCATTCGTCCGGTTACGCCGTTCATGATTACGCCCACGCGGTGGGTGGTTAGTTCGGTGCTCATAGCTTTTTATGCTGGTAGTGTTAATAAAAAATTGAGAGCGTTCAAGTTAGTGTTCTAAACGCTTTCTGCCAAAAAATTTATGCAACCGATAACAACAGCTCTTGCATTCCAACCTATTCCAATGGTTACGGGTCGGGTATAGTACACTAACACAATTTTATCAATGCGCTTCATTATTACACTTCTGCTAGGATTTACTATAGGTGTTATTGCTAAGGGCTGTCACGAAGAGGAAGTAGCCGTTGCCCCTGAGCGTGCATTGCCCGAAGATGCTGAAATTATTCGATTAGCGCCTAGCGAGGAGTATTTTTACGCCTTTGAGGCTATCCCCCACGAGGGAGGATTTCTCATTACTGAGGCACCCCAACACGCAGAAGTGAGTGAGTTTACGCATCGAGATGGAAAGTTTGGTTATCTATACCAACCTGAAAATGGTTTCATAGGAAATGATCTGACGGTACTGGAGATGTGTGCCAGTATTGGTGGTCCTGATTGTTACGATACCGTATTAGTTGCCAAGTTAGGTTTCGTGATTACTGAAAACAGAAAGTGATCGCCCATGAGAGCGACCACTTAGTTGCACGCTAATAACCACCTTTTGCGTATTTCTTCATGCTGGCCAGCGAGATCCAATGCTTTGCAGCAAACTGTGGATTAGCAGATATCCGGGAAGGACTTAGTTATCCTGGAGTTTAAATGTAATCGGTAATACCATTCTAACTTTCACGGGTTTGCCGCGCTGCTTTCCGGGGGCCCACTGAATGGGGGACTCTTTGATTACGCGCACAGCCTCTTCGTCGCAACCGGCTCCGATACCTTTAATCGCTTCTATCTCACGGACAGAACCGTCGGGGAAAACCACGAACTGGACGAATACCTTTCCCTGTACGTTCAGGGTTCGGGCTCGGCTAGGATAATCCATATTCTCCTGAATGTATTGGTAAAAAGCGGTCATACCTCCTTCGGGTTCGGGGAACTGTTCTACTACGACAAATATTTCATCCACCTCTTCTTCTTCGGGTTCCTCCAATGCCGGGGCGGTAAATTCGCGGGTTTCAATTACGGTAGACTCTTTGATCTCAATATCCAGTGAGATTTCCAGATCATCAATCTCTATTTCATCAGCTACGGCAATGATCTCGGGCTGAACAATTTTCGGAGGGGGTGGCGGGGGCTGCTCGGTAGGCGGTATCTCTATCACTTCTTCGTACTGATCATTCATAGCGGCGACAAATTCAACCAGTGAGTCATCGTCGTAAGACTTCCATTCAAAGACGATGGTGACCATGAGCATGCTGGTGGCTAAACCGATGCTCAAGAAAAGAGGTCTCAGATGGTTGTAATCAAGAGCGGGATTTTTTTTAGGTGTCATGGCGGTGGTGGTTAAAGGGTGCTACATTGATTATTTTGATAGCAATAAGTTCCCCTTTTTATTCGCCAATAACTATGACGGCACTCAGTGCAAAAAATGATTATTGTCAGTTTTTGGAAGGAAAGGCCCTGATGACCTCTTTCAGGAAGTGATTTTTGTCAAAATTACCCCGAGCGGTTACTCCTAACCGTACTATCACCAACTTGTGATCGGGTAAAACGAACACACTTTGTCCGTCAAACCCCTCAGCAAAGAACAGTTCGGTAGGCACATCCGGAAACTCGCGCTGGTCGGGACGGTTGCGCTCCCCGGCGTTAAGCCAGAATTGGGCTCCGTATTTGCGAAAAGGCGCATCTTCCACCGGTTTGGTGGTGTAGTTCACCCAGCCCTCGGGCAGAATGCGCTCGCCCTGCCACACTCCATCGTGGTAGTAAAGCAACCCAAACTTGGCCCAGTCGCGGGCGGTAGCCAGCATATACGACGAGCCGACGAACGTACCGGATAAATCGGTTTCCATTACCACACTACTCATACCTAGCGGCTGAAAAAGTTGCTGATAGGGCAAAGCGTAGTAGGCCTCGTCGCCCCAGTGCTGCCGCAGCAAAAAAGAAAGGATATTGGTAGTACCGCTGGAGTAGTACCATTCTTCGCCCGGCTCTACTTTTAAGGGCTGCTGAATAGCGACACTGGCCATATCTTCGGAAAGGTATAGCATCCGGGTAACGTCACTGACTCCGAAGTAGGTTTCGTCCCAGGCCAGTCCGCTGCTCATCCGCAACAGATTATCCCAGGTAATACCCTGACGAGGATCATTTTCCTCCTGCCAGGCCGGAACCGGGGCTGGGTCATTAACATCAATACCAGATTGCCGCACACTGATACCTACCATTGCGTTAATGACGCTTTTGGTCATCGACCAGCCGGGCATGGGTGTCTGGGGTGAAAATCCCGGAGCGTAGCGCTCAGCTACCAGCGTGTCGTTGTACACTACCACCACCGCCTTGGTATTTTTAAAGTACTCCGGATCAGGTTCGGCAAACGCCCAATCTAACGCACTCTGCAATTGAGCGTAATTAACTCCGGTAAGCAAGTTAGTATTTTGGGGAATAAGGTAGCTCGAAGTGGGTTGGGTGGTCAAACGTTGAAGCTGAGCTGCTTCCGGCAGAGCGGCATCATCAACCAATAATACACAACCCGCTCCGGGGCGATAGACTGCCTTGCGAGTAGCCATTCCGAAAATAGATGATGAAGCTGATTGCTCATCGCTATTCACCTGATAATCGGCCAACCGGTAGGGGTAGCGCGCCAGTTCGGTGGACAATACCGAACTTTCAGTACGCTGAGCTACAAAGTGGCAGGAGCAGAGGTGTTTGGCCCCAAACCCGGTTAGCACCGGCAGCGCCTGAGAAACATAGTAAACGAAATAACCTATACTAATGGCGAAAATGAGCAAGAAAATATTCCGGATGAGTTTTCTTCGCGACCTACGTTGCACCAATGCTGTTGAATTTTTGTTTACCGAATTAGCCAACACGTTAAGTTAAATCTTCGTGGTACATAAAAAAACTTTTTACTATGTATATTCCTTTTGATGAGATGCCCGCCACGGCCCGGATTTGGATTTACCAAGCCAATCGCCCCTTGAATGATACCGAGCAAGACTATGCCATACAGCGAGGACAGCAGTTTGCTGAGCATTGGGCAGCGCACGGTCAGGATCTTCGTTCGTCGGTGCAAGTGCGGCACAATTACTTTCTGATTCTTGCGGTAGACGAACAGTACAATATAGCCAGCGGTTGTTCTATTGATAGTTCGGTAGCTTTGGTACGGGAACTGGAACAGAAATTTACCGAGCAATCTTCTTTCAGCTTTTTTGACCGTATGCAGATTGCCCTCTGGCAAGATGGTGAGGTAAATATGCTGCCGATGAAGGACGCAAAAGCTAAAGTTAGCAACGGAGAGATTTCGCCGGAAACACTCACATTTGATAATACCGTACCGACTAAAGAAGCGCTAGAAAGTCGCTGGAAAATACCTGTGAAAGACTCGTGGCTCGCTCGTTATCTTCCTAAGGAGGTTAGCAGTTAATCTCACTTTTTTGTGTTTATACCCGCCAGCCGTATACTTTTCGGTTGATATGGGGCGTTCTGAGGGTGAATCCGACAGAGATTTTCTCGGTGGTAGTCGGCATAATTCGTATCTTTAAAAAATTTCGAAATATTTATGAGTAAGTTAAATCGTTACTGGGTTCCTTTCTTATTCCTTTGCGTGCTGCTTAGTGCGTGTAATCCGGGGCGGAGGGCGCTAATCAAAGGATATAATAGCTTTGAAACCGGCGATTATAACGTGGCTATTGATCAGTACCGGATCGCGATGGATAATGGAGTGGAAGTGGCTGAGTCAAATTACAAGGTAGCTGAATCCTACCGCCTGAGTAACCGCCTGGATCAGGCGGCCGAATACTACGAAGCAGCCATTGATCTGGGAGTGCCCGATACGGCCGCGGTATTTCACTACGCTATGGCCCTCAAGCAAAACGGCCAATACGAGGAGGCCAAAAAACAACTGGAAGAATACCTGGAGCTTTCGGAAGACAGCGTGTTGGAATACACCGAATGGGCTCAGCAGGAAATCACCAACCTGGATAATCTGGACAGTATTCTTGTTAAAGATCAGTACTTTGAGATTGAGCCGCTTACTGCGGTAAATACCGAAGAAGCCGAGTACGCTCCTACCGTTTTCCGGGGGTCGTTTTACTTTACTTCTTCCCGCGGCAGTGAGAAAATTTATAAGGCCACCGGTACGGGTTTCACCAATATTTACCAAGCTCCTATTCAGGGGGATCAAGTACTTACCGAGCAGGCTCGCCTTTTAGGGGATGAGTTTGCCACGGAGGGAATTAATGAGGGGGCTATTACTTTTTCGCCCGATGGGCGCATGATGGTGTTTGCCCGGGGCAATAACGGCAAGAGAAAGGGAACCCGGGATGTAAACCTGTATATGTCGCGCTACCAGAAGGGAAGCTGGACTACGCCCGAAATTCTAAGTATCAATGATCCTAACGCCTGGGATTCAACCCCCACCTTCAGCCGCGACGGTAAAACGCTTTACTTCGCGTCAAACCGCCCCGGCGGACAGGGCGGTATCGATTTATATTCAGCTCAGGTAGATAGCCGCGGTCGGTGGAGCAACGTGCGGAACATGGGAAGCACCATTAATACGCCGGGTAATGAAATGTTTCCCTACGTGACCGATGACGGAAAGCTGTATTTTTCTTCGGACGGACACCCCAGTATGGGCGCCTTAGACATATTTGTGGCTACCCGAAAAGACGGAGAGATTACTATTGAGAATCTGGGTCCTCCGGTGAACTCAGTATCCGACGATTTCGGCATCTCATTCACCACCATCAAAGATGGTTACTTCACCTCTAACCGAAGTAGCGGAGCGGGCGACGATGATATCTACGCTTTCGTGAACAACGATCCGGAATTGAAGATTGTAAACTACTTCCTGGCCGGAATCACGGTAACGAAGGATGAGGAAAGCGGGGAGGAAGAAATTGTAGAAAATGTAAATGTCAAACTACGTTTTCCGCAGGGCGATGACATTGCCAGCGAAACTACTGGTAACGAAGGTGAATTTGGCTTTAAGGTAGACGGAGGAACCAACTACGAATTAGTCGCTGAGAAAGAAGGCTTCTTTACCGAGCGGGTAGAATTCAGTACCGTGGGAAAGACCATTCCGCAAGAAGAACTAGTGGATATGATAACGGATACCACCTTCCGCACCAAGATTGTGCTGAACAAACTGGTACTGGACAAACCCATCGTACTGGAAAATATCTACTACGAATTTGACGAAGACTTTATTACCGATGCCGCAGCAGTAGAGTTGGACAAACTGGTCGGCATTTTGGAGGATAATCCCCAGATTGTGATTGAGCTAAGCTCCCACACCGACTCTCGGGGTGACAATGATTACAACCAGGATCTATCTCAGCGACGAGCTGAATCGGCAGTACAATACCTAGTAGAAAGCGGCATTGACCCCAACCGGATTGCGGCCCGGGGCTACGGTGAAAGCCAGTTAATTATCAAGAATGCCATCACCGAAGATCAGCACGAAATTAACCGTCGTACTGAATTTAAAGTGACTCGCATTCAGAATACTCCCCAAGCCAGTAGTTCATCCGAATAAAATTAATTTGCGGTATACTGCTGCGCAGGATTTATGATCCCGTGCTTTCATAAAAGCGGATATGCCATCCGCAAAGCACATAGAAAACATCAACGTTCATTCGCCAGCCGGATGAACGTTTTCTTTTTCGTATTGCAGGAGGAGTGCATTATCAATTATCCATTGTCAACTTGCAACTAGTCTTGTACCTTTGCCACCATGAGCGAACGTTACCAACAACGGGGAGTATCCGCCACCAAAGAAGACGTACACCGGGCCATCCGCCACGTAGATAAGGGGTTGTTTCCCAAAGCTTTCTGCAAAATTGTACCCGACTGGCTCGGGGGCGATGATGCTTACTGCAACATTATGCACGCCGACGGAGCCGGCACCAAATCGTCCTTGGCCTACTTGTACTGGAAGGAAACCGGCGATCTTTCGGTCTGGAAGGGTATTGCGCAGGATGCGGTGGTAATGAATACCGACGATCTGCTCTGCGTAGGCGCTACCGACAATATATTGCTATCCTCTACCATTGGACGCAACAAGCATTTAATCCCCGGAGAAGTTATTCAGGCCATTATTGAGGGCACCGAAGAGGTACTACAACTGCTGCGCGACCACGGCATGAACATTATCAGCACCGGGGGCGAAACGGCCGACCTGGGTGACCTAGTGCGTACCATCGTGGTGGATAGCACCGTCACCGCTCGTATGCGGCGGGATGAAGTGATTAGCAACGACCGAATTACGGCGGGCGATGTGGTGGTTGGGTTGGCTTCCTATGGGCAAGCTAGCTACGAAACAGAGTATAACGGCGGTATGGGCAGCAACGGCCTCACTTCGGCTCGTCACGATGTGTTCCACCATCTGCTAGCCGAGCGATATCCCGAAAGCTACGATCCGCAGGTACCGGCAGAATTGGTGTATTCCGGTAGTCAGGCGCTCACTGACGAACTTACAATAGAGGATCAAACCATCAAAGTAGGAAAACTGGTACTATCGCCTACCCGAACTTACGCTCCCATTGTTCGGGAAGTGCTGAACCACCTTCGGCCGCATATTCATGGGATGGTGCACTGCAGTGGCGGGGCGCAAACTAAGGTGCTGCATTTTGTGGATAATCTGCACGTAATAAAGGATAATTTATTCCCCACCCCGCCACTGTTTCAACTCATCCAGCAGGAAAGCCAGACCGGCTGGCAGGAAATGTACCAGGTATTCAACATGGGGCACCGCCTGGAATTCTACATCCCGGAAGCGCACGCCCAAGAAATCATCGAGATCTCAGAAAGCTTCGGAGTAGCCGCTCGGGTTATTGGGCGAGTGGAAACTTCTGAGCAAAAGCAAGTAACGATACAAAGTGAATACGGTACTTTTATCTATTAATGATGCATTTTGGAAGCGATTATTTTCATAGGAATTCAGGCGTCGGGAAAATCGACATTCTACAAAAAGCGGTTCTTCAATTCACACGTTCGCATTAGTTTGGATTTACTAAATACCAGAAACAAGCAGGAAAAATTTCTGGAAACCTGTTTTGCTACCCAAACCAGGTTTGTGGTTGACAATACCAATCCAACACTTATCGAGCGACAATTTTTTATAGAAAAAGCAAAGATCAATAAATATGAGGTGATAGGATACTATTTCAGCTCTTCAATTGAGGATGCTCTAAATAGAAACTCTAGGAGGTCGGGCAAAGAAATAATTCCTGATGTTGGTATTCTTGGATGTTACAAGAAATTGGTAATTCCGAGCTACCAAGAAGGCTTTGACCGACTGTATTATGTTAAAATGGAAGATAAAAACTTTATTGTTAAGGATTGGGTAGATGAAGTTTGACGAGTTAGACAGCCGGATGAGAGTCTTTGAGACAAATTACGATGTCTCGGTTATGCCTGATGTGTATATGGTTGCTAGAATTGATGGGAGAGGTTTTACTAGACTAACCAAAGAAAAACATAACTTTCAGAAACCATTTGATGAAACCTTCCGGGATTACATGATCGAGACTACCAAGCATCTAATGGATTGTGGGTTTAAAGTAGTTTACGGATTTACTCAGAGCGATGAAATCTCGCTTCTCTTTGATATAAACGAAGATACTTTTTCTAGAAAGGTCAGAAAATACAATTCAATTCTAGCTGCTGAGGCTAGCGCTAAGTTTTCTTTGTTGCTCAATGATCTGGCATCGTTCGACTGTCGTATCTCTCAGCTACCTGGCAAGCAGAACGTAGTAGATTATTTCAGATGGCGAAATGAAGATGCTCACCGAAATGCATTAAATACCCACTGCTACTGGATGCTAAGAAAGGAGGGGCGAAGTGCTAGCGAAGCGACAAAAGAAATCGAAGGTAGGTCTAACTCCTCTAAGAATGAATTGCTATTTCAGTATGGGTTGAATTTTAATGATCTGCCTAAATGGCAAAAGAGAGGGGTGGGACTTCTATGGAAAAGTTACGAAAAAATAGGTTGGAATCCAGTAGAGAAAAAGCAAGAAGTGGCAATCAGGAAGAAAATAATCGTCAACATGGAATTACCCATGAAAGATGAATACGATAGTTTTATCCAGAAAATATTAAATGAACTGTAACCAATCTGCTACAGCTTGCGATTACAGCGTAGGCGGAGAATGAGCTTTTCCAGTTCTACCGGGCGTTGGGTACCGATCAGTATTTGTTGGTCGTCGGCCAGGTGCAGCTGTAAACCAAAGCGGCCCGAGATGGTATAGGCTTTACCCTGAGGGCCGTAGCGCATACCCCAACCACCGTATTCGGCAATACCGTCGTAGTCGCGGATATACATTTCTTCAATATCAGCCCAGGAAATGCGGCGAGGTGACCATTGCAGCGGAAATAGTTGAAAGGTAATCCCTTCGTCGTCAATTTTGGTGAACATATGGGCTTTGTAAGCGATCAAGACCAGTAGTCCCCAGATGCCGCCGATAAACAGTAGAGCAGGAGTCGATAACCAATGCGTACCCGAAATCTGATGCTGCACCACCTGCAGTATTCCTAGAAACAGCAGCGTGCCCAATAGAGCCCCTAACAGTACCCAAATCCAGGTCTGGCGAAAGCGCTGAACTTCCGTGAAGTAGGGTGGCTCCTGATTATCCTGCCGATACGAAGATTTTTTAGTATCTACCATCGTTACCTTCGGTTACACTAGTACTAGTTACAAAGGTAGAGAATATTTTCAAAGTGAATAGCGTACTCATTGTGTAAGAAATTTCTCTATTTTGCAAATTATTTTGGGTCGCGTTAACGACATTCTTTTGCGTATTGGGCACTATACCCGTATCTTCAAATCGTTTCTTTTTATAGTGCACGCATTTACTTAGTGCGCTAAAGTTTTTGTTTCTTACACAGTTCTGTAGATTTTTGGCAAATATGCACACCATCAAAATTCAAAATGCCAAGATTGTAAATGAAAACAGCATTCGCGAAGCCGATGTGCTGATTGAAGATCAGTTCATTGCCCGGATTGATGGCGACCTATCTTCGGTAGCGGCTGATGTTACTTACGATGCTCAAGGAAACTACCTGCTACCCGGCCTGATTGACGATCAAGTACACTTCCGGGAACCGGGTCTTACCCATAAAGCTACTATCTACACCGAAGCCAAGGCCGCCGTGGCGGGAGGTATTACATCCTTTATGGAGATGCCTAACACCGTGCCCAATACCCTGACCCAATCACTATTGCAGGATAAATACGATATAGCCGCCCAGCAATCATTGGCTAACTACTCTTTCTATATGGGCGTCTCTAATGACAACCTAGACGAGGTGCTGCATACGGACACTCAGCGAGTCTGCGGGCTTAAAGTATTTATGGGTTCGTCTACCGGAAATATGCTGGTAGACAATGAGCAAACGCTTCGCAACGTATTTGCCAAATCACCCATGCTGGTAGCTACCCACTGCGAGGATGAGGCTACCATCCGGGCTAATATGCAGCGTTTCCGTGACAAGTATGGGGAGGAAGTTCCCGTTCGATTTCATCCCGAAATTCGCAGTGAGGAGGCTTGTTATAAATCGTCGTCGCTAGCGGTTTCCTTGGCCCAGGAGTTCGGTACTCGCTTGCATGTGCTACACATTTCTACGGCCAAGGAGCTATCACTATTCAGCAACGTGCGTCCGCTGGCGGATAAGCACATCACCGCCGAGGCCTGCCTGCACCATTTGTGGTTCAATAATCAAGATTACGAAGAAAAAGGAACGCTGATTAAGTGGAACCCCGCTGTAAAAACCGCTCACGATCAGGAGGCTATTCTCGAGGCAGTACTTAACGATACCATTGATGTGCTGGCGACCGATCATGCTCCCCACACACTGGCCGAGAAGCAACAAACCTACTTCAAAGCTCCTTCGGGCGGACCACTGGTGCAACACAATCTGGTAGCTTTGTTAGAGTTTTATCATCAGGACAAAATCTCTCTGGAAAAAATTGTGGAAAAAGCCTGCCACCATCCAGCTGAGCTATTTCAGGTAGACCGACGGGGGTTTGTCCGAGAAGGCTACTTTGCCGATTTGGTGCTGGTTGATTTGAATCGTCCCTGGACAGTGCAAACCGATAACATTCTGTACCAATGCGGTTGGTCGCCTTTTGAAGGAACCACCTTCCAGTCGCAGGTTACCCACACATTTGTATCAGGACATTGTGCGTATGATAACGGTCGCTTTGATGAATCAAAAAAAGGACAGCGCTTGTTGTTCCAACGTGAACCCAATTAATCCTCACTGATTCCATAGCAGCCTTTGCCTTCAACTCAAAACAGCTTGACCAAAAATCTTAATATTGTTTTACTGTTGTTCACGCTAGTTGCCTACGCCAGCCCTTACGTTTCACCAGCTGATGCGTGGCTAGCCGGTTTTTTTTCATTGACCATACCTGTGCTATTGCTGCTGCATGCCTTTCTGGTGGCTTACTATATTGTAAAGCGTAAGAAGTGGTATATATATTCTTTGATAGCGCTGGTGATAGGCCATCAATATTTATTAGCCAGTTTTTCGGTTAGTAACTCTTCCGATATTACCTCCCCCTCGTTTTCGGTACTAAGCTACAATGTGCGGGTGTTTAATACCTACGCCTACCTTCAGGATGAAAATACCCCCGGCCAGGCAATGGTTAACTGGCTTACTACCGATTCGGCTGATATCAAATGTTTACAGGAATACTATAATGACGATCAGTCTACGGTGTTTAATAGTACCGAACGTTTGGTCAATCGAGGAGAATACCAAAGCTATATTCGTCCTACACTGGTTAATCGGATTGGGGCTGAGTTTGGATTGGCTATTTTCAGTCGGTTTCCTATCGTGTACCAGGGTGCGCTCGCTTTGCGAGACTCCGCTCATTATGGCATTTACACCGACGTTGCAACAAGTCAAGACACGGTGCGAATTTATAATGTCCACCTACAATCAATGAGTATTGACGAGAACGATCTGAGCGATTTTGAGAGAGTACGTAATAATTACAGTACAGTATTTCAGAAGCTTAAATATGGCTTTATAAGCCGGGCTAGCCAAGTTGATAATCTGGTAGCGCATTTGCAATCTAGTCCGCATCCGGTAATTGTCTGCGGTGATTTTAACGATCTGCCCTACAGCTATACGTATTTTACCCTGCGTCAGCAATTACACAACGCTTTTGAGCGGGCGGGCAATGGCCTTGGTTTTAGCTATAACGGTCGGCTATTCTTCCTGCGAATAGACAACCAGTTTTACAGTGATGCCCTGAAAGCCGGTTCCTACCGGACAATCCGAAGGGTAACCTATTCGGATCATTTTCCGGTGAAAACTCTCTACACATTTACGAAAAATTGATAACGGTATTGGTAATCTAACTGTAGATTCCTAAATTTGTGTCCCTTTACAAATGGTGATTGTAGTTCAGTTGGTTAGAACGCCTGATTGTGGTTCAGGAGGTCGCGGGTTCGAGTCCCGTCTTTCACCCTTCCGAAGCCGCGCCACGGGGACCGTTTATGTTAGGGCATAAGCGGTTTTTTTTGTACCTTACCCTTAGCAAAAATCTTTAACTACCTAACTCATTGCATCAGTTGAGCAATGGTATGTTCAACTATTTTGGGGGAAGCTCTTAAGTAGCTTTGCTGAGGAATATGTTTAATAATAATCCTGATTTACTATTATGTCATCGTCGGAATTTGCTATGTTACCTTTGCCAGAAAAGATACAATTGCTGTATCGAGAGGGCACTTTTGTGGTAGCAATCCGATACTACGGCTATAAAATAAATTTGTACTTACTAAAAGGATTTTATGTAGAAGTGTTCTACAATCACAAGCTCGACAAGATTGATCGCATTGATCTGCTCCCCAACTCTCACTCTCGCCTTAAATTCTATTCTGACCAGATTTCCCTGCCCAATGACCTGCTTAATTAGTACTATAGTGTTAAAGTGTTATAGTACTCATGCGTTCGGACTACCGTAGAGCGATGTTTAAGAATGTACAAACTTCTGTTACCTAAACACTATAACACATAAACACCGAAACACTAAATAGTGACGTTGCCCCAGTTCTCGCCGGAGCGGATTCGGTTCAGCTGCGTGTGGGTAATGTTAAATCGTTTGGCAATCATACTCAGCCGAGTTTTTTTACTCTTTAATAGTCGCTTAATTACCCGCACGTCGGCCTCGGTAAGTTTATAACCGGTAGTACGACTTCGTAAAATAGCCGGATTATGATTGTTGTGTTCATTAAGCTGTTGCTCGGTCATCCAGCGCAGGTTGTAACGACTATTGTTTTGTTTGTCGTAGTCGAGGTGCACCACATATTTGTGCTTTCCGGAAGGCTGCTCCAGAAAAGCACTAGCCACTAGCCGATGGATATAGTGGGTTTGCGACACTTTACGGCCTAATCGTACCATCACTGATAGATAGCCATTTACGTTAGAGCCTTTCATTAGGCGACCATTAGTTTTGTCTACTGCGTAGCTTTTAACTCGCCCGTGGCTGGAAACTTCGTACCGGGCGTGCGGAAGTGAGGTGTCAAAATGGATTTCCTTCCATATTTCGTTGCGGTACCGATCGATACTCATGATGAAAAAATTATGTTGATATTAGTAGAATCAATACTAATAAGATCACCGTTAGCCTAAAGGGCAATCTTCTGCAATAATTGTTGATGGATGTGCAGTATCTGGGGAACCACCAATACATCACCATCATTATCCACCGTAAAATCGGCTAAACGGCGCCTCTCCTGGTCGCTTAGCTGTTTATCCATAATAGCTTCTACCTGTTCTTTGGTGCGATGTACGTCTCGGGCTAGCACCCGGCGTAAGCGGGTATTCCGGCCAGCATCCACATTAATAATATAATCTAGTTGACGATAAGAACCAGATTCATACAGTAGGGCCGCTTCTTTAAGCGTGTAGGGCTTGTCAGAGCGTTGCTTTGTCCAACGAGCATAATCTTCTGCTACCTTGGGGTGCACCAATTTATTTAACAACTCTAGTTTTTCAGGATTGCTAAATACTTCTCTAGCTAAAAAAATTCGATTCAAGCTCCCCTGGTTATCGTAAGCTTCTTGGCCAAATGCCAACTTAATTTGTGTTACCAAATCGGCATTATTTTGCTGTAACCATTTAGCTCGCTGGTCAGCGTAATATACGTCAATTCCTAAAACTTCAAAAATTTTGCAGAGAAAACTCTTACCAGAACCAATACCTCCGGTAATCCCTACCATTAGCGATTTAGGGGGCATAAGTAACTGGAATACGAGAAGGGTTGATACTAATATCGCTGGCAATAGCCGGAATATCTACCAAATTCACCGCCACTGTACTGTCTTCTTCGTTGAGGGTCTGCAGATCAGCCTCGGCCTGAAAACGCAATTGGCTTAAGGCTGGTGAGATCAGATCATCGGGTAACCAGAAGGATACGGTGATAAAATCCTGGGAAAGATATACTGAAGAATCTTCCGGAAAATTAACGGGGGTAAGGGGTGTTTTGCGTTCAACCCGGGTGTAGAGTTCGGCTGCCAGATTCACCATTACCTCGTCAGGATAAACTTTCAACCGCTCATCATCAATCGGAACTGCCAAAGTGGTTTCCAGTTTACCTTCTACTTCTTCATCTTCTAATTGCACCCTCAGTGTATCGGGCAATTGGCGAACCAGCGAGACTGGGCCATCTACCTCAATCTGAGCGGGCAGAACTGATACTTCAGACACCAACCGATAATTCTCTGCCAAACGTAACGACTGAGTATCCAGGGCAACTATGATATTTCTGCGGATCAGGCTATCAATATTAATGCGCAGCGTGTCGGTTACTACATAGTCTAAACTAATGTTGTCTAACTGGCTACTAATCGGTTCGGCTAACGATTGTCCCAGAATAAATTTAGTTTCAGTGGGCGTGTCCAGGTCTATGGTTATCGGAGAAGTGTTTACTCGCAGCGACTTCTTTAGCAGATCCCAACCGCCTCCGGTTACCTGCACAGTAACATCTCGGGGTAATTCGCTCAGCAGGTAGATAGCACTATCAGAAGGGTAGTTAAAGCGAACCGGGTAGCGAATACGAGTAGTATAGTTAGTTTTATTGAGAGCACTAAAAAACCAGAAAGTAGTGGCGGCAATAATGCATAGTATAACTACCTTCAAATTCCCTTGTTGGGAAGGAAGCAATCTCCGGATGGAGCGATTTAAGTTCTGTAGTCTTTTAACACGCTGGCTCAACGCTATTGCTTAACGTATTGCTTACTGGCCTCCAGCGATATAGATGTTTTGTCAAATTTGATACGGGCACCACGGTCTACCTCCAGTGTTACGCTGTGGTCATCGAGCGCTACTACCTTGCCGTGCATACCCCCCACAGTCACTACCATATCGCCTTTTTTAACGGCATCAATGAAAGTGCGCTGATCCTTTTGCTTCTTTTGCTGAGGCCGAATCATAAAAAAATAAAAAATGATGGCAATCCCTCCTAGTAGGATAAGATTGCCAATAAGTCCGTTCTGTCCCGAACTAGCTTGCAACAGAATAAATTGCAACATAGGTTAGTAATCAATATAGTTATTTGCGAACTGGTCCAGCCACTTCTTCTCCTTTAGGAGTTACATTTGTTTTAATAAACAAACGAGTAACCGAAGGATTGGTGTTAGCCGTAATGGAAATGGTTTTATTCTGCACGCCCGGACGGCTCTGGCTGTTGAATTTTACCTGTACTTCGCCGGTTTCGCCAGGGGCTACCGGGTCGCGAGAGTAGCTGGGAGTAGTGCAGCCGCATGAGGCCGAAGTGTTCTGAATAACCAGCGGAGCATCGCCCGTGTTGGTGAACTTAAACGTGTGCTCTACTACCTCACCTTCGGTAATGGTCCCAAAATCGTGGGTAGTTTCGGTAAACTCAAATTGAGGGACACCTGCTGCACTTTCGCTAGATGCGGTAGTACTTTCAGACAAGGCTACTGTCTGAGCATTTTCGGTAACAACTGCCTGAGACTGATTGCCTCCTTCCAGACCGTCTACCCGGTCTTCCAGGTTATCTACCCGGTTCTCCAAGGCAGCATTAGAGTTACAGGCGGTAAAGCTCCATAAGCCTACTAGTGCAATCGCTAAACTTAAACCAACTCGTTTCATACATTTTAAAGTTAATCGTAAGAAATTATTAGGATTATTGCTGACGGATTTGGCCTAGCAAACTATCGACGTCGTCCAGTAACTGACGAGCTTTCTCTTTCGCGTCGTTAATTACCTTCTCGCCGTCGGTTTTTGCAACACTATCCGGCAATTGTTCTCTCGAACGTACCAAGTCACTCAACAGTTCCTCTAGCTTAAAGCGATAACGCTCTAAACGGTACGTCATACGGTCGCGGGTATTCATACCGGTATCGGGGGCGTACAAAAAGCCCACAGCTATACCAGCCGCCATACCCGACAATATCAGTAATAAACTGCCTATAGTTCTACTCATGTATACTAAGCATTAAAAAGTTAAGTTCTTCACAAAGGTCGTATTATCTGCTTAATTCGCAAAGAAACCAATAAAATCAGCGATTATCGATTAAGCCCCGACCACTTTTTCGAATTAAATTACGTTCTTGCAGCGACTGGGCGATTACATCCAGTAGGCCATTGATAAATTGTTTACTCTTTTGCGTACTGTATTGTTTTGATATATCAACGTATTCATTGATGGTAACTTTTATCGGAATGCTAGAAAAATTCAGCATCTCGGCGATAGCCATCTTCAGAATGATCTGATCCATGCTGGCAATACGGTCTACGGCCCAGTTCTCCGACTTTTCGGCAATAATTTGCTCGTACTCCGCATCGTGTCGAACAGTGATCGTGTACAGCTCCTCAAAAAACGCCCGGTCGTCTTCCCAATTGGGGGTTAAAGTAGCAATCTCAATGCCCTGTTCAGGGTGTTCAGCTAGTGATTTTATACTTCGATTAACCAGGCTTTTAATCACTTTTTGATTCTCTTCCCAACTGATATCCAGCTCCTCAAAAAAGTTATTGACCACATCGCTCTTCAACAAATGATTATTAAATACGTGCCGGACAATAGCGATGTCTTCCTCCAAAGTAGTTTCTTTCGCGTGCTGATAGTTGCGAAACTCCTCATCGGGCTTGATTGTGCTTTTATAAAGCTGCCGAAGTGTATTTTGCTGCTCCTGCCATGACCAGTTTTTGTTTGCTGCTTCAGCCTGCAGTTGCTCGTTATCGCGAATAGCCTGAATTACTGGATTAAGGTAAAAACGGGTAGAGCCTACCTCATCGGGTACGATACTATCGGAGTTAATCGGGCGAGATTTTTTCTGTAGATCACGGTACGACTCTCCCGCCACCGCCACCAGCAGCAATAGGGCCAGTTTGTAGTGATCGCTCATTTTTTCTACTCGCGCTACCATCTGGTTTTTTAGAAAGCTACGGTCTTTCTGGCTCTGAGCCTCATAGCGGCTCAACGCTTCCGTAGCTACTTGTTTAGCTTTTTCGGAGGCTTTACCCGGCCCCAAGTTACCCGCCAGCCGCGCCGTAAGTATCTCCTCTGCCAACCGGCGGTCTTGCGCCAGTTGCTCCGGATCGGGCAGTTCCATGCTGTCTAAGTCCGGTTCAAAGGCTTCGCGTACGTAGGCAAAAGCCAGGGCGTGGTTTGCCTGTCGACACTGTTGGTACGCATAGATATGCTGCATGGCCTTAATCCGCAAAAGTCTTCGATTCAGCATGGTGTACTATCCGATTGAATTAGGTTAACAGCAGAAAAACAACAAAACTGTGGAAATGATTTACGACATCCGGCTTTTTTATAGTGGCTAGTGTTAAAGTGTTATGGTGTTTGGGTGTTAGAGTATTATAGTGATGTAATGTTATTGTGTTGTAGAGTTGTTGTGTCTGGGTATTTTGGTTAATCGATTAGCCATTACTTAACTTACTATCTATTACATCAATGACCATACCGCAAAAACACTTATTACTACCGTAATTGGGAAATAGCAGCGAGGCGGTCTTCGGCCATTTGCGTGGCTACCTGATGGGGATCAGTCTGCTGCTGGGATGCCTGTTGCAATACCGATTGGCAAGTATCATAAATTCGTTCGGCTTTCCGCATGAGGTATTCTTTAGAATAGTCGCCAAAGTACTCAGCTGCTACGGCCATAATGCCCCCGGCGTTCACCAGAAAATCGGGGGCGTAGACTACACCTTTTTGCTGTAACAACGGCCCGTGTTTTTTCTCATCGGCTAACTGATTGTTAGCTCCCCCGGCAATCACCTGGCAAGAGAGGCGGTCAATAGTTTCGTCATTAAGTGTAGCCCCTAAAGCACAAGGAGAATAAATATCAGCGGGAATATCGTAGATTCCATCCAGGCTTACCACGTGGGCTCCGAACTCCCGGGAAGCTCGCTGTAGCTTATCTTCGGAGACATCGGACACAAATACGATAGCTTTTTCTCTGGTTAGGTACTCAATCAGTTTGCTGCCCACGCCTCCGGCTCCCTGTACCGCCACTTTTTTACCTTCCAGGCTATCGGTACCAAAGGCTTCGTGGGCGGCCGCCTTCATACCCATGTATACTCCGTAAGCAGTGATCAGTGAGGAGGCTCCCGAACCACCTAGATACTCCGGCAATCCGGTTACGTGTTTGGTTTCCATCCGGATATACTCCAGGTCACGTAAAGTCATGTTAACATCACCCGCCGTCACGTATTTTCCTCCCAGCCCATTGATAAATCGGCCAAATCGTCGCAGATAAGCCTCATTCTTTAATTTATCAGGATCGCCGATCAGTACCGCTTTGCCCCCGCCTACATTTAAGCCCGAGATAGCCGATTTGTAGGTCATGCCTCTTGCGAGCCGGATAGCATCGTTCAAAGCTTCTTCACTAGAGGCATAATTCCACATCCGCGTGCCGCCCATAGCGGGCCCCAGCTCAGTAGAGTGAATGGCAACAATTGCCTTAAGACCAGTAGCTTTGTCGTAGCAATGCACGATTTGTTCATGATCATAGGGGATCATCTGGTCAAATAGCGAAGAGGTTTGGCTAGATGATCCGGTTTCGGAAGCAACTTCAGTAGGACTGGCGGAGTCAGATATCATGGCAAAAAAATTTGCAGAACGGCACAAAAGTAGTTTTTTTTCGAGTGGCTGGCAATTCATCCGATAGCAGTAAGAACCATTTACTCAAACAACCGTTTTAAATCAACGTGAAGGAACTCAGCTATCTCAATAAGTACCTCTATAAGTACCGGTATCGCCTCCTGCTTGGCCTGTTGTTTATTATCATATCGAACATTCTGGCGATTATTCCGGCTCAGATTGTGCGACGGGCAATCAACTTGGTACAGGAGAACATCTCACTCTATCAAGTATATGAGGGTCTGGACTTGCAAGAACGTATCTACGATATTTTTGCGGGCAGCATATTAGTGTACGGCGTAGCGATTCTGGCCCTAGCCTTGGGTAAAGGGTTTTTCACCTTTCTGATGCGGCAAACCATCATCGTAGTCTCTCGTCTGATTGAATATGACCTGAAGAACGAGGTATATGACCACTACCAGTCATTGCCCATGAGCTTTTACCGGAAGAACAATACCGGCGATTTGATGGCCCGTATTTCGGAAGATGTGAGCAAGGTAAGGATGTATCTAGGGCCAGCCATTATGTACGGTCTTAATCTGTTTACGCTATTTGCCATTCTTATTCCGTATATGATCTCGGTAAATGCCCGGCTCACGCTCTACACGCTAATTCCCCTACCGATTTTATCACTCAGCATCTACTACGTAAACAATATCATCAATCGCAAATCGGAAGAGATACAACGAAGCCTGTCGAGCTTGTCAACCTACGTGCAGGAGGCTTTTTCAGGCATCCGGGTACTAAAGGCTTTTGTACGGGAAGAAGACTCGGTGCGGCAGTTCAACGTAGAGAGTGACGACTACAAAGATAAATCGATTAGCCTAGCTAAGGTAAACGCGCTGTTTATTCCCCTGATTATGGCGCTGGTAGGGCTAAGTTCGGTGATCACCGTGTTTATCGGTGGCCTAGAGGTGATCAGCGGAGCTATCTCTCCGGGAGTAATTGCCGAGTTTATCATCTACGTAAATATGCTCACCTGGCCGGTAGCATCGCTGGGCTGGATTACCAGTATTGTGCAGCGGGCAGCAGCTTCGCAAAAGCGGATTAACGAGTTTTTGAACACCAAAACAAATATCATCTCCGAGGAAAATACTCGACGGGAAATTCAGGGCGATATCGCGCTACAGAACGTAGATTTCATCTACCCTGACTCGGGCATTCACGCGCTACGAAATGTATCGTTTAGTGTGGAGGCCGGGCAGTCGATCGCGATTGTCGGAACTACGGGCTCGGGTAAAAGCACCATTGCCAACATCATTCCCCGGATGTACGACATAAGCTCCGGCACGGTACTAATTGATGGCATCGATATTAAAAAGTACGACCTGGAATCGTTGCGCAGCCAGATTGGATACGTACCCCAAGATGTATTCTTGTTCTCGGACACCATTTACAGCAACATTGCCTTTGGTGCCCAAGAGGATATTAGCGAAGAAGAAGTGAAGGAGGCCGCCTACATTGCCGACCTGAAAAAGACCTTAGAAGAATTTCCCGAAGGGTTTGGTACGCGCCTTGGGGAGCGCGGTATCACCCTGTCGGGCGGACAGAAGCAGCGGGTGTCTATCGCCCGGGCCATTGCTCTCAACCCTAAAATTCTTATCCTGGATGACTGTCTCTCAGCCGTAGATACCAAGACCGAGAACACCATTCTGAATGGCCTGAAAGATGTGATGAAGGGCCGCACTACCGTTATCATTTCCCACCGGGTTTCTTCGGCCAAACTAGCAGACAAAATTATTGTGCTGGACGATGGTTGTATTGTTGAACAAGGCACCAATGAATCATTGCTAGCGCAAAACGGAGTGTACAAGGAGCTCTACGATAAGCAGTTGCAAGCTGACGAAGCCGAGGTTACTTCTCGCTAATCAATTTAATCTTCATTAAGGCTATTGCTTTCCTGGCAGGCAAAGATTTATATCTTTGAGCAATAGAATTTTTAAGAAGGAAGCATATAATGAGCAGACTGGGCGCAAATAGTTCTTACTTTGGCAATATTGGGGAAGCGATTGGTTCGTTACTGACCGGGCTAAAGCTGTCTTTCCGCCACCTATGGCAAGCCCGCAATAAGCGGGAACCGATGGGGGTGGGGGAGGATAACTACTTTGAGCGGCAAAACGGAATTGTGACCCTACAGTACCCTCACGAAACATTTCCGGTACCCGATAACGGCCGCTACCAGTTGCATAATGAAATTGACGACTGTATTGTCTGCGATAAATGCGCTAAGATTTGCCCGGTAAATTGCATCGAGATTGAACCGGTGCGGTCAGTAGAAGAAATTGGAAAAACCTCCGATGGCTCGTCTAAGCGGATTTACGCTGCTACGTTTGATATTGACATGGCCAAGTGCTGCTTCTGCGGTCTGTGCACTACCGTGTGCCCCACCGAATGCCTCACTATGACCAAAGAGTACGACTTCAGTGTTTTTGATATTCAGAAGCACACGTTTGCTTTCTCCGAAATGACCGATACCGAGATTGCTGAGAAGAAGCAGGAATTTGAAGCGTACCAAAAGCAGAAAGCCGCCGCTAAAGCAAGCCCCGGTGCTGCCAAGCCCAAAGTAGCAGTTCGCCCTAAAATAGGAGGCGCGCGACCAGCCTTTAAACCCAAGATGCCCGTAATCAAAAAGCCCAACCCTAAACGTCCCCCTCAGGAATGACCATACCATTAGAAGTTGCCGCTTTCTACGGTTTTGCTGGCCTGATTGTGCTGTCGGCGCTGGTGATACTATTTACCCGCAATGTTTTGTACGCGGCCTTTTCCCTACTGCTTACCTTTTTGGGAATTGCGGCCGTATACGTGCTGGCCGGAGCCGATTTTCTGGCCGTAACCCAGATTCTGGTGTACGTGGGCGGGATACTGGTACTAATGATCTTTGGGGTGATGCTGACCAACAAAATTGCAGGACAACCGGTGCGCACTCAGCACCATAATCAGTTTTGGGGGCTGGTAGTAGGTGGGACGTTATTCTATCTGCTGGCCAAAAGCATACTCACCTCAAATCTAGCCGTTACTCCGTGGATGAAAAATCAGGAAATGGTGCAAACCTCTACGGTACAGCCGCTAGGTATTCAACTGATGAGCGATTTTATCTTTCCCTTTGAGCTGACCGGAGTATTGCTGTTAGTAGCCCTGATTGGAGCGGCCTACGTTGCTCAACGACAGTTATGAATCGAGTACTATGGTGTCAAAGTGTTGGGGTGTTCAAAATTACAGAATATGGGTTGTGTGAGTTTTTCTTTGATGAAAATACCGTGCATTAGGCAAAAGGATATAGTTTGCAATACCGCTATTGTAAACCCAACTTATTAACCCATGCACGATATAGCTCGTAATTACCAGATTATTTTAAAAAAAGCCAAGCGATGTTAATTGATGAACTAAATCCTTTCGGTAATGTGCCCCGCCCTGGGCCGACACCCTCTTTCTCCGATGTGGAAGTCATCGCTTTGACCTTAACAGCGGAATACTTGTCTATTGATTCAGAAAACCAGTTATTCAAAAAAATCCATGCTGATTATGCTGCGGCGTTTCCCACATTGCATACCCGCCCCCAATTTAATCGTCGTAAGCGAGCCTTGTTCCCTCTCCTAGAACGGTTACGCCAGAAACTGTTAGTCCCTTTTTTAGCTACTGAAGACATATTCATGGCCGATTCCAAACCGCTGCCCATTTGTGAATATGCCCGTAGTACCCAAAGTGCGATCTGTCAGGAAACAGACTATGCACGGCCCGACTATGGGTATTGTGCCAGTAAGCAAGAGAACTATTATGGATATAAATTGCACAGTGTTCATACTTTGGAAGGAGTCATTGCATATCCCGATCTTACCTCAGCCCGTGCCCATGACAGTAAGTTCCTCAGCGATTTACAAGGCTACCTGTTTAACAGCTTATTGATCACTGATAAGGGCTATGTGTCGCAAGACTGGCAGCAGACTTTTTGTACTCAGAACAATGTGCTACTCTATACCCCAAAACGTAAAAATCAAGATTGTCCAGTACGCTTTGTGGCGTTATTTGACCGTTTGCGCCGACAAGTAGAACGAACCTATAGCCAACTGAAAGATCAGTTTTTGATTGAACGCAATTATGCCAAGTCGTTTTGGGGCTACAAGACCCGTATCTTATCCAAGATCACTGCACTAACGATGCTACAGTATCTAAATAAGTTTGAGCTCAACCACCCCATCAACCATATCAAACATGCAATTTATTAACTCACACAACCCATAGAATATCATTTTCCACGACGATCCAAACACTTTAAGTAGCCGTTCATAACTACTTCGGCAACAGGCATCTCGAGCGGGAGCCCCCGGAATTCGCCAGGCGCCGAGCGCTATCGCTCATCCGGGGAAATGCCGTAAAAGTTTCACTCGACTACTAAACACACAAATACTGTAAAACTATAACACCTCAACACTCTGAGAAATTAGAAAACATCCCTCCACACCCGGCGGCGTTGCAGCTTCAGGTCGCTAAGCATGGACGATTTTACGTTGATCTGCACGTAGTAGGAAGTAAACCGTCCGAAGGGTACCCAATCGAAACGAAAGTCGAAGCAATTCAGATCGCGGAAGATGGTGATGTTGGTTTGCGTAATTTCCTCCCGCACAAAGTCATAACCCGACTGAAAGCGCACCTTCCACTTGGGCGTCAGGTTGGCATCGCCCGAAAACTGTAACGATTGGGTAAACGGACTGGTCGTAGGTGGCGGATAAAAGTCGTTCTGAGGCCGGGGAGGTTCAATCACTTCGCGACGCAAATCTTTGCGATAATTAAATGAGTAGCGCAATTGCAAACTCCAGGCCACATCAAAGTCAGCATAATCATCGTAAGCCGGCCCCACTAGCTCCAGGTCATTTAATTCATCAACAGTGGGGTCCAGGTCATCTTCTGGGTTCTCACTTCCTCCCTCTTCCTTTTTAGATTTAGGTTGCAACTGCGTACTAATATTGAAGTTAGCCCGTGATAGAGTTCCAATACTAAATTCGGGCATTTCAAAAGGATTTTCTTCGTCTGCAGTAGGAATTTCCCGCCTACTCCAGGCATACTGATCGTATTTCACGAAATTTCGGTATACCGCTCCATTCGCCAGCGAATCAATAGGGTCGAGTGGGTCAGGAATATAGATGTAAGGATCAATGGTAGCCCCTCCGTTAATTGATACTTTTCCGTCTAGCAACCGGGTTCGAGCGGAAATGTTGAAGGGCGCCAACTTAAACGAGTCTGCCGCAAAATTATAACTGGTACTGAGCTGCAAGCTCTCGAAAATTGGTATCTTCTTCGTGGCATTTTCGGCATCGGTAGTATCGTTTTTATCCCGCACTTTCATCTCAATATTGTTACCGAGCGAAAAGCCCACCGAGCCAGCCTTACCCGCATTCGGCGCCCTATATACTCGTTCGTCATACAAAGGCACCGTAACCACATTTCGGTCACGCCCCTGATAGAATGGATCGTTTTCCTCAGTCAATTCCGGTCCAATTCGTACATCTTGGTAGTAGCGCCCCTCATAATCAGGCGTATAACCGATACTAATGGAGGGAATAATAGTATGGCGAATGGCCTGAATACGTTCGCTGCGGAAGTTGAAGGTACCGTACACCCGGGTACTAAAACTCATGCTGGTACTCCAGGACGATACCCGGTGAAAGCCTGGAATGGTATCGATCACGATATTATTAAAATCGCTATCGTCGTAGGAGAACTTATTCAGGTACCAGATCTCCTCGTAGTTAAACGAAGGCGAGGCCGTGATATAGTTAAATAAATTAAACGACGTAGAAATCGGGATGGTATGGCGCATACCGGTTTTAGTACGCTTTAGTATTTCGCTTAAATTGGAGGCATTTATAGCCAACACGCTATCGGCCAAAAACGGATCAAAATCGGCAATCTGGTCTTCCGGAATACCGCGAGGCGGCCGCACCCGGTCGTTAGTAAACTCATTTCGGCCCTGCATCCGGTAGCCTACGTTTACTTTGGCCAGCCAGCTGGTACGGCGCTTGGCCAGGTTCTGGAAAGGGTAGATCCGGTTCATGTTCACCGAAACATCCGGCAATATCACGTTAAATGTTCCGGTGAGTAAGTTTTGGTTATGGCGGGCACTCAGGGCCATATTAAATGGGGTATTCCGGAAGGAGGTAGAGTACTGCACACTGGAGTTCAGGGTGGTGTTCATGTTCTGCTGCACATTCACCGTGGGGTTGTTCACGTTGTACGTACTGGTGGCAGCGTTGATAGAGGCCGAAAAACGGCTTAGCCCGCGAGACTGGGGTGAATGTCGAAAGTTAATCCGAAAATCGCGGGCTATTTCGGAGTCTTCACTATCGGGATCTACTCGTTGTTGGTTAAAACGGAAGTCTAGCCCACCGTTGTACGCATAGCGTTTGCGGTACTGAGAGTTGATAGCAAATCCGTAGCTTCCTTTAGAATAGATTTCTCCGAGCAGGGTAAGATTCACGTTATCATTGATGTCAAAAAAGTACCCACCGTCTCGGAGGAAAAATCCGCGTCGCTGCTCCTCGCCATACTGCGGAATAATGATCCCCGAGTTCTGCTCGCGGGGCATCGGAAATATTCCAAAGGGTAGTCCTAAGGGAGTAGGGATATCGGTAATAACAATATTGAAGGGGCCCGAAACCACTACGTTGCCCGGTACCACTTTCATTTTGCTCGACTGAATGTAAAAGTCCGGTATTTCCCCCGGTTCACAGTCGCAGGTGGTATACCAGCCTTTGTTAATGAAAACCTCATTACGTTCGTTTTTCTTCACCGTTTCGCCGTATACGTAGCCGGCACCCTGCCCCTGGGGCTGGGTAAGCACCCCCGAAATATAGGCTCGCTGAGTATCGAAGTTATAGCGAATCACTTCGGTCTGGTATTCTCCGTCTCCGTCCTTGAAAACCGGCTTTCCTACCACTTGTCCGGTAGAATCCTCTCGCCCTCGGGCGGTGAGCATATTATTAATCCAGTCGAGCTCAATGTAGTCGGCTTTTAACGAAGTTTCTCCGTAATCAATAGTAGCATTACCGTAGAGGTAAATAATTTGATTTACCACATCAAAGTTGATGGAGTCTTCCGCGTCGTAAGCAATAGTAGTTTCAATATCGCCCTGAGGCTCAACCGTAATGCTATCGGTTACCAGTGAATCAGCTTGGGCAGTAATGGTATCGGGGGGAGGTAAAGTAGGAGGAATGGTGTCGTTAGGGCCAAGAATACCCAAGGTATCAGCATTGGGAAGCGGGTCTTCCGGCACTTGCGCCATCAAATTTATGGCTGAAGCAAATACTAGCCAAACAATACATACGTATTGTAAATAATGCAATGTATTTTTAAGTTTTAAAGAAAATATAGCAAGTTTGCGCAAAAGTAGGCTTTGTTATCTAAACAACCGAAGCATGGTGAGAAATATTATATGCGTCGCATGTTTTTCGCTCCTGCTACTGATGGCCTCCTTTAGTACAGTAGGAGTGAAGCAATATCAGGTCAAAAAAATAGTGATCGATGCCGGACACGGGGGCAAAGATCCGGGTACGCACGGGGTATTCTCAGAGGAGAAAGATATAGCCCTGGATGTGGCTAAAAAGTTGGGAGGTATACTGAATGAATATCTACCCGATGTAGAGGTAATTTACACCCGCAGCGATGATCGTTTTATTCCGCTGGAGAAGCGGGCTGATATTGCCAACGAGAATGGGGCTGACCTGTTCATCTCTATCCACGCCAATGCGCTGCCCGGAAGCTCGCATACCCACGGTACAGAAACTTACGTAATGGGTACGCATAAAGTAGAAGACAATCTGAATGTGGCCCGGCGCGAGAATTCGGTAATTCTGATGGAAGAAGATTTCGAAGAACGCTACGCCGGTTACGACCCTAATGCTCCTGAATCGCACATTTTGTTTGCACTGTACCAAAATGCTTATTTAGGCAACAGCTTAGTACTGGCCGATAAAATTGAGTCGCAATTTAAGCACCGGGTAGGACGGCGCAGTCGGGGAGTAAAGCAGGCGGGTTTTCTGGTGCTTTGGCGCACATCTATGCCCAGTGTATTAGTAGAATTAGGTTTCCTGACTAATCCAACCGAAGAGAAGTATCTAAACGACGAGCTAGGGCAAACCTATGTTGCTTCAGGTATTTTCCGAGCTATTCGTGATTATAAAAACGAAATAGAGACGTATTAGCCGGATATTTTTCGGATTCGCTAAACTTAATTAGCCTCTATCCAGTATGTATGTAGGAGCGATTAGCCAAGTTTTGTATAACATTATTTTTTATTTGTGAAATTATCCAAGGAAGTAAAAGTATCTTTGCTGGCAGTTGTAGCCGCAGTAATTCTCTTCTTCGGGGTTCGGTTTTTAAAAGGCACGGAAGTCTTTTCCCGAAATAACACCTACTACGTAGTTTACGACCATATTGAGGGGCTAACGGCTTCTAATCCGGTACTGATCAACGGATACAAAGTGGGGCAGGTAATGAGTATTAAACTCTTGCAGGAGCAAGGTAACCACTTACTGGTTACGCTCAAGATCAGCAAAGAGATTCTGCTGGGCGAAGGAGCCACTACGGTACTGGTATCCAGCGATTTACTAGGTAGCAAAGCCCTCAATTTAAATGTAGGTAACCTGAGCCAGCCTCTAAGCGATGGGGATACACTAAGATCAGCTATTGAAACGGGAATTGTAGAGCGGGTGCAGGCACAAGCCCTACCCATTGCCGAGAAGCTGGATTCTACCTTAGCCCGGTTCAACGAAATCTTGGGTGCGGATGATCAGCAGGATATGTCTAATATCATTGGTACTCTGGTAGGCGATACCTCCTCAATATCAGCCACGGTTGATAATCTGGAGGGAACCACCCGTAGCCTGAATGGTATTCTTCAGCAAAACGAACGCCGACTGAATACAATTGTGGCCAATTTTGAATTGCTCTCCCAACAGCTGAGCGATCAGAGCGTTGGATTAGGTCCATTACTGACTAAGTTGAATCGGCTGATGGACAGTGTAAACAATTTGCAGCTACAGCCTACAGTAGAAAAATTAGACCAGATTGCCCAAAACCTAAATGCCATTACTGCTAAAATAGACGAAGGCGAAGGCTCTATGGGTAAGCTTATCAACAACGACTCGCTGTACAACAATCTCAATAGCACCGCTGAAGATCTGGATCGGCTACTGATTGATCTGAGGGAGAACCCGAAACGTTACGTGCACTTCTCTTTGTTTGGCGGTGGCAAGAACAAGGACAAGAAGTGAGATGACACCAAGACTGAGGAAGAAACTCTAAATCAGTAACCGCACGTTAGACATATTACTGAAATCCCTTTTTTCTTCGTAAAGATTAGTTAGTCATTTTGTATCTTTAGGGAACCGCTCTAATGTAAACGATGCTCTCTATGAACGACCGGGAACTCAAAGCCTTGGTAGCCCTGCTGGACGATGAAGACTACGAAATTCTTAATCATGTTGAAGAAAAGCTAATCTCCTACGGCGACCCTATTATTCCCTTTTTGGAACAGGAATGGGAGAAAAATTTCAATCCTAATGTGCAGCGGCGTATTGAGGACCTTATTCATACGCTACAATTCGACTCACTCAAGGAGCGCTTAAGCAAGTGGTACAGCAGTGACGAACAAGATTTGCTAGAAGGTATGTGGATTATCGCTACCTATCAGTATCCTGACCTGTCGCTAACTAGTATTCAAAACGAGATAGAGCAAATTTACTACGATACCTGGCTGGAGTTTAAAACGGATATTCATCCTTACGACCAGGTGCGTATTCTCAACAGCGTGTTGTTTAGCAAACTGAAGTTTCGGGCCAACACCAAAAACTTTCACTCTCCGGCTAACTCTATGATTAACCGGGTGCTAGAAACCAAAAAAGGTAACCCAATCTCGCTTTGTGTGGTGTATATGCTGGTGGCCCAGCGGCTAAAGCTACCGGTATACGGAGTGAACTTACCCAGCCTGTTTATTCTGACCTACAAACAAGAAGATATTCAATTCTACATTAATGCTTTTAGCCGAGGGCTGATTTTCGCAAAGCAGGATATTGACAATTACATCAAACAACTGAAGCTCTCACCCGACGATATGTTCTACCAACCCTGCCAAAACATTGATATCATTCGGCGAGTGTTGCGTAACTTAACTGTTTCCTTTGAGAAGCTGGATGAGTTTGAAAAAGCCGATGAGGTGAAGCAATTGCTCGAGATCGTATCGAAGGACGATTTAGGGCTACTCTGAGTTTGAGATTTGCTTAGCCACTATTTTTCCCCACTTCCGAAAGCGCTCATATTGCTCCTGATACACTGAGCGTAACGCTGAATTTGGGGTAAACTCCCGTTCTTTCTCGGTATTCTTTACTACCTCTTCCAGCGAATCTACTAGCCCTAAAGCAACACTTCCCAGCATAATGGCTCCTTCGGCTACTCCGTGGTGACTCTCCGCTACGTATACCGGTTTGTTGAATACGTCAGCAATCATCTGCACCATAAAATCGGAACGGGTTAATCCGCCATCGGCCCAAATAGCGTCGAAGCTTCCGGCAGCATCCTCTAACCCCTGGCCGATGCTGTACATGTTATACACCACCCCTTCCAACGCAGCCCGGGCGAAGTAATCCAGTGTATGGTCGTGGTCAACGCCAAAATAACCTCCCACCATGCGTTCATCCCAAAAGGGGGCTCGCTCCCCGTGAAAGTAAGGCAAGCAAACCAGTTTATCCGCTCCCGCTTCTACTTTAGCTGCTTTAGCCAGAATATCTTCGGGCGAGCAGTGGTTATCGTACAAATTCTTTTGCAACCAATTCAGAATGATTCCTCCGTTATTGGTAGGGCCGCCCAGCACGTGGTATTTTTCGGTAAGCAGATAGTTGAATATCCGCATCTGTTGATCCGGAGTAGTGTTTTTAGAAATCAGCCGGATGGCACCGCTGGTACCTAACGATAAGGTTGCTTCCCGAGGGTTCATGCCACTGGCGTACAGGTTGGCCAAACAACCGTCACTGGCTCCTATTACCACGGGTGTGTTTTTGGATAAACCAGTTGCTCTGGCGGCTTCTTCAGTAAGTCCCTCCAGTACGTGCATGGTAGGAACGGGCTTGGATAATTGTCCTGCATCAATACCGGCAAAAGAAAGGGCTTCCTCGTTCCAGTTCAGAATTTCTTGATGAAATAGTCCGGTAGCCGTAGCTATAGAATAATCCACTACGTACTCGCCAAACCAGTGATAAAACAACCATTCCTTGAATGAAAGAAACTTATGCGCTTGCCGAAAAACTTCCGACTCATGATCGCGTAGCCAGGCAATTTTACAAAGCGGCAACATGGCGTGAATAGGAGCACCACTGCACTGGTATATTTTATCTCCCAAAGGCGTATCCCGTAATTTCTCAGCGTATTTCTGACTGCGGGTATCGGCCCAGGTAAGCATGGGGGTTATCGGCTTTCCGGCTTGGTCTACCGCCAGTAAACTGTGCATAGCCGTACTGAAGCTAACCCCCGCGATAGCTTGATCAAGCTGATTTAGAACGGCGTTTACTGTTCTATGCACTGCCTCAAGTATCTCCTGAGGGTCCTGTTCGCGGTATCCATCTTGCGGTTGGAGTAGTGAGTAGGAAGCATCTTCAGCGCAAATATTTTTTCCTTCAATGTCGGCGGCCAATACTTTCACACTGGTAGTGCCTACGTCAATTCCCAACATAACGGGAGGCTGGCTCATAGTAGTCAGTTAAGGTTATGCGTGCAGTACGCCTTCCATTTCCAGCGAGTTAATGTACTGAAAATTTTCTTCGGTGATGCTTTCGGGCATGAATACGAATTTTTTATCGTATACCTCCTTGCCCCGGTAGTAGCTTACCCAAAACTGGTTCACCAACGAAAATAGGTCGGGATTAATTAACTCAATCTTTGCGGCGCTTTTAGGTTGCATCGTTTCCAAATAATGCCGCAATACAGAAGTTTTCTGCTCCTTCTTTTTACTGTAGCCAGATGAGTTTACCAGTACATTCTCTAAAGAAAAATCATTATCGTTAATCAGGTACACATGAAACTCGTAGTCGCCCGAAGCTTCGTTCTTGCGGCGGCCAATCGCCATCCACACTCCTTCCACTTTCGGAAAATCAATATCTTTCTTCATATCAAATTTTTACTAAAGGTCTACTTGCGCCGTCGCCAATACGACTTCCATCGCAAATAAATTAGATAGATGATGCAGCAAACGCAAAGTGACTTCTTCCAGATCCTGCTGGGCACCCAGCTCCTTCTCCAGCGAGGTAACCGCTTTATCCTTAATTCCGCAGGGAACGATGTACTCGAAGTAGCGCAAATCAGTGTTCACGTTCAGGGCGAAGCCGTGCATGGTAACCCAGCGGCTGGACTTCACCCCCATTGCGCAAATTTTACGGGGATCTTTCTGCTGTTGGTAATCAATCCATACTCCGGTTAAACCGGGAATACGCCCGGCGTCAATTCCGTAATCAGCCAGAGTGAGAATCACTGCTTCCTCCAGCGTACGCAGGTAGCGATGAATATCGGTGAAGAAATGGTCCAAGTCCAAAATGGGGTAGCCCACAATCTGCCCCGGCCCATGAAAGGTGATATCACCGCCCCGGTTGATCGGGTAGTACTGAATTCCTTTCTCGGTCAACTCTTTGGTGGATAGCAGTAGATGATCTTCCTGACCACTTTTACCCAGGGTATACACCGGGGGGTGCTGGCAGAAGAGTAGGTAATTCTGCGTAGTTTGCGGCTGATCCGGCTGTCTACGGTTCGTAATTTTAGTTTGTACCGTTTCTGAAAAGATTTTCTCCTGGTAATCCCAGGCCTGGGCGTAATCTATTAATCCCAAGTGCTGGACATTAACCTGTTTGTTCTTTTCAATCGTCATAAGCACCATTGCTTTCTTTGCACAAACCTAACTCGTTCTTTGTAAACGCGTTGATGCGAAACATAAGCCTAGTTTTGCTTGACCACTTATATTCTACTCCGGCACGTAAGATTCTAACAGCGTAAACCCCGCAGACGTTACCAATTCTACCTGTTCAACGCTGGCCGGGATCAGATACGCCTCACCTTTCTTCATGGGATAGCGCACGCCGTTACTGAGAATATCCGCTTCACCATCCACACAGACGTAGATCGTAAACGAGTCGCGGTTCCGGTAGTCTCGGGTAGTGTTTTCAGTATACTGGAGGCGGGACGTAACGAAGTAGGGCGACTTGACTACCTCTACTACCTCGTTTTCTTTAGTCTCGTACAACGTTTTATACTCGTCGTATTCCTGATAATCGATCGCATCCAGGGCTTGCTCTACGTGCAGTTCGCGAGTGTTGCCTTTGTCATCCCTGCGGTCAAAATCGTAGATGCGGTAGGTGACGTCGGAAGTCTGCTGAATTTCGGCTAGTAGAATCCCCTTGCCAATACTGTGCACCCGCCCGGCGGGCAGAAAATACACATCTCCGGCCTGTACATCCTCTTCGTTTAGGATACTCATCAATCTTCCGTCTTCAAAAGCATCCAGATACTTCTCCCGGCTCATGGGCTGGTTGAAACCAACGGTCAACTGAGCTTCATCGTCCGCTTGCATAATGTACCACATCTCGGTTTTCCCGAATGAATTATGGCGCTTCTGAGCTAGTTCATCGTCGGGGTGCACCTGGATAGACAGATCATCATTCGCATCAATAAATTTCACTAGCAGCGGAAACTCATTGCCGTACTTCTGGTACACCCGCTCACCAACCAGCTTTCCCCGATAGGCTTCCAGAAGTTCCTGTAGATTCTTGCCGGCCAATGCCCCTTCGGCTACTTCCGACACATTACCGGTCACCCCCGAGATTTCCCAGGTTTCACCGCAGTTGGGCAGCGGAGCGAAGTCTTTCCCTAAAACGGTCTTGATTTTTTCACCACCCCAGATCTTATCTTTAAAAATGGTGCGGAATTTTAGTGGATATAGTTCAGTCATCTTTACTGCTGATTAAAATGGTTTACATACGACTAAATAGGCTCAGGATGCATATGACTTACCTTTCGAATCTTTAGATTTTTCTTTTTTAAACACTTCTCCTTCAGCACTCTAAACTTTTGCTCCGCAGCGCGAGGAATACTACTAGAAACGATAATTCCTTCAAAATGCCTCGAGTCAAGTTTTAGCTTTTTATTTACGAGATCGAATGTACTGATAATTTGTTCAACTGCTTTGCTAACGTCAGTGCCTTTTAACTCTACTAAAAAGTGCTGTTCGGTTTCGCATACTTTAAACAAATAATCGCAACGTTTGGTATGCTCATCGTTAATGAGACACCCATCAACTGTCACCCGACAGATCGTTTTCTTAGACTTATTTTCCAGGCGAAACTTCTTTCCGTGTTCTTCTGCTACCGTTGAACTATTAAAACATTTACTCTTCTTGCTTGCCTTCAGTGCTTCAATCAATTGCTTACGACACATGGGCGTATTTGAGTTCTAGCAACTGATCAAAAGTTTTTCCTAACTCTTCAGATACATCATCAATATTGGAAGCCCCGATGGTTTGGTTTTCGGTATCTAAAGTAGAACGACAAGTGCCATCTTCAAAGTAGTAGCAAGCCACCCGATTAAAATCTACCCACTTTCCTTCCGGAACAATCTCCGCTACTTTCTTCTTCTGTTCAGGGTTTATTTTAGCTGCATTACTCGCCTGAATCAAATTATCCAACGAAGTAAGCACATACGGACTATGCGTAGTAATAATCAGTTTATCTTTTGATTTATTGATTCGCTCAATAATAAATTCAATTAATTTTTTCTGAACTATTGGATAGAGATTGAGTTCGGGTTCTTCAATTACAAAACAGTTTTTTACGGCATTTTCGCCGGTGGTATTGGACTCTACTACTAATAAAAGTGGAATGATAGATTGAAGGCCACTAGAAGCTTGTTCTAGTTTTACCTTTGCACCATCACTAAACGTTACAAAATTGGACTTATCAGAATAGCTGTATTCCGAGTTTAGGAAGGGGATAGAAAAACTGTCTATTTTTTTTCTAGCCGACTCGAATTGAGCTCCAAAATCTTTAATACATTTGGCGATAGCAACATCATTATTCATCAAGCCAAAAAGTGATTCAGCTACCATCGATAGCAAAATTCTTTCGGCGGGAATATATATTACCTCTTCAGGCTTTAATTCTTTAAAAATAAACAAATAATGCTTTTCAGCTTCACTTACTATTTCTGATAGAGAGGAATAATCACCAAGCTTAATATCTTTACGCGCTTTATCTACTTTTTTATTCAGTAGTATTGTTTTTTCTATTCTCTCATTGTATGAATCTATGCCATGTATTAAAGAAAACTCAAGATCTATGAAATGGAAAAGCAACTCCATAAATTTACCTTTACTTTCATCATCTTCTTTGACGCTCTTCATATCTATATTTCTTAGGTCAGAGACGAGCTTCCTGAAATTTTGATTAAATCCGTAAGGCACACTTCTGAGAGGATAGTTAGTAGCTACCTTCTTTGATCTGAGTTCCCAGTAGAGATTGCCAATCTTGTATTTAATATGAGTTTTATCATTTATATCAAAATTGATATTGTAATGATTCAGTAAACTGGTGAATACCATGAAGTTGTTAACTTGCCGTAATCCAAATTCTTTAAAAATAGCAATTAGCTTCGCTACCGTACTTTTTCCACTGGATGTACTGCCGATAAAGACGTTGATGTCTTTGATTTCTAGCTCAACATCCTTGATCGGACCAAAATTTTTGATGATAATCTTTTCCATAGGCATGTGCCTTATTCGTAGTATACAATAACGTCTTCGGGCGGTTTTCGTTGGATGTCGGGCACCTCAGCATCTTCGGCGGGGTAGCCTACCGGGATGAGTAAAAACGGGCGTTCGTTAGCCGGGCGATCCAGTACTTTGGTCAGGAAATTCATGGGGCTGGGCGTGTGGGTCAGTGCCACCAAACCCGCGTGGTGAATGGCCGTCAGCAGAAACCCGGTAGCAATGCCTACCGATTCGGTGACGTAGTAGTTGTTCTTCTTTTCACCCGCTTCCTCTTCGTAAGCGCGTTTACACACCACAATCAGCCAGGGGGCGATTTCCAGAAAGGGTTTATGCTCGTCGGTACCAAAAACCTTGAGATCATCTAGCCAGCTATCCGACATGCGGCCGTGGTAGTTGGTGTATTCTTCCTGCTCGGCGGCTTCCCGAATCTTAGCTTTCATTTCGGGGCTGGAAATAGCGCAGAACGTCCAGGGTTGTTTGTGCGCCCCTGAAGGGGCTGAGGAAGCGGTCATAATAATGTGCTGGATTATCTTCTTAGGTACCAGCTTATCGGAAAACATCCGCAGGGAGCGACGGCGGTCCATAAACTGGTAAAATTCTTCGGTTCGTTGCCGCAAGGCTTCTCCTTCGTAAGTAGGATTCTGGTAGGGAATAAATTTTTGGGCTGGCATACTTTTGCTGGTTCAATACGGCAAAGGTAGCGGATTACCGCGGAAAGTGTAGTTTCATTCCCTCGTGCGTAGCGGTAAATCCCAGCTTTTCGTAAAACTTGACGGCCTCGGGCCGTTGCTTATCGGTAGTGAGTTGTAGCAGGTGTGCCCCTCGCTCCTGCGCCCGGTTAATCGCCCACCGGAACATTTGTTCTCCTAATCCCTGGCCTCTGCGGTCGCGTTTAATGCGTACCGCTTCAATCTGAGCTCGAATGCCACCCTGGTAGGTGATATACTGAATAAAACTTAGCTGAAGCGTCCCAATGATCTCTACCTGGTCTTCTACTACGATTAGCTCCTGATTAGGGTCATTATCAATATTATCAAAAGCGGTGTAGTAGCTATTGGGCAACGGATTGGTGAAGTTTTCGCGCTGTCTACCTAATTCATCGTCAGCCAGCATACTGACGATTGCTTTTACATCTTCTCGGGTAGCCTTTCGGAAATTCATAGATTTCTGGTGTAGGCACATGATTAATCATGTGCCTACAGTAACAATGTTCTCTTACCGCATATTCTTGAAGGCGTTGATCAGGCCGTTGGTAGAAGCATCGTGAGAACTCACCGTGCCGTCGCTTTCCAGTTCGGGTAAAATCTTTTTGGCCAGTTGCTTGCCTAGTTCTACTCCCCATTGATCGAAGGAGAAGATATTCCAGATCACTCCTTGCACAAAAATTTTGTGTTCGTACATCGCGATCAACGCTCCTAGGGTACGGGGAGTGAGCTTTTCGAACAGAATGGAATTGGTGGGCTTGTTTCCCTGGAAAGTTTTGAACGGGGCCAATCGTTTAATTTCCTCGTCAGATTTGCCCTGCTCGCGCAATTCCTGAGCGGCTTCTTCCTCGGTTTTTCCCATCATCAGCGCTTCGGTTTGGGCAAAAAAGTTAGCCAGTAGCTTAGCGTGATGATCGCCGATGGGATTTTGACTCTGAGCGGGAGCCAGAAAATCAGCGGGAACGAGCTTGGTTCCCTGGTGGATTAGCTGGTAGAAAGCATGCTGGCCATTAGTGCCCGGTTCCCCCCAGATAATCGGGCCAGTTTGGTAATCTACCGGATTTCCACTACGATCTACGTACTTACCGTTACTTTCCATATTGCCCTGCTGGAAGTAGGCCGGAAAGCGGTGCATATACTGGTCGTAGGGCAAGATCACTTCGGTTTCGGCCCCGAAGAAGTTATTGTACCAAATGCCGATCAGGGCTAAAGTGATCGGAACATTTTTCTCCGGAACGGTATCCCGAAAGTGCTTATCCATGGCGTGGCCGCCGGCCAGTAACTCCTCAAAATTCTCAAAGCCAATGGAGCAGGCAATCGTCAGCCCAATGGCTGACCACAACGAGTAGCGGCCGCCTACCCAATCCCAGAAGCCAAACATATTTTCAGGATCAATCCCAAATTTCTCTACTTCTTCCCGATTGGTAGAGAGGGCAACAAAATGCTTCTTCACCGCATCCTCATCGTTGGCCTGCTTCAAGAACCAATCCTTCGCCGAGTTGGCGTTGGTCATGGTTTCTTGGGTGGTAAAGGTTTTGGAAGCAATCACAAAGAGCGTAGTTTCCGGATTAAGCGGTTCCAGCGTTTCGCTAATATGCGTACCGTCTACATTGGAAACGTAGTGCACGTTGATATGCTCCTTCTGGTAGGGTTTCAAAGCTTCGGTAACCATCACTGGTCCCAGATCGGAGCCACCAATGCCAATGTTGACAATATCGCGAATGGGTTTGCCCCGGAAGCCTTTCCATTCGCCACTGATGATTTTCTCGGAAAAGCCTTTCATCTTATCCAGCACCTTGTTCACTTCGGGCATTACGTCTTCTCCGTCTACGTGGATAGGATCATTAGAGCGATTTCTTAGGGCGACGTGCAGTACCGCCCTTCCTTCGGTTTCATTGATGGCTTCGCCGCTAAACATAGCTTTGATGGCGTCCGAGAGTTTACATTCTTCGGCTAAATCCAACAACAGCTTATGCGTTTCTTCGGTAATCCGGTTTTTAGAGAAATCAACCAGAATATTCCCAAATTTGAGCGAAAAGCGCGAAAACCGCTGATTGTCTTCCTGAAAGAGTATTCGCATATGCACGTCTTTCATCTGCTGAAAATGGTCGCTCAGCGCCGACCAGGCGCCGGTTTGGGTGGGGTTTATGGTAGGTAACATAGTGTTCGTTTTTGTAGGATTGAACCTACTAAAATTGTGAGTATATTAAAAAGACGAATGAAGAAAACTTCCCAACAGAAAACCGGGCGTCGGGGCGAGGACATCGCCGTTAGTTATCTGGCGCAAAAAGGGTTCACGCTCGTAGCCCGAAATTTCCGCCACCGCCGGGCCGAAGTGGACCTGATTGTGCAACAGAAAAACCTACTCGTATTCGTAGAGGTAAAAACTCGCCGTGATGTTGCTTTCGGATTTCCCGAAACCTTCGTAGGTCCCGAACAGGCCGAACTAATCGTGGCTGCGGCTGATCACTACGTTCGCGAACACAACTGGGAAGGGCTTATCCGTTTTGACATTGTAGCGATTACGATAGAGCCTGATTTAAAGATTGAGCACTTTGAGGATGCCTTTTATTAACTTTCTATGTGTCCTACTGTGCCTATGCGGAATAATTCAGTGAACCACATAGAAACATAGAATACAAAGCTTAGTCGGGCAATTGACGAAACAGATCGTTCACGAAGGTTTTTTGGCCTTCTTTGAAGATATTAGTGACGTTAAAATTGATGAGAATTCCTTTAGGCACCTGTAGTAGCTTCATATATGTTATCAACTGAGCACCAAAGACTGGAGCCATAGCACTTACTGATTTTAACTCAATTACGATACAATCAGCAAACAGAAAATCACAACGTAACCCAGTATGTAGACCCATTCCTTTGTAAGTAACTGGAACAATCAGCTCACTTTGAAACGGATAGCGACGTAATACCATCTCCTGCTCCATACAACGGTGGTAAACACTTTCTAGAAGCCCTGGACCCAACTGTTTATGCACTTCTATCGCTACGCTGATGATGTTATAGGTATGTTCTTTGAGATCAGATTTAGTCAACATCCAATCGTAAATCCAACTACTGTGCCCTCTGTGTCTATGTGGTTTATGTTTTTTCCACAATAGGTACATAGAACACTAGAACACTTAGTCCATTTCACAGTACAAACTTCAGTATAAACAAACCCGCTAGTACATAAAGCACCACCGGAATCTCGTCGAATCTTCGTTTCACAAGTTTAATCAGTACGTAGAAAATGATTCCTGCGGCAATACCGTTGGCGATGCTGTACGTAAAGGGCATCAGTACCATAGTAAGAAATGCCGGCAGAGCCTCGTCAAAATCACTAAAATTCACTTTTTGGATAGACTGCACCATGAGCATTCCGACCAAGATTAGGGCCGGTGCAGTGGCCGCTGCCGGAACCATACCGGCCAGAGGCGCCAGAAAAATAGAGAGCAGAAAGAGAATTGCCACCACCAAAGCCGTCAGGCCGGTTCTACCCCCGGCCGCCACTCCGGCATTACTCTCAATGTACGTAGTAACGGTAGAAGTGCCCAGTAGTGCTCCGAAAGTAGTAGCCAGCGCATCCGCTAGCAGTGATCGCTTCATGCGGGGCAGGTGCCCCTTCTCATCCAGAAAGCCTCCCTTGTCGGCCGTACCAATTAGCGTTCCGATAGTATCGAACAAGTCCACCATAGAAAATGATATAATCACTACCAACAGCGTAGCGATCACCTGACCCATGCTGCGGGTTTCAGTACTGAACAATCCGGCAAAATCCAGCTTAAGCCAGGTGCTTTCTAAACTCAATCCAGCCAGACTCAAATCGTCGGGAATTTGGGTGATACCGAATAGCAGCCCGACAATGGTAGTGAGAATAATGCTAAACAAAATACCGCCCGGAACCCGCAAGGCGTAGAGTACGCCAATAATTATCAAACCAATACAGGCCACTAGCACCGAAGGTGACCCTAGATTACCCATCTCCAGAATTTGCGGAGGGGCCTGCTGAATCTGCTCAATCAACGCTCCGGCTTCCAGTGTTTCAGCTCCCAGAATAATATCGATGATCGGCCCCTGGTTCATGCGGACGATGCCGGCATTATTCAGTCCAATCAGCGTAATAAACAGCCCGATCCCGGCCGGAATAGCGTAACGTACCGCCGCGGGAAGCGCTTTCACAATAGCCGATCGGGCTCCAGTGGCCGTCAGAATGATAAACAGCACTCCCGAAATGAACACAATGGCCAGTCCCTGCTGCCAGGTGTAGCCATTTTGCAGTACCACAGTGAAGGCGAAAAAAGCATTCAATCCCATACCCGGAGCCTGGGCAAACGGATATTTGGCAACAAAAGCCATCATAAGCGTACCTACCGCAGCAGCCAAGCAGGTGGCCATCAATACAGCGTTGAAATCCATGCCGGCCTTGGCTAAGATGCTGGGATTCACGAAGATAATGTAGGCCATGGTGAAGAAGGTCGTCAGTCCGGCGACTACTTCGGTGCGTACCGTAGTGTTGTTTTCCCGTAGTTTGAATACGTCCATAAGGGAGGGTTGCTAGCTGGGTTTGGTTGCCCAAAAATAGGATTTCCCCCGGGTATTGCTAGTGAACTTTCAGGAATTGCTAAGTTGTACGATTATTGTACCGTAAAATTAACCTTTTGACAATTAGCAACGTGCAATTACGGTAGATCTAAATACCTTTGTTCGCTACCAACTGTACTATACTCGAAAAACAGAAATGAACGTTCGCCTTTTTTCACTACTGATTCTTTTTTTTACAGCTCTACTCAGTGGCTACGCCCAGGAAAAATTTGAGAAATTAGGGGGTGACCTGAACTCTTCGGCCAATGAAGCAGCGCCAGTTTTAAGCCCTGACAGTCAGACGCTATACTTTGTGCGACAGTATCATCCGCAGAACGTAGGCGGCATTTCCGATCCCGGTGATATCTGGTATAGCGAACGAAGAGAAGACGGACAATGGGGCGAAGCTAAACACGCCGGAAAAACAATCAATAATCGCTTTTATAACGCGATCATCGGCTTTTCTGACGAGCAGTCGGCGTACGTGCACGGGCACTATCTGAAACAGGGGAAGAAGCCTACTACTCAGGGCGTGTCTATGACTCAGGGGCAGCATGATCAGTGGAACTTCCCTAAAGCGGTGGAGATTCCGTACTTCTACACCAAATCTGGTCACCGAAGCGGATCACTGCATGCCAGCAATAATATTATGATCGTCACCCTGCAATCGTACGATACCCGGGGTGCCGAAGACCTGTACGTTTTATTTCGCCAAAGCAATGGCTCGTGGTCAGAGCCCAAGAATCTGGGGAATGATATAAATACCGCCTATCAGGAAATGACACCATTTCTGGCCCCAGACGGAAAAACCCTCTTTTTTGCCAGCAACGGTTATGAAGGCTTCGGCAGCCGGGATATTTTTATGTCGGTACGACTAGACGATTCTTGGCGAAGCTGGTCAAATCCTAAAAACCTGGGAGCTACGGTTAATACAATAGGCACGGAACTCTACTATTCTATCCCCCAGAACAGCGAGTACGCGTACCTTACTTCTACCCAGAACAGCGACGGTATGGCTGACCTGGCACGTATCCGTATTAGCCCCGAAGAGGAGGAAACTTTGGAGGAAGCTGATTCTCTGGATATTCCGGAGGAAGTTCCCGTTGCGGCAGTTCAACCGTCTGGCGAAGTTACGCCTGAACCAGAAGTGACGGAAGAAATAGTTGAGGAGGATCCCGTTGTACCGATGATGACTATTAGTGGAACTGTGGCCGGAGAAAATAATCAACAACCGCTCACAGCAGAGGTGATTGTCCAGTCTATCCGCAACGATACTACGCTGGTAGAAACGGTGCAGACGGATGCAGACGGAACATTTAGTGTATCTTTACCTCAGGATGATAGCTACGAACTGCTGATCCAGTCGGAAGGCTTTATTCGTAAGCGAGACAAAGTATTGCTGGCCGAAACCGGAAGCGCCGATGCCATTGAGCGTAATTACTTATTAACCCCTATTGAGGTTGGGTCTACCGTCAATCTGGAAACCGTACTTTTCGACCGGGGTACCGCAAGTATGCTACCCGGCTCCGACGAGCGCCTAGATGAAGTAGTAACATTTTTACAGGAGAACCCCGAAGTAGCCATTGAAGTAGGCGGCCATACCGATAACCAGGGCCGGGCCGACCTGAACCTGGAGCTTTCTCAAAAACGGGCCGAAGCTGTGCGAGACTACCTTATCCAGCAGGGAGCTGACGCCGAACGGGTTACCGCTAAGGGTTACGGCGGCACTCAACCCATTGCCAGCAACGCCATCGAAGAAGAGCGCCGCAAAAACCGCCGTGTGGCCTTTACGATAGTGAGGAAGTAATTAATGTGGGACGTATGTCATGTAGCGCATAGTGTTAGCAGCGAATTGAATATGAAATTCACTGAAGAATTTTTGAAGGATTTAATTAGTGCTAAAGTCTTTGGTGACATGATGCCCTTCAAAACTAGAAAATTTACAAAGTTGAAAGTTACGTAAAGACAATAGTCGGAAGAATCAAAGACAATAAAAGATTGATAGTTCAATCCGACTACAAATATTATGGAAGTGGATTTGCTTTTTATGTCAATGTGAAAATCTCCCAAGGCGACAGATCGGACACTAAAATCATTTACGAAGGAAGCAAGCGTACAGAGTGGATTAAAGGAATGTTGTTATACATTTCTAACTTATCGCCCTATTGGTACTACGGTGGATCAGAATGGACAATTACTAACGAGAATGATACATGGAAAGGTGGATCTGAAGGATTTTTGAGACCTGAAAATATAGATTATTCTGATCAAAGCATTTGGGGTGATACTATCTACAAGATTAAAGAATTGATGAGCAGCTTTGGATACAGACTGCTGACCGAAGAAGAATTAAAAGAACCAGTGTGGTTTGAAGCGGATATTCCTACTTTACTTGCTGATAAGCCTTATCAAGTATTTGATTGCTTTTTTTATTGGGAAGATTAAAGTTTTTTATCAACACTTTTCATTCTATGGCCTTTTCATAAAAAAGAAGTAAGGACTATTGTTGAGAGAAAACCAATGCTCAACGGGTCGGAACTAAGTTCCTCTATTTCATAAGTACAATTGAGGAATGCCGCCCAGCAGTGTCCTTTCAGAACACTACGAATAGCATATAGAAGTTTTTTTTACAGCTAGAAATTTTTATGGAAAAGGCCGTTCTTTTCATTCAACGCTGAAAAACACTTTGGCTGGATTGTGTTATATTAGGACACTACACCTGATAATATGAAGAAATTTTTTCAAGATGCCTGGATGCTCATCCGAGAGACCGTTCTAAAGCTTCAGGAACAGGACCCCGTGATGTACGCCGCAGCTATTGCTTTTTTTACGGTGTTCTCTTTGCCTTCCGTATTGATTATTATTGTTCAAACGCTGGGTACGGTTTTAGGTACCGAACAAGTAAGAGATCAATTAGCCAATCAGGTTTCCGGATTGATCGGGGCGGCTAGTACGGAAGAAATTATAAACATTATGCAAAACCGGGGCTGGGACTCTTCTAGTTTGCTGGTCAATATTGCAAGTATCGTCTTTCTGCTCGTAAGTGCTACGGTTATCTTCGGATTTGTCCAAAAGGCTCTGGACGCTATCTGGGAGGTGAAACCTAAACCCGAAAAGGGACTTATTAAGTTTTTACAAGACCGCTTGTTATCATTCTCGCTGATTATCGTTTTGGGATTTCTGTTGTTAGTATCGTTAGTGATAGACGCTGTACTCTCTATTTTTCGCGATTTTCTCAATTCTTATTTCACAAATGATTACACCGTATATATCATTCAGGTGGTTAGCGGTGCCCTATCGCTGGTAGTTATATCCCTGATATTTGCGCTGATTTTCCGTTTCTTACCCGATGCCAAAGTACGATGGAAAGACGTAACCGTAGGTGCTTTGGTTACAGGGGCACTGTTCACTGTCGGCAAATACCTGATCGGTTTGTTGCTGGCCAATACCCGCATTGCGTCTACCTACGGAGCAGCCGGTTCATTGGCGGGTATTCTGGTATGGGTATTCTATTCTTCCATATTAGTATTGGTAGGGGCAATGTTTACCCGCGTATACGCCAACAAACTGGGCAAACGCATTACCCCCAAAAAGCATTCGGTGCGGGTAATTACCAAAGAAATAGAGCTTGATGACGGGGAAGTGGTTGATGAAGAAACGAAAGAACGAAAGAAGTAGCTGATTTTAGGCTGAACACTACGGTGTAGTAAGCCCTCGCAGAAAATCCTCTAATATCTGATTGAAAGCCGTTGCATTGTCCAGGTTTGCGTTGTGGGCAGCTTTCGGAATCACTACCAACGGATAGCCTTCTTCTTTAGCCCATCTCTGACAGTAGGATTTTACCTTACCCGACTTGTCTGCTTCGCCATAGGTAACCAGTACCGGACAAGTTAGAAGAATTTTACGCTCCGAATAGGCAATTAACCCCTTGTACACCACTCGCATAATCCGGGCGATTTCGGTTTTATTTAGCTCGCCGAGTACCCTACGGGCGTAGGCTTCTGACTGAGGCTGTTGACTAATCTGACTGGCAATACTGTTTATCAGAACGGAATAGGGATACATCCGGAGGATCGCCGGAGTGATGGACAGTAGCCAACGGTCCAGGCGAGAGTAGTAGGAAATGTCTAGCGGTGAAGCACCCACTGAACAGAATGAACGCGCCCGGTCGGGATAGTCTACCGCTACAATCTGGCTAATGTATCCGCCCATTGACTGGCCTACCAGATGCACCCGACTGATGCCTTCTTTATACAGTATTTTCACCAAAGTTTGGGCTGCTGCCTTAAGCGAGAAACCCCCGTAGGGACGCGAACGACCGTGAGCGGGCACATCCCAGGTAATGATCTGGTAACGGTCCTGAAAGTAGGGTATCTGGAGATTGAACAAAGCATGATCCATCGTAGCCCCGTGGGTAAAGAAGAGGGTTTCGCTACCCTGACCGCCTACCCAATAGTGTACTTTGCCCTGTTCATTGGTAACTAACTTTTCTCTCATTGGAGAGTCGAGGATTACTCAGGTTCACCATCATTACTGTTCCAGATATCGTGAGTAGTTTTCCAACTACCGTCGGGCTGGCGGCGCAGAATATTCAAATATTTGGAGGTAGATACGGTTGATGCACCACCTTCTAGCGGAGTCAGCATTACAGTAGCCTCACCTCGTCCGTAGGCCAAATCCCCTTCTACCAGCACTTCTTCGTAGTGGCTTTCCAGAACGGGTTCGTACTGGTCAAAAATAGCTTGGTAGTACGCCCGCACCGAATCTTTTCCTATCATCACACCCTTGCCCGGGGCCATTAGGATAGCATCAGCGGTGAAGTGCTGCGCAATACCTTCGGCATCGCTTTGGTTGAAGGCTTTAGCCCGGGCAGCACTCACCTCGGTAATCATTTGCTCATCGGTAGAAGTACTTACAGAGGGTTTTTTGGCCTGAGGCGTACAACCAAGAAATAGAATAAAAAGAAAAAACTTAGCTCGGGAGAAAGGCATAGGTTAGTGGATTATCACCAGCTATGATAGACATTATCCGCCAATCCTACCAGATTTTTCTGATTATCTTCAGTCTCCTCGTCAGCAACTCCACCACAATAAAAATTCGTTCGGGAAACCTGATCGGACATCAGGTTACTGCCGGATATTGCCAGGGGCCCCGGTATTCCCGCGCCAGCAGGGCATTCGCTTCCGCATCGTTCGGGATGATTTCTTTCTCGCCGTCCCATTCAACACTTCGCCCCAGTTTATGAGAAAGCATTCCCAGCAGGCTCATGTTGGTAGAACGGTGGCCAATCTCAATATCGCAAACCGGCAACTCACCTGTCTCAATAGACTGCAAAAAGTCCGCCCACAATTCTCTGATGTTCTGCTTATCCGGATCGTTTAGCTGAGGTTCTACGTGGATAATCTCACCTCCTTTTTTGCTGGGGTAGAATGTCCACCCATCGAGCCAGCCCATATGGAAGGTGCCCTCGGTGCCATAAAAATAGCAGCCGATATTGTGCTTCTCAGCCTCGTTGCCAGCGTATAGCCGATGCTCCCATACCGCAGTAAAATCTTCAAACTCATAGTTCACTACTTGGGTATCTGGCGCGGTAGTATTGTCTTCTCTGATATGGCGAGCAGCCACTGAGTGCACCGATTTAGGGGCTTTTTCTTCCGTCCACCACAGTACCTGATCTAACCAATGAATGCCCCAGTCCCCGATTTGCCCGTTGGCAAACTCTAAAAACTGTCGGAATCCTTTGGGATGAATGCGTTCGTTATACGGTACCAAAGATGCCGGCCCGCACCACATATCCCAGTCTAGCCCCGCAGGTGGTTCAGAATCAGGGGTGGGTTCACCGGGACCGCCGCCGTAGTGCACAAATGCGCGTACCATACCGATTTTTCCAGCTCGACCTGATTTTAAAAACTCCATGCCCGAAATATTGTGGGGCGAAACCCGGCGGTGAGTGCCTACCTGCACCATGCGGTCATTGGCTCGAGCAGCCCGCACCATCGCTTTGCCTTCGTTCACAGTATGGCCGATGGGCTTTTCTACGTAAACGTGCGCTCCGGCTTCTACTGCGGCAATAGTAATCAGCGGGTGCCAGTGATCCGGAGTAGCGACGATAACAATCTCAGGTTTTTCGGCAGATAGTAATTCCCGATAATCAGCGTAGCGTTTAGGCTGATCGCTGGTAAGTTTGCCGGTTTCTTCCATCGCTTGGTCTAGCTGGCGCTGGTCTACATCGCACAGCGCTACTACTTTAGACCTATCAGCAGCAATTGCTTCCCGCAGAATATTCATGCCCCACCAACCGCTGCCAATGAGGGCGGTAGTGTATTTTTTGTTCTGGTAAGGACGAGCAATGGATAAAGGTGAGTAAATCAAACTAGCTCCCGCGGTAGCACCGGCACTGGACTTAATAAAGTTACGTCGATTCATAGTAGGTTGTATATGTTCTTCAAACGAAGATACAGGATTTTGGGAAATTGTCCGATTGTCTGACGATTCGATGGCTCAATGACTCGATTGTCATTGGTCATTTGTTCTTAGTCAATAATTTCCAACTTCTCGCTTTCAACTACTCGTCGTATCTTGCCGGAATGAATAGCACGCTTAGTTTATACATCATGGCCAGCTTGTACATCGCAGCCGGACTATTTCATTTTGTAAGGCCCAGAATGTACGAAGACATTATTCCGCCCTACTTACCCAACCATCGGGCGCTAGTGCTGATCAGTGGGTTTTTTGAAGTTGCTTTTGGAGTAGGTCTACTATTTAATGAAACCAGGAGTTTATCGGCCTGGGGAATTATACTGATGCTGCTGGCTTTTATGCCGGTACATATTTACATGCTGCAATCCAAAAAGTTCAGGAAGATTCCTCGTTGGGCACTTTGGCTACGGATACCACTACAGTTTTTATTGATATACTGGGCGTATCAGTTTACTTAAATCAAATATTAGAACTGAGAAGTAGCCCGTACCATTTCGGCTTTGCCCGGGGGGCCAGGCAGTGTTTCTACCTGTAATCCTAAAGATTTCAAATCGCGTTTTAGCTGGCCTTTGGCTGAATAAGTTACCCATACCCCAGATGGGCTTAGTAGGTTGGTTACTTTTGTAATGATTGGTTTTTCCCATAGTTCGGGCTGCTTGTTGGGGGCAAAGGCATCAAAGTAAATCACATCGTAATGATCGTTCGTTTCAATATCCTGTAGCATAGTATGCCGTTTTTCCAACGTGAAGTTATCAGTTAGCACTGATGACTGGTTCCAAGGCGCTTGATGGATAGCATGAAAATAGGTTCGCTGTTTTTCGTCATTCGGCGGAATGTAGTTCAACTGTTGCAATATTTGTTTCTCCAGCGGAAAAGGTTCTAATGTGGTATAGTGAAACCGAATGCCAGGGTGTTTGCTGGCCTCCAAAAGAGTTAGCCAGGCATTTAGCCCAGTTCCTAAACCAACCTCGAGTATATTTAGGAAGGAAGCTGAAGAATGCAGATCCATCCAGTGTCGCAAACCGTTATTAATGAACACATGCTTTGACTCACGCAATGCTCCGTGGCGGGAATGATACGTCTCATTCAACGCTGTATTCAGTAATGTATGAGAGCCATCGCCGGTTTCAATAATTTGTATATTGCTCATAGGTTTAGGTAAGAAAATCAGTTCGTACCATAAACTTCCCTTTGATTGAATAGTTCTATCTATGATCCAACCCCGAAAAATTCATCACGTGGCTATCATTGTTTCGGACTACGAACAATCTAAACACTTTTATACCCAGGTTTTGGGTTTGAGGATTATTGAAGAAACTTATCGAACCGAGCGTAACTCCTACAAATTGGATTTAAGCGTAAATGGCCATGATCAAATTGAACTGTTTTCCTTTCCTGACCCACCGCCCCGACCTTCTTATCCGGAGGCAGCCGGATTACGCCACTTAGCCTTTGAAGTAAAAGATGTAGCCCAGGCTAAAGCAGAGTTGGAGGAAAACCAAATTTCGGTGGAAGACATCCGTACTGACAAGATTACGGGCAAGCGCTTTACTTTCTTGGCCGACCCCGATGGGTTACCCATTGAGTTGTACGAATGCTAGGGGAAACAAAAGCTCAACCGCCGGCTGAGCTTTCAATAAGTTATAGCAGTTTTTACATAGCAGTATTTCCTTCTTCCAACGTAAAGGTTCGCTCTACACTGTTCATCGGGCTGTCTACTAAATTTCCTTCACTATCGACTAATTCAATCTTGATGGTATTATCGCCCATCGGCATTCCTTGAATGACGTAGGGTTGCCATTGGTCTACCATAAACGTAGTATCACTATTAATACTCACCTTTACCTGATTACCCCCCGACCCGATTTCGGTGTTAGCCAGATAAAAGTCAAACAGCACACTTTCGGCATCGGCTCCGGTATAAGTTCCTTTCGGGCGGCTGTAAAATAGCATGGGCTGGGATAAGTCTACTTCTTCGCTTTCGCCTTCACCTACTGTGAACTGAGAAACCTTGTAGGCCTCCGGGTTTTTCACACTTTCGTGATACGAGCGAGATAAAAATGATAAAGCAACATAATGCCCATCGTCTAACGCCAACTTAAACCCTTCTGGCTCATATATGGCATGGTAAGGATTGTTATTAAGAATCAAATGAATATGCTGCCCCCCGGCGGAAGCTGCTAACGGCTTTTGGTCAGCATCGGGGGTGGGTACTCCCAGTTCATAATTCGTTACATTATAGGTGAACTCTACTGAATCGCCACTAGTAAGCGCTGAGCCATCCGAAGGCCCAGTCATCTCGATCATCGCATCAGCGTATTCAGGGGAATCAGGTGCCGGAGAGATACTTAGACTAGGGACAGTTTCTTCCGGAGTTTCAGTAGCAGTCTCTTGCGAAGAATCGGTCGAAGGACCACAAGCATACATAACTGCAAACAAAACGGCAATGGCAATAAATTGTCTTTTCATAGATCAGTTGGTTTGTTTAAGTTTGATATAAAGCGAAGTTATCGCATAATTTGCGATTATTAATAATAACTTCATTCTATTAAATAAGTTAACAATGGCCGATTTGTTTGACCGTATTCCCAGCTTGGATCTTCACCAGTTCACCAGAGGGGATACTGAACAGCGAAAACAGTTTGTAGAAAACTTAGGCGATGCTTTTCATCGCATTGGCTTCGTTGCCATTAAAAATCACGGCTTAACCGACGAACTGACCGGGCGATTATACTCGGTAGTAAAAGAATTTTTTGCCTTACCTGTTGAGGTAAAACAAAAATATGATCGACCGGAACTGCACGGGCAGCGGGGATACACCAGCAAGGGTAAGGAACACGCCAAAGGCCGGACAACGGCCGATTTGAAAGAATTTTATCAGATTGGCCAGTTTGTAGACGATGGCGACGCTATTCAAGAAGACTATCCAGATAACATCTGGCCGCAGGAGGTGCCGGAGATGCAGGCAACTGCTAAGGAGGTTTATCAAACTCTGGAAGCTGCCGGCATACAATTATTACAGGCCATTGCGCTTTATCTAGGTTTGGATGAATCCTACTTCGATCCTCACGTTCATAACGGCAATAGTATTCTGCGAGCTATCCACTATTATCCTATAGAGAATCCGGATAAGGTTCCTGATGATGCTGTACGCGCAGCCGAGCACGGGGATATTAATCTGATTACCCTACTGATGGGGGCTAGTGCTGAAGGGCTTCAGGTGCTCCGCCGCGATGGAGCCTGGATTCCGATTACAGCATTGCCCAACCAGATTATTGTGAACGTAGGTGATATGCTGGCACGACTTACGAACGATACGCTCAAGTCTACCATTCACCGCGTAGTGAATCCCCCTCGTGAGTTGTTAGGTACCCCTCGCTACTCCATACCTTTCTTTATGCACCCGCGGGCCGAGATGGATTTAACTTGCCTACCTTCCTGTGTGAGCGAGGATCAACCCAAGAAATATGAAGATATGACAGCCGGGCAGTTTCTGGAAGAGCGCCTACGCGAAATAGGCCTAAAGCAGTAATAGTTCTATAACCCCCAATACTTTGGACCGCACCCGCCGCCCCTGGTATTCCCAAGGAATAGTAACCTCCATTCGGCGGGTGCGATACTTCATTTTTCTTAGAGACGTACTGATACTTACGGTAAGCGCTTTTGGTGGGCCCCAGGCTCACTTAACCCTGCTGCTGAAAATGATGGTAGAAAAGCGGCGGTATCTCAGCGAGAAGGATTTGATGGAATTGCATGCGCTCTGCCAAATTTTACCCGGACCTTCTTCCACCCAAACCATTACGGCTATTGGTTACCGCATCGGTGGCCCCAAGCTGGCTTTTCTCACCCTGCTGGTATGGATGCTACCGGCGGTTACACTGATGACTACGGCGGCCGTCATTCTCTCGAACATACAAGAAAAGGAGCTTTCTCTGGAGTTCACCCGCTTCATTCAACCTATGGCGGTAGGGTTTGTATTTTACGCCGCTTACACGCTTAGTGTGAAGGTCGTTAACACCCAAGCGGGTGTAGTAATTATGGTGGTAGCTACCATTGTCTCTTTTCTTATCCGCAAACCCTACATTTATCCTCTGCTGCTTCTCTTAGCAGGAGTAGCTACGGCTATAAAGTACCGTAAGCATCCCCGCCAGCAAAAAGAAAAGCTAAGTGTTCGGTGGGGAAATCTGACCATCTGGATCGCTATTTTAGTAACGGCCGCTATTGTCGGTGGCATCACTCAATCATTACCAGTACGGATATTCGAGAACTTCTACCGGAACGGTAGTTTGATTTTTGGGGGCGGTCAGGTGCTCATTCCGCTGCTCTATACCGAGTTTGTTGACTTTAAAGCTTATCTCACTTCGGAAGAGTTTTTGACTGGCTATGCCTTGGTGCAGGCGATTCCGGGGCCAGTGTTTTCGTTTAGTGCGTTTATCGGTTCGTTAGCTATGCGTAGCTACGGTATTGGTGGAGAAATTATCGGCGCGCTGGTTGCTTCACTGGGGATTTTTCTCCCCGGCACATTTTTAATTTTTTTTATGCTCCGCTTTTGGGACGGGCTAAAAAAATATAGGGTAATTAAAGCTTCTTTAGAGGGAATAGTGGCCGCTAGTTCTGGGATGGTAATCGCCGCAGCGTTGCTCCTGTTAGAACCTCTTTCGCTATCAGTCCTAAATATTGGAGTAGTAATTGGAACGGCTTTACTTCTTCAGTTCACCAGAATTCCTGCCCCAGTAATCATTCTCAGCGGGCTTCTAATGGGAATTCTATTCTAGTAGGCATTCTCTTGATCGCGGAAGAGGGCCCATAGCGTCAGGAAAATAATTTTGATATCTAAGGCAAAGAGCCACCTTTCAACATACAGCCGATCCAGGCGTACTCGGTTATTCATTTTATCGAAAGTAGCAGTCTCCCCTCTATAGCCTTTGGCTTGTGCCAAACCAGTAATCCCTGGTTTAACTGAGTGGCGATGGTTAAACTTATGAATCTGGGAAGAATATTGTTCATTTAATTTAATAGGATGAGGGCGCGGCCCAACAACTGACATGTTACCGGCCAAAACATTGAAGAATTGCGGTAGCTCGTCTAGACTAGTCTTCCGCAGAAAGGCCCCGATGGGGGTCACCCGTGGGTCATGCTTGGTAGCTTGCTTAGTATCTGCGTCGTTATTGGTTCGCATCGTTCTAAACTTCCAACACACGAACTCCCGCCCGTTAAGCCCGGTTCGTTTTTGTCGGAAGAATACCGGACCACGAGAAGTAATTTTAATAGCAATAGCAATAACTGGGAGTAGCCATGTAAACACGAATCCGATAACTAGTAATGAGAAGGCGATATCAAACAAGCGTTTCACAAAACGGTTCCGCCAGTTATCCAAAGGAATCGAGGTAACGTTAATCACTGGAATAGTACCATACCACTCCGGTTTTGGCGTTTCTAAAAGATTTCCTGGTAGATGTCCCTGAAGATTACCTATTAACTTAACCTTAACCCGGTGTTCGTGCCCAAAATCAATAAGGTACTTCAGGTAGTCGTAGTCCATAGTAGGGAGACAACAGTAAAGCTCATCAATTTCATGATTTAAGATGTACTTCTGGAGCTCGCTAACCTCTTGTGATTTAGGAGTATTGCTGAACGTATGGTGAACGTAGTAACCATATTCGGGGTGCGCTCTTAAATGATTAACTAACCGATTAGAAAGCTGGCTACTACCGATAATTACTACCTTTCTCAGATTATACCCTTTAGCTCTTAGAATGCCTAGGGTATAGACAAATACCAGCCGCCAGAGCGAAACCATTATTAAGAACAGACCAAACGTCAGTAGAAGCTGTATGCGCGAATAGTAGTATGCCTTATTGAATACCCAAAAAGCAGTGATAAGTAGCAGATGAAGAAATACGATGGCATACTGCCGCTTAAGTACTGTACTCAGCTTGGTGGTTCGATCAATATTGTACGGCTTAAAAACAAAAGTAAGCGCTAGTAGGAAGCCATTAGTTATTAGCCAAAGCCATAAGTAGGGAGGAATCACCAGTCCCTCTAACGTATTAAACTTGAGTAGATACGCAAGAATGAACGAGCCATTCAGTATGAGGAAATCCCCCAGAGAAAAAATTAGTTTTAGGTACTTAGATCTACTATGTGGCATACTAGTTCTGGCGATAGCTTGATTCGTACTTTGCGGTTAGGTTGTACCTGAGTATTATTATAATGTTAACACAGCTGTTAATAGCAAGAATGGTGCAAATCTTTACTATATACTGCGAAATAATGCACAAAGTTAGATGATTAGTTCAGTTAAAAAAACTGGTAGCAGGCTATTATTATTACATAAAAACTATTTTGAGCCTAATAAGAGACCTCCACCATTCAATGCTCGGCCTAATCAGCGAAAAAGGTTGATTGTAAAAACTGACTTAATAATCATTCTTTACTGAATTTGAAGTAACAAATGGGTGTATATTCCATCGAATTTTAAAAAGTGTGCCAAATGAAGTGTACAGATTACCAAAATCGAATGCGAACGATAATGAGGCTTGTAGTTGTCGGTTTGGCAAAAGGGGCCTGGTGGCTTCCAATAAAAAATTAGATTGATGCTTTGGTTCGTAAAAAAAATATTCTTTTTCATTGAAATCTGGTTCTATACTACCCCATTCATAACGTCCTCCGTTTAGTGCGGCATAGGTACCAAGGTGACGAGAGTAGGTCGCGAAGAACTTAAATGCTGTTTTTCGGTAGTTCCCTAAAACGGCCAGATGATGAGTATTTATCCGATTGCTGACGAATCCTTCCCCATAGTTAGGAACATTCAATCCAATTAGTTCGGCTCTTTGATCGCTAATGAATAGTGGGGTTCCTATACTTCGGCCGTGGAAAGTCCAACCAGATTGGTACAAAAAGTTATTATAGTAATCATCGCGTCCGCCGTAACGATAACCGTAGTTAGGGCTTAGGTCAGTGGGGTCAGAATCTTCGGGAGGATCAGGAATTCCGGGGCCACCCTGATGTTCAGTGTACACAAATTCGTACAGAACTTCCTGGATAAACTTGTCTTTTCCCCTTTGCCAGGATAAGCCCGAAAGTTGATCGTAGAAATAGTCGCGGGTAATCCCTAGCTTATCCTCAAACGGTTCTTGGTGGTAGAAAGCCAGCGTAGTGCTAGATACGGGAAGTTCCAATCCAAAATCAATGGTGCCAAGATGATTACCTAGTGCGTTAACAAAATCACCTCCACCGGCAGAAGTTCGGCTACTTTGCCCGGTAATCACTCGCCAATAATCAGCTAGCCCACTATCTAATTCCCGCCCATCAGGACGAGTGCCCGCCCACTGAGCAAAATGAACTAAGCCTATGTACGCCTTCATAGGAAATGACTTTCCTTTTCCTTGCAGATACAGCGATTTTTCGTGAAGCCAGGCATCGGTTATGTAGCGATCTTCTTCTAACCAGCTATGTCCCCAATGTCCTTTAAACTCTAAGTACCCTTTAGTAAAAGGCACTGGAGTGTATTCAGGAACAGAAAAAATAATAGAAGGTAGAGGACGCGCGTTTTGGCTGATTCCGAATGACCCGGTGGAAAGTTCGGGGCGATGTACTCCTACCGTACGTTCCATCCACCCAGCACTCAATTCCGCAATCTTATATTTTACTTTAGCGTAACCCTGGTGGATATGACTTTCCGAAAATTCAGTGTTTACCAGATAATCCACTCCCCAAGCAAAGTCCCAATCTTTTTTGCCAGCGTACGGAGAATGAATGCCTGCCAGAAAATAGCCGTTGGGCGATTGGTCTTCAAGCTTACCAAATCGATTTGACACGATCCACAACGGAAGATAGTCCTGATTAGAAAATGCTACGGCAGTTTCTAGATTGACTCTTAATGAATCTAATCGCTGCTGCGCAAAAATCTGCTGAGAGCTAAAGACAGTTAGCCAAGCTACTATACAAAAGAAGATATTTTTATTAAGCAATTGTCTTTCCACGGTGATTAGAAAGGAGGGCTTCTTTTAAAAAAAGATATAAAAAATAACCATTAGTCTCTAAATACCTCTTCCATAGACGTTGTGGTTCCATGATTAGACGAAATAACCATTCTAATCCGGCCTTTTGCATCCAGGAGGGAGCCTGCTTTATCGTACCGGCGTGGAAGCTAAAAGCAGCTCCCACCGCCATCATTACTGCATTAATATCTCCCAGACGATTAGCTACCCAAACTTCTTGACGAGGGCAACCCCGGCCTACTAAAACGATGTGCGCCCCTGATTTATTGACTATTTCAGAAGAAAGTGTATTCCCATCAGCGGCTTCCTCCCGGTACTGACCACAAATTGTAACCTTAGGGTATTTTTCTCGAATAAAGCTGGCAAATTTGTCAAGTGTCTCTTGGGTGCTACCGCCGTATAGGTAAACCTTCAGTCCTTTTTCATTCGCTTTTCGTAATACGTACAAGGTTAGCGTTGGGCCGTATACCCGATCTTTTAAACCGACTTTATGAAAGTAGTTCATCGCCCAACGAATAGGCTGACCATCGGGCACAATCATTTGTGCTTGCTGAGTTGCTTCGCGCATTAAGGGATCCTGAATTGCAGTTACCAAGCCATGCACCGGCAAAGCAAATACCCCATAGCTGCTTCGTTGCTCAGCCTGCCGGATAATGATATTGCTGGCTGATTCATAATCGACTACGGCATAGTCTACGGTATTAAACAAACGAACATTATCAAAGGCCATTTACGAGGCTGACTTATTAAACAATAGAATTCTTCCGATATAACCGGTTGGTAAAAACTTGCCTGTAGTAGGGAAGTCTTTTGTTGGTGACATTTCCTTTTAAAAGAGGACCTTTTTACTTAAAAGAGTTCCGCAGTAGTACTTTTTTTCCAAAATCTTTCAAATAGTTAGTACTTGCGAAGTATTGCTTAATTTAGAGTCAAATCGGAATTTCGGACCTCTTTGTCATGCAATGATGGTTTTAGCATGGTCAGTAACCTAGTAATATGCATTGAAGACTAGTATAACTGGCAGTTTTCTTGGAGCACAAAGATTAAATTATTCTTTTATCAAAACACTATAAATAGCAATAATACCATTTCTTATTGTTATCCATCTATACGCCTTCTGTCTGCACGGATAGTGTTTATAGTTTAATATTAAACAAGTAATCATAATGATCAATGTTAAAGATTTTGGAGCTCAGGGAGACGGAAGTACTAATGATCAGCTTGCCATTGCTAAGGCATTATCTGAGGCAAAAGGTAAGGAACATGAGACGGTTTTTTTCCCAGCAGGTGAGTATTTCTTAGCAAAACCTATTTCATTAGAAGGTGTACGTTACCTCACCTTAAAGGGAGAAGAAGCAACATTACGATGCCAGGGAAGAGACGGATTACCAAAAAAAATAGGAGCTGGAGGAGGGCTAAGACTAGTAGGTGACCATATAACTGTAGAAACACTCAAATTTAGAGGCCATTTAGTAGAAAATTACGGAACCCAGTTTGGCTATGGTAAACTCTTGCGACTACAAGGCAACTACAACGTTGTACGGAACTGCCATTTTATGGGTGGCAATGCAGGAGGAGTAGAAATTGCAAACGGGAACTATAATACAGTTACAAGATCTATATTCAATGCTTGTAACAATCATCCGCCTAAACCCTATATGGGTGATTACGGGGCCATCCACCTTATTGGTCGCTGTCAGTATAATACAATATCCGATAATCGTATTTTAAACCACCGCTTCTCCGGTATTAGCGGATACGGTACTGGAGTAGCCGGGGAGTTTAGCGACTTGTATATAAACGGCAATTATATTGAGTCCGCCTCGGCTAGCCGAAAACAAAATAGCAGTATGGGAATTTACCTACTCAATGGGGCTAACAGGTATATCGAAATTACAGGGAATACTATTAATAAGGCAGATGCCGAATGTGTGGTAATCTTTAGTAAATCCGGTGCGCCAGCGGAGTACTGTAAAATACACAATAATATTATATTAAATGGGGCATATCAGGGAGTAGCACTACGTAGTCAGAATGAAGGCGGGACTTTTCGCCATTGCTCTATTGAAGGAAATTTGATTGCTAATCACGCCGAAGTAGCAAAGTACGATCATCAAATGTTTTTAGAACGTTTTGAGCAAGGACGAATCACTAACAATACACTACACGGTTTCTCTAAAGAGCAAGGCCGAGGTATCTTTTTTCAGTTTCCACCAATACGCAACGAAATAACAAACAATAAGGTAAGTCATCAACGAAATGGAATCGATTTTTATGGTAAAGAGTGTTTGTTAGATAACAATATCATTACTCACTGCTACCGAGGAATTCGGTTCGCATATTGCGAAGGGTCCACTATTACTAATAACCTAGTTACAGAATGCACTATACCTACCGAGTACGTTACTGCTAAAAGTCAGTTGCGCCTTTCAGGAAACACGTTCTAATTTTTAGATAATTACTGTTCTCTTAAGAAAACGCCTATTTCACCAGCCAATGCACATTACTGCTAAACTTTGCCATAATTCATATTTTTTGGGATAAAGCCCGCTCCATATTGTGCCAGTATTGTTCTACCGTAAAGTTTTGCAAAAAATACTCTCGTCCTCGGCACCCCATATGCTTCCTTAAGGAGCTATCTAATAGTAATTTTTTAATCTTTTCAGTAAAAGCAGTAATATCCCGTAAGGGGGCTAAGTAACCCGTTTCTTCATCAACTACTACCGACTGTATTCCCCCAACTTGGGTAGCTACCACCGGTACACTAAACTGCATGGCCTCAACCAGAACTAAACCGAAAGTTTCAAAGTGCGACGGAAAACAAAATACATCAGCATTTACATATTCTTGCCATTTATCTTTTCCTACTTTTACTCCTACTAGTTTTATCTGATTATGAAGTTGGTATTTGTTAATATACTGGCGTATTCTATTCTCAGTACTATCCGAATCGGCTTTTCCTACCAATCTAAGTTCAAATACTATTTTTTGAGAATGCAAACGTCGTGCAATTTCCAGTAATTCAAATACACCTTTAGATTCCTGAATCACTCCCACAAAGAGTATAGTAGGGGTGGTGCTATTCTTTTTTAAGTGACTATATGTTATAAAATAATCCTCTACTCCGTTGTGTACTACAACACTCTGCTTGCATTTTAAAGCAATATCATCGGCTGGGTTGTATTTTGATAGCTTGATTCCGAGGTCAGGGTAGTAGTAAGCTTTGCGATACAAGTACTTGAAGAATGGGTGCAATCGGGGGTACAAATTAGCAACGCCAGCTGAACGAAAATGGAAAATAGTCTTATCAAATAGCCAGCGTACTGCCAATAGAATAATTATATCCCGTATCAGAGGTACCCACTTAGCTCCGGTAGGCATGTAATATACTGTATCGATACCATAGCGATATTTTGAGTAGAATACTTCTACTATTACTTTCACCATATGTATCAATTTGCTTATTTTAAACTTCCCAACTTCATTAATCTCTCCGGAAAATTGCATCCTTACTAAGTACAACTTGATATTTTCGTAGTTGCCATCTAGAAGTCTCTGTGTAGAAATTGCTTGACCGTGATAAGGTGGGGGAGTCTGTCCGAGGACTAATATTTTCCGCATAACTTGTATTTGATGATGCACTGATCTATCTGTTAATAACGCCTAGGTAGCGGCTAGAGAATAAATACTAAATTCGGTGAATCGTTCTGTATTCGTTATATCTTATGTTAAGCAGACCCATTATATTTCCCAGACCCCGTAAAATACTCTGACCAGATTTTATAATATAAATTTTACCTAACGGGAAAGTAACTAGTAATCTCAATCCCCCCCATGTAATATACCCTAGCCCTTTACATATACGCTTGCATACCTTTAGAACAGAATACCCTGTTTTTAGATCTTGTAGAGCTAATGAGTTGCCAAAGCGATAGGCTCTTTTTAGTATCCATTTGGCATTTGCACGGGAGCCCGGAATTTGCTCGTACACTATAGCCCGATCGGCCCACACTATTTTGCCCCCTTTTTCGCTCATTACCGAGAAAAACAACGCATCTGTGCCTCCGGTCATAGCCATACTTTCTTCGAACTTAAGACCATACTGACGTATCGCCGCTGTTCGAACTAATACGTTGCATGTACTTCCGCTGGATAGCACCTGCCCCTCAGTAAACTGCCTTTTTTCAAAAAACTTTCCTTTTTCTATCCATACTGGAGTATTAGGGGCAAACAGAGGAAGTGCCGGTCCCATAACCGCATCCGCTTGATATCTCGTTTTCGCTTCTAGAAGTTCTGTTATCCATTCTTGAGAAGGAATTTCATCGTCGTCAATAAAAGTGATGTAGTCAAACTTGTCTAAAGTTAGTTCAAGTGCTTTATTTCTGGCAAAAGGGATACCTTGATTATCTTCAACAGCATACGTAATAGCAAACTTGGACTTCTTTTCATGCGCTGAAAAAACTTTCTTGGCACTACCTCGCTTATCGTTGTCTATAATAAAGACCTCCAGATGTACATTGTGAGGTACATTTATTGCTTCAATTCCATTTAAAAGGTCGAGTAATCCCTTTTCTCTATGGTAAGTAATGATGCAAATAGCAATATGAGTAGCCATAATTCGCCAACTATAGGTTATAATGCATTCTAGTAAGTAGGAACAAAAATAGGGCAAGTATTGCAGCAATTTTGAGTTTTGCCTTTGTAAAAAATAACAGATACTATTTAGCCCTTAGATCATGAGTCTATACAGTGTACCGGAAACTTTGCCTATATCAAAAAAGTTTACTCTTGCTAAATTCACTAATCTGATTTTTCGGTTTGTATAGGTGCTCTCCTATGAAGAATTATTGCTAAAACTCAACTCGCCTATAATGATTATTAACCATTCATACTAACTAAAACCAGTCAACATAAGGTTCGGGATATTCTTTTCGCGAAAAGAACGTTCTTATCTAAATTTTCGGAACGACTAATTGCCGGTTTGCTGTTCTTGGAAAGGTTAGAAAATTAATAGTTAGGTCCACCATTTTTGCACTTCGTCGCAAATAGATAGTAAGAATAACTATATCTAAAAAGCCGCTAAATGACTAATACATTAGTTAACAAAGCTTCAGCTAATACAAAGTATGCCAAGGCTTTTTATAGTACATTTTTAGTAGCACTGCTTATTGCTTGGGGTCCCATAAACGCATTAGCTTACATTATGCCCATATTGTGTCTGGGCTGGTTTATTTTACAAGCTAATTCGGGAAAAACCTTACTCTACCTTTTCTCTTTTTTGCTTCTTTTCTCCGGTATCATTTTGTTTTATGAAACGCTCTACTATAACACTCAAGATATTAACTTTCAGGTAGGAGGAGCTATACTAACCTTAATTACGTACAGTTCATTCATTTTTCTTATTGTAGTCCCTGGCAATCTTTATCATAGTCAATATTCTTATCTTAGGTATGCTACCATTATTAAATACCTGATACTCATACAGGCTACTTTAGGAATAATACAACTTTTCTGCACTATGGCCTTGAAGTCATTTAGCTTTGATGGGGCCATGGGCGATAAAGTGCAAGGAACCATTAGTCCGCTTTCTTTTCTAACTGACAAAGCTGATTTTGGCAATATGGCGTTTGCCACTAATATGGTTTTTTTACTGCTTTTCTTTGCCCCTTATGTATTTGTTTATAACAGGGGCAAGCTAATTATGGCGTGGGGAGCTTTTTCGGTCTTATGTGCCTCAGTACTCCATATTTTACTGGCTATAGTGGGGGCAATTTTTATTGTCGGATTTTTCTTTCGTAGATTCTCTAAGGTAAGCTATAAGGTAATTTATGTTTTGGTTTTTGTAGTTATTGGATCAGGGTTACTGGCCAGATTACAGCCTGCTAACTTTGCACAGATCCAAAACTATGCGATTATTTACGCTAAGGCAAAGTCGCCTAAAGTCACTTCAACAATTGACGTAGTCACTCAGGTACCTAACGAATATCCGACGATGCTCTTTCTTGGATTTGGTCCCGGACAATATTCTAGCAGAGCTAGCTTGATTGCTACCGGAAAATATTTAGGAGGTATGGATAATAACAAAAATTATTTCTTTCTGCCTAACGACATGACCGAGCCCTTTAAAGAATATCTCTGGGATGATTGGCTAGAATCAACTAATCAGGAAGCATACGGCGGTTCGGCTATGAGCAAGCCTTTTTACTCTATTATGTCAGTTTACACTGAATTTGGATTGATAGCACTTGGTGCTATTTTGATATACATTATTTATCGGCTTACCGAACTTAGGAGAGTTTATCTAAAACCCGCATCTTCTGAAAAAGATAAATTTTCTAAATTTCTTGCTTTCTCTACTGCTCTTTCGTTGTTGTTCTTGCTCTTCGTTTGTTTTATCGAGAACTACTTAGAAATCAGTCAGGCCATCTTTCCTGGGCTATTAATGGTAAAGTACTTTCATAGCCAAATTTACTCAACTGAGAGCGTTAGCTAGCACGTAGCCGATTGGATTGTGCATTGATCAGTAGCTACAAAACACCCTATTTAAGGATAGTATCCGGTAAACGAGTTAGCTCATATATCCGTGCTGTTGCTGTTGTTGGATCCTTTGTATTGTTTTCTAACGTAAAGTTACCCTCATTTAAACCAAACTCCAGTTGTCTATTTACCCACTGAGCGATGTCTATTTCTTCTTTAAAATGCTCATTAAACGTCGAGCCAGTAAAAGCTACTTCAAAGCCTGGAGGATTGTAAGGAAACCCGTGAATAGAGTCAGGTATATGCTCTAGATATTCTCGGCTAGTAAGGTAATTTAATGTTCTTTTAAACTTTGCTGAGGAAAAAAACGAAAGATGAGGCATTTCTTGATAAAGAAGGGCAAAAGCATAAGTATTGAAAGCATGATAACCTACTTCCTTTAGTTTCTGCTTTTTATGATATTCAGGTTTTAATACGCCTTTTAGCCTTTCTTTTAAATATACCGGTAAAAAATTAATGACATGTACAATTCTATCGCTACTACGAAGGCGAAGGTGACGCTCTATATGGTTGGCAAATGAGTGAAGTCGCTGTGCTACTTGTTCGTGATTTGTTGCTTGTAACAAAGGACTAGCAGTGGCAAAGAACCAGAACTGATGATTAAACGATATATCTACCGGAAGTATCTGCCCATCGGGTTCTACTCTGTGCCAGACCTTTTTTCTCTTATCAAAGGGGTGCAACAGAAATAACTCTTGCGCTAAGTTCAGATACCTTTCATCACCAAGTTTTTTATAGCCCTCCAGCAATGCTTCCATATTCCAGGCAGGACCAATCAATCCATTACATTGATCTTTACCTTCTTTATCCCGATGTTTGAATGTATACTGAGTACGGTAGTGAGTTGTGAATAGATAATTCAAGCATTTGACAGCACTCTCTTTAAACACCTCGTTTTCAGTAATTTCCCAAGCCTTTAAAAAGGTAATAGCCCAATGAGATGTATTACGAACGGGAGTCTCAGGATCGAGATATGGACCATTGTGCCCACTAGGCATGTAGCCTTCTTCATGCTGGTATGATAGTGCCTGGTTAGCAAATGCTTCAATAACTTGATAAGTGGAATTCATTGATTTTTAGAAAAAAGGTAAAATACTCAATTGCCCTTCCTACACATATTGATATGAAATTCTCAGGATATTATCTTTGACGATTTAAACCCGTTTATTAGATATTCGCGAATAAGAATAAGACGTTGTGGATTGCTTGAAGCAGCTCGCAGTATGATAACAATCCTAACTTTCAACTTCGCAGCTACCCAGCAGTCCAATTGCCTCTAGCTTAATCAGATGACCTTCTCTTTTATAAAAGTTCAAGAATATGCACTGCCAAGCCATAAAGTTTTCGCCTAAAAAATTATTCATGATAATTACTATTGCAGGTTCTATAAATTTAGTACTTCTAAAGTTCTATTGCGTTATTTCACTGAAAAAGCATATATTTCTGCCCACAGTATACTTCCCTCCTTCCTAAAATCGATTTTGAAGACTGTATTAAGTCACATATATACACAAATAGCTATAAAAGCATAGTACTATTTAGTAGATAGAATTATAAATAATGAATAAATATTTTTATTTTTAAGATATATTTCATCCTATAATCAATTCTTACCTTAAAGAATTCATATGAATTTCTTCAGCATGAGATTGAGAAAATCAATATTATACCTATTAATTATAAGTTGCCTATCTGCCCCTTCTGTATTTAGCCAAAAACTTGACAGTACGAGAATAACAGAATGGAATATCGTAAACGACATCTCTGTCGATAACTCAAGCAGTTCCAATAGTCCTCAACTCTTATCATCAACACGAAATACCTACAGCAAAGTTTATAACATAGTAGAGTGGTTTGATGCAGATAATACCGGACAAACGGATGTATCTGCCGTTCTTCAACATGCCCTGGACGTTACTCCAGAAAATACGGTTATCTACTTCCCAACGGGCATTTATTTGTTCAGAAAAAGTATTGTAGTACCCAGTCATAAGGTCATCAGAGGGGCTTCGCCGCTGCTAACAGTCTTTAAATTCGAGCTGATGCCTTCACAAAACACTCCTTTTATGCTGAGTGGTACGCCCAGTGGGCAATATCATACGGTAAACAATACTCTTTCTTTAGGTTCGCGTAAAATTGTAGTGGAAGGGGCTAGTAGCTATTTTGCCGCAGGCGATGACATTGAACTCGAGCGGGAAAATATTCCGCACGAAATGTTCACTTTATCAAGATGGGAGGAGTTTGCACCCGAATGGATAGTAGGACAAATGCTCTCAATCAGTAAGGTAGTGGACGACACCATCTATTTAGACAGAAGTCTTACACTAAATTACAAAGGAGGGTATGAGGTTCGGATTCAGAAAGTAGACATGATCAAGGAAGTTGGATTTGAAGGTTTCTCCCTAGAAAGACTAGATAAAAGTCTCCCAGGAAATAATTTTCAATTTACTTATGCCAAAGACTCGTGGATAAGCTGCATCAGAAGTCATTATACCAGTAACACCCATGTGGCGCTATCAAATTCTAGAAATTGTCAGGTAAAGGGGAGTTACTTTGATGATGCTCATTTCCATTGCGCCGGGGGAATGGGCTACGGAGTGGCCGTAAGATCGCACTCCAGTGAAAATCATATCTACAACAACATTTTTACTAACTTAAGGCACTCTATGTTGGTAAGTAGAGGGGCTAACCGAAACGTGTTTTCTTACAATTATTCTGCCAGCACCAGAATAAGCCGGGGTAATGCGATGGTTAATGGCTACTGTGAGGAATACATGCATCACCCGGCAGTAGACATATCCATTCATGGCTACTATTCATTTATGAATTTGTTTGAGCACAATGTAGTACAACGCATTGTTAGTGCCGATTACTGGGGCCCTACCGGCCCAGGAACCACCTTCTTTAGAAATACGATTGAGACTGATCGGGAATTCTTGATTCAAGACGCTTCCGTTGACCATAATGTAATAGGGAATGTTATACCCGGAGACTTTCAAGTTCATCCTTCAGTGAAGGGTACAGTTAGAATAAAAAACAATATTGCCAACGAAATAGACACCCTTCCTTGGCTTGCACTATCACCCTCTTTGTATCTAAACGCTAAACCGGATTTTTACGGTGAATTACCGTGGCCTTCTATTGATCCAGACCCTCACTTCAATTATAACACTAACCCGGCAAAAGAACGGTGGAAAAACCGAAAGCTGTTTGACGAACTATGCTGCGGCTCTACAATTACTATTCCCGATTCTCGGGTATTCGTGAAAGATTCTTTCTACGCATTTTTGAAAGATAATATGCTTTTTATCCACGGAAACTACTCGAGTTCATTTAATGTAGCTATTTACACCACTAACGGCAGATTTTTACAGAGAAATGAAAACGTTAGTGTAAATCAAGGCATTCCTATTGATATGACACGAATCACCAGCACACTAATCGTACATCTATCTAATAGTGAATTTGCCACCCCTATCATGGTTATAGCCACTCTATGAAATCAGTATCTTTACTGCATTATTTTCTGATCATAAGCCTCATTCTATCTTCCTGTCGAGTAGAAGACGATAGTGCTTCTTTGCCATTTGTATCCTTCGAGGCTATCGCTAAACCTCAATCAGATGATGTATTTGCTCTGCCCTATATCCGAGAGCTTACCCAATCGGTGGCTAACTGGCAGATTAATCACCCAATTGATATGCCGGAAAGTAACGATTGGGCGAGGTCCACATTCATGCTGGGCATTATTGCGGCTTATAAGGTCACGCAGAACAATGATTACTTAACCTACTGTCAGAGGTGGGCCGAGCAAAACCGATGGCGGTTAAGTACCCATTCCCATGCTGCTAACAACTTACTCTGTGGAAAAGTATATTTAGAACTGATGGAACTGAATAAAATCTTGGGGGATACCCAAGCTGTAAGGCAAGAAATACAGAGGTTACGTAGTGTAGATATACCAGGTCGCGAAGAATGGCACTGGAGTGATGCCTTTTTTATGGCCCCTCCCACTATTGTCCATTTTCATAAATCATTAGACTATAGTAGTAATTATGATCGATTCTATGCTATGTGGTGGGATGCTCACGATCACTTGTATAGTCCAGCAGATTCTTTGTACTATCGGGATGAACGCTTCATCGGATCAGAAACTTTCTGGCTAAGAGGAAACGGCTGGGTTGTTGCGGGTATTGTTAAGATATTAGAACAGCTTTCACCGGAGGATCAAGAATACCTTAAACTATCCGAAATACTCATTGAGATAGCAAAAAAGTTTAAGAATTTTCAGAACCAAGAAGGGCTTTGGCACCCCAGCATATTGAATTCGCAAAAGCACCTTCTTTCAGAAACTAGTGGGTCAGCACTCGTTTGCTACGCACTGGCGTGGGGGGTCAATCATGGTGTATTAAGTAAAGAAGAATTCAGCAGTTGTATTGAAAATGCTTGGCAAGGGATCGTCAGCAAGATCTATGATACTGGAAAAGTAGGGTGGGTGCAACCCCGGGGTGAACGCCCTATGGATATTAATGCCCATGATTTTCAAGAGTATGGAGCTGGCTCGGTGCTATTAGCTGCTTACGAAATTTATCAATTTGCTAAGGATGAGTGATTATAATCAGTATCCCAAGGTTTCAGTTATTGTTCCTACTTTAAATGCCCCTCACTTTATTCAACAGTGCCTATCTTCTCTGACTCAGCAAACGTACCCTGGTGATCGTTATGAAATAATCGTAGTAGACAATGGTTCCGACAAGCCTGCTATTGATGTAATTAAGAGTTTTAACGTAACTCTTTTATCTCAGACTAAAATCAAAAGTCCCTATCCTTCCAGAAATATGGGTATCCAACGCGCTACGGGCGACATTATCGCTCTTGTAGATGCAAACTGTTTACCCGAGAAGAATTGGATTGAGGAAGGGGTTCAATCCTTGCGCACCCAAGAGGCTGACTTAGTAGGCGGAAACGTTGTCTTTACTTTCTCTCCCCAAAAAACGGGTGCTGAGATTTACGATTCTTTGCACAATGTTCAGATGGAGGAAAACATTAGAGAGAGGGGCGTGGCAAAAACAGCCAACCTCTTTATTCATCGGTATGTATTTGATAGCATAGGGGGCTTTCCTGAAGATGTAAGGTCGGGTGGCGATGTTATTTGGACAGGTCAGGCAGTAGCAGCTAATTATCAGTTGAAGTACGGTGAGAAGGCAACTGTCTACAAAAGTGCTAGAAAGTTGAAGCCTCTTTTACAAAAGCAACTTCGTGTAGGAAAGGGACAGCCTTATATTTGGCTACAAAATGGCGAAAACTACCGCAAGATTTTGTTCCGTATTCTGGTAACCTACGGCAAGTCTTTTTTCTTCTTAGCTCCCAATATCATTAAACTAAATCGTAAGCTTCTTAAGAAGAATCTACCTCAGCGCTTTTTAGTAAAAACTTTTTTTGCTGGGTGGTTGTGTATTCTCGCGACTAACACTGGCAGGATTATAGGGCTCTTAGATGGAAGTTCAGCAGAAAAGAAATGATTAAGGAAAAATTATCTTTTCCAGTTCAGAGAGCGTATTAAAGTGTTCTATATTTTCACCACTCAAGTCAGTCAAACATCCTTTATTGGGTACAATAATATTTTTTTGATAATTGACAGCTTCAACAGCCCCTCCTGAAGTCAATATATCGGTATAATTGAAAATAACGTATTGGCTAATTCCGTAGAATAAAGACGCATCTTCATTAGGAACAAATTCAGGAATCAGAATGATGTTGGCAGCACCGCTCGCTTTAGCAAGAATTCGCTGACCATAATCCTCATCTTTAATTCTTCCTACTACCAAAAGTTTTTTACTGCTTTTAGCAGAGTGCGATAGAAACATATCAACTACCTCCTCAATACCTTTATAGGGCTTAATCTGTCCAAACATGAGATAGATTGTTTCCGATGAATTCCAGGCTCTCTCCGTAAGATATTGATCGTATTTCTGCTTGATTTCTGTCCATGCCTCCGGTTGAGGCACAATAGTAACAGGGTAGTCAGGGTGTTTCACCACAAAGAATTTTCTCTGAGGCACCTTTAGAAAACTGCTCATTTCTCCTACTACTCCTGGACAATGCACGTGTAAATGCGTGGCGATTTTAGCAAAGTATCTTCTAATCCACCGATTAGTCTTTGGATAGGGATTGTTGTGAGGAAGCTTGTTGTGTAACGTCCAGACGATGGTTCCACCTAAAACTTTAAAAAGTAATAAACCAAAAAAAACCTTTAGTAAAGGTTTAAGGCTATATATATTATCAAACTGTAGCCAGTGATGGTGAACTATACTTTGCTCTCCCTTTATTTTTCGTAATACTACCTCGTGGAAATTATCCCGAAGAAGATATTCTACGGACAGGTGATGGGACGGAAAATCCTGATAAAGTAGATGAATGTACCGATTGTTCTGCGTAGCAATCGACTTCTTTAGAGTTGATCCGACATAAACTTTATCAACATGAGGTTCCGACTTTTTAAATACTCTGATTAGCTCCTCCGACGCAGTGTAATTTCCTTTAGCCATGCAAACACTGTTTTAACGAAGCTTTCTTAATGCTTTAGCAAGAAGATTATCAAACAGCAAAGTATAAGCCTTCTTATACTGTAAGTGTTTCTCGGCAAAATCATAGAGTAATTTGCGCCCTTCTTCAAACCCCTGCTGCCCATAGCCAGCAACGAGCAAAGCCGTCTCCATTTTCATCTTGTCTTTCTCAGCAGTAGTCTTGGCATCGGGATGGATATAGGCGTGGGCTAATTCCTGATTAATTCTTTCAAATTTAAACTTCTGCGAAATTTTCAACCACAAGTCTACATCCAGGCAAAAATGGAGGTTTTCGTTAAGAGGTCCACACTCCTTCCAGGCTTTTGCCGAAAAGAAGCAGGCAGGTTGCATAAAGTTTCCGTAACCCACCCATTGTAAAAATGCCTGAAAAGATAATTCTGGTACTTCGGGGGTATACTGAATACGATCATGTGTATCCACCTTATGGCCAATACCTACGATGGCCCCCGTGTCAGGCTGCCAATCAAATGAACCTACGTGGTAAAGAGCCTTTGGTAATAGATAATCATCGCTGTTAATCCAGTACAAAATATCTCCGGTCGCTCTCTGTAACCCCTTATTAATGGCGTGAGCTTGCCCGTTGTCTTTCTCACTTACCCAAAAATCTAGGTACTCTACATACTTCTGAATAATATTTACTGTGTTGTCATTGCTCCCACCGTCTATGATAATAAATTCTAAGTTGGGGTAGTTTTGCTGCTGTACCGAACGGATAGTTTTTTCAATAAATTTGCCTTGATTATAACTAGGAACTATGACTGATATCTTTGGCCATTGATCTTTATTCTGATATATTTTAGTAGGTACTCCCTCGTGCCAAGGCCAATTATCCATTTTTTTTGCCGTGTTCATGACTTGTGTACCTGTAACCAAATACTACCTCCAGGGTTTTTCATAAAAAGAGGCATGTGCTGTTTGATCCACTGAGACTCATGCTTTCCTAGATAAGCGTTAAAAAGTAAGATACGAAATACATCATTATACTGTAGAAAGGCTCGTAATAGATAAGATTCGTTCCAGGCTCGCCCTTGTTTAATCCATTCTAATGGATACTCAAAATTATGGAATATGTCGTGAAAATGAACTATTACTCCATCTTGAAGAGCGGGCAAAACTTGGAATAGTAAGTAGTTTAAATCACTTCCTGCTTTTGAAACATGAGAGGAATCTATAAATAGAATATCACCTTTTTCAAGGCTGCTAAAAAAATCAACCTCTACATCCTGTACAAACGTTTTTTTTATATGGCTCTGAGAGATATCATCTGGCTTTATAAGAGTATTTAGCCTTTCTGGATATGGCTCAATAAATGTTAATTTCATGTTTCGTCTCAGATAATGCTCGTTTACGTCCAGCATAATCGACGAAGAAAAGCCAGAGCCTACTTCAATAATTTGGTTAGGCTGAATGTGTCTTAACATGCAATAGAGTGATATAGCATCGCCGTAACAAAAAAAGCTATTATTAAAGTAGTACCTATAATCGGGCTGTTTTTCTTCTTGGTAAGGTATATCCGAGTAGAAGTTGCTTATTTCAATGAGTAACTCCTTTTGTGAGTTATTTCTCAACTCTAATCCTGCGTAATTTTCTAATCTTTTGGCAATTATGCTATAGTTCTTTTCAACGTAATCTATATCGGGGATAGGACTGTAATAATGGCCGGGGGGCTTCCATGTTTTGTACGTCTGTAGATTTTGATATAATTTGTTTATGTACGGAAGCTGTAAAAAACTTTTCTTAATTATTTTTTTCATTTGCTATAGAGTTCGTAAGAAGGTTGTTATACAATTCTATATAACTTTCTGCCTGTTTATCTAAATGATAGTTTGCGGCGGCGGCTTTGTGAATTTTTTCTCTATCAAAGTGATAGCGATTAGATAAAAATTCAGTAACCGCCTCCCGTAGAGATGCATCAGACACCTCTTCGGCAAGAATACCATTTTTGCCTTCCTTTATTACATCAGGAACACCTCCTATCGGAAAAGCAATTACTGGAGTTCCACAAGCGGTAGCTTCTAACAGTACGTTAGGGAGGTTATCTTCCCGAGAAGGTAATACAAAGGCATCACACGCACTATACAGTAATGATATCAAGCGTTCATCATTGATTCTGCCCAAGCTGTTAATGTTAGATAGATGTTTTGTATCTACATTGGCATTACCCACCGCACAAAGATATAAGGAACTATCGTTAATAAATGACAAGGCTTGAAGTAGTAAATCAAATCCTTTTCTTTCATTTTTAAGCGAATCACTAATAAATAGTAGAATTTTCTTGTCGGTAGGCAGATTAAAAACATTGCGCGCAAAGGCTCGATCATGGGGTTTAAATACCGAAGTATCTACCCCATAAGGAATATGATAGGCAGGGAATTTTTTCAACAACTCGCTTTTTTGAGCTTCCTCGTACAGCCAACGCGAAGGAGCTACGATACTCAGAGAATCGCATTGTTCGTATACTTCTTTTTTGATCGAGAATATTTGACGGTCTATTTTCCGTATTTTCCCTTCACTCTTTTCCCAGTCTCTCTTATAGTGAAACCCGCCACTAAATGGGTTCATGTCATGCAGCGTCCAAACGACCGGCTTATTGCACTGCTTAAAAAAGGAAGGATAATCGAGAAACCGAGGAACCCAGTGAAGATTTATTATGTCAGCCTGCTTGTATAGAGGATGCTGGGTAATATCTACTTCACCATCCGCAAAACTGAACATATCATAATCTCGAGGAATGTTTCGTAGCTTCTGCTTATTTTTTTGACTTACTGTTGGGCGTAAGGTGAGCTTATTTATGAGTTGTTGTTTTAGCGAATTTTCTTTTTGTTTCCAATAATAACTAGACTCTATCTCCGCAGTCTTTTTTTCGTAAAATAGAAAATTAGAATCTACGCCTTCACGTAAAAGTCCTTTATGAAGTCTAATACCTGCAACGGCAGCTCCTCCAGAGTCTTTAGTACTAACATGTAATACTTTAATATTCATTGGTTGAAATAACTGTAAATATTTGCTAATGTGCTAGTAGCTCTCAAACACTTTGTATTATCCATAAAGATATTGCTGTTTTAAGTGAGTTTAAGCCACAAGAGGAGCTAAACCTAGGGTGCTTATTTAAAAGACCTTAAATCGCTTCAGTAGCATTAATCATGCGATACTAAAGTTTTTAGTGCTTTTTTAATTCTTCTTTTTAGCTTAGCGTCTAATACATATTTCATGTAGGCCTTCCACAATACCAAAGACAGACGCATCCTAGAGCACCCTTCGGTTATACCTAGCTCATATTCTACAAAACTCTTTTGCGCCCGAGTAACTTCATCTACTCTTTCAGAAAATAACTGATAAGCATATTTATTGGTATCCGAAGATTCACCAACTTTCATTTTTCCCGGAGATAGTGTTGGATCAGATTTATTTATCAATTCCGGCCTATCACCGTGTAAAAAAAAGGGAATACCCATCTCGGCAGCATACAAAGCATAAGATCCTATCATATTGGAAGATGTATACTGGTACTTACTAAGGATAGCATAAAACCTCTCAATGAAATTTGGATGCTGATGATGACCTGCCGATACTACTTCAAAATGACGGTTGTACTTTAGATGAAGCCCTTTGTTTACATCTATTGGATGAATACAGATCGTTATTGGTTGATACTGTTGAGGCAGTTCTTTAAGGCTTTGAATGTAAGCATCAATGCTAGACGCATTCTCAATATGCTCCGTGGTGTGTGCCGCAAAAACTAAAGTACCCCTAGCTTTTTTAGATTTAGTGATATTCTTCTTTCTACGGTAATAGACATTGGGCGAAAGTATAACATGGCATTTACTACCATATATTTTTTGGTATAATTTTACTACCCGAGGCGATGATTTCAGAACTGCATACGTTCTTAATCTTTGTTCAGTTATTGGTACATGATCGTTCGTAGAGGGTCCACTATGATCGGTAAGCACCGGTAAAGTCAAAGACTGGGGAAAGAAGCCGTAATCCTTAATCCATTTGCCAATTCCGTAATAAGTTCCCTGCCAGTGTAGTGACTTTATCTTCTTTTGCGGACTTTCACATAAGCTTTCAATTTCTTCTTTGACCATTTCAAAGATACCTTTTCTGTATTACCTATCATAAGTTGTTATCACGATGTAACAGAAAGTGAGCTATCGTACAACGTTGATCATTTCATATGAACCTACACTGTTATCTAATGAATAAAGTGCCCCTAGTAAAAGATTATTAACTCCAATGTTGGCGTTGGGAGTGCACAATATCATATTTAAAAGGTTCATCCTTGTTCATATATTACACGGTTTACTCAATAAGTTCTAGCGACAAGGGAGTTCCTTTTTGAGTATTATTCTTGAATGTTTTTCCTATTACTTGGTTAAAAAACTTCGGATGCAGTCCGTAACCCGGCCGGACAGATCGGATATTATCGGGAGACAATATATCGCCTTTTTTTACGTCTTGACTAACAAACAGCGAACGTCTTCGGTAGATGTTTTTATCCCCTAACGAATAGGTGACTTTGCCCAGCGCCTGTTCGGCTTCTCTAACAGCAGTAACCATTGATTTGAATTCGTGAGGTTCCATTGAAAAAGCTGCATCAGGACCACCTAAAGCACGATCAAGAATAAAGTGCTTTTCCACTATCCGAGCACCCATAGCCACTGATACTACCGGTACCGTACTTCCCAAAGTATGATCAGATACCCCAACAGTCACCCCAAAAGTCTCTTGCATGTTGGGAATAGTACGTAAATTAGCAGCATCAATCGGCGCTGGATACTCTGACGTACATTTTAGCAGGGCAATCTGAGAGTTATTTTCTGAACGACAAGTTTCAACTGCTAGCTCTAGGTCAGCTAGAGAAGCGGCTCCAGCCGACATAATTATGGGCTTTCCTTGCCGGGCAATATGCCTGATTAATGGTATATCAGTTATTTCCAGAGAGGCAATTTTGTATAACGCTACATCCATGCCCTCCAGAAAATCAACTGCCTCAAAGTCAAATGGAGAAGAAAAAAACACTAGCCCCAAATCATGAGCTATTTTCTGTAGCTTGGGTTGCCACTCATAGGGCATAGCGGCCTTTACGTATAGATCGTAAGGTCTGATTCCTTTCCATAAGCCATCTTTCTTTGGTCCAAAGAATTGATTATCAGCATCTATAGAAAGAGATTCAGGCTTAAATGTTTGTACCTTCACGGCATCGGCGCCAGCGGCTGCCATGGCCTCAATCGTTTTGGCTGCTATGTCAAAATCGTTGTTATGATTAGCGGACAGTTCCGCAATAACGAAAACCTTATCTTCCCACATATATTTCTAATTTCATGATGTAATAATTTTCTTCACTCTCTCAGCACCTAAAGCATCTATAGCCTTATGGGCGTTCTTCCTTAAAGACTCTCTTTTTTGTTTATGCTTTATTAGATCGCTGATAGCCTGGTTTAGGTCTGAAGATGATATATCATCTATAACTCCGAGGTCAATAATAGCTCCAGTCTTTTCAGCTGTTTTAGCACTCGCTCGGGCATTAGATATTTGATGACCTACACAGATTAACGGAACTCCTACATACATATATTCATAGGCAGAAACACCAAAGGTTCCTACAAGCACATCCATTTTGCTAACCTGATCTATATTGTATGGAACAAACCTGACTTGGTCGTTATCCTTTAGGGGTGGTATATCATTGATAAACAGATAATCTTTACCGTAGAAATAGTTGAAACTAATTCCTGAAAAAGCATCATGCTCAATTAAATGATAAAGCTTTAAAAGAACGTTTTTAGGGTCGCTTCCTCCACTAAAGAATCCTACTTTCTTGACGAACTGGCTAACCTGCTTATTCCTCGGTATTCGGTAGATTTGCTCATGAAAAATAGCGTATTCCAATCCCTTGAATACCTCGGTTTCTGTCCCGAAATCAGCAAGAAATTGCTCGTCGTAATTTAGAGAAGGTAGAATAAAGGCATCACACAGATGCTTAGTTTCACTGATATTCTGATAATATATTAGTTTAACTCCTAACCTATTTAATTCGCTAACTAATGACCTACTGAATTCAATAATCCCATCAACATAGAAAACGCTTATAGAGTGCTTCTTGACTATATCAACCGTCTTTTCATCAGCATCTTCTGTCAATGGGTAGTTTAGAAAAGGGGTATTGGCATTCTCCCAAAAAGACGATGGTTGATGGGTAAAAATTATTGTATGATTATCAGCCGCCAGCAACTTTGCCAGTGTCATACTTCTGAAATAATGCCCTAGGCCAGTCTTACCACCTGCATCTACCCTAAAAAGTATATTCATTACTCCCCTTATTTCACCTCACCAATGACCCTCGCAGGATTTCCAACCACCTTCGCATAGTCCTCAACGTCTTTTAAGACCACTGTGCCAATACCGGTTATTGACCATTTACCCAGTGTTACATTTTCTAAAGTGGTAGCATTGGTTCCCAGATAGGCTCCCTCTTTTAAGTGGACACTTGCTCCAACACAGGCGTTATTAGCCACGTAGGAATAATCTTCCAGCGTAGCATCATGCCCTATCAATGACTGGGCAAAAATCTGCACGTAATTACCAATGTTGACGTTTGGCCCTACTGATACAAATGGTTGGATACATACTCCGTATCCTATTTGGGCAAACTTTGAAACTACGGCAGTGGGATGAATTATCGTGGCAAACCTTTCCTTCGGAATTTTAAGATCATGCAATTTATGCAGAAACTTAAAATTCATCTTTACCGAAATCAGCGAATAAAAAAAGAAAACCTCATCATCTTCTAGGTAGGGGGCTACGGTAGCTTCATCTATCGGTCCAAGTACCGGCTTACTATTAATAGGCCCTTTTTCAAAATCGTTTAAAAAGCCCAGAATCTCCCATGTTGGCTCTACCTGGTTGATGTCTTCAGCAGTAGACTGCACCACGGTTCCGTTTCCGTAACCACCAATAATGATCAGCTTTTTCATAGTCTATCTCGGTTCTCAATGATTTCGGTTTTACTCAAGATTTTCTGGGCTTTAATTATCATGGGTGGCCCGATGAATTTTCCGTTGATAACGGCGACCCCTTTGTTCTCTTTTTTTGCTTCTTCGGCAAGCATAAGCAATTCCTTAGCATCCTTTATTTCTTGCTGGCTTGGGGTAAAGTAGTTGTGTACCAATGGTATTTCTTTTGGGTTAAGTACTAGCATTCCCTCAAAACCAAGAATCTTTGCCAGCTTCAGGTTTTCTTCTAGATCCTCAAGGTTGTGTACATCTATATGAACCGTATCTATTGGCAGTACATTATTTGCTCGGGCAGCCATTGATATCATGGCGCGGGGGGTGTATAAACTTTGCCCTTCCTTATCATGAATCCCCCCCAAATCGGTGATGAAATCTTCGCAACCGTAGGCTAAAGCAATTACTCTCTTTGAGGCTTGGCAAATTTCTGCTGCATTCAATACTGCTGCCGTTGTTTCTATGAGAGCAATGATCTTGAATGTGCCAATGGGCAGCCCTTTTTCGTACTCAATGGTTTCAAGAAGTTTATCGAAAAAGTAGATATCTTCCCCTCTTTTTGATTTGGGGTACATGAAGCCATCTACCCCTTCTATAGATAGTTCGTAAACATCTTTAAGCAGATGACCACTCTCCCTATCATTGACCCTGGGAAACACTAAGTGATTTCTAAAGCGATTTTCGCCAACGAATTTTTTAATATTCTCTCTGGCTAGGGCTTTGTTCTCCTCAGGCTGTACGGAGTCTTCTAGGTCTAGTAACACAACGTCTGAATTCTTGCTGGTAGCACTTTCCATCAGTTTACTATTGTGCGCGGGCACGAACATTAAACTGCGCATCACTGAATACCGCATATCGGTTACTTTCATAAAGGTCTCTTTTTGATGTATACGCTTCTTCTGAAGGAGATCACGTCTTCTTTGCGTTGGTTAAATCCAAAAGTCTCAACCTTGACTATACCGGCTTGCTTATTAGATTTAGATTCTCGCTTTTCAAGCACTTTAGTTCGAGCATAAATAGTGTCATTAATGAACACTGGCGCTAGGTGGCGTATGTCTTCGTAATTGAGGTTTGCGATTGCTTTGCCACTGATATCCGGTACTGTAATTCCAACAACCACACTGAAAACCAATGTGCCTACTACCAAAATCTGACCGTGTTTCTCATTACCTGCATAGTCTATATTAATATGCACTGGGTGATGATTCATTGTTAGTAGGCTAAAGAGGTTGTTATCACTTTCAAATATGGTCTTCGATAGAGAATGGGTAATAATTTCTCCAATCTCAAAGTCATCGTAGTAGTTACCTAAATTAGATGGGGTCATATCCTTCTTTATTCAGTATATCAAGATACTTTCTCAAATGAGGCTTTTCTACAATCTTGCCCTTAATATTGGCAATACCAAAGTTTTCCAGACCTCCTACCTCTTGAATTTTCTTTCTAACTAGCAAAGCAAAACTTATATCTTCTTCTGAATAAAATTTAGAAGAGTTTATTACTGCTAACTGCATAGGGTGGATTAGCAACTTACCGTCAAATCCTAAGCTATATGCCTTCTTGCATTCTTCAGAGAACCCTTTCTCGTCAGCGATATTCATTGAGGCTATATCCAAACAACGGATACCAAACGCTTTTGCGTGGTTCAAAATGTAGTGCCTGCTCCAATACAGGTTCTCATCATTATGATCCATCCGCATTACATTGGTATAGTCGTGGCTCCCTAGCGCAATGGCAAAAAAGTTGTATTCTGCTAGAATTGATTTCAGGTCTAGCAACAGCCTGGGATGCTCGATTAGCAGTAGCTGTTTATGTTTAAAAATGTCTGGAACAAAGCGTACAATTGATCTTAATTTATCTATTGAGAGGAGTTTGGGTAATATAAACTGATTGTACCCCACTGCTCTCATTTTATGAATCATTTCAGCAGTCTCATCTGGTTGATCGTTGCTCAGAGGTATTCTAAGAAAACAATGGGATTTATTTGGTAACTCTTTAATATTTTCAAAAGCACTCGCCAGGTCTGTAGAAAGAACAGAATCCTCTAAATCTAGCACTAAATAATCGCAATCTAGATGCTGAGACTTTTCTACAAATTTTCGGTTAGAAGCCGGTACAAAGAAGTAGCTTTCCATACTGTTATTTTTTGTCTTCATTGTGCAGAAGCTGATATTTCAACTCTGCCAATTTCCAGTCATCGAGCGTATCAATATCTTGTACCTGAGTTTGACTAATCTCAAAGGCTCCCTTCTTATCCGAGGTAAGTAGCTCGGGTATTTTAAACCAGTAAAACTGCCCGGCATCGTGGTAGGTGTGCGCTAAATCCTGAGATCTTGATCGGTAATTTTGTGGATGAAGCATGCTTATATGCCCATTATCATCCAGTAGAATAGCGCGCTGTACGGGATAGGAAAACTTAACTACCGGACGAACAGAATCAAAATCTCCTTTATTTAAAAGCTGGTATCCTTCACGAAGCGCATCTACGGTTAAGAGAGGCGCTGTTGGTAAAATGCAACACCCCATACTAAAAGATTTACCAGCCTGCTTATAGTTTTCAATTACTTCCTCCAATACCTCGTTGAGAATTGCATAATCATCAGCATTTTTCTTGCTTCTGAGAAATGGAACATTGGCTCCTAAACCCTTGGAAATCATAGCAATTTCTTCATCCTCGGTTGAAACCATCACCTCATCAAATAAACCGGAGGTAAGCGCAGTTTCTATGGAATAGGCAATAATGGGTCTGCCTAAGAATTCCTTAATATTTTTTCGAAAAATACGCTTGCTTCCACCTCTTGCTGGTATAATAGCAATACTAGGCATATTTGCTTTTAGTGATTTTTGGAAATAAACAAGTTTACCTGTTGAAAAAAGTCCTTATGGTATCTATCACGTAAGATTGTTCTTCTTCGCTCAAACTAGGATACATAGGTAAACTCAAGCATCTTTGATAATATTTTTCTGCATTAGGAAAGTCTCCCAGTTGCCAGCCAAACTGCTGGTAGTACGGCATCAGATGTAAAGGGAAGTAGTGTACTTGCGTATATATATTGTGTTTCCTTAGATGTTGGTAAAGCTCAAAACGTTTCTCAGTTTCAATTACGTACAGATGAAAAGCATTTTGATATCTCTTATCTCTATTCTGTTTCACTATGCTCAGCTCTCCAAATGCTTCATCGTATCGTGCTGCAATCTCTCTCCTTCTAAGGATACCGCTATCAGCTCTTTGCAATTGGCTCATTCCCAGAGCGGCCTGAAAATCAGTAATTCGGTAATTATAACCCAGTTCTTGCATTTCCATATACCATCCGGGGTATTGATCTGAAGGTGGATTATCTATGCCAAATGCTAACTGCTCACTATTCTGAAACGACGAGCTATCGCGGGTAATACCATGAGTTCTCAGCCTAAGCAGTCGCTCATAGAGTTGAGGATCATTGGTGGTAATCATGCCTCCCTCTCCCGCCGCAATATGCTTCACCGGATGAAAAGAAAAAATGGCTAAATCTGCAAAAGCACCGTTCCCACAGTTTTGCCGATTATTATCACTCCCTGTAAAATACCCCCCCGGTGCGTGGCATGCGTCTTCTATTATCCAAAGGTTGTACTGATCGGCCAGTGCTCTAAAGGCTTCTAGATTTACTGGATACCCGGAAAAATCTACCGGAATTATTCCTTTGTAATAGCCTTTGGGGGCACTTTCCAGTAAGTTCCTTACCGCTTCTATGTCTAAGGTATAAGTATCTGCATCTATGTCTGCGAAGGTAATTTCGCCTCCACAGTATTTTATACAATTAGCGGATGCTGCAAACGTAATTGGGGTAGTTATTACTCTATCGCCTGCTCGCACATCTATTGCTAGAGCGCACAAGTGTAGAGCCGCTGTACCATTGGCTACCGCAACTGCATATTGGCTCCCAACATAATCAGCAAAAGCTTCCTCAAACTCGCTAATCTTAGGACCCTGCGTGAGGAAATCGGATTTTAGAGTAGTAACTACTGCTTTAATGTCCTCTTCCGTGATATGTTGTTTTCCGTACGGAATCATCTCTACGCTGTTATTTGGAAGTTGGGCTCGACATACTCTTTAATTAGGGAGCGTATCTCCTGGACACTAAGCCACTCTGTATTTGTTCCTGAATTGTACTTAAACCCTTCTGGCACTCTCTCAGCTGAGAACTTTTGAATAAAATCATCCAGTTTCCAAACTGTTGACTGAGGCAGAATAGCGTAGTACTTACCTAAATCGTAAGTAGTAAGCGAATCAGCTTCGGTAATCATCTCTTCGTGTATCTTTTCTCCCGGACGGATACCCACTATTATTTGTTCACATTCCGGGGCAATAGCTTCGGCTAACTCGGTTATTCTGTAAGAAGGAATTTTGGGAACGAATATTTCTCCTCCCATCATGTGCTCGATTGACCACAGTACCATATTTACTCCTTCTTGAAGGGTAATGTTAAACCTCGTCATATCTTTATGAGTAATAGGGATCTTCCCTTCTTCTCTCTTCTTCAAGAAGAAAGGTATTACTGAACCACGAGAGCCCATAACATTACCATAGCGAACTACCGAAAGTTTTAGATCACGTTTGCCCTTACTGTTATTGGCCGCTACAAATAACTTGTCCGAGCATAGTTTCGTAGCTCCGTATAAGTTAATTGGAGCAGCCGCTTTATCAGTAGATAGCGCCACTACTTTGCTAACATTACAAGATAGGGCCGCATTAATTACGTTTTCGGCTCCTATGACGTTCGTCCGAATACACTCTATAGGGTTGTATTCGGCTGTTGGCACTTGCTTAAGTGCAGCAGCGTGTATGATGATGTCAATGCCTTCGCAAGCCCTCTTCAACCTTTCGCCATCTCTAACGTCACCTATAAAATATCTTAAATTCTTATACAACTGAGGGGAGAAGTCCTGCGACATCTCAAACTGCTTAAGCTCATCACGAGAATAAATGACTAACCTTTTTACATCCGGATATCTGTGTAAGATAGTCTCTACGAATTTTTTCCCGAATGATCCTGTACCACCGGTGATAAGAATTGATTTATTATTAAGCATACTAGTAAGTGTATGATGAATATGTATTCAAATGAATTGACGTGGGTTATTTACTTCATATGTTCTTGAGAATGGACTTCCGAAAGAGAAAGGTTCCATTTCAATGTTGTCCCTAAAAAAGATTTTCTGTTGTTACCTCTTATTGTGTAGCTATCGACCACATCAAATGACAATATATTTCCGGGTGATTCTACATGAAACCCATCCATATTTTGCTTGCTAGAAAAGTTTAAATATATATAGTACTGACCAGGTGACAGAAGACGCTTGGGAATCGTTATTGCTATCTCAGATATGCCTCTCGGTAACTCTTCTAATACATTAGGCAAATAGTCGTAGGTATCCGTTTCAACAAGAAGATTATCGTCTTTGTCTTTGATAGTCAGATATCCGTATAGACCTGGAATATGCTTTTTTGATCGGCATGTTAGAAACAACTTTATTTCCTCTTCACACTCAAATGTAGATTTAGGATCAAGCTTATCGTTGGTCAGTCTGGCTTCTACAAGTTGAAAATCCTTATCCGGATCGACCTCAAATGTTGCTACCCCTCGCCGGCTGGAAGATTGATTTTTTTCTAGATATAGGTTAATCATATCCTGTACTTCTCCTAATGCCTCTAATTTACCATGCCTGAGTAGTAGACTTTTAGAACACAGTTGTCTTACAGCATTCATGTTGTGGCTAACGAACAGTATTGTTCTTCCTTGTCCGGCAACATCTTCCATCTTTTCTAAGCACTTCTTCTGAAATTCAGCATCTCCTACTGCTAGTACCTCATCAATAATAAGTATTTCAGGTTCCAGATGAGCCGCTACTGCAAAGGCCAGGCGAACCTTCATACCGGAAGAGTATCTTTTTACTGGGGTATCTAAGAATTTTTCAACTCCGCTAAAGTCGACAATTTCGTCAAACTTAGCCCTTACTTCAGCACGAGACATACCTAGGATTGTACCGTTTAGAAAAATATTTTCTCTACCAGTAAGCTCGGGATGAAAACCAGTGCCTACCTCTAACAGTGAAGAAATTCTACCGTCTATTTCTATTCTGCCTCTGCTTGGTTCAGTAATTCGAGAAAGCACCTTCAATAAGGTACTCTTTCCCGCACCATTTTTACCAATAATACCCAAAGCTTCACCCCGTTTCACCTCGAATGAAAGATCTTGTAAAGCCCAAAAGTCCTCTGTCCTTCGGTTTTTGCCAGGAGAAAAAAGTTCGACAATAGTTTCTCTCAAACTACCACTAGAAGTATCTCCTATCTGGTATAGTTTAGAAATATTTTCAACTTTAATGGCTATATCACTCATACCGACTAAATAATATCTGCAATAGTTTTTTCTACTTTTTTGAAGTAAAAAAGAGAACTTACGAAAAGTATTACTACTACAACAAATGACACATAGGAAAGCATTCCGGGTGCTTCCATTCCTAGTACGCTCCATCTAAAGCCATCAATGATTCCAGCTATGGGATTTAGATAATAGATAATTGAGGCCCAATCCGGAACACGATTTACCAATAGAGAGGAAGGATACGCCACCGGGGTTAAAAACATCCCAAAACGTATTAGAAAAGGCACGATGTTCTGAAAGTCACGAAAGCGAATAGTAAGAGCACTCAACCAAATTCCTACTCCCAAAGCTGCCAAGATAACCATCAAGATAAAGAAGGGTAAAAAAACAATATCAGGTGATAATGGGAACCCGTATGCCACCATGAGTACAAATATTATCAGCAAGGCAATTCCGAAATCGATCGCCCCGACTACTGCTTTGGAGAGTGGAATAATTAGCCGGGGAAAGTAAATTTTTTGTACCATACTTTGAGCCCCAATAATGGAACCTCCTGCTTGGCTCATTACTGTAGAAAAATAAGTCCAGGGTGCCAGACCGCCAGCGGCGAACAATATATAAGGTACTTCACCAGTATCTATCTGTAACCCTCGACTAAATACCAACCCAAACACTATCAATGTCATAAAAGGCTGAATAAATGCCCAAATAAACCCTAAGAAGGTCTGAGCATATTTTGCCTTAAAATCACGGTACGATAAAGTATAGAATAAATCCTTATAGCTTGCTAACTCTTTCAAATCCAGCGAAAGAGTTTTTCTGTTAGCATCAATTATTACCTTAGCCATTCCTTACACCTTATAGTATGCCCGATACCATTTTACAAAATTTCTGACTCCCTCTTGAATACTCGTTTCCGGTTTAAATCCTACATCCTGCATCAGGTCAGTTACATCAGCATAAGTAGCAGGTACGTCACCATCTTGAATAGGCATAAAATTCTTTTTTGCCTCCTTACCAATATTCTTCTCAATCTCTTCTATAAAATCCAGTAATTTTACTGGCTGGTTATTCCCGATATTATAAATCTTATAAGGGGCAAAGCTGGTAGCAGTATCAGGCTGTTCACCGTTCCAGCCCGAATTGGGTTGAGCTGCTTTAGGAAGTAGGCGGGCAATGCCTTCTACGATATCATCCACGTAGGTAAAATCCCGCTTCATGTTTCCGTGATTATACACGTCGATAGGATGATCTTCTAAAATCGCTTTGGTGAAAAGGAATAGTGCCATATCCGGCCGCCCGTACGGACCATACACCGTAAAGAACCGCAGACCGGTAGTGGGGATATTATAAAGATGAGAGTAGGTATGCGCCATCAGCTCGTTGGCTTTCTTAGTAGCAGCATATAAAGATACTGGATGATCTACATTATGGTGAGTAGAAAACGGCATCTTGGTATTAGCACCGTATACCGAACTGGAAGATGCATAAAGCAGATGCTTTACCGGAAAATGCCGACAAGCCTCCAGAATGTTGAGAAAACCGGTGACATTCGATTCAGTGTAAGCATACGGATTTTTAAGAGAGTACCTCACTCCCGCTTGTGCGGCTAGGTTTACCACATAAGCCGGCTTATGTTCTTCGAAAAACTGACCGATCGCCTCCTTATCTTGTAGGTCAGCTCGACGAAACAAAAAGTCTGAGTGGCTTTCCTGAAGTATCGCTAGGCGGTCTTCTTTGAGCTTCACATCGTAGTAATCGTTAAGGTTATCAATACCCACCACCTGATAACCTTCCCGTTCTAACCGATCGGCCAAATGGAAACCAATAAATCCGGCTACACCCGTAATTAATACTTTCTCTTTCATGCCTATAATCTATTATCAACCAGCTCCCTGCTTAAAAAGCTTTTTACATCATAAATAACTGTACCATTTTCTTTGTACCTACTCCAGTCAACAGATTCAAAAACGGCGTGTCCTACGGCCACTACTATTCCGTCGTACTTATCTTTCAATTGTTCTGTTAGGCGCAGTCCGTACTCCTGCTTAACTTCTTCGGCATCAGCTAGCGGATCGAATACGTCTACATCGATTCCGAAACTTTCTAACTCTCGGATGATATCAATAACGCGGCTATTTCTGATATCAGGGCAATTTTCTTTAAACGTTATACCCAACATCAATACATTGGCCTGGCGGATGGGGTTTCCCTTTTGCGAAAGCAACTTCACCAACTTATTGGCCACAAATACCCCCATATTGTCATTGATACGCCGACCGGCCAAGATAACCTGCGGGTGGTAACCTACGCTTTCTGCCTTATGGGTAAGATAGTAAGGATCAACTCCTATACAGTGCCCACCCACTAAGCCTGGCTTAAACGGCAAAAAATTCCACTTAGTTCCAGCCGCTTCCAAGACTTCCTGCGTGTCAATTTCTAATCGGTCAAAGATGAGTGCCAATTCATTCACAAAGGCAATATTGATATCACGCTGGGCGTTTTCAATAACTTTAGCTGCCTCGGCTACCCGAATAGAGGACGCCTTGTGGGTACCCGCCGTAATGATGGATGCGTACAGTTCATCAACTAAATCTGCAGTTTCAGGGGTACTTCCACTGGTCACTTTTTTGATAGTATCTACCCGATGCTCCTTATCCCCCGGATTAATCCTTTCGGGAGAATAACCACAGAAGAAATCTTTATTGAACTTTAATCCACTTGTCTTTTCTAGTATAGGAACACAATCATCTTCCGTGCACCCAGGGTAGACGGTAGATTCGTATATCACTAAGTCGCCGGGTTTCAAGACCTTACCTACGGTTTCACTGGCCGAATATAGCGGGGTAAGATTTGGCTTTTTGAATTCGTCAATAGGGGTTGGCACCGTTACCACAAATACATCACACTGCTTAATATCTTCTAGTGTACTGGTGCACTTAAACCCTTTAGATGCTTCTATTTCTTCTGAAGAAACTTCCCGAGTGGTATCAAACCCATTTTGCAGTTCCTCTACTCGTTTTTGATTGATATCGTAGCCTACTACCCGGTATTTCTTACCAAACTCTATAGCAAGTGGTAAACCGACATACCCTAATCCTAGAATAGCAATCGATGTGATTTGCGAAATATCTTTCATAAAATAGTTAACTAGCGAATTTCGTTTGCCTTGAGCTTTGGCTCGATGTATCTATAGATAATACCCGTTACTACGATGGCAAAGCCAGTAAAAACTCCAAGAAACACAAAAATAAAAATGATCAATTCTCGGTTTGGTGAGCTTGTACTTAAAGGAATCTGAATAGGTTCTAACACTTTAAACACCGGAGTTTCTTCCTGCACGGTAATTCTGGCCTGTTCTAGCTGTTGTGCCAGTCCTTGATAAACCTGATACGTAAGTTGGTTTTCGTTTTCCAGACGTTCAAGCTCAGTTTGCGCCCTAGCTGATACAATATTACTGTTTCGGTCTCGGAACTGTGCTAATCGTTGCTGAGTGCGAAAATATTTTGTCTGAGCCTGTTCATACTGCTCTTCCAGAAAAGTGAGATTGCTTTTTGACTTTTCCGTTTTGTACTCAATCAAGTAATTTGTAAGAAATTCGACCGATAATTCGGCAACTTTGGCGGCAGCATAAGGGTCAGGCATGGTAACACTCACACTTAACGTGCCATTGTCTTCAATCAAGGTTTCTATGCGTTGACTTAACTTGCCCATAGCTCCCTTTTCCTGACTACTTAGTTTTATTACATTTTTAACAGCATCACTGGCCTGGTTATCAACTACCGTATCTTCAGAGACCGTTGTATCAGTCACCGGTGCTGCTGCTTGCTTAGGTTTGTCTTTGAAACTGTTGATAATTTGGACTGGCAAACCAATTAGTAGTTTGGGTAACCCTATAGTATACTGCTTGATATAGTCGGTAATCGGTGGGTCAATAAGTTCGGTCATATAATTCTTCAGCACTACGGTTGTATCCAGAGTAGATACGAACACCGGCTGATCCATCATATGTAAAAAGAATGGCGTACTCCGGGCTATATCCGGATAGAGGTCAACACCAATGTTTCCTGAAGAAGAACCACCCAGACTGATTCCAGCTAATCCCCCAAACTGACGAAGCAAACCGGAAGCGCCGCCTGATGGTGAGCTGCTCTGTGGCATCAGTACTACCTCCGAAGTGTATTCTTCCGGACTAACCATCGCTACAAAAATCCCGAAGAATAAGAAGATCAGAACTGTGATAATGATAGTTCTTTTCCTGTCCCAGATTTGCCGGATAATATCAAACAGGTCAATTTCGCCACCCTCTATCAAAGAAGGTGTATGTGCTGGAGGCGGCACATAACTACCACGACCCCCAGTATCTTCTGCTCGGGTTTCTACTTCCGTATATTCTTTAGGTGTATCCACTCCAGTTTGATTAACTCTTCGGATTAAAGGCGATCTAAAATAGTAATTACAGTTAATGTTAATGTTCCCAATGCCGATCCAATGCCAATCCAGGCTTGCGGGCTTAATCCGTTGTTAGGTGGTTTATTCGGAATAATGATTTCGGCACCAGGCTTCACTTTAGGGTAATTTTTGACAAACAAAAAGCTACGAGTCCGGTCTACCGACCCATTAGCATAGACTATATAGGAACGTTTCTTATCAGCGTTTCTCGTAAATCCCCCCGACTCGGCGATGTAGTTTTTAAATCCTTTAGACTGATCGTAGCGGGACGAAACGGGGTACAGTACCTGGCCGCTCATCCGGACGGTCTGAAGTTGTTTCGGCACTTCTAATGTATCACCCGGTACCAATCGAATGTCGTATTTAGAGCGAGGCTGGGCTAATATTCTTTGCAAATCAATACCAATGCTTTGAGTTTCAGACTCGTTTAGACGATAGCGGGGAATCGTCAGGTCTTCTTCGTCAATAATAATGGTTTGCCGTTGTACCGAAGGGTCAGTAATGTTATTTCTCTGATTCAGGCTATTAGTCTGTGGGTCGTTCAGAAAGTACTGCTGATAACGTAGGAAGCGTAGTGAGTCGCGTAATAGCTCCTCTTTCAGTTCTCTTTCTCGGTAAAACTCCGGGTTCAGCCGAACCAGCCGGGAGCCATCCCGGTAAGCGTAGGGAGTTAAACCGCCGGCCCGGGCCACCAAATCCGAAATACGTTCGTCTTTGCTGGTAATGGCATATTCGCCGGGGTAGGCCACCTCGCCGGTAATATAAACCGTTTGTTCGGGCTCGTAATTAAGCGACTTGCGAACGAATACCTGATCCGAAGGTAGCAGTTCAAAGTCAGCTGACTCATTATCTAAGGCCAACGATTCATTAATCTCAAAATGAAAGGTTTTGGCCGTAGCGGTACCGTTAGTTCCGTTGGTGCCTTCAGTAATATTTCTAACCGGGCGGGCTACGTCTACTTTAGAGGAGTAGGCTGACTCTTTTACCCCACCGGCCATAGCAATTAGGTCGCCTAAGGTCATTCCTTTCATGTAGGGGTACTGATCGGGCGATTGCACCTCGCCATCAATCCGTACGGAGTATTCTTCCTCTAAGTCAGTAACGGCATATACTCTCAGTACATCTTCCCGCTGCAAACGGACACTTTCGCCCCGGCCATTCAGAATATCCCGTAAGTCTAATGATAATACCTGAGAGGTAAGGTCTTCTGCTTTACGGTAGAGCAGAGCCCGTCCTACGTAGGCATCTTCCCGTAATCCTTCAGCTTTGGCAATCAGTTCGCGTACAGTAAGCCCTTCCGTTAAGGCGTATTCACCCGGGCGAAAAACTGCTCCCAATACCTCTACCCGATTTTCGTAACGATCAAGAATAGAATCTATGGTTACCACATCACCATTCTGATGAAAAAAGCTGGCTATTTCATCCTGCGGCACATCCAGAATCTGCTTAGCCCGAGGCGTTTTTCGCGTTACCTTTAGGCGGTGAGTATAAGCCTTTTCCGTGAAACCTCCCCCAAAATTCAGTACCTCATCCAGCGATTCTTCCGGCTTCACTTCGTAGTAACCAGGCCGTTTAACTTGTCCTTTCAGTTCCACGCGGGTATCGTAAGGTACTACCCGGATAATATCCTGGTCTTGTAGCTGCGCCCCAGCCTGACTGTTTTCTGATCCTACCAGAAAATCGTACATATCTAGGGTGGCGGCTACCTCACCGTTACGGACAATCTCTACCTTACGGAAAGAGCCAATAAGCGAAGGCCCCCCCGACTGATAAAGGGCATTAAAGGCGGTAGCCAGCGATGGCAAGGTATAGGTGCCAGGCCGCCGTACCTCGCCCATAATGGTTACTTTAATACTACGCACTCCGCCCAGTGTTACTTCTGCATAGGTATTGGGGGGGCGCTCCCGATTTCCTCGTAAACCGGCGTAGATTTCGGCCAGGCGATTGATAATCCGCTGTTCAGCCTCCTCAATAGTAAGGCCATTCACGTATACAGGACCCAGGTTATCAATGCGTACGTTTCCGTTCCGGTCTACCTCCAGGTCGTAGCTCTGCTGAGAGGCACCCCACACATTAATTAATAATGCATCGCCGGGACCTAGCTGGTAGTTCTTGGGGGTGGCAATATTCAGATTAGGTTCAAAGGTAAGGTCTTGGCTATTGAACAGATCGAACCCAAAGACCTTCCGCTCTTCTTCGCTAATCATATCCAGCGAAGGATCGCGTTGGGAAGTGGCCGACAAACTATCAGTATTCTCCGTACTGGACCCGAAAGAAGAGCGCCCACCGGATTGGTTAGCTCGATTGGATGTACGTTGAAGCCGTTGAATACGCTGGACAAGCTTATTCACTTCGGAGCGAGGCATGTTTCGAATGAGTGCCTGCTCTTGAATATTCTGGATGCTAATATTTCTTTCTTCAGCCGCCTGAATGAGTTGGCGAATCTGATCGTCGGAGTAATTATCCACCCGCACCCGGCTCCAGTCCTGTTGTTGCAACAAGCTGGCATCCTGCCCAAAAACCAAGGTTGAGCCGTGCAGAAAGAATGTAAAAACCAGAAAAAAGAGTCGTTTCTTCGACATACGTTACTTTGTGGTATTAACCCCCAATTGGGTTAATTATTGTTAGGTAAAGTGCGCTAAATCAGTGCGCAAAATTACGTATACTATAAGTATCTGGCAAACATCGTAATTATCAGCCGAAGTTCAAGGAACGGTGATGTTTGCAGCGTAATTGAGTTTATTTCTCGCAAACAAACAAAAACTGCACCATTCGGTGAATTTATTACACACCCAACATCTATCACAAATAGCCAGAGACAGGTAGCTATTGAATTTTCCAACCATACAGTAAAACTATAACCAGCGCAATAGTACCTTTTCAAGATTAGCAAGTTGGCAGTAATTACGAACCAGATGATTTTCTACAACGTACCAAAAGCTATCATTTCCCATAACTGCTCGGTAATTCAATTTTCTTAATCACTTGGTTTAGTCTGGATTGACGGTAGTCTTATCTTTCGGCTTTCTTATAACCCCAGACTTGCAATTCCCGCCCCTTGTTCTCAACTTTAGCCGCATGAGTCAGTCTGAAAAAAAACTTTTTTTACTGGATGCTATGGCGCTGATTTATCGCGCCCACTTCGCGTTCAGCAAAAACCCCCGTATTAACTCTAAAGGCATGAATACCGGGGCCGCTCTGGGCTTCACCAACGCACTGGTTGAGGTGTTAAACAAAGAGAAACCTTCGCACATTGCCGTAGCCTTCGACACCTCCGCTCCCACCTTTCGTCATGAACAATATAAGGAATATAAAGCCAACCGGGAGGCTCAACCCGAAGATATTCAGGTGGCCATTCCCATTGTGAAGGATATTGTGCGAGCATTTAATATTCCGGTGCTGGAAATGGACGGCTTTGAGGCTGACGACATTATTGGCACCATAGCCAAGTGGGCAGCCCGCCGGGGGTTTACGGTGTATATGATGACCCCCGATAAAGATTTTGCCCAACTTGTGGAAGATTGCATCTATCTGTACAAACCGGCCTACATGGGTAACAGTGTGGATATACTGGGCATTCCCGAAGTGCTAAAAAAGTTTGACATTCAACGGGTAGAGCAGGTCTGTGATATGCTGGGCTTGCAGGGCGATTCTTCCGACAATATTCCCGGCATACCGGGGGTAGGGCCAAAAACGGCTTCTAAGCTATTGAAGGAATACGGGTCAGTAGAAAGCGTAATTGCCAATGCCGAACAACTGAAGGGAAAGCAGCGGGAACGGGTGATTGAATTCAGCGAACAGGGGCTACTTTCTAAAGAACTGGCTACCATCAAAACCGATGTACCTATCAATATTGGCGAAAATGATCTTCACCTGGACGATCCGGATGAACCGGCTCTGCGGAAGATCTTTGAAGAACTGGAGTTTCGTACCCTGGCCCGACGGGTACTGGACAAACATCCCAACCTACAGGTGCAGGGCGGCTTGTTCGATACCGAAAAGCTGGCGGAGGATCATAATCAACTTCCTTTTGTCTTCGGAGATGCTAATGGCGATGATGAAAATAATAGCAATCCCCCTCACTTCGGCAACCGCTCTATCAACGATACGCAGCACGACTATCAGTTAGTGAACGATACTAAGGCCCGGGCCAAGCTGGTAGCGTTACTGTCTAAAGAAAAAGAGGTTTGTTTTGATACCGAAACCGACAGTCTGGAAGCCACTGAAGCCCAGCTGGTGGGACTGGCGTTTGCCCGTAAAACCGGAGAAGCCTACTACGTTCCCGTTCCCGAAGATCGAAACGAAGCCCAGAAGATTGTTGATGAATTTAAGTCGCTGCTGGAGAATGAGCAAATAGTGAAGGTCGGGCAGAACCTGAAGTTCGATATGCTGGTGCTGAAGAAGTACGGAGTAGAGGTGGCCGGCACCCTGTTCGATACCATGATCGCCCACTACCTCATTGACCCGGAGACCAGCCACGCTATGGATGCTATGGCCGAAAACTACCTAAATTATAAGCCGGTTGCTATTGAGAGTCTTATTGGCAAAAAGGGGAAAGACCAGGGTAGCATGCGCGACATCCCGGTTGAAACCGTGACTGAGTACGCCGGTGAAGATGCGGACATCACCTTACAACTGAAAGAGACATTTGAAGCAACTCTGAAAGAAGACGAAAAGCTGGAAAAGCTCTTTCACCGGATGGAGATGCCGCTGGTGCCGGTGCTGGCTTCCATGGAGTACGAGGGCGTACGGGTAAATCCCGACGTGCTTCAGGAACTTTCGGGTGAATTGGCGCAGGATATTGGCCAGATTGAACAGGAAATTTATAAAGTAGCCGGAGTAGAGTTCAATATTGGCTCGCCCAAACAGTTGGGCGAAGTACTGTTCGATCATCTGAAGCTGCTAGAAAAGCCCAAGCGAACCAAGTCGGGGCAGTACGCTACCGGAGAAGCTATTTTGTCTGACCTAGCCACCGAGCACGACATTGCTCGTCGCATTCTCGACTACCGCGAACTGGTGAAGCTGAAAAACACCTACATTGATGCTCTGCCCAAGCTGATCAGTCCGGTAGACAACCGCATTCATACCTCCTATAACCAAGCCGTAACGGCTACGGGACGCCTCAGTTCTACCAACCCCAACCTGCAAAACATTCCGATTCGCACCGAGAAGGGGCAACTGATTCGGAAGGCTTTTGTCCCCCGCAATGAAGAGTTTGTACTATTGTCGGCCGACTATTCTCAGGTGGAACTACGTATTATGGCCTCCTTTTCTCAGGACGAAACCATGATGGAGGCTTTCCGGAAGGGACAGGATATTCACGCCGCTACGGCCAGTAAAATATTTGGCGTAACGATTGATGAGGTAACCCCCGATATGCGACGCAAGGCTAAAACAGCTAACTTTGGGATTATCTACGGCGTATCGTCCTTCGGACTCGCCCAGCGACTGAGCATTCCCAAATCGGAGGCTTCCGATATTATTAAGTCTTACTTTGAGCAGTTTCCCAGCATCCGACAGTATATGGACCGGGTGATTCAGCAGGCGCGGGAAGTAGAGTACGTGGAAACCGTGATGGGCCGCAAACGCTACCTGCGCGACATCAATTCCCGTAATCCTACGCTGCGGGGTTACAGCGAACGTAACGCCATCAACGCTCCTATTCAGGGCACCGCCGCCGATATGATCAAGATTGCCATGGTAGATATCTACCAGTGGATGCAAAAAGAAAAGCTAAAATCCCGCATGATTTTGCAAGTACACGACGAACTGGTATTCGATGTTCATCAGGACGAACAGGAGAAGTTGAAGACGAAAGTCTGCGAGCTAATGATCAATGCCCTACCGCTGGACGTTCCCATGGAAGTAGGCACTGGCCTCGGTCAGAATTGGTTGGAGGCACACTAAATTATGTGCCCATGTATTTATGTGTTCGTGTGTTCATGAAATGACTAACTTTGAATACCTGAATACCTGAATACCTGAATACCTGAATACCTGAACATTAAAAGAATGTCTATCACCCTAACCGACATCAGAGAAGCCCGTCAGCGAATTGATCCGCTGATCCATCGTACTCCGGTACTTACCAGCGAAACGATTAACCGAATTTCGGGAGCTCAACTGTTTTTTAAGTGCGAGAACTTTCAGCGGGCGGGGGCCTTCAAAATGCGAGGCGCGGCCAATGCGGTGCTCTCCCTTTCCGGAGCCGAACGACAACGGGGGGTAGCTACTCACTCGTCGGGCAACCACGGACAGGCACTGGCCAAAGCTGCCCAGTCGGTGGGTATTCCGGCCTACATTGTGATGCCGCGCACCGCTCCCAAGGTAAAGCAGCAAGCCGTAGCCGAATACGGAGCCGAGATTATTTTCTGCGAACCTACCCTGCAGGCTCGGGAAGATACGTTGGCCCAGGTGATAGAAAAAACGGGGGCTACCTTCGTACATCCGTACAACAACGAGCGGGTAATTACCGGGCAGGCTACCGCCGCTCTAGAGCTGATTGAAGATACTGGAAACCTGGATGTAGTAATGGCCCCGGTAGGCGGAGGCGGACTGCTCAGCGGCACCGCGTTAAGTACCCATTATCTACTCCCCCAAGCCGAAGTGATTGCCGGGGAGCCCACCGGGGCCGACGATGCCTACCGCTCACTAAAAGCCGGACGGATCATTCCTTCCGAGCAACCGGATACGATTGCTGACGGCTTACTCACCTCACTGGGCGACAAGACATTCCCAATTATTCGAGAGTACGTGAAGGAGATTATTACCGTAAGCGATGAGGAGATTATTACCGCTATGCGGCTGATCTGGGAGCGGATGAAAATTATTATCGAACCTTCCTGCGCCGTTCCGTTGGCCGCCTTACTACAACGTTCGGATAAGTTTAGCGATAAAAGAGTAGGTATCATTCTCACCGGAGGCAATGTCGATTTGTCTTCTCTTCCTTTTTAAGTCAACCACTAAGAAATATGCATTGTCTCATCTATTCCAGCATTGATTGCAGGTTACCACATTTAGTATCCCCGGACCTGTTCCGGGGCCCCCTCCGTAAGATGTAGGAGACCCCGGAACAGGTCCGGGGAGGTTCAATAATTTTTCAACCCATTTTAAAGACGGGTAAAACCAAATTCGTTACCATCTAATCTTTGCCACTTTTTGAAGAAAATTTGTGTTTCTTTAGATAATTGACCGGAAAAATCAGGATTCTTTGGTAAGAAACCTTAAATTATCCGAATTTAGCAGTTTTATCGTTAAACGGCCCATTATTCAGGTAGATGTGTATGCTGACCCGCAAGATTGAAATCATTCCCTCCATATCCATTCTGGGCAATAAAATAACCCGCCTTAGGCAAGGTAATTTTGACCAAGAGCAGGTCTACCCCGAAAGCCCCATCGACTTGGCCAAGAAATTTGAAGACCACGGTATCACTAAACTACAATTGGTAGATTTAGACGGAACCCGTAATGGCCGCCCTATGAACTATCATATTTTGGAAGCCATCGCCGGCCATACTGATCTGGAGATTGACTTTGCTGGTGGCATTAATACCGACGGTGCTTTACATAAAGCGTTCGATTACGGGGCTAAAAAGATCACTGCCGCTACATTTGCGGTAAATAATCCCGTAGAATTTGCCTCCTGGGTAGTATCCTACGGGCGAGAGAAGATCGCGCTAGGAGCCGATGCGCTCAGCGATACTCCCGAAGGCCGAAAAGTAGCCATTCAGGGCTGGCAAAAGGATACGCAGATTGATCTGTTTGAGCACGTAGAGTACTTCTACAGCCGCAGCCTCAAGTTTCTAAAAACCAGCGACATATCTAAAGAAGGTCAGGTAGAAGGCCCGGCCTTCAACCTCTATCGGGATCTGATGGAAAAATTCCCCGGCATTAACCTGATTGCCAGCGGGGGAGTATACCGCCTGGAAGATATCGAACGCTTACAAGAGATCGGCCTCTACGGGGTAGTCTTCGGCCGCGCCTACTACGAAGGCATGATCACCCTCAAAGAGATTGAGCGCTTTGTGATGAACCAATAGTCGCTGAGTCTGGGGCTATGGATAGTAGTCAGCTTTACCAATTAGAAAATCAAAGCTGTAGATTATTGTATCTTGGTCTTGATCGGATCACCAAAGTAAAACTATCTACCAAGCCTAATATGATGTACCATTATCTCACCCCAGTTTGTAACTATACATACGTCCTTTAGCAGACACCTTATCCTGGGTTACTCAGAGTACTAGATCGCTTTTTAGCGGGCCAAAACCAAAAATACATAGTCTTCCAGAGAGGTAGCGGTAGCACCCGAGGTTGAGTGAGAAATACAAACAGGTAAACTACCAATATGCTCATCACCAGCATTTCCCCACCATCCTCTGTGATCCCTAGTATTCCTCCTAATAACCTTAGCACGTTTCCGAATCCGCTCATGCTATAAACCATGATGTGCAGCATATCTACAAAAACTCCAAAAAACACCAGCCCAATAATAAAAATTACCAAATCTTGACTTAGCTTACGAAACCTGTCTGCTCCTTTCCAATAGGCCCAGCTAAGCAAAAGTAGCAATACCAAAGCGGCTAATAAGCTGACGGTTAGCTCGCCAAAATCTTTTGCTCGTAAGCCCAAGAAAGGCGAGTATTGAAAATAAGAAGCTACTGCCGCCCCACCCTGTTCATGAATCTGAAGGGAATCATCGGCCAGCAGATATACAAAAAAAACCACCCAACCACCGTAGCTAATTTCGCGGTTTCGGAAAGCTATAAGCGCTAGCAGTAAAATACACCAAAATTCTTTAATGTATTGATACAGTTCGGGATAGCTATGATCCTCAGTAACAGAAAACATCTCCGATACCAGATCGTGCTTCGCAGCTACGTGAAGAAAGATAAATACGACATCTACGGACGCCAGTAATAGTAAAATAACTACCCCACCAGCATATGCTCGACGCATATCCAGTACTTCACGAAACGAATGATTCATAATGGACCTTGAAAAATAATCAGCAGTACAATTGCATTAATTTTTTTGCCTATGGATTCATACTCCCGATTTCGTAGTACTAATATATACCAAATTCTTTACATCACTTGGTTTGGTATATTTTGACTAAGTATCTCTAAGTACAATTGACTACTGTACGAAAGAATTTAGCTATAATGGTTAAGGCCATAAAAACGGAGCGGATGAAACCCCTTATTTAAATACAAATAGTTATACCGATCTACTTTCATTGGTTTTCTCGTTGATAATTCGTTCTAAGGCTCATCGCCATTTGATAGCAGATTTTTCTATATTGCCTGTTTAACACTTTTTACCCATGACGATACTTCATCGTATTTTTTGGATGATTGTATTAGCATTCGGACTAAATAATGCGCTCACCATTCCGCTTACTGCTCAAGAGTTTATCTGCGATGGCAAGTTCTTTATTATTATGCATGCTACAGGAAGCATAGATGCGGGCTCAGGAACTAATCTCTATAAACTTGATTATCGTTCGGGTACTATTGACTATAACCAGCCGATCGTATATGCGGATATTAAACTGAACGGTATTGGGTTCAATCCGAAGGATCAGTTCATCTACGGTATCTCTCCGGTATCATTTCGTAACGATCGGCACCGCATCGTCCGGTTATACAATGACGGTAGCTACCAGGTTCTGGAATTTGACGAAGGGGCTATCAACGATGTTAAATGGTATTACGCGGCCACGGATTTTTCACCCGATGGCTACCTGGTAGTACATGACCGGGGTAGCCAGCAGCTTCACTACCTGGATGTTAGCGGAGATAAAGTAAAGCTGCACGCTAGTGTTGCTTTACGCTGGGCACCCGAAGTAAGTACGGACAACTTTGTTGTAGCCATAACTGATTTGGCGTTTGATATTACTGAACCCGGAGCCATATATACCCACCAACGCAGTTACCAACACTATGGGCGAGAAAACGAAACTACCCGCGGAGCACTACTTAGAATCAACGGTGACTTAGCCAGTCCGGAAGTGGGTACCGTTACAGTAGCCGGAACGGTCGACAACAGTATTATAGCCCACCTAGGAAGTTTGTTCTTTAATCCGTTTGGTGACCTTTATGGTTATGGCTCGGTTGAACCTAAAGGGACGGGAAATTTCGCCCAGGATCGATTAATTGCTATAGACAAGGCCGACGGATCAGCTATGTTGTTATCAAAAGGCCCCATCGCCGGAAGTACGGATGGTTGCTCATGTCGCTCTTCTCTCGCGCTGCAAGTGGAGGCGCAAACCACTACTGATCCCTGTCAGAATTTAATAACTTATCGGATTACTATCGCAAATAATACGTTAGAAGATGTATCGGGTATAACCTTTACCGACACCCTGCCTACGGGGTTGGTAATCCAAGCTATTGATTTACCCCCAGCGATTTCTTATGAAGTAGATACCGAGACCGGAGCTGGCTTTAATCTTTTAACGTTAAATGAGTTGACTCTTCCGGCTAGCCAGCAGGTTTCTTTCACGGTGCAGACTAAGCATAGTGGTATTTCCGGCACTTACGCTCACCAGGCTTACCTTATGAATTTACCGGATGCGTTAGGAAGTACCGTTGCTTCCGACGATAAAACGACCCCCGAACCAAACGACCCTACTCAAATTACCATTATTCAGGAACATCCTTCTCCGCAATTGGTAGCAGATACTACTATCTGCCCAGGTGAGCCCTTCCCACTGACTACCAGGAGGCAGATTGTTCAACCCTTTTACTGGACCGGGCCCGACGATTACTATTCTTCGGAAAATCAGCCAGAAGCTACTCTTCCGACAGGGTACGATAGTGCTTACTATTACTTACACCGTCAGGTGGAAAACTGCGAGATTGTTGACTCAGTTTTGGTAAAAACTCTGCCACTTCCGTCAGTAAGCTTAATTGCCGATACTACCATTAGTTCGGGTAGTTCGGTAGAATTAGCACCAAATTCCGTGGCATCTTCTCTGCTCACTTATCGCTGGACCCCGTCAGAAGGTTTATCCTGTACTGACTGCATTAATCCAATAGCAACTCCTACGGAAAATACTACCTACCAGCTCGCTATTGAAAATCAACTAGGCTGTACCCAAAGTGCATCGGTTAGTGTAGAGGTAGTCAAAAATGAGTTTGCAGCCAGAAGAGTCAGTATACCAAATGCATTTTCTCCCAACGGCGATGGTATGAATGATGTTTTTTTTCCGGTAGCCCAACCGGGGATAGAATGCCAGAAGCTGGAAATATACAACCGCTGGGGCGAGTTAATATTCCGGCAAGTTAACTTTCCGCCTAATGAAGAGGAATACGGCTGGAGGGGTTTGCACCAGGGCAGGAAGCTTAACGCCGGTACTTACACCTACCAACTAGTCGCCGAGGACCAGGAAGGAAAACGACAAACCTATTCAGGTAGAATTCATCTGATTCGTTAAAATGCAATGATATTCTATACCAATTAGGGAATTAGTCTCCATTCCTTTTGCATTTAAATAGGGACAGGGAAAAATGCTTTGGAAGTATGGGTAAAATATATTCAAAAAATATCGAGGATATTTGCCATTATTGCATCTATTTGCAAATGAATTATTATTTTTTTAGCAACAAGTTCTTTTCTTTGTAATTTACTCTTTGTTTATTTGTGGTTTATTTATATTTGATATTGCTTGTCTAAGCATCATAGACAAGAGTTTTTAGTGTAGTTGACGTGCGAATAACCAACCTATTTTTTTTGTGCCTTATGCTCTATGTAGGCTCATGCATTCCGAATAAGCAACTGGTGTACTTTCCTAGTCCGGAGTTCAATACTGAAACTCCTACTCCTAAGTACAATAACCAGCAGAGGTACCGGATACAACCCCGAGACGTTTTGTCAGTTAGAATTAAAACACTGGATACCGACACTGAAGCTTACTTTAATATTCAATCTGAAAATGGATTTCAGCAGTTAAATCCGGCTGGATTGTATATCAATGGTTATTCCGTTAATTCGCGGGGAATGATCACTATGCCGGAAGTGGGGGAAATTAAAGTGGGGGGCTATACGTTAGAAGAAGCGGAGGAAGCAATTTTAGATGCAATCAGCGGCTATATTACGAATGCTACTATCTTATTGAAGCTCGTGAGCTTTAAGATTACCGTTTTAGGGGAAGTGAACCGGCCCGGTTATTACTATGTGTTTAACGAGCAAGCCAATGTGTTGGAGGGTTTAGGTTTAGCGGGGGATCTAACTGACTTCGGCAACCGAGAAAACATTACCCTAATTCGGCAGACCGATATTGGTACCGAAACGATACTCCTAAATTTAAAGGACCCCAATTTACTAACTTCAAAGTATTACTTCTTGCAGCCCAACGATGTGTTGTACGTACAACCTCTCAAGGCGAAGGCTACCCGCGGTAATATCAATACTTTGACAATATTAAGTGTTTTGTTCGGAGCTATTTCTTCAACGGTGTTAATACTGAACTTTTTAAATGATTGATTATGAAGAATATTCCAGACGAAGAATTTATTGACCTTCGGAAGATTATTACTCAGATAGTAGCCAAGTGGTACTATTTTGCGATCACCCTATTTCTTTGTTTAGCAGTAGCCTACGTACACCTAAAAACCACCCCCAAAGAGTATGAGGTTCAGGCTACCTTGCAGTTAGAGGATCAAAGTATTAACGAAAATGGTATGGGCCGGGAACGGTTTATGGGCGGATTAGGTCTGCTATCCGGTAACCCTCAGTTGGCCGATGAGATTGGAGTTCTTTCGTCCTACTCTATGGTTAGACGGGTCATTCAGGAGCTAGACTTTACTATCAGTTACTTTCAGTATCCTGATACCTGGCTACTGGGTGACCAAATGGAGCAGGAGATATATCAATCTGGCTTCCGAGTACTGCTTACGGAAGGTCACCCGCAACTGGTAGGGGTGTCAGTTCACGTAAGCTTTCCCGACACTAGTCATTACCGCGTTCAGGTGGAAGCTGACGAGGCAAATCTACTCGATCTCGAGCAACAAAAAACAATACAAGAAAAGCTTAAAGTAGATATTGATGAGATAGTACCCCTCGGTGAGCCATTCCAATCTGATTTGCTCAGTTTTCGTCTGTTCTTAGATTCCGGGTACGTAATACAGGAAAATCAGCACTACTCCTTTCGGGTTAACTCCTTAAATGGCTTAGCGCAGGCGTACGCCAATAAGCTGGAGATTAGTCCGATCTCCGACGAGGCAAGCATTGTTAGGCTAAAAACGAAGGGAAGAGTACCCGAGAAGGAAAAAGATTTTATCAATACCCTCGCCAATATGTACATACAGTATGACCTAAGCAAAAAAAACCAGTTAGGACTTAGAGCCATTGAATTCATTGATAGTCAATTATCCACGGTATATGATTCGTTGCAGCTAGTAGAAGGAAGTTTAGAGTCCTTCCGGGCATCTAACCAAATCATTAACATCAGCACTACATCTCAGAATTTGAATGAACAGCTACAGGAGCTAGAGGCTGAGCAAGCTCAACTAAAAGTACAGCAGCAGTACTACCAGTATACTTCCGATTATCTTCGCAATAATGAAGAAATAACCGATGTGGTAGCTCCATCCTCGGTAGGAATTACCGACCCGCTGCTGAATAATTTGCTGCAGGAGCTGTCGGCCATGAGCCAGGAAAAAGTAGAGAAGGCCTATAGTTCAGGAGCAAATAATCCGGTATTAAGGGTGCTAGAAGGTAAGATTAGAAACACCAAGGCCGCCTTAATTGAAAATATGGATAATCTGATTAACTCTAATAGCATTGCTATTCAGGAGAATCAGCGGCGGATTAATCGGTTAGAGGCTCAACTAAATCGGCTGCCCGAAAGTGAGCGTAACTTAATTGCTATTGAGCGGAAGTTTACGCTGAACGATAATATCTATAATTATTTACTAGAAAAACGAGCCGAAGCCGGTATTGCAATAGCATCAAACCTACCCGATAAGAGTGTGATTGATGAGGCGCGAGTGATGGGAAGCGGCCCCGTAGCCCCCAAACGTACCAATGTTTTAGTGCTTGCACTTCTCGCCGGTATAGGTATTCCCATCGCTTTTATCTGGGGTCGTAATTTCTTCAACAATAAAATAACCGATAAAAGCGATCTAGAAAGTATAGAAGATATTCCGCTGGTAGGATTAATTCCGCGCGCGGCTAAAAATCAGCTTCTAGCTACACCGGGCACTCCCCTGGCGGAAGCTTTTCGCTTTTTACGCCTTCAATTAGAGCAGTACCATACTGGCACCGAATATACGGCACCTAAAATTATTGGGGTAACTTCGGCTCAGCAAGGAGATGGGAAAACTTTTTGCGCGGTTAATTTAGCGATTGCCTACACCCGCGGTCATAAAAAAACACTTTTGGTAGGCGCCGATCTACGAAACCCTCGTTTACACGATTATTTACCCGTAGAAAGTAACGGGTTAGCTGATTTCCTCACCGATAAACTTTCTCTCTCTGAGTTGATTAAAGAGTCGGATAGGATGCCTGGATTGTACATGCTGTCATCGGGTAGAACCAATGTTGATGCCGGTATGCTGCTTGAGAGTAATCGCTTCGCCACTTTCATTGAGTATGTCAATGATCATTTTGATACGATTATTTTAGATGCCCCCCCCTTGGGCTTAGTTGCTGACTACCAGAGCATAAGCCGTTATGTTTCCCTAAACCTATTTATTGTACGACAGAATCGCACTGAGGCCAATATACTGAAGGGAAGTATAAAAAAGATTAGTAAGACCAACCCTACAGCTATGATATTAAACGATGCACAACGTTATGTTCTAAGCGAATATGGTCATTACTATTCTAAGAATGGGTACTATGCCTCTCCCGTTTCCTCAAGATAGAACAGACAAGTCAGCCTTGAACATCCCGTACTATGAAACAGGTCATAAAGCACATATTAAAGCTAACACCAGGGCTAGAAACATACATAAAAAAATACTTGATACAACGGGATTTTGCTGTTGAAAGAAGACTAATTAAGGGTGACACGTTTCAACCAAAATCCGATAAAACTAGTATTCTGCACTTCTCCTTAAATAAATGTGCAACCCAATACGTTAGCGACATCTTGGCTAAAGTATCCAGAGAAAATAAGATGAAGCATTTGCGGTTTGCAGAATATGCTTTTGTATCAGACTTTCCCTACCTGGATCAGATAACAGAGAAACAAGTAGAGAATTACCATAATTTATTTATTACTAAAGGATGTTTATATAGTGTATTCGGTGGTATGATCCTGAATGTACCTCACCTTAATCAATTTAAGACTATCCTTATGATACGTGATCCTAGAGATATTCTGGTGTCGTATTATTTTTCTGCGGCTTATAGCCACGCAATACCCCATCAATTTAGCAATAAGCGATCTGATCTGATAGAGCGTAGAAAGTTCGCCTTAAACTCGAGTATCGATGAGTTTGTTCTTGAAAAAGCCCCTGATAGAGAAGAGGTATTTCGAAGGTACTCTTCTCAGTTGCTGAATAAACATGATGACGTGCTTGTAACTAAATATGAAGACATGATTGGAGACTTTGATGGGTGGTTGGGGCAAATACTTAATTATACAGAATTAGACATAAGTAGCGGTCTTAAAACGGATATTGTTAATAACCACTACCGGAAATCTAATCGTACGGAAGACAAAACCAAACACCACCGCAAAGGAGAAGCCGGTGACTATAAACTAAAATTACAAGAAAGTACGATCGACAAGTTGAACAGTATTTTCTCTAAAACCTTAAAAGAGTTCGGCTACGACTCTTAATTTTTTAAGAATGCCTACTATCAAAGAAAAGGCGAAATCGTTTATACAATCGCAAGGGTTTCGTAAATATTTTATGAATACCAGTTGGATGATGTTCAACCAGGTATTTAACCTAGCGGTGGCGTTTTTTGTAGGAGTATATGTTGCCCGCTATCTGGGCCCGGCCAACTACGGTCTACTTAGCTTCGGACTAAGTGTGATTACCTTCCTACTGGTGTTCACTAATTTAGGAATCAAAGAAATACTGGTTAGGAACTTGGTGCAGGAGCCTGATAACTACCCTAAAATATTAGGCACTGCCTTTGGCTTGCGGACTGTTGCGGCCATTATAGGTATTGTACTCATATTTAATATAAGCCCATTGCTAAGCGATGATTCAACTACGCGGTTAATTTTAATCGTGCTATCGTTTAAGACTCTACTTAGCACTTTTGAGATAATTAAGACTTACTTTCAAAGTCTGGTACGGGCCCGAAATGTCGTTCCGATATCCATCGCCCAAACCATAATCTCGGCGTTGGTTAAACTTTATTTGGTAAGTATCAATGCTGATTTAATCTGGTTTGCCGCGGTCTTTCTATTAGACCTCTTCATCGTTGCGGTAGGTCTAGTCATTGTCTATCAACGTTTCGGCGGCCGAATCCTGAATTGGCGGTTCAACTTCTCCTACGCCAAGTTGCTGCTAAAAGACTCCTGGCCTCTAGTATTAGCCGGATTTGTAGGAGTTATTTATATGCAGATTGACCAGATCATGATTAAGTACATGTTGGATGAAGCCGCAGTAGGGTACTACGCCGTAGCGGTGAAGTTTACCAGTATTTGGTACTTTGTAGGAGGAATTATCTGTAGTTCGCTTATGCCCGCCATTGTGAATGCTAAGCAGAAAAATGAAAAACAGTACTATACCCGCGTTCAACATCTGTTCGAACTAATGGTAGGAATTGGCATTGCGGTGGCCGTTCCGATGAGCATTATAGCTTATCCATTGGTTAAGTTTTTATACGGAGCGGCGTTCTTACCCGCGGCCAGCGTTATGATCATTCACGTATGGTCACTAATATTTATTTTTCTGGGGGTAGCGGGTAGTAAATGGCTGTTGATTGAGAATCTGCAAATCTACAGTCTCAACCGCTCAATTTTAAGTGCTGTGGTGAATGTAGGGCTTAACTTTTGGTTAATTCCGGCCTACGGTATTCAGGGTGCCGCCGTAGCTACCTTGGCCGCCCACGCTACCTCTGCTTATTTCAGCTACCTCCTGTCGCGAGATACCTGGATTGCATTTCGTATGCAGAGTAAAGCGTTGGTACTCTCTTCCCTGTATCGGTTAGTAAAAAAGCAGCTCTCAATGTAAACGATATGCCACTAACTACTCCCGTTCTGTTTATTATCTTCAATCGCCCTGAACCTACGGAGCAGGTTTTTGCCGCTATTCGCCAGGCAAAGCCCAATCGCCTGTATGTAGCGGCCGATGGGCCCCGGCCGGGGTACGATGAAGATAAGATCTGTGAGGAAACGCGAGCAATAGTACAACAGGTAGACTGGGAATGTGACGTAAAAACCCTGTTTCGGGATGAGAACGTAGGGTGCGGGTTAGGCCCCAAAACGGCTATTGACTGGCTGTTTGAACACGAAGAAGAGGGCATTATTTTAGAAGACGACTGCCTTCCTTCCGCCAGCTTCTTCCGTTATTGCACTGAGCTACTAGAAAAATACCGGCAGGATACCCGGATAATGCACATTGGCGGTTCTAATTTTCAGTACGGATACGTGCCTGACCCTGATTATTCCTACTACTTCTCGTACTTTAGCCACGAGTGGGGTTGGGCCACCTGGCGCCGAGCTTGGCAACTATATGACTTTAACATTGCTACCTATCCTGAAATTAAACAAAAGGGTTACTTAGATAACTACTTTTCCAGTTTCTTGGAGAAGAAATACCGACTCAGCAAAACAGATAGAACTCTAAACGGTAAGCATGTAAACTGGTGGGACTACCAATGGGATTATACCAAATTTATTAACCACGGATTATCCATTATTCCGAACAAAAACTTAGTCACCAACATCGGTTTTGGCGAGCAAGCCACCCATACTAAAAGTAGCCGCGATGTACGTAGGCAAAATCTGGGGGGTGAACTATCGTTTCCGCTTCGGCACCCTCCCTTTATGATCAGAAACAGCAAAGCAGATCGGAAGTATTTTTATAACTTTCTATTTAAGACTATCATTCTACGGAAGATAGCGGGTCTTATCGGAATCAAAGGATTTTCTGCCGACGGATAGGTATACTAGTCTTGGAAATACACTCATCACTATGAATCAAATAGAGCACATACTTTTCTTTGCGAAGATTGAACCTTTCCCACCGCACGGTGGGGAGAAGATTCGTTGTATCGAGTTAATCAAGCTGTTCTCAAGCTACGCTCAGAAGCTAACAGTATTGTGCCCCCAAGTTCCGGGGGAAACGGACTACGGAATACCACAAAATGTTGACTTTGTACAGCTGATGAAGAAGAATAGAGGCAAAATTTCCCAAAGCATAGTTAATAGAACAGGGTATTTTGTCAGAGATCAAGATACTGAGAATCAGATTAACCAAATCAATAATAACCAAAAAATACAGTGGGCGGTTGTAGACTACGGGTTTATAGGCCATTACATCCCTTTTCTTAGAAAGCTCGGGGTCGCTAAAATAATATACGTTACCCATAATTCTGAATCTGAGTTAACCAAGCAAGAGAAAAAAGACAGCCTGGTAGGTCAGCTCAGCCAAAAACTTAAGTATCAGCTACAAAAACGGCACGAGCGTCAATACTTCAACCAGGCGGATCATCTGATTGTGGTCTCTAAAGAGGATGCCGCCTTTCATAGTGCCTTCGTTGATACCCCTAAGATCATTATAATGCCTAATTTTTTAGACAGCCAACTCTACGAATTTAAAGCATTACAATTGGCTGAAAGAAATAGGGAAATTGTAATGGTAGCCAACTTTCTCTCGTTCCAGAATATTGCTGGCGCCGGATGGTTTCTAAAAGAGGTTTGGGACGATGACCTTAGCTCCTCATTTCAGCTTTCACTTGTTGGTTTAGGATCAAAAAGGTTTCTGGCTGAATTCTCTAGTGACCACTTTTCTCCAAAAAATTGTGTGGCTGAGGGCGAAGTAGATGATATAAAAAATACTGTTTCTGCGTGCATATGCACGGTGGTACCACTTTTGCACGGTTCGGGGCTGCGATTTAAGCTGCTAGAAACAATGGCACTAGGAACCCCCGTAGTTTCTACCTCTAAGGGGGCTGAAGGTATTAATCACGAGGGAAGTATTAAAATTGCTGATGACGCAGGTAGTTTCAAGAAGATGGTCAGCGATATTGTATCAATGACCGCCGAAGAATACTCTGACTTAACCAAACAGTTACGAAGCGTATTTGAAAAACGATACAGCCATCAGGCTAATAAGAAAATCTTGGATCAAACTTTTTTTCCAAATAATGAGAGGCAGATGGAGGTGTCTTAGAACCTACCTCTATATTCAGGATAAGGATTTTTTGATTGTATCTTCACTAAATTTTAATAGCATACTATGCTTTTTCACGGCGTTTATATCTTGAGTAAAGACCCTTATATTTTAGCTTTCTGGGGTGATGATGCTTGGCGGGCTGTAACCACGCTCAAACGCAAGCCCGATGTAATACTGTGGCACTGTGCCTGGCATCAGGGAACAGTTGCACGAATGCTAAAGCTGAAGTACAAGTTTCATCAAATGAAAAAACTTGGTATTCAGCCGATTCTGGTAGTTAATTCTAACGAGGAGGAGCGCTACCGAAAGCGCCTTAAAATTAACGGTTTTAAAAGTTCTGCTTACGTGTTCGTTGACGAAAACGAATATCTGCCTCATAACAGTAGCAAAAGATACGATGCTGTTTATGCCGCTCAACTTACCAACTTTAAACGAATCCCGCTCGCGCAAAGAATTGAAAAACTATATGTAATGACTTACAAAAGTGGGAGTAGCGAATGGGATCTTAGGCGCGAGTATCCGGAAATGAAAAATGCTGACTTCAACCAAAGGTGGTTAAACCCAAATGAGAAAAACCAATTACTTAATCAATCATCGGTAGGGCTTTGTTTATCGGCGGAAGAAGGCCCCATGCTGGCTAGCTTAGAGTACATGCTCAACGGACTACCGGTGGTCAGTACGCCTAGTAAAGGAGGAAGAGACGAATACTATAGTTCGGAGTACTGTCGTGTAGTTCCGCCTGAACCGGAAGCTGTTCGGCAAGGAGTAGATGAGCTGATTCAATCGAAAGTTGACCCACTGAAAATACGTGAAAGTACTATTGAAAAGCTCCAAGCCGACCGTCAAGTATACGTAAACTATGTGAGTAAATTGTTACAAGATAAATTTGGCTGCTCAAAAAAAACCCAACAGTTGGCTGAGCAATGGTTTACTAGTCCTAAAAACAACTTTATAACTCTTAAAGATTTAGATGAGGTAGATGAATAAAACTTGGTTTTACATACTTACGCTATTTATATGCATGGTCTATCGACCAGTTTATACGCTGTATCCTAATGAACTGATAAAGTTAATTCCTTTCGCACTTACAGCCATTGGAATTGCTCAGCTCGGTTTTTTTCAGAAAGGTAAATTGTATATAGGATATGTTCGGAATCGAGGATTCTTTGTTGCGTACACTTTCTTTTTATTTTTGCTTCTTGCCAGCTATACGCGGAGCTATAATAGCAGCTTTTCCGAGTTAGGCACCTACACCCTACCTTTGCAGTTTTTGTTACTAATCGTCTACACTTATCTATTTTTCCACCACCTTTCGGCCACCGAAAGCTCGGTAAATGATCTTGCTCGTAGATCTATTATGTTATTATTAGTACCTTCAGTAGCCTTCGTATTTATTGATATCACCTTATACCTCAATGGTATACACGTTGGTGTAAAAGCATCAGCGGAGAGTGAGGCCCCCTCTATAATGGCTAGAATGCTGGGTTTAGATTTACGAAGAGCTCACTTCTCACTGGGTGGTAACCACAACAACTTTGCGCTATTTATGGGAGGAATTTTACTATTAGCCCTATCGTTTCTAGTGCTATACACTCAGGATCAGAAACACAAACTTTTCAACTATTTTGCGATAGCCGTAGTGGGCTTTGCGCTGCTCGTTGCTGATGTAAGAGGAGTCTTTCTAGGATTAGTATTATCGTTGGGGGCTTGGTATGCCATAAAGCAGTTTCGTTGGCGTACGCTACCCTACACTTTCGTTTTTTTTCCGTTGACCCTGTTACTGGCTTTCCCTTTTTTTCAGGAGATTATGAAATTGTTAGGCTCAAGCTTTATCACTGATCTCTCGCGAGGAGGAGATGCCAGCGACGTATTTACCTTTAATAATCGCACCTATATTTGGGCTGGCTGCCTTAACTTTCTGGCAGACTTTGAACCTGCTCACTTGGTAGGCTATGGTCAAGCTGGTCACTTAACCTCGGGTGCTTATATAGAGTGGGCGTGGTTCTTCCCCAAAACAGTTACGCACAATCTGTACCTTCAATATATATTGGATGTAGGTTATGTTGGTTTCATCTCCCTACTCGCCGTATTATGTATATCTATTCGGGAAGGAATTCTTCTATTGAGAAAGGGACTAGCCGTAGGCGTTCTACCCCTGATTTACACTGTTTACTTCGTTATTTCTGGCACTTTTGAGCCTTCTATTGGAATATATAATCATCCCAATACGATGTTCTTCTTATTAAATTTACTCTTTGTCGGGCTGATTCGAAACTACTACCTCAAGCACGAGGAAAACGCCCGTAAAATTCCTAAGAAACGTCTCACTACTGCGTAAATATGAATGACATAGGAAGTATTTTCGTCATTATTCCCGTCCATAATCGTCGAGCGTTCACTGAGCAGTGTTTACACTCGCTACGTGACCAAACTTTTACTCAGTTCACTACTATTGTAGTGGATGATGGTTCTACCGATGGAACAGACGATATGGTACGCGCAGAATTTCCGGAGGTTCAACTTATGAAAGGAAACGGAAATTTGTGGTGGACCGGTGGAATTAACCTAGGAATACAGAGTGCATTAGATCAACAAGCTTCTTACGTTCTCACTATGAACGACGATACAGTTGTGGAGCCCGATTTTATAGCAAGCATGGTCGAAGCGGCTGCTGAACACCCTGACGCTGTATTCGGGGCAGTGGATGCGGATAAAAAAACAAAAAAACCGCTGTACGCCGGACAATATAACCGGTGGCCCTACATTAAATCCACCCATCTGTTAGATCACCTGCCGGACACCCGCCACCAAGGGTTGCACGAAGTAGAGCTTTACCACGGCAGGGGTTTGTGGATCCCGATCCAGGTTTTTGAGAAAATTGGGTTGTTCGATTTCCAGAAATTCCCGCACTATTTAGCCGACTTCGATTTTACCTGCAACGCGGCTAAGGCCGGCTTCAAGATATACGCTAACTTCGATACGATTGTCTATTCGTATCCCGACGAGTCTGGCGAAAAGAAGATTAAGACTAAGAAAAATCTTTCCAATTACTATCAGCACCTTTTTTCCCGCAGGGGCGGAGCAAATCTTAGAGACTATACAAACTACGTGGTTAAGAATTGTCCTTTACCTATAATACCGATTGAACTATCATTGGGCTACGCCCGAAGACTGCTGGGTTTTTGGATTCATTGATGTTAGTTACTCAGTACTGTTAATTTCCGTTATAAAATTATGCAAAAGGTTCTGCTGTCTGCCTACGAATGCGATCCGTACCGAGGTAGTGAATACGGACTAAGTTGGAGCTGGGTAATGGCCTATATTGCTCATGGCTACGAGGTTTGGTGTATTACTTCCTTAAGAAGTAAAGCCGGAATTGAAAAATTCTTAGATCACCAAGAGTTGGGAAACTTTCACCTAATTGTTGCTGAGATACCTGCCTTCTTTGAATCGAGATACGGTAAAAGCACCATTTGGGTGTATATGCACTACTGGCTATGGATGCGTAAGACGCTTCAAGTTGCTAAAGAGGTAAAGGAAAAAATAAGTCTCGATCTGGTACATCACGTATCGTGGGGGAGCATTCAGCAGGCAACCAACCTTTGGAAATTAGATATTCCTTTAGTTATCGGACCTTTAGGAGGGGGGCAGTTTCCCCCCGAAGGTTTCGAGAAATACTTTTTAGATGGTTGGTCAATAGAGGTTAAACGGCTAAAGGTAAGTAAGGCCCTCCTTTATTTTAACCCTAATACCCGTAAAGCTATTCAAAAAGCCAAAAAAGTGTTAGTAGTAAATAATGAAACGGCCGAGATAGCAAAGTCGCTCCAGGCTAAAGAGGTTGCCATTATCGTTGATTCGCTGATTTCAGAAAAAGATCTGGAGTTTCAGAACAGAACCATAAAAGATGAAATCAAGCTCTTGTGGGTAGGAAGGTTACTTCATAGGAAGGGCCTACCTTTGGTTTTGGAGGCCCTAACTAAGGTCCCTGCTCACGTTCCGTTCTCCTTAACAGTGGTTGGCGATGGTCCAATAGGAGAACAACTGCCCGGCTTACTACAAAAACATTCCCTCGAGAATAAGGTACGATGGCTCGGGCAGGTTCCTTTCGCCGAAGTTAAGAATGCCTACCGATCTCACGATGCTCTGTTCTTTTGCTCCCTAAGAGATTCTAACTCTACGCAGTTTTTAGAGGCTATGGCTAATGCTCTTCCGATTATAACGCTAAATATTCACGGAGGGAAAGTGATCGTGCCTGATCAGGCAGGCGTAAAAGTCGAAGTTAAAAATCCTTCTCAAGTGGTTCATGGGCTAGCACAAGGCATAGAGAAGCTTTATTCTGATAAAGCATTTTATCAAAGCGCTTCGCAAGTAGCATTTGATTATGCCAAAAGTATTGCTACCCAGGATAAGATAAAGTTTGTTTTGGAATAGGTAGGAAGAGTTATTACATCATTAGTTAGTTACTCCAAAATTTGCTTGGTATCTAGCTAGCGTATAGTGACTACATCTTCTTAATTGAAATCTGATACAAGTCTTATGAATAAGATCTATCAATACTTTCGCAATATAATATTTGGTTCTCCAGTCGAGAATATAGTGCGAGAGGCATATTACTTCTTCTTCCCGCCTGACAAAAATATGAGTGCCCAGGATACTCACACATTTGAAATTATGAAATCTACGCTGAAAAAGAAGGCTAACACAGTAGATGTGGGAGCGCACGTGGGTTTTATCACCAAACATTCCCTTGCCTTAGCTCCGGAAGGAGAGCATTTCTGCTTTGAACCGATTCCGAAGTACTATCAGTACTTAACCAAAAAATTTAAAAACAAGAATGTTCATGTTTATAATATGGCTCTTGGCAGTAAGAGCGAAACTAAGGAATTTCATTATCTAAAAAAGAAACCTGAAGAAAGTGGGTTTAGCCTCCGGGGACACGATCCTGATCTTTCGGGGGACGCCAAAATTCAGGTAAAAGTTGATGCTTTAGATAATGTATTGCCGGAGCATACCCGCGTAGATTTCATCAAAATAGACGTAGAAGGTGCCGAGATGGCAGTATTGTTGGGGGCTTACCGTACCATACGGAAGAATAAGCCGATTATAGTCTTTGAGCATCATAAAAAATCTAAAATTTATTTCAGTGATAACTCCAGTGACACCATCTACGATTTTTTAGTAGAAAAATGTAATTTGAATGTTTCTTCACTGAATGATTACTTGCAAGCTAAAAAGTATTTCTCAAAAAAAGAGTTTTTCAATAGTGTTGATAGCGGCAAGTACTACTTTATCGCATTTCCGTGAAATCAGATCGAATAAAAGTCATTCAATCTGCCCCGTATCAAGCTGAATCAGGCAATGGGGTATACGAATACGTCTATCAGTTGACGAGGCTATTAAAGGATCAGATTAATTTTGAATTCTTCCATTTCTCAAGTGTATCGTTTAGGGACGTACAAGTTGAAGAAAAGGATGGCTTTATTATCAGAATATTTCCAGCCAGTCAACTTAAAGGAATCATATTGCCTAGGCTGTTTAAAGAATGGATTAAAACGCTGAACCCTAAACAAACGGTATTTCACCTGCACAGTGTGTTCTATCCGCCTAACTTTGCCATTGCTAGAGAATTAAAAAAGCAAGGTTTCGCTTTTATCCATACGCCCCACGATTCATACAGCCCGGAAAGCATGGTGAAGAATCGCTTTATGAAAAGGGTATATATGGTTCTGCTAGAAAGGTATGTACTTGCTAGTGCTACTCAGATCCACGCATTGACCGAAACCGGTAGAAAGCACATTAGTAAATACACCCGCAACTCGAGTATAACGTTGGTTACTAATTTTGTCTCTCCTTTCGGTGAGAATAGGATTGTAAAAAAGAGAACTCAGCTTTCTTTTATAGGGCGATACGATATTCATCAGAAAGGTATCGATATTATGTTGAAGGCCTTAAGTCGCTATAAAGCCGCTGGCCACAATCCCGTACCGTTCGTTTTAATTGGCAAGTATAACCGAGAAGAGGAACTTTTGCTTACCTCATTAATAAACCGCAACGGTCTGACTCACGGAAATGTTGTAATGAAGGGCAAAGTCTCCACGGAAGAGAAGAACCTGATTTTAGCTGAATCGAGATTCTACTTCCAGCTCTCACGCTTTGAAGGATTTGGTTTAGCTATTGTTGAGGCCCTCGCTGCCGGAACTCCAGTTATCATTACGAATAAAGTACCCATCTGGCAAACGATAGCGGCGTTCAACGCGGGCTACGTGGTTACTAATATTGAGGAAGCCGTATCGGCTTTAGATGGAGGCTTGTCGCTATCGGATACCGCTTACGCTGAAATGTGTGAGAATGCCATACGCTGTTATTCAGAAAACTTCCACCCGGCAATTGTGAAACCCAAACTGATAAATATGTATGAGAAAACACTTAAACTAAATATTTGATACGAGCTCAAGCTATTTACCAATTAGATAACTTCAATTCGCTAACCAAACTGCTAAAGTACAGAATGGTAATAACATCAAAGGTTATAGCTTCCGCTTCCCCCAATCTGCTTCGTGCCAAATATACTTCTTACCTCTATTTAAAAACCATAATAAGTATGTAACCTTTCTTACTAGGTAACCGATACCGGGTAGTCCCGCGTACCGCACTACCTTTACCTTTCGTATTTTCGACGGCTGGGAAGAGCTCAGGCTCTGAGCTCTAACTCGGTAGTACAGGAAATGATGAGGGCACCGGACCTTCGTTATTCGTTGGTCTGTTACCTGCCACCACTCCCCGTCTTGTCCGGTTACCACTTTCTCATCAAAAGGAAATTTTTGCATCACTTCAGTCAGCACTAGCCATGAAGAAGGCATAGGAATATATTTTGCCATCGCATAGGCCTTCATTTTTCCCGCTTCATCTATGAGTACATGATCTGCTCCTACAAATTGGGCTTCATACTGCTCGGCATAACTGAGTTGCGTCTCCGTCTTCCCTTCTTTCCATACATCATCCCCATCGCAAAAGGCTATCCATTCATACTTCGCCGCCTCCACTCCCTTGTTTCGGACGGCGCTTGCAACCATCAACGGCAATGGCAGTGGCTCAATTCTACTATCCTGTAATTCGTTTAGTATGCTTTCTAGCCACGTATTGCTTTGCTCAATGCATACGATCACCTGCCCTACTAGTGACTCCTGTAACACCGCTGCCAAGCACTGCTTTAGATAAGGTTGCTCCTCATCGGTCATTGCGGTAACAATAGCAGTAACTCTTGGCTTTATCAAAGCATATTAGTTTGTGGGTACCATCTAAAAATCATTGTCTATTTGCTTAAGGCGGGTTTATCAGAAATTAATGTACTCTCAAAGTAATTTATAGAAAAGAATAGACTGGCTAAAATGCATACAATTAATGAAGAGGTCAAAAAATGAATACTAAGGGTACTACCTAGAGCGTAAAAATTTAGTGGAAAGTCGACTATATAGCTCAGAGTAATAGTAACCAATGCATAAATTAGATATTTAGTATTTATAAGTTCTCTCAGCCGCGATTTTGTGAAACCTTGCAGTAAATTATCCCACTTAATAAATAAAAGATATAATGCAAGATTGTTGGAAAAACTAATGCTAAACAATAAAATATTCATAGTATGAAATAACACGGCGATTACTACAAACGCTCTAAACCATTTTTGCTTTATAACAGCGAACAAAAATCCAATCTCAAAGAAAACAGCCGTAAAGTCCATAGCTTCCCAAAAAAATACGTTATCATAACTTATCAAGTGAGGCTGAAGAAACCGTTCTGGAAAAGTATTATAGTAGTGAAACGTAACTACGAAGCCCTTCACGGCTTGAGTTGAAGTTTCTAACCAACCATCTAATAGCTTGGGTACTCCCGCCGAGAACATGGCAAAACCTATGATTATCGCTAACAGTAAAATTGGCCAGTGTCTTTCCTCTCTCTTCTCTTCACGGTCTGTCCGTTTACTATCTAAGGAGAAATACCTTCCCCAGTTAGAGAAACACATTACCAGCGGAGTAAAAATCATTAAATGAGCATCGTGGTTGATTTTTCCAAACGAATAATAAAAACTAAAGCCTACTATCATTAGTAATCCTACTAGTATAGTAGCTACTCGGGTAAACAAGCCAAACAGTAGGAATACGAATAGTATAACTAATGTAATATCAAGAATAAATAGAAATGCATAATCCGGGAATCCTGAGAAAAATATCGCCAAACTAAACCTTGGTGGTGAGAAGAAGTAATCTGGTTTATCAGCAATCCAGCGGAACTGCGGAACTCCTACTACGAAAAGAATAAAAGAGGTATATACTATTCTAAACAAGCTTATTGCCCCTTTAGGCAGCTTATATTCCTCGAAAATAAAGTGGTCTAGCCATAACGAAAACTTATGCATCATAGAAATTAAGCGCTATGCGTAAATTAAGGTCTTTTTCTCTACTACTGTGGATGTTGGCGCCTTATTGGGCTCTATGACCTCGTGTTGATACCACCTCAACTCTATTTTATGTAATGATTTAAACTTAGTATTCTCAATAGCTTTTTCTTTAAAAAAATCTAGTAGCTCTTCTTCCGGTTGCGGCGAACTTTCGTAAACCAAATGAGAGGGTAGTTTCTTCAATTTTGCACTCATATTAATAGAGAACACTTTAGCGTACTGAGGAGTCGGACCTATCAGTTCATTCAAAGTTAGTTGTAAAGAGTCTGTCTCGGAAAAGAGCACGATACTCATGTTTGTATATTTTACCGGATACGAAGAAGAATATATAACTCCAAAACCCGGAAACCGAACAGAGGGAAAAGGCTCTCCGAAATACTTGGCAAATAGTAGCTGTAGAAACAACGCTGGGGTAAAAATTATAAACAGGATTCTAATCAATTTCCGTTTCATCCCTCTGTCAGACTTCTAAATAGTATACATTATATGAACTGCTAGTTGGTCAAAGTAAAAAAAGCCAAGCCCCTTCATCTTTACTGTGTGTGAAGAAGATAGACTGATATTTCTTTTATACATAGATACTATGCTACAGAATCAAGTGTGTATTGCCAATGTTTTGGTAACCATATCATACCGATCTTTAAAGGTCAGTAAGTGATCACTATTCTTCTGGTCACTTTGATAGAAGATGGCCGCTAAGCAGTTAGACTGGCATATTGAAAAGCCTGATATGGTCGGCTTACAGCCCTGCCGGGCTTTCAACGGTTCAACAAGTGCCTGAACAGTTTAGATTCGGTTTCAGGCTTACTGGCTAACATACTTAAAAGTAATCTTCTAGAGAGTACTGACCGCTATTAAGCGTATTTCATTATGCGCAGCTTACACTACGGTCTAGTACGGCGAAATCAGTTCCTTTCAGTTTAAACAAAACCTCCCTAGGTAGCAACCTATTAACAGCTTTTTGTACCTCAAGTGCATTGTAATCGTCCCATATAATCACTCCGGTATTATTGATTAGTTTTAAAGCTATTGCCGAATCGCTCTTACAAGTTGCGTAAGAATGATCACCATCAATCAATACAACATCCATTTTTCCTAAGTAAGGACTGTAATCAAAGGTTATAGAGTCACCGTAGAGCTGCGTAATCTGCTTTTCCTGAACGGTATTCTTCCATCGCATTTTATTTTGATGGAGGGTATGTTCTTCCACAGGTAAATCCAATGTAAAAATATGGGCATTGGAATTAACCCTCGCTACAGCATAACTAGTTTCCCCGTGAGCACTGCCAATCTCAAAAACCTTGGGATTTGAACGTAACGAAATGATAGACAAAAGATAGAGTGTTTCCAAATCAGAGAGTGACCATCGTTCGTCTTCGTGTAAAGTCATTGGAATCTCTTGTCCCTTGGCAGAAGGATACGCCGATAGAAAATTCAAAACATTTATCTTAGGAAATCGGGCGACATAGTCATAGTTAGCATAGACTAGGCCACGTAAGAATCTTAGCTTTCTTTTAGGTTGTGACAAATCATTGAAAACTTCTTGTGCAAAACGACTAAGCCCGACAAAACCATGCACAAAAACATGTTTATGAAGCAAATTCATAGTCAGGAATTGTTAAATATAATATTTTACAGTACTGTCCAAATTTAAAGAAAAGTGAAAAAAATAAACGTACTTGGGTGTATACAAGGGCTATCTGTTTCTAAGCTCCGTGAACTTGTAATAAAAAAGAAGGCAAATAGTTCTTATTCATTTCTTAATACAGCAACAAATAAACCAAAATAAAACAGAATCTTTCATCAATAGTTGTATAGCTTAAAAAGCGGATACAGCAAAAATCTAATCAACTTTCTTTTTCCTAAAGGTAATTTATTTTTCCACTGATGATCGGTATGAATCTGGATCTTATTTTTCATCCTCATAGGATTACCCCAAATACCCAAGTTATCTTTTTTTAAAGAAATTTCGCCATCCTCAGCTATTTTTGGCAAATTTTGGTTTTCTTCAAGGAAAGTTATTATTTCACGGGCTGTCACTACAGGATTGCTACAAAAGTCTTCATACTTCATTCTTAAGTACTTCATTTTTCTTTTAAGTAGGTAAAATTTTAGAGAAGCAATGTAGGTATACCAAACAAACCTCTCAGTACGGGCACCCTGCATATAAGCAAATGTGTCATTGTTTGAACCTAAATCTTGTCTTTTTACTCTCTTCTGATGAGAATAAAAAACTCCCCGAAAGTCGCGAATAAGATGAAGTAGGTATACATCAATGTTCTCAACGGTAGCAAGCAGGTACGCATAATCCGGACTTTTAGAAGAGTCTACAATAACTGAGCATTGCGTTACATCAGCAATCGCTTGGTATAGTTTAGCTATATTTTCTCGATAGCGGTTTAGCCGGGCGGTATCTTGCGATTGCGGTATAACGTACCCAATGGGTAACCCTAGATCTTTATGAATATTTCGCTCGAAGAATGAAAGTTCCTGCCAGTCGATTGAAGCCCCGAAAGCTTTTTTAATGATACTTTGCCATATTGCATTTTTAGAGAATTTTTCTCCATTTCCTAAAGCAAAATCATTATGTATGCCATGCAAACCAATAAATGCAATTTCGTTTACCGAAAAAAAACCTTCAAACTCGTTTAGGTATTTGGTAAGTAAAGTGCTACCGCTTCGGTTTAAACTTCCGATATACAAAACTTTAACTCTTTTGTCAGGCATATATATTTTCCGTTCTAGCACCCTTTGTTAGCATAGGGAGCATAATATTGGGCACATAGTTATGGGGTAACAATTCTTCGTACGCTTGCCGGGCGGCTTGACATTTAGCCTCTAATTCTTGCGCACTATGGTTAGCATGAAAAGTAATAATTCTTTCTTCTAGGGTATCTAGTTCGTTAAAGGGTACAATTAACGAAATATCAGTCCAGTCGTACTTTCTTAAAGATGGTAGCGTTACCCCAGTATCTATGATAATTGGAATACGACCGGCCGACATTATCTCGTACAGTTGAAAGAAACCCTGTCCGTCTCCTCTGATTACAATAAAGTAAATATTATTAAAAATACTGGACCGGTACTCAGACTGCAGTTTGTTACGGGTCTCAGCCGATTCTGTAAAAAAAGAGGTAGATCTACTTAAAATATCTACCTTAACTTGGTTAAAGGATGTGAGCTGAGATAGTAGGGCCTGCCTGACATAGCGGGCAATCATCTGTTTAATGGTCTGTACATTTAGGTGTTCGTCAATGGTTAAATTACATGCCAGATGATTGATCCACCTATGCGGAAGACGTACGTATTTGGCAATTCCATTAAGCCGACTCGGATACTCAACATTACCCGAGAATCCTACTAATGGCTGTTCTAAAGCAGGTAAATTGGAATGGTAGCCTAGGTCATATAGCCAATTTGGTATAGTTACGGATTTACCACTACCTCTTGTATTGTTTGTTCTAAACTGAAGTGAAAAGTGATTAGGGCTGATGTGCAACGCACCGTGGTCATAAGCTACCACAAACTTGTTTTGTTTTATACAGTCCTGACTAAAATGTATGATGTCTTTTAGCGTATTCCGGCGCCGATATTCTTTCAGACTATGGGGTATAATGACGATCTGGCCCGACTCAGACAAATGATCAAAATAGCAAACCTCAACAATGGAATACAAGACTTCTCGTAGCTTATTCCAATATAATAGATCGGGCTGTTGATCCTGATCCGTAGTATGCATAAGCAGCGAAACCGGCCTTACATCTTTTAGCAGAAATTTACGATATACGTAAATTTTCAATTTATCTTTATCTGACTCGTGCAATACTCTATTAATTTGTTCTTAAAGGTACGAAGACTTTCAACATTCTTTTAAGATAAGCTTTTTTTCATCTGGTATCTTTGATACCAATACCACTGAAGGTGCAATTAACGCCCGTACCTAGTCGTGAGTATTACTTTTCCTTAATTCAACCATTACTTGTTTTCTAGGATGATCATAATCAGCTGAACGGTCTCTTATTATGAATTTAAACTGCTGAGCCAATGATTCAAAAAACGAAAAAGGGTAACTGAAATCTTTAACATTGAATTGCCGATACTTCTTACTCTTGAAATAGGTAAAACAAAAAACGGTATCTTTATGCATAACCTTACCAACATTAGCGAAGCATTCTGTAATGTGTTCTGGCTTCAAGTGCGTAAACACAGACTGCGCGAAGATGTAGTCAAACTTTTGCCCCTGGAACTCTTCGAATTTTAAATCTTTATTTTGACTAACTATGAGTTGCGGTTGCTTATCTGATAGCCCTTCCTTAGCAACGAAATCTTTACCAAACGCAATAGCTTTGCTAGAGATGTCCAAGCCATAATAATTACCGGAGTTCAAATACTTAATGCAGTGAATTCCTCCTCTGAGAGTACCACAACCAATATCTAACATCTTATGGTCGGGCTGCATCCCTTTATTGGTTAGAAACTCAAATTGAAGAGGGCCTATTACCTCCCACATCCCACCTACCGCAGTTTTAGGATCGTTTTCTACTCGTAAGTCAGTATGTTTGCTATATGCTTCGAGGTAATCATGTTCGCTGTACAGTTTATCAACCGAGCCAGTTTTACCTAATACTTTGTTGATTACCTTCTTTACAATTCTCGCATTCATGTATAAAATTCTTTTAGATTATAGAGTCAATCAGATTTTTGCTTCTTCAGAACTTTTCTTTTCTGAAGCATATTTGAATTCTATTCTAAAGCGCTAGGTAGAGCAATATAGTCATCTGCCATTGAGGCAAACTAGCCTTTATTAAACACAGCTTTCAAAGGATTTATAAAAGTAAGTTGAGGCTGGTGAAGTGCTTGGGATGGATATTGCAGAAAATGAATTTAGTTAGATTTTTGGTTGTATAAATTTCCTTATTTGTAATTATGCTTTTTTGCTCGCAATTATTCAAAAGCATCTAAACTGGTGCTCTAAATTACGATCTTTTGCAGATGACAATTGGGTAGAAGGAAGAATATAAATAGGCTCAGATATTAAGGATGAATTCTTTTATAGATAAAAATTTATCGTAATTGAACAAATCTCGTTCAATTACGAAGGCCTACACTGGCAGCAATTCTTTATTCCTTATTTTCCTAAAGTATAGCCTGCTTACCAAATACAGAAAAAAGACATTAGTATACAGGTAGCGCCTAGCCAATCGTTTAGGTTCGCGATACAGGCGATAAGACCATTCCAGCCCGTACTGCTGCATCCATCGGGGCGCACGTTTGTCGGTACCAGCGTAGGTACTAAACGCCTGACCTACTCCCAACATACAGGAGCGTATTCTACCACAATGATCGTGCATCCACTGCTCCTGCTTGGGGCAACCTAGTGATACAAACAAAAAATCAGGCTTAGCCGCGTTAATCATATTCACTATTTCCTCATCCTCTTCTGCAGTAAGTGAGCGAAAAGGAGGCGAAAATACACCAGATATTTTTAGTTTAGGATACTCACTTACTGCCTTTGAGCGCATCTGCTCTAACACTTCCGGGGTATTACCGTAAAAATAGACTGATTTGCCGAGCTTTTCAGCTTTAGATAACAATTCAGGAAATAAATCGGGGCCCGCTACTCTATCCTGGTTGATTCCCTCAAATAACAGAAGGTACTTAGTAAGAGGTAAGCCGTCGGTAGCTACTACATCGGCTTGGTTAATCACCTGCTGAAACCTCTGATCGGCAAACGCTTCCACAATCATATGTACATTAGCAAAACATATGTAGGAAGACCGTTTCCTTTCAGAAAGTGCTACAACGTGATTGAGCACTTCTTCGAATTTTCCGGTAGTTACTTCTGATGAAAGAACAGCAACCTTCTCAAGAGGCTGGTTACTAATAGTAACAGTATTCATAAGCTAGATCAATGCATAGGTTTGGAAAAAGAAATAAGCAAAAAGTACAACTCTTACGAAAAAGAATAAAACTTAATTCAGAATAAGATGTGCGGGTTGTTGTAAAAAATTATATTAATAATGTAAGCGACTTCTGACTAAGCTACAAGCAACAAAAACGGAATTCCATACCATACCGCGCTTTGCAAATCCAAGATAGATAGGTATTATCAAATTTCACAATTTTTTGAGTTTTTTCTTGCATTTACTCTAATAAAACTAATCTTTTTTAAAGATGACTTTAACAAGCGTCCCGTGCTATTTTAAATAATCAAAACAAAGTGACATAAATAATATTACCATATACCAGATAGTTATACTCATCCTATGAGTAGGAATTATATATCGAGTATATATCTTTTACTAATTTGTATGTATAGTATAATACATAGTGTCTAAATATTTATAATTTTTAGTTCCGACTATCTTATTTTGTTAGGTATTTATTTTTTCCAAATATGAGCCTATGATCTGTATTATTTGGTCTAGCTGATCTATCCGTCCGGGGTTTGTTAATGCCTGTCCACAAAGGTACCAAAGGCCATCACCGGGGTCGATATACTGGCCGGGACGCTGAGGCATTTTGGGGTAGGCCTTTTCGCGGTGGTAGTCTAGTTGATAAAGTGCGCTAAGTAGAGGTTTTACTTCCGCCCAGGGCGGATTATACTGCTGGATCTGCTCTTGCCGATGGCGGGTAACCATAAAGGTACGATCCAGAAACTGAACCCTGAGTGTAAGTTGATATTCCTCCCCCTGCGTAGACCGTTGTAAGTATCGGATTTGCAGCGGATGTTCCCGCTGGGCAGCTTCGTACACCGCCTGGGTAAGCTCCTGCAGCAGATACTCCCATTCACCGATCGGTTCCGGAACTCCTTGCCGTTGCGATCCGTCATCTAACGTGGTTGTAATTAGTACGGCATTTTCTACTTCGTCGCTCACTTCTGCCGGGGTCACCCATTGGGTTTGCGACCATAAACTGAGCAGCACTTCTCGCCATACCCCGGATAAACCACCTTCCCAACGGAAGTCATCGTTGGGGCTAAAGCCTTCTTCCCATATTTCCTCTTCGCTGAGTTCGTCGCGGTCGGTGTACTGTAACTCGTAGGCTACCTGCACTTTATTCGGCGTAAATTGCAAATGAAAACTATAGGTATGACTATAGGGTGGGGGTACTACTAAGGTTTCCACCGTAATGGCTAATTGGCGAATGGAAGTTTGATCAAACATAGCCGAGCAAAGATACAGTAAACTAACTACCTTTTCCCAATGAGCCAAGTCATACAGAATGGAATAATTCTTCGATAGGTATCAGTAACAACCTTGGTTCGCATCACCCCTCAGGCTTGTTCTCTAACTATATCGACGAAATCTGTCAATTCAGCTCACCAAGAAAAAGAGCTGCTTTTCGTCAAAATGGCCTTTTGTTCAATCTCTTATCCACTTCCCTTAGAGAAAAGTTCTAGCAGAGTGCTCATCTAATTCTAAGTAGTAAATCCTGGGTTTTCCGCCGCTGTATTTTACCGTTATTGGTTTGGGCAAATGCTGACAGATAGTAAACCTCTTTGGGAGCGTGGTAGGGGACCAGTTGCTGTTTGGCTTCCGCCAGCAGCCGGGCTTTAAAGTTTTCACCGGGCGAGTCGCCCTCCAGCAGTAGCACTATGCGCTCTCCCAGCTTTTCGTCGGGTAACGAGCTTATCAGCAAACGCCCGTTAAATCCCAGGGAATGCACGATTGGCTCTAGCACCGCTTCCACTGTCTCAGGCGAGACTTTCACTCCCCCACTGTTAATTACAAAATCGTAGCGACCCAACCAGCGAAAATGCTTCTCATCGGCTATCTCTACTAGATCGTTGGTGTTTAGCCACTCTTGGCCGGTTATTGCCCCTTTTATTCGCAGGCACCCGCGCTCATTCGTGCCTATCTGGGTGTCTCCCAGTACTTTAAAGTACGGACTTGCATCGGGGGGCGTGAGTTTGCGTAGGGCGATGTGCGATACGGTCTCGGTCATGCCGTAGGTACTGTATACCGGAACGCTTAGCTGATCGGCAATTTTTCTTTCTAAAGAAATGCTCACGGCGGCTCCGCCTACAATGATCGCTTTCATCTGGTTTAACCGATTGGCCTCGCCCGCTTCCAGCAGTGCCTGTATTTGCAGGGGGACCATCGCGGTAAAACCCGGCAGGAAGGGCAAATCAATTAGCGGATTAGCCGCCGGGGGCACTATCACCAAGTCCATTCCGTTCAGCAGGCTGCGTACGATCATCATCTTTCCGCCAATGTAGCTAGCGTTCAAGCAGAGCAGCGCTGAGTCTTGTTCGGTCAGATGTAGGGCCTCTACCGTGGTTCGGGCACTGATGATCATCTTCTCCCGGGCAATTGTAATAGCTTTGGCCTTGCCGGTTGAACCGGAGGTTAGCTGCTCAAACTCCTGATCTCTCCGTAGCCACTGCCAGGCAAATACCAGCGCAGCTTGTAGACTATCGTCCACTTCGTTTAAGTAAGGAATAGCTTCCGGGTGAGAAACGGCGGCCAGCACTTCGCTACTGATTTGGTGCCGATTTTTTAAATAAATGATACTCATCAGAATTGAACCAGCCAGTAGAGTAGCCCTACCAGCGCTAGCAGGCTTATAATCAGGTAGGTCTGAATTCGTCCGGTTTGTACTGATCGTACGAGCGAGCCCGAGAATTGAATGAGTCCGGCACTGCTCCGCACCAGACCATCCACTAGCGTCCGATCTATCCAGGCAATAATATGTCCCGCTATGACCCCACCGAACGCCAGGAAGTGCAATACTCCGTCAATCAGCCGGGTATCCAACCAGTGTAAAAACTTGCTAAGCAGCAGCACCGGGTAGATGATAACGCGCTGATACAGCCGATCCAGAAACCAGTTTTGGGCAAAAAAAGCCGCTACGCCTTTTGGCTGACTTAATGGTAACTCGAGCGGTCGATCCTTCATTCTTCCCGGCCGGTACAGTCCGAAGGCTATCGCTAACCCTACGATAATCATGCCCAGCGTGCCTACCGTAGTGATGAGGTGCCATTCGGGGTTGGCAGCGGCCAACACGGTATAGTCAAACGTTGGCCCCGGAACCGCCTGAGGCGCGTAGGGAATACTAGCCAATAGCCAGCTACTATCCACCGATAGGGGATTGAGTGAATAAACCACCCCTAACGATAGCAGCGCCAGCACGATGAGCGGTACCCGCATCAACCAACTGATTGTAGCCCAACTAGGCTGCCATAGCGGAGATGATGACGTAGGCTCCTGAGCCCGCAGGTCTCCGAAAAACACTAACAATAACTGCCGGCCCATATACAGCGCGGTTAGCAGAACAGTAACGAACATTAACCCCGGCACCACCCAGTGCCAGTCAAGAGGAGTGGAAGCAGGTAGTGAGGCCCATACGAGCGTGCCACTAAGGATAGCGTCTTTTGACAAAAATCCGGAGAACAATGGAATGCCCACCAACGCGGCAGCCGTAACCACGTAGGCCACGAACGTAATGGGCATGCGGGTACGTAACCCACCCATCCAGCGCATATCCTGCGGATCAAAAGCACTGCTTAATGGTTGAGAGCCTTCCAGATGATGCATCCGGTGAATAATGGCTCCAGCCGCTAGAAACAGTCCGGCCTTAAAGCTGGCGTGAGTAATCAGATGAAAGAAAGATGCCTGGTAAGCTCCTACTCCAATACCGGCCATCATATACCCCAACTGCGAGATGGTAGAATACGCCAGCACTCGCTTAATATCGTATTGCACCAGGGCTGATATGGCCGCCACAAATGCTGTAATGCTTCCGATTACGGCTACGGTAGTCAGGGTAGTGGCATCTAGCAACATAAATACCCGCAGTAGCAGATAAACACCCGCCGCCACCATAGTAGCGGCGTGCAGCAGGGCCGAAACGGGGGTAGGGCCTTCCATAGCGTTGGGCAGCCAGCTAAACAGTGGTAACTGGGCCGATTTACCGATAGCTCCCAGCACCAGTCCTAATCCGGCCACCGTCAGCCAGACGGTAGGCGCGGCATTCTCAACCAACAGGTTATTCACCCGGAAATAGCTGAGCCACGTTCCTTCATCAGTAAATACGGACTGCTGCATCAGATCCTCCAGCACCCACAAATCCAGCGTTCCAAACTGCGACCACAGCACCAGCATCCCAATAATAAATCCTACGTCACCCACCCGGTTCATCAGAAAGGCTTTAGTGCTGGCTTTAATAGCTGCCGGGCGGCGATGCCAGAACCCGATGAGGGCGTAGGAGGAAACTCCCACCAGCTCCCAGAAGAAAAAGATCATCAGCAGGTTGTCCATAATGACAATACCCAGCATGGCAAAGGTGAACAGGCCCAACAGCGCAAAGTAGCGAGAGTAGCCCTCGTCGTGCTCCATATAGCGAATGGAAAACACGTGTACAATCCAAGAAACCAGCGTTACCGCCAGCAGCATAAGCGCCGCCATCCGGTTCACCTGCACGCCCACCGTAAACGGGTAAGCAAAGGAGGAAGTAGGTATCTCAAACCAGATCATCCGGCTGTGGGCCGGGTTGCCCCACCAAACGGCCTGAAAAACGAGGGCAGCGGCCAGCACCGATCCTAATAAAAAGCCCGAAGCTACCCAGGCGCTTATTTCACCTGATTTGTTGCGTATGAGGCTGAGCCAGATAAAATTAAGCAGCGGAATAAACAGCACTACCAGGGCCAGCAGCGTACTGTGGGTCAGGGGAATAGACTGGTATAGGTAGGTATAATCCAAGCGCTTACTGGGTTAGTCAGCGCCAAAGCTACGGGGGAAACTCATAAAAAAAAACCCTGAACGCAATTGCCTCAGGGTTTTCAGGTCAGTAGGTAGACTGATATGAAGAAATTAAATGTTTTCGATTTACGCTAGCTTATTAAATGCTTCGGCAAAATATTCCATGTCCTGCATGGTGCCAATGCTTACCCGGCACCACTCCTGATCCGAGAAGCTCCACGAGCGTACACTCACTCCCTGCTTCAGCATATCCTGCCGAAACTGCTCACTATTCGATTGCAGTGGGAAGAGCATAAAATTGGTGACCGACGGAATGTAGTCGTAATTTGCGTCAGTCAGGGTTTTTATCAAGAAACCCTTCGACTTCTGGTTCATTTCCTTGGCATAGTCCTGATAAGCGGTATCCTTAAAGGAGGCAATGGCTGCTGCGGCTGAAGGACTGGAGATATTTCCGGCACTGTTGCTGTACTTACTCATCTTCTCAATGGCTTCCGGTTGGGCCAGGGTGTAGCCAATACGCAAGCCGGCGAATGCGTGCAGTTTGGAGAACGTACGCGTCACAATCACATCGTAGCCCTCGGCCACCAGGTCGGCCATTGAATATCTTTTAGGATCATCGGTATAGTCAATGTAGGCCTCGTCAATGAACACCGGCTTTTTCTTGGATACTTCCTTACAGAATGCCCGCAATTCGTCCGGGTCGCATACCGTACCGGTTGGGTTATTCGGATTGCAGATGTAGACCAGACTATGATCACTGGAAACGGCCTCAGCCAAACGATCCAGATCGTGAACGTAGTCTTTGGTAAGCGGTACCGTATCCCACTCCGCTCCCAGGCTTTGGGCCCGACGGATAAGCGACATATACGTAGGTTCGGCCGATAGTATTTTTCCTCCGTTCTGGCCGTAGGCAATAGAAGCAGCCAGCAGCAACTCGGTAGATCCGGCGCCTAGCATTACCTGGGTAGGCCGAGTCCCCCAGCGGGTTTCTTCTCTTTCGGTCAGTTCAAAATGATCCGCCAGCAACTGGGCAAACTCGGTTTTGCTCTCCCGTCCGTAGCGGAAACTGGTATCGATCTCGCCCATCAGCGCTTCTTTCGCTTTCTTGCTGGGCCCAAACGGATTTTCGTTAGATGAAATCCGGGCTTTCAGTTTGGGCATCCCACTTAGCAGTGCTTCTTCATCGTCGTAGGGAGCGTATAAACGCGCTGCTACCTGCTGAGAAGCCTGAGCATAATTGATCGATAGGGTAGAACTAAATCCCAATCCACCCGCAAATAATGCGCTGGACTTGAGCCAGTTTCGGCGATTCATGGAGGTTGACATAAGGCTGGTTGATTGTAAGGCGATAAAATTTCCTTTTAGTATTTACGCAAATGTATAGTTAATTTATAATGCAAATCAAGTATTTATCAGAATAAAATTCTGAGATAATAGGTATTTTCATTAATATATCACTTATCACATATTCAATTTCAAATAAATAACGTCCGGTAGGGGGTTGCTGTAATAAGCCGGAATTTCAACAAAGCCCAATGATTGATAAAGCTTCTGCGCTGACTTCATCATTTTCAACGTATCCAGTACCATGGTGGTATAGCCTAACTCCTTTCCCGCTTGAATGACCTGCTTCGCTAAAACCACTCCGATTCCTTTTCCCCGAAATTTATCTTCTACGAACAGTCGCTTCATTTCGCAGGTTGAGGAGCTGAGTTTCCGTACTCCTACACATCCGGCCGGAGTGTTGTCTATTAAAGCCAGTAGCAGTCTACCTTCGCTCCCACCGTACATCTGCGGAAGTGACTCTAACTCCTGCGCAAAGTTCTGATAGCTCAGGTCCACTCCTAGCCAGTCGGCGTACACCAAAAACAACTGCCGGGCCACGGTAAATTGCTCGGACGTGCGAGCTACTACTATCTTAACCGGCAAGGTCGATTCGGAAGAAGAGGCTTTCACAGATTGCGTTTTCAATTTTTCCAGGGTGTGTTGACATATGAATTAACGAGGGATTTGGAGACTATTTTTAGGCCAATGAAGACACTTGAGAAGGGCAATGCCTTAGCATTGGCCGCCGAAAGTAACGCATAGTGGCTTAAAAAGAGGCCAAAATCGCCGTTCAAATTTATATGTTAACACACCCTAAAATTAGTCTAGCCTGCGGGATAATTCTATACATTTTGTATGCTTGCACCAACTATGTGCGGCTTTCACCTCATTATCGCCAAGAAAAAATCAACGGCTAACATTGACCAGGCACTGGAGCGAATGATGCAGGCGAGTGCTTACCGGGGGCCGGATGCCAACCGTGCGCTGCACTGGCAGGATAACCGTCAGCAGATTTATCTGGGTGCCCAACGGCTAAAGATTACCGATCTCAGCGACCGGGCCAATCAACCCTTCGTTTCACCCGACGAACGTTACGCACTGCTGTATAACGGGGAGCTATACAACTTTTATGAGCTTCGTAACCGGCTGCTGGCTCAAGGCGAAACGTTTAGCACTTACTCGGATACCGAAGTAGTGCTGAAAATGCTCACCCGTCAGGGCCCTGCGGCTTTGCAAGCATTTGAAGGCATGTTCGCCCTGGCTTTTTATGACCGCCGGGAAGAGAGCTTACTGTTAGCCCGCGATACTTTCGGCATTAAACCACTGTACTACGCCGAAACAGATTCTCTCTTTCTGGCCTCTTCCTCCTCCCGCAGTTTAGCCGTATCCGGACTGGTTTCTACCGAAATTGATCCGGAACAGATTGATCACTATCTGTACTTCCGCTACCCCCAGAAGGGGCGAACGCTGTACCAACAAATTCATCCGCTACCTGAAAAAAGTTACCTATCGCTGTCGCCCGAACAAAATACTCAAATTCAACAATATGCACCGCCTTCGCCTCCGGCAAATGAGCAGCCTCCTGCTACCACTGAGTTACTGCATCAAACCGAAGAGTTATTGAAAGACGCCGTACTTAGGCATATTGCTACCGACGTGCCTACCGGGTTATTTCTGAGTGGCGGAGTTGACTCCACGCTACTTTTGGCGCTAATAAAAGAAACCGGAGCTCCGCCGATTCCTACTTTCTCCATCGTCAACGACGCTAAAGAAAAAAACTTCGGCACCCGGGATTATCACTACTCCCGCCTGGCTGCTGAGCAGTACGGCAGCTATCATCAGGAAGTACCCCTTAACTCATTGCTCTTCACCACCCACTTTGAGGATTTTGTTCGCAAGATGGATCAGCCAGTGGGTGACAGCGGAGCGATGATGACCTACCTCCTCTCTCAGCAAGCAAGCCAGCGGGTGAAAGTGGTGCTTTCCGGGGCTGGGGCCGACGAACTGTTTGGTGGCTACAACCGACACGCCGCTTACTATTTTTACCTAAAACACTACCGATGGTTTACCAAGCTGCGTGGATTGGGCAAAAGTGCTGCCACCTTACTTCCCACCGGTTTTCCTCATCCGTTCCGCAAAACCTTTCGGCTTTTGAAGAAATACGCCCATTCTGTATCCGATGATCCGGCCACTACTTTTCAGCAGTTTATCGGATTTCCGGCACTAGGCGCTCCTTCCTTCAACTCTACAATAACTGGGTCTGTATTACCCGCAGATCCGAATTTTGTAGAACATTACTTGTTTTCGGCCCTGGAGCACGACCAGCGTTATTACCTGATTGAGGACGTACTGCAAATTAGCGATCGCAGCAGCATGGCCCACAGTCTGGAACTTAGAGTCCCTTACTTGGATGCGCCGGTAGTACGTTATATTCAATCGCTTCCAGCAATATTTCGTATTCTACCGGGTAAAAAGTGGATACTGAAACAATTACTGAGCCGCTACGGTGGGCAGCCCTACATCCGCCGGGCCAAAGAGGGATTTGGCCTGCCCTTCGGCCACTGGCTACGCCACGAATCACTTCCGGTGGTTCAGCAATATCTGGATGATCCTCAACAGCCCATCTATCAATTTATTTCTCCCGAAAAGACCCGACATCTACTTAAGATGCACCGGAGCGGTCGCCACGATTTTAGTGCGGAAATCTGGTTGTTGTTGTTGCTATCGGCCTGGCTATCACTCCACGTTGAATAAAAAATTTTTCGTCAGCAACAGCTTAACAAATAACCGTTTTTGTCGTTAATCAAATGCCAGATCAACAACCTTCACTGGATTTACCAAAATTCAAAAAATTGTCGGGGTGAAATCAGAATTTCATTAGGCAACTAACAGAATTTCGTTGTATTTTACGTTTCCGTTTTCATTTTTTCAGAACCACTTTCTAGCACTCAGGTTATGCACATTCTTTACATCCACCAGTACTTCAAAACCCCCGAAGAAGGTGGTGCCATACGCTCTTACTACCTGGCCAAAGGTTTGGTAGAAGCCGGTCATAAAGTAACGATGATCACCTCGCACAATGAGCTTACATACAAAAAAATGCTGGTGGATGGCATCTACGTGCATTATTTACCGGTGCCCTATTCCCAGGATTTCTCCAAATGGAAACGAGTTCAGGCTTTTTTGTGGTTTGCCTGGTACGCTTGTTTGAAAGCCCCGTTATTTAAGCACGCTGATCGCGTTTACGCTACTTCCACCCCACTTACGGTAGGCTTAGCCGCTCTGTATTACCGCTGGCGGTACCGCATTCCTTATCTTTTTGAGGTACGCGACCTGTGGCCGGAGGCTCCGGTGCAAATGGGGGTTTTTCGTAACCGCTGGCTGATCAGATATCTTCGAAACTGGGAAAAACGGATTTATCGGCAGGCCCGGTCCCTCGTGGCCTTGTCGCCTGATATCGAGCGCCATATTCGCCGAATTGTACCCCGTAAACCTATCTACCTAATCCCGAACATGTCCGACTGCCAGTTCTTCCGAAAATCGGAGCGTAATATCTACCATGAGGTGCAGTTCAGGGTTGAGAACAAATTTGTGGTTACCTACTTTGGGGCTATCGGCCAGGTAAACCACCTGGAATATCTATTGGCCGCAGCTGAGGCCTGTCAGGACAAAGGGTTGAGCGGAGTGCATTTTCTGGTAGTAGGGCAGGGAAGTGAACTTCCGAATCTGAAGAAAATATCGGCCAAACGAAAACTCACTAATATTTCCTTCATTGATCATCAGAATAAATACGGGTTGCTGTCAGTACTAAATGTTACTGATGCGGCTTATCTCTCTTTTGCTGATTGCCCGGTACTGCAATCGAATAGTCCTAATAAGTTCTTTGATGCGCTGGCCGCCGGAAAAATGTGCATCACCAATACTCCCGGCTGGGTTGCCCAATTGGTGGAAGATAACTGCTGCGGATTCTACGCCCATCCCAAACAACCCGAAAAGTTTGTAACCCAATTGGCTCCCTTCGTGACCGATCGCTCGCTACTCGATGCCTTCCAGAGCAACGCCCGATCCCTGGCTGAGCGGGAATTTGCGAAGGAAAAGCAGATTGAAGTGCTCCGACATGCGTTAGAAGAGTCCAATCAGCCAGCCCCGGCTAAGGCCTATACTTTGCTTGTATAAAAATCTGCTGAGCGTCAGCCTCCTGCATGATCTCAGGTAGCTCTTTACCGGTTTTTTCCTCATACGATTGTATAATCTGCCAGCCCAACCAACGCCCTATCCGCCCCGGAATCTTTGCGTTAATCTCTATGGTACTCGGTCTTTCGCCTACGTAGCGAGGCTTTACTATATGGCTGGTTTCATACAGCAACTCATTATCAATAAAGTGTGACCAGATCATGGCGGTGTTTTCCTCTATGGTAGTAATCTCGTTGGTTTCGTAGCCAGCGAGCAGCGTATTAGGGAGGCAAGGCATGACTTGCTGCACAAAGTAATAGCTCTTGCCGTAGTAGAGCATCTCGGCTAATAGGCTATTATCAGCCGGATTAGTTCGGTTAAACCGGTTGGAGAGAATCATAATACAGCTCGGTACAATGTAATCGGGGCTGTACCGACCCAGCATATAATCGTGCACCTGCGGACGAAAGCGCGCTTTTTCCCCTACGAAAAAATCGAGACTAATGACAATCAGGCTATCGCTCACCAGTAGATCATCACCCATACTACCTAACCCGGTGAAGGTAGTATAGATTTTGGGTGGGGTGAAATTGGGGTAATAGTACTTTATATGGCGAAAGGCTTGAGCGAAATCGGTTTCTAGCGTTTCCAAATCAGCAAAAACCTCTCGGGTTTGCTGGTAGAGGGTATCGATAGCGGGATTCTGCGTAATGCGAAAATATTCTTCGTAGTACAGCGAATCGTCGGGGCTTCCCGTTAAATTAGCGTAGCGAGCCAGATAACTAGGGTGGTTTTTAAGCAGCCTTTGGATTTCTTGAGGCGACTGAGCCTGGTAGAGGCTTTCTTCCAAACGGATAATTTCTACATCAATCGATATATCTGAAACATCCACCGAACTTGAACAGTTATCCGATTCGCAGGAAAACAAGCCGAAAGTGGCTAACACGACAAGAATTAATATCAGACGCATACAATTTTTTTCAAAAAAACGGATTTTTATCTAAAATAATTTAGCGATGACGCGATTCATTCTCCTCCTTTTATTAGTTATATCTTACACTGGGGCCCAGGCTCAGGTTAAATTGGGTGTTCAGTTGTCCCCTACACTCTCTTTTAATCGCATAGACGACGACGAAGCGCTGATTGGAACAAATAACGATGGAGTAGGAGGGCGGCTTATGGCGGGTATCCTGGCTGATTATATGTTTCAGGAAAACTATTATGTCTCCAGCGGGCTTTTCTTTACACCTAAACGAGTAGGGCTTAAAACCAGTACTAATTCGGTTGAGGAAGCCTACCGCCTGCACTACCTGCAAATACCCGCTACGATAAAGCTCTTTACGAATGAGATTGCCCTGGATACCCGGGTATATTTTCAAGCTGGTTTTACCCTTGAGATAAAAATCCTGGAAGACAATATTAGCGATGATGCCAACTTGATCACTGATTTTAAACCCATTGATTCTTCTCTTTTACTTGGAACCGGCGTGGAGCATCAGTTTGGTTACAGTACTATTGTTTTCGGTGGATTCAGTTATCGCCGAGGGCTAGTAAACGTAGTAAAAAGTACCGATGCTACACTGGGTGATCTAATTATCAAAGATGATCTCTTTAGTCTGGATTTGGGAGTTAAGTTTTAAGTAAACTCATTAGATTCAGTAGTAACTTCTCACTTACGACCTATTGTGGATAACTTGGGCGATCATCAGCTTGATGGTTTACATCATTCGGATGACAACCTACCGGAGTAGTTATCTCAAACGTATAGCGAACGAATAATCTGAATCAGGGCACTAGCATGAGCTAGTCTTTACTGTAATTTTATCGATGATACAATAACATCGCTTCCATTATTCATCCAGTTATTTCATTAGCACTTTCGTAATTTGAAATAATCGGGGTAAATCGTTACCAGGGAGTTGTGTCAGTACTGATTATACCAAAACGATGAATGCCCGTTGATTCAACTTTCGTGAGAATCCTTTTTATTAGTTCTCGGGGTGTCTGTTGCAAACCCTTCTATCCCCATAGATAGCTGCTACTGTATCAGTCTCATTTTGTCTCGTTCTCTTGGATATGCTGGTTTGTATCTGGTTCGCTATAAGAAAGCCACAAGAATTATAGCTAATACTCCTGCTTCCCTCAGTGCAATCCGGTAAAAAGTTACTTGTTGCTTCATTTCCTACATCCGTACTAAACTTGCCTAGTTACTACGTTTTTCAACTCTCACTTATCTTACCTTGCGTCTATATCATTACCTATGCTCTCATGAAAAAGGTTTCTAAATCGCAGGCTTATTTATTGTACCGGGTACAGGTAACTACCGAAGCAGCCCTTACGGTGCCTGAGTTGCAAGAGGTGCTAAAACACTATAATTTTCCTGCGAAGAAAGTACAAGTAGGCCAGCAGTTGCTCAATAACGTGAAAGAATTACAGGTTCAACAAGAGCAACTACAAAAAAAGTCACAAAAAGCTCAGCAAAACTTACGTGATGCCCGCACTGCCATGCAATCACTTTATGCCTCACATTTGGAAATTGCTCGCTTCGTCTACCGCAAAGACAAAGAAATGCAGAACAGATTGGGGCTCAATGGAAGTCGGGCTCGTCAGTACAACGCCTGGCTGAATCAGGTAAAGAAATTCTACCACAACATTGATGCTGAGAAGGTAGCTAAGTACGATCTACCTGATACCGAAATTACACTAGCTAGAGAGAAGATCGATGACTTAATAACCCTGGAAGTACGCCGTAATGATGCGCGTCGCCGAGCCCAGCAGGCTAGCCAGGCCAAGCGAGAGGCTTTTCTCACACTACGCGAGTGGTACTATCGCTTTATGCGAGTATCGAAGGTAGCTTGCGAGTATGATCCTCAACTAATGGAATCGTTGGGAGTAGTAGTACCCTCATAACCGCTACTTTTCTGGCTTTAGCCAGCGCCCACTTGCAGGCTGTTTTATGTCATTTCTGGCTGATCTTGTTATTCTCCTGATCGCAACTTTTTGCCAGAAAAGAGGTTTAGTAGGATAAATACTCTAGCTATGACAAGATCTTCTGCAACAACAAAACGAACTGATTATCAAAATATTCCTGACTTAAAGTGGGTTGACCGAATAACCCGCGTAATGGATTCTCGCTTTCGGGTTCCCGGTACGAACTTCCGTTTTGGATTTGACCCTATCTTGGGGTTGATCCCAGGCTTGGGCGACGCAACCTCGCTGGCAATCTCCGGTGCGCTGATCTACTATATGGCAAAACACGGAGTAAGCCGTAAAGTGATCATTATGATGCTAGGCAATGTTGCACTAGACGCTACCTTCGGGAGCATCCCAATTCTAGGAAATATCTTTGACTTCTTGTTTAAAGCTAACCAGCGAAATGTTAGTTTGCTAAAGCGACACTACGAAGAAAACAAGTATCAGGGAAAGGGTACCGGCCTGCTTATCGGAATTGCTCTGTTTATTTTTGGTGCTATCGGCCTGATCATCTACGGAACTTATCATTTGATTGGTTATCTGGCTACCGCACAGATTGGGTAGGTAGTTTTACGTAGTTACTTTTTCGTCATGTTTCCCGAATCGGTTTAGGTTGTTTTTTTGATAAAATAGAAAAGCCAAAGATGAAAACATCTTTGGCTTCGCTTCTTAAAAAGAGTTGCCGGTTTCTACTGCTTAGCTAACACTATCGTATAAGTTCCAAGCCCCTCTAATCGGCTGGTAGAAGGCCCTTCAAAAGTAAATGAGATAGTCATACTGGTAGCAGTAAACTCATCAATAGTAAAGGATGAAACTGGTGATACCGCGCTTAGGTTAACGTCTTCCACAGTAGTGGCATCTGCCCAAGCCCAGGAAGCCCCACTCCCTGTGTTAAAGTAGGTAGGAGCCCCACTCGCACTGAAGGTAGTTGGATTTTGATCCTGATTTACATTAAACGTAAAAGAAAGAGCTTCTAATTCTTGCCTTGCTGCATCTTCAATATCATCCGGAACTGTACGAACTTCGCTACTATTCCAAGTACCTGCCATTGCCTGGGCTCTTTCCTGTTGAGCAGTTAACGGATCAGGGGTAGGAGTGGGGTTATCATCACCTCCTCCGCAGCTTGCCAAAACTGCTAGTATTAGTATCACAAACATTCCTAAAGAGGAATATCGGTATTGAAAGATTTTTGAGAACATACTTATCATGATTATTCTTTAATAAGTTTTTTGATTACTGTTTGCTGATCTGCCTCAATTTGCACAAAATACGTGCCTTTCGACAAATTACTAATATCAATTGGATAATTTTCTAACATTCGACTGCTTAAATTTACTGATTTTAGTGCTTGTCCAATGGTATTACTTATCCGGATATTTACATCACCCTGAGTTTGGTTACTCATTTTGATAAACAATGACTCCTGAGAGGGGTTAGGATACGTTACTACAATATCTCCGTTAATTTCATCTCCCAATCCAGTAACGATATTGATTGAGATAGCAAACTGAGTATCTGCTATTGTGCCGCCGTTTCCATCAGCTACCGAGAACGTAAATACATCGGTCGCATTAGCACTGTTATCGTGTAAGTAGGCAATCAGACCATCGTCAATATCTTTTTGAGTAAAAGTTCCGCCATCATCCATGGGGGTATCGTTCTTCAATAGTGATCCGGATGTTGGCTTCGCAACCAGTGTGTAGGTAATCGCTTCCGGTTCGCTTTCAGCATCAGTCACTTGTAGCTCTTGCGCTGTAATTGTGGCCTGACTTCCTTGTTGAGGCAAACTTAATCCAGCATTTACCGCTACTACCGGCATAGTGTTCTCCGAACCGGGTGCATTTACCGTAATAACAACCGTATCAGAAGCAGTTAGGCCACCATTATCAGTCACTACCAAAGCGATAGTATGAACCTCTACTTCTAACATTACGGTAGGATTAGCTCCCGTCGCCACGGTATCGGTATCATTTTTTATCCAGACATAGCTTTCAATCGTTCCATCAGCATCGCTGGAAGCTGAACCGTCCAACGTTATTTCCTCGAGGCCATCGCCATTTTCATCAGTAACTACTTGGTCCGCTCCTGCATTCGCCACTGGTGCATTTAAAGTGGTAATCGTAATAGCCACCTGAGTTTCCTCAATTGTACTTCCATCTTCGTCTGAAGCGGTAAAACTGAAGCTATCGCTCGTACTTGCTCCTCCATCGTGCACGTAGGTAATTACTTCATCGTTGATATCAGCTTGAGTAAATGTCTCGTTAGCGGCTAACGCTGTATTACTCCTTTGTAAGGATCCATTAACTGGCGTACTGACTAGTGTGTAAATAATTGCTGCGGGAGTACTTTCGGCATCGGTCACTTCCAGTACGGTTTGAGCTACGGTAGCAGTATCACCCTGTAAGACATCTATACCAACGTTGGTAGTTACTTCGGGAGCTGTATTAGGTATCTCGGTGACCGAGATGGCAAAATTCGTCTCAGCAATAGCTCCCCCTACGCCGTCGCTTGCGGTAAATTTCAACGAATCGCTAAGATTTCTACTTCCGTTGTGGATATAGGTAATGATGCCATTATTGATATCCGCCTGAGTAAAGGTCTGATCTACCCCCAGTGTAGTTGCACTTTTCTGCAGTACTCCTTGCACGGGCACCTGGGTAAGGGTAAATGTGATAGCCCCCGGGCCACTCTCAGCATCGGTTACCTCTAGCACCGACTGAGCTATGGTAGCCGTATCGCCCTGATCTAATGTAAGGCCAGCATTGGTAGCAATTGCAGGAATTTGGGTTTCACTTACTTCAATGGTAAATGCACTCTCAACAAAGAGTCCCAGAGCGTCGGTACTTCTTACCCGAATAGAAAAGTTGGCCGGAAGCGTGGCTTGCACCGGAGCCGCCGTGACCAATTGCCCTCGCTGAATAGCGAAAGCATCATTATCAGTGTCACCGGTTCCAGATACAAGTGCGTAAGAGAATCGATCACCAGTATTGGGATCAGTGGTAGTAAAGTTTCCTACCGGAGTATCTACCATACTACCGTTAGCGATACTGGTATTATTCAAAGCTACTGCGGTAGGAGCACTATTTACGTAAAAGCGCTGGGCATAAATGTCGTAATCGCCGATACTAGGCCCAGCATTGTCACCTTCCCAGGCTACTACGAAGCTACCATCTTCTCCCAGAGCTACATCTGAAAAACGTTGTGTACCCAACCGGAGTTTATTCACTTCAAATGCACCTCCAATAGGCGACTGGTCCGCATTGTATCGTCTAACTAGCACCTCATTCCCAGATCCGGGTCCAGTAAATGTGATTACGAACGTACCATTATCGGCCATAGATACATGAGGTGCAAATTGACCATCTGAAGGTGCACTAACCGTGAATTCTGCCGCGGCCGCGGTGGGGTTACCATCGTTATTAAATCGCCGGGCGTAAATACCGATATTATCTGCAGTTTGTTCTCCTTGCCAGGTAATCATGTATGCACCATTGCCACGCATAGATAAATCAGAGAGGCCTTGACTTCCAGTAGTTTCATTATTAGCAGTAGCCTCAGCACTACCGGCAAGGGTGGCGTTATAGAAGCGATAGATTATATTTCCCCCGCTGGTCCAAGACAACGCAAATTTGCCATCATCAGCCAAGCCGACTGCGGGTTGGTATTGAGCACCCGCAGTAGTGGTATTTGCTTGCACTTGATTGACATCAATTGCAGTACCGTTGGCCTGGAAACGACGGAAGAAAATACCACTGGCATCCTCAATTCCATTAGCTACATTACCGTCATCTCCGTTTCCTTGCCAGGCCACAATAAAGCCTCCGGTTGCGTTCATCGCTACTCGAGCACTATCCTGCTCATCCACAGTTATTGTATTCACAATGAATTCGTTTCCGGGCGTACCATTAGCTGTGTAGAGCCTTGCAATGATATCGGTACCACTACCTCCGGTATTGCCATTTCCTTGCCAAACCACTACAAAGTCTCCGTTGTCTGCCATCGCTACATCAGCCCACTTTTGGTTTCTATTTTTAGGGTCGTCTACTCTTAGTACTTCACCTACTGGATCGGCTGTAGCATCGTAACGCTGGGCAAAAATTCCGTCGTTCTGATTTTGCCAAACCACTACAAAATTATTGTTTGCGTCACGGGCAATGGCTGCTCTTTGTTGCGGGCTTGGTCTAAATTCGTTCACCTTAAACTCATCACCTTGGCTACCAAAGCTAGCCGTAGTGCCTTCATCAACGTTTCTAATACTCAAAGGAAGGATTTGCTCAAAACCGGTCCCACCGGCATCCGCCGCCCTGACTCTGATACTCAGGTTAGCTGGATCAGGATGGGTTTCAAAGTCAATAAACTGAGCAGCGAACAGTGAATCACTGCTTATGGTAAAACGAGCATTATCGGTGTCGCCTGCACCAGCCACCAAACTGTAAGTAATGGATGCATCACCACCCGTAGGAATGATTCTACCGACAAACTGCCCAGGGAAAGTGTTGTCGTCAATAGCATCATTTACACTAGAGCGCTCGTCAAAATCCAAGTTTGTTGGCGGTGCCATCACTTCAGAATGAGCGATATTAAAAGTTGAAATAATAGCTAATGCAGCGACTGCTATTACCTTGGTAAAAGTCTTTTCGCTAAAATTTCCTGATTTTTTTGGGGTAATAACCCTGCTTCCGAAAGCTTGCTTTCCAGCTACGCTCTCCTGAGAGCAGAATAGATAGAATTGTCTCATAGTCAAAAAATTAATATTTATATATAAAGATACAATATAACTTATTTTTTACAAATGTATTATAAATAAAATAACTGATTTGTATTATTACTTAACGTATTAATTTATATATTTTGCATTTGTAAACTATTGGCAACCAAATTCTATCAGAAATTCATGGTGTTTTACAACAGCGTGAATATTGCTAATAGCAAGTAGCAAACTATGGGGTATTAACCCTGGAAAGCTCTTATTATCCAACTTGGAGAAAGCATTGTCTAGCAAAGGTGAATGTAGAATAACCTTAAAAAATGTTGCTAAGCGACGGACAACTACTCAAATTAACAATATAGAGCTTTCCGTAACGAACGGAAAGGTATCTATTTTCTTACAAAAAGCTACGCAAAACGCATAAAAATAACCATTTGGGCTACTAACCCTACGGAAGGAGAGCCTTCTTCCGCCTTACCCGATAGCCTGTTCTAAATCGGCAACCAGGTCGTTACTATCTTCTATACCTACACTTAATCGGATCAGTGAATCGCTCAAGCCGGTTTTCATTCGCTCTTCCTTAGGAATACTAGCGTGAGTCATGCTGGCCGGATGACCGGCCAATGATTCAACTCCGCCCAATGATTCGGCTAAAGCAAAGACTTTTAGTTTCTCCAACGTTCGAAAAGCATCTTCCATCTTGTCTCCCTTCAGTACGAAGGAAAGCATTCCGCCAAAATCTCTCATTTGTTTTCGTGCTACTTCGTATCCCTCGAAAGTTTCTAAACCGGGATAGTAAATTCGATCTACTTTAGAATGGTTGGCTAAGTATTCAGCAACTTTGTGCCCATTTTCGCAGTGCCGCTGCATGCGCACGTGCAGGGTTTTAATACCTCGTAGTACTAGAAAGCAGTCTTGAGGACCGGGCACAGCCCCGCAGCTATTTTGTAGAAATCCTAATTGCTCATCCAGCGCAGTGTCCTTTACAATTACCGCTCCCATCACCGTATCCGAATGGCCACCCAGATATTTGGTAATAGAATGCAACACCATATCGGCTCCCAAGTCAAGCGGATTTTGCAGATAAGGAGTGGCGAAGGTATTGTCAACCACTGTCCAGGCATTTTGGGCTTGGGCCAGATCAGCAATAGTCCGAATATCTACCACGTTCATCATCGGATTGGTGGGAGTTTCAACCCAAAACATACGGGTATTTCCCGATATTTTTTCCTTTACCTGAGCCAGGTCATTCATCGGCACAAAGTGAAATTTGATGCCATAGTTGGCAAACACTTTAGTAAAAATGCGATATGAACCACCGTACAGATCATTGGTACAAATAACTTCGTCGCCGGGTTTTAACAGCTTAATAACTGCATCAACCGCGGCCATGCCCGAAGCAAAGCAACGGGCGTGCGACCCATTTTCCAAAGCTGCCAGATTCTTTTCCAGCGCATTTCGAGTAGGATTTTGGGTGCGGGCGTACTCGTATCCTTTGTGGTCACCGGGGGAGGCTTGCACGTAGGTAGAAGTTTGAAAAATTGGAGTCATAATAGCCCCCGTAGTCGGGTCAGGCTCTATTCCGGCGTGGATAACTTTAGTTCCGAATTTCATAGGGTCACTTATTAGGATGGAAAGTTAGCCAATCTTACGGTGAATATTACATTTTGGTTGATAGAATTGACTAAAGCATAGGAACGATTTTTACTTCTGATGTGATTTCACTGACTGATTAGCGATGAAAAATTTGACAATAACATTTAGCCAACTAATCCGAAACCGAAATGCTGCTTTATGGCTTCTCCTGTGGATGAGTATTGGCCCCCTGCTTATCAGTCCGGTGTTTTCCTACGGAGCTATCCACTACGAATCTATACTATCTACCCTTACGGTTAAAACTTGGATAGTTATTAGTTTAATCAGTGGTGTAGCTATCGGTCTGGCAGTACTTCCCTCGGCGCTAGTAGCTCTTTTAGCCGGTTATTTTCTAGGATTCTTGGCCCTGCCCGGCGTAGCGGTATCCTACACAATCGCTTCACTGGTTGGATTTCAACTGGCTCGCTGGATGGACCATGGGGCGTTTACCCGTACAATTGCTCAACTACCTACCAAACAAGCCGTGCTGGCTCAACAAATTCGGGAGGGAGTCAGTACCAACCAGTTGGGCATAACTACCTTATCCCGCCTTTCACCGGTAATGCCATTTACGATGATGAATGCATTGCTACCCCTAGCAGGAGTATCCCTACGAAACTATTTACTCGGAGGCTTTTTAGGTACGCTGCCTCGCATTCTTTTTCTGGTTTGGTTAGGTAACCAAGCTCAGGAAATTCATGCACTCATTCAACATGATGGTGATATGACTACCCAGCTTTTGTTTGCCGGTATGCTGCTGCTAACTATTGCTGGCACCAGCTACTACGCCAAGCGGATTTTCCATCAGCAATTGGCTAAAGTACCAGTCCGAGCATAGATCACTTTTAGGTGTGAAAACTCAACTGTTTACGAAATATCTGACTTGTGCGTTTGCACCTGAATTTCGTCTCCTTCGCGAATGACCGTTCCCGGTTCAAACAGAATGCTCTGGCCAAATAGTACTTTACTATCCTGTTTGCGATACCTTGCCAAGGTTACTAGAGGCTCTTTACCTTGGGTAGCGTTGTCCTGATTGATGGTCACGACTGAACAGCGGGCGCAAGGTTTTTCGGCCCAACACCTGGCATCTCCTATACTGAATTCATGCCACTGATCTTCTTCATAGGCTTCTCCTCCGCTAAACACTAAATTGGGGCGGAAGCGGTTCATAGGTACTGGCTCGGTTAAACGAGTATTGAGGTCATCTAGTGAAGCCTGACCAATGAGTAAGGCAGGGTAGCTATCGGCAAAGCTCACCGGTTGCGTCTTACCGCTAATCTTGCCCACTTTAGTTCGTTCGCTGAAGTCAGGCATATACACTAAAGTACAAGGATGATTCAGCACTTCACTAAACCACTTATCCACTTCTTCACTTACCAATTGAGCAGTAGTGAAATCGTCAAAAATCGGCACCGATTTGGTGGGGGCATCCGGTCGGAGGGTTAATGGAACAGTGAGTGGCGATGTCCCATTCGGACTACGTACTTCCATATAATCGGCTTGAAGCGAAACTTTCAGTAGAGCCATTTGGGGAATCTCCCGTTGGGTTAAGAAACCATACCCATTAATAAGCATCCAGCGACGGTCGTAGGCCAGTCCGCGCGGAGTGAGTTGGGCTTCCGTCAAACGGATGCCACTTAGAGACTTTATTGGGTAGATATAGATTTCCGATAGTTGTAGTGGCATATAAAAATGGTATAAATGACTAACTTAGCTTGGCAAACAATCTTGATGGGTATAACTTCATAATTATTATACCGTTACTCAATTTTTTAGAATATTTTTTCAACCACAAAATCTAACCGATGAACAAGAAAGCCATTTTAATGATACTCGACGGCTGGGGAATTGCCGAAAATCCCGAAGTCTCGGCGGTAGACCAGGCCAATACTCCCTTTGTAGATTCTTTGTACGATAAGTACGCTCACAGTCAATTACAGGCATCGGGCAAAGCGGTAGGACTACCCGAAGGACAAATGGGAAACTCCGAAGTAGGTCATATGAACCTGGGCGCGGGACGTATTGTGTACCAGATGCTGGAGCGTATTAACACCGCTATTGAAGAAGGCGAATTGAAAGGGAAGCAACCACTACAAGATGCTTTCAAGTACGCCAAGGAGAATGATAAGAAGGTACACTTCATCGGACTCGTTTCCGACGGGGGAGTGCATTCCCATATCAATCACCTGAAAGGGCTGTGCTCGGCGGCGGCTGAGGCTGGTCTAAAGAAAGTTTTTATTCATGCGTTTACCGACGGGCGCGATACCGACCCTAAGGCCGGTAAAGGCTATCTGGAAGATGTAGAGAAACATATGGCCAAAACCACCGGAAAAGTGGCTACCGTGATTGGCCGCTACTACGCCATGGACCGGGACAAACGCTGGGAGCGCACCAAGCTGGCTTACGATGCGATGGTGCACGGCCAAGGCCGGGAAGTGAACAGTGCCACCGAAGGCATTCAGCAATCCTACGATGATAACACCACCGATGAGTTTATTAAGCCCATAGTGGTGGTAGAGAACGGTGAGTCGGTAGCCAAAATAGAAGATGGGGACGTAGTGCTATCGTTTAACTTCCGCACCGACCGAGCCCGACAAATTACCGTGGCGCTAACGCAAAAGGACTTTCCAGAACAGGATATGAAGACCCTGGATTTGCATTACCTCACCATGACCGAATACGACGATACGTTCAAAAAGGTAGATATTTTATTCGAGAATAAACCTATCAGCCGGGTACTGGGCGAAATTCTGGCCGAACAGGGAAAGAAGCAGATTCGGATTGCCGAAACCGAAAAGTATCCGCACGTAACGTTCTTTTTTAACTGCGGACGAGAGGAGGAGTTTGAGGGTGAAGAGCGCATTATGTGTCCCTCGCCTAAAGTAGCCACCTATGACCTGCAACCCAAAATGAGTGCCTACGATGTGCGCGATTCCATCATTCCGAAAATAAAGGAAGGCGACGTAGATTTCATTTGCCTCAATTTTGCCAACCCCGACATGGTAGGCCATACCGGCGATTTTGATGCCGCCGTGAAAGCCTGCGAAACCGTAGACAAATGCGCCAAAGAAGTGCTAACCGCAGCTCTGGAAAACGGCTACGCCACCATTGTACTGGCCGATCACGGCAATGCCGATTGCATGAAGAATCCCGATGGCTCGCCCCATACGCAACATACCACTGTACCGGTACCCTGCTTTATGGTAGATAATGATTATCAGGGAAAACTAAACAACGGCAAACTGGGCGATATCGCCCCTACGATTCTAGAAATCATGGGTCTCGAGCAACCCGAAGAAATGACCGGAAAATCTTTACTTACAACTTAGTGTTTACGTTTTACCTAGAATAAAACATAGTTATGAGAAAATATTTGGTGGTTTACGAGAAATCGAAAGATGGTTATTCTGCCTACGTGCCGGATTTACCTGGATGTACTAGTGCCGGGAGTACCCGAGAAGAAATTGAGATGAATATTCTTGAAGCAATAAATCTATACATAGAAGTGCTCAAGAAGGACGGTCAGAAAATTCCAGAATCCACTTCTTTTGGCGAAAACTTGGTACTTAGTGAAGTATAAGGAAGTTATTAGCATGGTAGAGGAAGATGGGTGGGAGGTAGCCAGGCAAAGAGGAAGTCATCGGGTATATAAACATCCCGAAAAACCAGGTATTGTTATCATTGCCGGACATAAGTTATGAGGTACCCCGTGGAACGTTGAATGCAATTCTGAAGCAAGCCGGATTGAAATAAGTCATATGAAACTTCACCGTATCTCACCCGCCGCCACGCTTTCTCAACATAAGCACACCGCCGTGATTAACCAAGCGTTGATTGACCAGAAAGCACAGGACGCCCGCAAGAGTGATCGTAAACGGAATATCCATGTGCTGCATACCGGTGACGAGGACACCTTACAACGCATGCTTAATGCCTTTCAGCCCGGCACCTACGTAGCTCCCCATCGGCACGTGACGGTGCCTAAGGCAGAAGCTGTTTTGGTCATTCAGGGCAGTCTGGGATTTGTTCGCTTTGAAGATGATGGCACGTATCAGGCGGAGGATTTCGTGTATATGAATCCTAAAGACGGAGTATTTGGGGTGGACTACCGGGCGGGGGTATGGCATACTTTTATCGCCCTGGAACCGGATACCGTAGTGCTGGAAGTAAAACCCGGCCCTTACGATGCTGCTACCGATAAAGAATTTGCTAGCTGGGCACCCAAGGAAGGCGAGCCGGGTACGACCGAATATTTAGCCGGGCTGGAAGATTACTTTCGGGAGTATTTTGATTTACCTGCCCGAGCTTGGTGAGCTATTTACTCTTCTCCACCTAGCGTCGGTAAATCTACCTGGTTAAAAAAGCTTTCTTCTTTCATCAACTCCTCTATCTCTTCACTTTTGCGGGGGGCAGCGTCAGAGAGCATTTCGTAACCGTCTTCGGTTACCAGAAAATCGTCTTCAATCCGCACCGGAATGTCCCACCACTTAGGGTCGCAGGGGCTACCTTCGGGGATGTAGATACCGGGTTCAATCGTAATTACCATATTGGCTCGCAGCGTGTCGTACTGACCCTTATCGTGCACATCCAGGCCAATGTGATGACAGCAGCCGTGCGGGTAGTAACGGTTCCTTCCGGTTTCCGGATTGATAATATCTTCTTTCTTCAGACTTTTATAAATTCCCAGGTTTACCAGTCCCTGGTTGATGACCTCGGCGGTAGCCTGATAGATTTCCTTGAAAGTAGCTCCGTCTCGGCATACCTTCATGCCAGCCTCCTGAGCTTCATACACTAAATCGTAGATGATCTTCTGTTCTTCGGTAAATTTTCCGTTGACCGGAATGGTGCGGGTTACGTCAGCGGTGTAGCCGTGGTATTCGGCCCCAAGGTCCATCAGAATGAGCTCTCCGTCTTCAATCTCCGGTTTATAATTTTCAATGTAGTGCAGTACACAACCGTTGTGCCCCGCGCCTACAATGCTGGGGTAGCCTTCGTACTCGGCTTTATATTTCTTGTAGATAAACTCGTGCATACCCTGCACCTCTAGCTCAGACATACCCGGATGTATGGCCTTCATCACCTCCTTTTGTCCTAGTGCCGAGATATATACCGCTTTCCGAAGTAGATCCAACTCCTCGGCGGTTTTGATGCCTCGTAATTCCTGCATTAGGCTATCCAGGGTTTGAGTATCCAGATTGTTTTGCTGAGGCTCTATCTGTAGCGTCTGGGAAGAATTCTCCGGGTAGTTTGATTTCTGCTTGAAGGCAGCAATCAGATCGTATAAGTCGCCTTTCTCCTCAGTATCACGCACATCGTTCTGGAAGTCATAGAACAGCACCTGATCAAACTTGGAGAAATCAATAGGGAAATCGGCAAAATCCTCACCTTCGTAAGCTATTGCGAAGCCTAGTTCAGTGCGAGCTCCTTTAGTACCTAAGCGGGTTCCGTTATATAGTTCTTTTAGGGCATCGTGGCCCCGAACGAAAATTATCTCGTCGGTTCGCTTACCGCTAATTCGCTGCTTTTCTTTAAAAATCAGTAGGGCCGCATGGGGCTCCCGGTGACCAGTTAGGTAGTAGAAGTTAGGGTCCTGATGATACATATAGTCTACATCGTTCGCCCGGTTACGAACCGGATTAGCAAAGACGACGGCCACCGAATTATCGGGCATCTTGGCGCGCAGAGCTTCGCGCCGCCCAGCATGGAAATCATCGGATAATAGGTCGTCGGGCAAATTAGCGTTTTGTCCGAACAGTGAGGTGGTAAACAGTAGAAATAAAAGACTAGTAAAGAGACGCAGCGTTTTCATAGGCTAAAGTATTCGATGGCTAAAATACAACATTTTAAACTGAAGTTTAGTATGCCCCGCCGCCTTGTCATTGCTAGCAGCGAATGACAAACGTCTTTTTTCCTTATCTTACTCGGCAACTACCCTGAGCAAACTATGCTGCCGACCAAAACCGAACCCGTATTAGCTACTCCGTTAAGCAAAATTGCGGCTAGCTCTCGCCTGGCCTCTATCGATATTTTGCGGGCGGTCACCATGGTGCTGATGATTTTTGTTAACGATCTGTGGTCGCTAGTAGGTATTCCGGCGTGGCTGGAGCACGTATCTTACGAGGCCGACGGCATGGGACTAGCCGATACCATCTTCCCGGCCTTTCTCTTTATTGTTGGTATGTCTATTCCCTTTGCCATCCAAAGCCGGCAGAAGAAGGGTGATACTACCGCGGGCAAATTATACGGCATATTCTGATTCGCTCGGCTGCCCTGCTGATTATGGGTTTGTTTTTGGTTAATGGCGAGTATATTGATGAAGAAGCAACGAGCATGCATAAAATGGTGTGGTACTCTTTGTGCTGTTCGTCCTTTATTCTAATCTGGAATTCTTACCCAAAGTCAGCCAACAAGCGATTTGTTCGGGCAGCCCGGCTGCTGGGGGCAGGGTTATTGATCGTACTAGCCTTTGTTTATCGAGGTGAACAAGCTGGGCAAATAATATACTTTTCTACCCACTGGTGGGGCATACTGGGATTAATCGGTTGGGCCTACCTCGCCAGTGCCCTCATCGTAGCTTTCTCCAATAACAACCTTTACATACTACTACTAGCCTGGGGAACATTTTGCGTATTTAGCGTGGTGCACAGCGCCGGTTACACCCCCAGTTGGCTAGCCATTATTCCTAGCCCCATTAGTGGAGGAACCCTGGCGGGCTTTACGATGGGTGGGGTGGTGATCACCCGGCTATTTCAGCTATACCGAAAGCAAGCATCGCCGCAGAAAATGATTATTTTCTTCCTGATCCTGGCCGGATTACTCACCGTAGCCGGATTCTATACCCGTACGTTCTGGGGTATTTCCAAACTAAGAGCTACTCCGGCCTGGCTATTTTTGTGCACGGCGATTTCAATTGTAGCCTTTGTAGGCATTTACTGGCTAACTGATTTACGGAAGAAAGCCCAGTGGTTTTCTTTTATTAAACCGGCCGGAAACAACACACTATTATGCTACCTGATTCCTTATTTCGCTTACGCTGTGATGAGCATACCGGGAGTAGAACTGCCGCAGGTTTTTCTAACCGGCGGAGTTGGTTTGATCAAATCCTTCCTGTTCGCCCTGCTGTGCGTAGCCATCACCGGAGGGCTGAGCAGGGTAGGAGTTCGACTTAAACTATAGGTGGCCGTTGGGCAACTACGTTTACCGAATTACTGCCGAAGCCGATGCTTCCTGATTAAGTGGTAAATCCAATTTCGGACCGAAACGCTCGTTGATTGCCCGCAAATGATGATCTACCCCAATTTCTGAACCAGGAATAAAGCCGGGTACCGTAATCACCTGCGCCAACACCCCATCTACTCCGCGGTGAATAATTCCCCGGGGTAAATACACCAAATCACCTACTTGCAGCTCGGTAGATTGCAGCAAATCGTCCACTTCGCCGGATTGTACTGATTCAGGATTGATAATTTTATCGGTTTGGTTAGAGGTGATCAACCGGGCACCAGGCTGCACCATTTGTACCAAGTAAAACTCATCGAACCCGCCTTCAACCGGATGATAATGGGTAAACGAATCGGTGATGCGTACCCGGTGGGCGTTAAGCGCGTGATAAATGTATGGTCCTACATCCTTCTTCCAGGTCAGTAAGATACGACGATAAGCTCCGGTTTCGGTGGCACAGCCTCCGGGAGTATCGGTGATATTTTCGTCCCAATCGGGGCGGATAAATGTTGGTGTGGCTTCCGGTAGCGGATCGGGAACCGTGAATACCAGATAATCAATCAGGCTGTCGGTGACCATCGTCTGCTGGGGCGCCAGATGGATGATATCGCCCACCGAAATTTTAGAGGATGTGCCATCCGCCAACTCCGCCGTTCCACCACCCTGCTGCACAAAGGCCAGGCGTTGGCTATCTTCTGCTTCAATCTTCTTGGTCTGACCAAAAAAGTGCAGATCGTAACCGGGGTTTCGCTTCGTAAAAGCTTCCCGGACAGATGCCAGTCCTTCGGTATCGCCCTGGCTGAGATGAGCTACTCGCAGATAGTCGGCTCCCTTCAAGGTAGCGGGCGGATCAGATAGTAATTTCATACTGGCTAGTACAACAACAACAATTAAAAAAGCGATAGCAGATTTCATAAAAAAGTTATTTGTGGCAAAATACAAAAATCGCCGGGTTGATTCAACCAGAAGAGCAAATAGGATAAGACATCAACCATTGGTAATATTTACGTAATATGCTTTTGCCGCGTTATTACCGGACAAAGGTTACTTTTATCCTGGGTATCCTACTAACTTATACCACAAAACCGTTACAGCCATGCCCTATAAATTAATTAAAGGAGAATTTCATATTCACTATCCTGATCGACCACTCTCCGGACCGGAACCCGACGGTGATACGCTTAAGTTTTTACCGGATAACCGGCAGTTGGTGGACGGTTTGTCTGCTCCCGGCAGAAGCGCGAATTTTAACGCGCGAGGCATGGTAAACCTGCGTTTTGAGGGTATTGATGCGTTGGAAACCCACTTTGGCGATAGCCATCAGAACTTAAAGTGGGCCGAAGTAGCCCGCGACAAACTATTGGCCAAAGTTGGATTTACCAATATTGAGTTCTCCGATCGCAATCCTAACAAAATTATTTCGGTAGATAACCACCCTCAGCGGGGATACATTCTAGCGAATACCATTGATCCCTTCGGGCGAATTATTGCCTTTGTATTTTCCGGGGACGCCCGGCATGGTAATGCTTCGCAAATTGACGGAACTCAATTGTTTGTGGAAGAAGCTCACGTTTGCCAGAGCCTAAACTACTTTCTGTTGGAAGCCGGTCTGGCCTATCCGGCCTTTTACACCTCGCTTCCGGCTGAGCTAAAGGAAATATTAGCTCAGCTTGTTCGCACCAAACGACAGGAAGGAGTAGGTTTATGGCCGGAGGCAACCGCCAGCAGCCGACGAACGGCGGAGTTTACCGAAGGTTTGGCCGAGATCAGTGAGTTAGTCATGTGGCCTAAGCTGTTTCGTCGGTTGGTACGCTACGTGGGGGCCGGATTCCCGGATTTATCCCAACTGGACGCCTGGCTGCGCGAAGACCCGGTGAACCGGGATGACCGGGTACTACTGCCTAACGGTGAGCTAGGCAACATGCATGATGTGGTGGAAGTACCGGCTCCTTTGCAACTACGGATGCGCTATCGTCCGGAAGATTTGGTAATCTTACCTGACGACGTGGGTATCGAGATAAATCCACCCCCGGTACGACCAACTACCGGAAAGCCCATCCGGATTATTGCGGCTCTGGTAAACCCCACCGGTAACGAAATTGGAAAAGAACGAGTAACCCTGCTTAACGTTAGTGCCCAGGATCTGGATTTGACCAATTGGAGTTTAGCCGACAGTATTGGCAAGAAATTCCCGCTGTTTGGCACCCTAGCTGCGGGAGATGTTCAGCAAATTACGCTGGATGCGCGAGTACGACTCAACAATACCGGAGATACCATCACCCTACTGGACGGCCACGACTGTATTATTGACCAGGCTTCCTACACAAAGAAACAGGCTAAAGAAGAAGGGGTGACGCTATTGTTTTGATATTGAACATTGGAAATTCTGATTGTCAGCTGGTTTAAGCATATCGTTTAGGTAATCTGTATCTATGCTTTAATATGGCCTTTGCCGTAAAGAACGATCACTCACTACTGTTAGCTTATGGGTAAAATCAGCTTTCTGATTTAGAAGGGTTAAAAAAATGTGACCAGGATCGGTGGGCTCAAAATCGTAGATTCGGAAATAGATTACTCCCTCCGGAGGTTTATAGCCAAGTCTAAAAATCAGCTCGCCGTAGTCGCTATCGTGGGTTAAAATTGTCCGGTTTTCCACCGTAGCTAACTTCATTACATCCTCGTCCGATATTATGCCCGGCGCATACTCAACGATTGACAATACATCAAGACCTTGTTGCTGTAATAGCTCAATACTTGGCCCCGGAAAATTCTCATTAGCCAGAAATTTCATTAGGCGGATGTCCTCCTTAGCTCGGTAATAAGCCCGTCTTTAATGCAGTCGTTCAAGTAAGCAAATACCGCCTGGAGGTCTTCTTTCTTTAGGTGGGGATAAGAGGTGAGTAAGGTGTCTTCCGTCCATCCGTTGGCCAATCGTTCCAAGATAAATTCTACGGATATGCGAGTACCCTTAATAGTAGGTTTACCTAGCAGTATATTTTTATCCGAAACAATCCGTTTAGTCCAATCCATGTTGGTGTTTACGTAAGTAGTTTTAAAATGATTCCCCACTTTTTAGTAATTTAGGCGTTTATACCAAAAAGTTGTTTGATGTCTTCTGATACAAGACGAGCGCCGACCCTGACCGAATCCGTTATTCCGATTTTATTTTTACTTCCACTACTGGCAGTAAATGTTTACGTGTACGACAGCGATTCTACCTACGGGCCAAACCAGATTGCCCTGATTCTGTCGGCGACGGTAGCAGCACTTATTGCGTTGCGAACGGGTATTCAGTGGACAACCCTGCAAGACGGGATTGTGAAAAGCATTAGTTCGGCTATGTCGGCCATGCTAATTCTACTACTGATTGGCTCGCTGGCCGGTACCTGGATGCTAAGTGGCATTGTACCCGCTATGATTTACTACGGGTTGCAGATTCTGAACCCCACTATTTTCCTGTTTGCGGCTTGCGTAGTTTGCGCCATTGTTTCACTGGCTACGGGCAGTAGCTGGTCAACAGTGGCCACGGTAGGCATTGCCTTGCTGGGAATCGGAACGGCACTGGGCTTATCCGCGGGGGTAATTGGGGGAGCCATTATTTCAGGAGCATATTTTGGCGATAAAATGTCGCCACTTTCGGATACGACTAACCTGGCTCCGGCAATGGCGGGTACGGATTTGTTCACCCATATCCGCTACATGACCTACACCACCGTTCCGTCGGTTACCATTTCTCTAATCATCTTCCTGATCATCGGATTTGCCGCTGATAACACTATGACCGATAGCGGAAATCAGGAAGTACTGGTTGCTTTGGACAATGCGTTCAATATCAACGGCTGGCTGTTTATTGTTCCGGTGGTAGTTATCGGCATGATTATTAAAAAAGTACCGGCCTTGCCCGCGTTGTTAGCGGGAACGTTGTTGGGCGGATTATTCGCTATCATCTTCCAACCCGGTGCAATTGAGCAGGTGAGCGGACAAAGCGGCTTAATGGGTATTTACAGTGCGGTACTGCAGGCCATGTATACCGACATCAGCATCACTACCGATAACGAAATGGTGAACGAGTTGCTATCTACGGGGGGTATGGCCGGTATGCTTAACACTATCTGGCTAATTATTTGCGCTATGATCTTCGGGGGAGTGATGGAATCGGCCGGGATGCTGAAACGGATTACGCAGTCTATCATTCAGTTTGCTCACTCTACCGGTTCGCTGATTGCCTCTACGGCCTTTACGTCCATCTTCTTTAACCTTACCGCTTCCGACCAATATCTGGCCATTGTGGTGCCGGGCCGCATGTTTGCCCAGACCTACCGCGACCGGGGCTTGAAGCCGCGCGTGCTAAGCCGCACGCTGGAAGATTCGGGTACAGTAACTTCCGTTTTAATTCCCTGGAATACCTGTGGGGCTACCCAGGCGGCGGTATTGGGAGTGGCTACGATGGCCTACGCTCCCTTTGCATTTTTCTGTATTCTGAGTCCTATTATGACTATTCTGTTCGGTTTTTTGAACTTTAAAATTGCCCGCTACGAACCCGGTGAGGGAAAAGCGGATGCGTACCAAAAGGTTGCTACTTCATGACATTTCCCAAGCATATCACGAAAGAAGAAATTAATAATCTCCCACTACGCAAGTACGAAGGAAAGATCGTTCTGGTAACTGATTCTGATAAAGAAGAGGAGGTTTTTAACGAACTGAGGAAGCACGAAGTGGTAGGGTTTGATACCGAAGCCCGTCCCGCCTTCAAGCGGGGAGTCCGCTACGACACCTCCCTGATTCAAGTAGCGGTGCCGCAAAAAACCTATCTAATCCGCCTGAATTACACTGGTATTAGTCCGGCATTTACTGATTTCTTTGCTGATCCGATGATCAAAAAAGTAGGAATTAGTATTAAAGATGATCTGAAGGATTTACGCCTGCTTTGCGCCAAGCACGATCTCCCGTTTCTTCCTGAAAACGTGCTTGATTTGAACGATGCTGCTAAGCAACTAGATGTGGCCCACGCCGGGGTCCGAAAGCTTACAGCAATTTTCCTGGGCTTTCGAGTTTCTAAAGCGCAACAAACCTCCAACTGGGAAAATCCGCAATTAACTGAACCTCAGCTCCGATACGCGGCTACCGATGCCTGGGTCTGTCTGGAAATTTATCAGCGTTTGGCCTACCTCGGTTACGTTTAAATCACCTCGTACTTGCTGATATCTGACAGGTCAAAGGTATTCATGAAGGCTGTCGTAAAATTCCCGGCCCTGAATTCAGGATCGTCCATCAGCTTGATGTGAAAAGGAATGGTTGTTTTAATTCCTTCGATTACGAATTCTCCCAAGGCCCGCTTCATCCTGGTGATCGCCTCTTCGCGGGTTTGTCCGCTCACAATCACCTTGGCAATCATAGAATCGTAGTTGGGAGGGATGGTGTAACCCGCGTAGATATGACTATCAACCCGAACACCATGTCCGCCAGGCATATGTAGATTATTGATCCTACCCGGACTAGGGCGAAAACCATTAGCCGGGTCTTCGGCATTAATACGGCACTCAATAGCGTGCAGCATAGGGTAGTAGTTCTTCCCCGAAATCTCAATACCCGCTGCTACCTTAATTTGCTCTTTGATCAGGTCGAAGTTAGTCACTTCTTCGGTAATGGGATGCTCCACCTGAATACGGGTGTTCATCTCCATGAAATAGAAATTACGGTGTTTATCTACCAAAAATTCAATGGTTCCGGCTCCTTCGTAGCCAATGGCTTCGGCTCCGGCTACGGCCGCTTTTCCCATTTTATCCCGTAGTTCGTCGGTCATAAATGGGGAAGGAGTTTCTTCCAGTAACTTCTGATGACGCCGCTGAATAGAGCAATCTCGTTCCGATAGGTGACAGGCTCTTCCCCGCTGGTCGCCCACTATCTGAATTTCTATGTGGCGCGGTTCCTCTACAAATTTCTCCAGATACAGCGCATCATTACCGAAGGCCGCTCCTGATTCGCGACGGGCATCATCCCAGGCTTTTTTGAACTCGCTTTCATTCCAGACAATCCGCATCCCTTTACCCCCTCCGCCGGCAGTGGCCTTTAAAATAATCGGGTACCCCACCTCTTCGGCTACTTTCAGTCCCTGCTCAATATTATCCAGCAAACCATCCGAACCGGGAATAGTGGGGACACCAGCTGCCTTCATAGTGGCTTTGGCCGTAGCTTTATCCCCCATTTTGGCAATCATATCCGGCGAGGCTCCAATGAATTTAATGCCGTACTCATCGCACACCCGCGAAAACTCGGCGTTCTCCGACAAGAATCCGTAGCCCGGATGAATAGCATCGGCGTTCGTAATCTCTGTGGCAGCAATAATATTTGGGATGTTTAGATAAGAGGCTCCACTAGGTGCCGGGCCAATGCAGACCGCTTCATCAGCGAAGCGCACGTGGAGACTGTCTTTGTCAGCTGTAGAATAAATAGCTACCGTACTGATTCCCATTTCACGGCAGCTCCGAATGACTCGTAGGGCAATCTCACCCCGGTTAGCAATAAGAATTTTATTAAACATGGAGTAGAGTGTTAATGTGTTTGTGTGTTCATGCGGCCGCCGCGCGGTGTTCAGGTCTTCATATATCCATAAGGTTTATACAGCCTGAACACATGAATACGAGAATACACGAACACAAACTTGGCTAGGCTGGATCAAGTAAAAACAACGGCTGGTCAAATTCTACCGGAGAGGAATCATCTACCAGTATTTCTACTACCGTACCGGATTGCTCGGATTCAATCTCATTGAATAGTTTCATAGCCTCAATGATACAAACGGTTTGCCCTCTAGATACCTTATCACCTATCTGTACAAACGGGCCCGATTCAGGATTAGGCGACTGATAGAATGTCCCGATCATCGGCGACTTAATCGTGACGTACTGGCTCTTGTCACCAGAAGAAGCTGGTTTCGGGGATAGATCTTCCTCTTTCTGCTCTGGTGCAGCAGAAGCCGTTGGTTGAGTAGGAGAAGCTGGAGTATGCGATACTAGTGCTGTGGCATCGCTAGGCATAGCAGGAGCACCCGTAGAATGAATGATATTCTGCTGTATCTCCTGCGCGCTATTCTTCTTGATCTTGAGCTTAATATCGTCTGTTTCCAGTTCCACTTCATCCAGTCCGGAATTGGCGATAAAGTCTAGTAGGTTTCGGATTTCGCTGGCTTTCATAATGCTTATTTTACCCGTTCGGAATAGGATTTGGTACGTGTATCTACTTTAATTTTTTCGTCTTGATTGATGAACAATGGTACCTGAATGGTGGCGCCGGTTTCCAGTTCGGCCGGTTTAGTAGCATTAGTAGCCGTATCGCCTTTTAAGCCTGGCTCGGTATAGGTAACCGTAAGTTCTACAAAGGCGGGCAGCTCGCAGCCCAGTATGGTTTCGGTTTCATCGTGAACAATTACATCTACCTGCTGCCCATCCGATAAAAATTCGGGGCCATCAATGAGATCTTCCTGAATAACCACCTGCTCAAAATTGTTGCTATCCATGAAGTGATAACCCATATCATCTTTATACAGATATTGGTGAGGCCGACGTTCAATGCGGGCAGTAGTGACTTTGACTCCGGAATTAAATGTATTTTCTATTACCTTGCCGGTACGTATGCTTTTGAGTTTAGTCCGCACGAAAGCAGGACCTTTTCCGGGTTTTACGTGCTGAAACTCAACGATGGTATAAAGATCGTTGTTGTACTCAATGCAGAGACCATTGCGGAAATCTGCGGTGGTTGCCATAGGTCGTTATTGGTTAAGTTTCACTAGATAAATGCAAATCTAGACAAAAAGTTTATTTTGCCTATTTATCCGTTGTATCCCCACTTCACGTGAGTAGCTCCCCAGGTAAAGCCTCCTCCAAAGGCGGCCAATACCAGATTATCGCCTTTTTTCAGTTGCGACTCGTATTCCCAGAGGTTCAGCGGGATAGTGGCGCTGGTAGTGTTTCCGTACTTATGGATAGTATACATCACCCGGTCTTGATCTAATCCCATTCGGTTAGCCGTAGCATCAATAATCCGTTTGTTAGCCTGGTGGGGTACCAGCCAGGCTACATCCTTACCGGTAAGATTATTACGCTCCATAATTTGGGCAGCAACATCGGCCATATGCTTTACCGCATACTTAAACACTGCGGCACCTTCTTGGTACACAAAGTGTTCCTTCGCCATAACGGTCTCAATGGTGGCCGGTCGGCGGCTACCGCCCGCTTTCAGGTGCAAATGGGGCGCTCCGGAACCATCAGACCGAAGGACTGAATCAATCACTCCGAAAGGCTCTTCGGTAGGCTCTAACAGTACCGCCCCGGCACCGTCACCAAAAATGATGCAGGTAGTCCGATCTTCGTAATTAATAATTGAGGACATCTTATCCGCTCCCACCACTAGCACCTTCTGGTAGGTCCCAGCCTCAATAAACTTCGCGCCAGTAGTCAATGCGTATAAAAATCCGGAACAAGCAGCTTGCAGATCGTAGCCGAACGAATTAACCGCTCCAATCTGGTCCGCAATAAGGTTGGCCGTAGCCGGAAAAATCATATCGGGGGTAGTGGTAGCGCAGATGAGAAGCTCAATATCAGCGGGGTCGGTATTGGTTTTCTGTAGCACGTTTTTGGCAGCTTCTGTACCCATCACGGATGTACCCTGATCTTTCCCGCGCAGAATGCGACGTTCCTTGATACCGGTACGGGTTACAATCCATTCGTCGGATGTGTCCACCATTTTCTCAATATCCTGATTAGAGAGAATGTCTTCCGGAACGTATCCGCCAACTCCCGTAATTACGGCTCTGCGTTTACTCATGCTTATTGATTTAAGTAGGCAAGCTAGCTTTTAAAAGCCGCTTGAATTTTATGGTGTATGTCCGACTTGGCCATGCCGAAGGCCTGTAGGATCATATTTTTGATAGCCAGTGCGCTGGAAGACCCGTGGCCAATTACCACGTTTCCGTTAATACCCAAGATGGGGCTACCACCGATGGCTTCGTAGTTAAGATGATCAAAAAAAGGATCGTGGTAGTTTCGGCGCTTTAGCAAATCGTAGATTGATTCGGCCATTTTGAGAATAATGTTTCCAGTATAACCGTTGCAAACCATTACGTCGGACTTATTACTAAAAATATCTCGGCCCTCAATATTGCCGATAAAGTTTACGCGATCTTGCTCCTTAAACAATTGATAAGCAGCCTGAGCGGTAACGGTTCCTTTTTGCTCCTCTTCACCAATATTCAGTAGGCCAACTTTAGGGCGATCAACACCAAAAACATGCTGGGCATACAGTGACCCAATTTCACCGAACTGTACGAGGGTTTCGGGCTTTACATCAGCATTAGCTCCTACGTCAATCAGTACTCCGTAGCTGCCATCTTCGCGGGGGGCGAAGCCCACCAGACCCGGACGAATAACTCCCTCGCAGGGCTTTACCGAAAGCATGGCACCCACCGACATAGCACCGGTGTTACCGGCACTGCAAAAGGCATCCACTTTCTCTTCTTTCAATAAATGAAAGCCGATACCAATGCTGGAATGCTGTTTTTGATTGAATGCTTTAGTAGGGTGTTCGTTCATACCAATTACTTCCTCGGCATGAACGATTTCTATAATGGCGGAAGGAAAATCATACTGAGTCAAATGGCTCTCTATGATCTCTTTTTGCCCTACCAGAACCAAGCGATCATCTTCAGAAAACTCATGAGCTGCTAGCGAAGCCCCTTCAATACAATTGTTTGGGGCAAAATCGCCACCCATGGCATCTAGCGCAATTCTCATAAACTACGCTACGTCTTCCTGCTCCATCACTACTTTGCCCCGATAGTAGAGTTTTCCCTCGTACCAATGGGCCCGGTGAAACAGATGAGGTTCACCAGTAGTAGGATCAATCGCTATGTTTCGGGGAGTAGATTTCAAATGAGTTCTGCGTTTATCTCTTCTCGATTTCGATATCTTGCGTTTCGGATGCGCCATGGTATTTATTAGTTTTACAAATGCTTATTTATTCTTAATATTCTTCAGAGCCTGCCACCGGGGGTCTACCTCCTCAGTAGCATCAATATTTTTTTCTTTCTGTTGTGAGCTAAATACAATTTCACCCTCTGACCAGGGATCGTCCTCATCAGCCAGTGATGGATGCAGCCGTTTCATAGGTATGGATACTCCAATCAGTTCATAAAGCAGTTGAGCTATATTAATCTGCTGGGTTCCTGTTGTGATCGTGTAAATGTCTTCAGTAATCTCCTCTTCTTCCTCACCGTACTGATAAATAACCGTCTTATCAATACTTAATGGGTAATCAAAGAGTTCCAAACTACGATCACATTCCAACTGAACAGTACCGTTAATCCGGAAATTTACCGTAATCAGAGTAGGTTGTTTATCTAGCTCAACCCCTACGTTAAGGTTTCCTCTCTCCACCAGACTATTATCAAATAGTTGGAAGAAAGAATCGCCTAGTTGATATTGATACGTATAAATCTTATTTGATAATGTGTAAATATCAATATCAAACCGGGTAAAATCATCCATTGTTACCCCCTTTTTCATTAAGTCTGCAAAGTTAAGGATATAATTTTAATAAAAGAAAGCCATTAAACTGATTTACGTGATTATGCCAGCATCGCTTTAGTAAACAAATTCTTGACAAAAAAAATTACCTAACCATACACAGCAGGTATAAATTTTGGGTGAAATGAAATATTTACTAACAAGTTTTGTTAGTAGATTGAGAATAAATACGCTTATGAATTTATTTCGTTTTCTTTTGTTCGGATTTTGGGTATCAGGGCTTATCAGCGGGCCAGTTGGCTATGGGCAAGCCCAAGATCCGGAAATCGGGTTGCAAAAGAAACCGCTGTTGCTGGATATGAATATGCAGATTGAAGCAACACAAGCGGTGAACGATATGTATAACTTTAAATTCGCCAAGGCGGAACGGCAGTTTCGTTGGATTAAGCAGGCGCACCCAGGTCACCCGCTACCATATTTTCTGTTGGGCCTAAGCGAGTGGTGGAAGATTGTGCCCAATCCGCAGGTGACCAAGTACGATGATCGCTGCCTAGCCTATATGGATACTGCCATTATCCACGCCGAACGTATGTTTGATCAGGACGAGGAAGATCCTGAAGCAGCTTTCTTCCTGGCGGCTGCTTATGCCTTTAAAGGGCGTTTACACTCTGAGCGACGCGATTTTGCCAAGGCAGCGGGCGACGGACGGCTCTCGCTCAAGTATCTGGAAATTTGCAAAGGAAAAGAAGATTTTAGCCCGGAGCTATTATTCGGCGATGCTCTCTATAACTACTACGCCGAATGGATTAAAGATAACTATGCTATCCTGCGACCTTTGATGGTATTTTTTCCCGATGGGAATAAAGACCTGGGAATCAAGCAGCTTAAGACCGTGGCCAACAATGCGTTCTACACTCGCACCGAGGCTCAGTACTTCCTGATGCGTATCTTATCCGAAGAGCAAAATGACCCTCGCGAAGCTTTCCGTATTTCCGAGTACCTTCATCAGACTTTTCCCGATAATCCGTACTTTCACCGGTACTATGCTCGCCAGCTTTATAGCCGGGGTAAGCACCGCGATGCCGAACGGGAGTCGTTGGAAATATTGGCAAATATAGATAGCGCCAAAATCGGTTACGAAGCCACTAGTGGCCGCTACGCTGCTTTCTTTCTAGGCCAAATTTACCAGATGCGCAGCGATCTGGCAGAAGCTGAAACTTATTACCAAAAGGCTATTGGCTACGCCCAGGCAATTGACGCTACTGAGTCGGGCTACTATCACTACTCCATGCTGTATTTGGGAGAGATTGCGGAACAGCAGAACAATCCAGCCCTCGCAAAACAATACTATAAGCAAGTAAAAAAAGAGGCGAAACGAAAGAGTCCGGCTCACGAAAAGGCCCGTAGTAACTTGCGGGAGCTTTAGAGCCACTAGTTCTCCCACTTTTACGACCGCCCTATCAGCAGTCTTCTTCTTTGCAGGGGTCGTGCCCCCAATTCTTAAGACTATAACGCCAGTCGGATTCTTTGATATCGCCGGATGGCTGTTGGGCTTGATGACGGCTGATGTAGGAGCCCACTTTCTGCATATGGTCGTAGTCGCTCTCGGTTAGGTCGTCCTTGTTCTTGCGCTTGATATTGATAATCTTTTTGGCTGACTTTCGTCCTTTAGATTCCCCGTCACCACTATCCTGACCCACCGATTTTGATTTATCGGTTTCCAGCCAGTCCTCAATTTCCGAAGGACTCATATTCACGCTATCGTAAAACTCCTGATAGATTTCTTCGTCGGTTTTGCTCATCGTTTAAAAAGTTGAAAGTTGAAAAAAAATTATGGTCTAAAAGGTCGAAAAAATTAGCGCACACCTGTTTTATCCATTTGTCAGGTACTTTACTTCTTCTATCGTCAGTTGTATTAACATAACCCTTACCTAAGAGTTGTATTATCGAACTCATTTTTTCACCTAATAATATTTAACCTATGCCTCAAGCCGAACAATACGACGCCATCATTATCGGGTCAGGCCAGGGCGGCAGTCCTCTGGCTACTTACTTAGCCGGAAAAAAAATGCGCACCGCCCTCATCGAAGAAAAACATGTGGGAGGTACCTGTGTGAACACCGGCTGCACCCCCACTAAAACGATGGTGGCCTCCGCTAAATCAGCCTTTGAGGCCCAGCGCGCCAAGGAATATGGTGTTCATGTCAGCGATGTCTCCGTAAATTTGAAAGAAGTGGTTGCTCGTAAAGACGATGTAGTCAATTCGTTTCGTAAGGGACAATACGATGGCCTAACCAGCACCGACCACCTCGATCTGATTGAAGGGAAAGCTCGCTTTACCGGTGATAAAACGATTAGCGTAGCATTGAATGATGGGGGTGAGCGCCTGCTTAAAGGCGATAAAATATTTATTAATACCGGAAGCCGAACGCTAGTGCCGCCTATTGACGGATTAGATCAGGTTGAGTGGTACGATAACCGTACTATTATGGAGCTAGATGAGGTACCACCGCATTTGCTGGTGATTGGCGGAGGCTACATCGGATTGGAATTCGGGCAAATGTTCCATCGCTTTGGTAGCAAGGTCACGATCTTTCACAGTGGCGAGCGCATTCTGGATATTGAAGATGAAGATGTATCCGAGGAGATGCAGAAGATACTGGAAGAAGAGGGGTTAAATATTATTACGGATTGCAAAATAAAAGAGATTAAACGAAAGGGAGACGAAATCATTCTTTCGGGCGAAGGAGGTGGTTTAAGCGAAGATATTCACTGCTCACATATACTGTTAGCCGTAGGACGGGTACCCAACACGGATGATCTGGATTTGGAGAAAACCGGTGTGGAAATCGACAATAAAGGGCATGTGCAGGTTAACGACCGACTAGAAACTTCAGTTGAAGGAATCTACGCCATTGGCGACGTAAAGGGCGGTCCGCAGTTTACCCACGTCAGCTACAACGATTACGTAGTTCTGAAAAAGAATTTATTTGAAGAAGGAAATGCATCGACCGACGACCGGATTTTGACTTACACGGTTTTTACTGATCCGCAGTTAGGACGGGTGGGCCTGAATGAGCAACAGGCCAAAGATCAGAATATTGCCTACCAAGTAGTAAAGATGCCGATGGAAAGCGTAGCGCGGGCTTATGAGACCGGTCATACCCGTGGGTTTATGAAAGCACTGGTAGATGACGAGACCGGAGCCATTTTAGGAGCTTCTATTCTGGGCATGGAGGGTGGAGAAATTGCTTCGGCTTTGCTTTTGGCGATGATGGGCGGGATAACCGCTCAACAGATTCGCGATACGGCTATTGCTCATCCTACGTTGACAGAGTCGCTTAACAATTTATTCTCGCAAGTATGATTGTCAACCAGTCGGAGCAGGGCTGGGACATTATTTTTCAGCGAGCTCACGCTATTCTGGCGGCCCAAATTGCCATGCATTGGAAGATAAAGGAACGACCTGAGCCCTGGACAGAGCTAATAGCCGCCATTGCCGATCACGACGATGGGCAACGCGACTGGCGAGGGAAGAATCATCTGACAGATGCAGGCGCTCCACTTAATTTTATGTTAAAGCCACCCGATGTTCCGCAGGTAAAAAAGATTGTAGATAATGCCCGCTACCGCTCTCGCTGGACAGCCCTGCTTACCTCTATGCACACTACTACTCTATACGGGTCGTGGCGGGGAACCAATAAGGAGTTGGATCAATTCCTGGATGAGCAGGAAGGTTACCAGCGTAAACTGGCGCGAAGTCTGGATGTACCCATTCAACAAGCACGAGATACCTACCAGTTGATGTACTTCTGCGATGCACTATCACTGATTCTTTGTAAAAACCAGATTCCACCCGATGGGCTACACCTGGAAGTAGCTCAACTTCCTTCGGGAGAAACTGCTGAGGTTTACGCCTCGGAAGGCGAGCTATACCGGTTAAGCCCCTGGCCTTGGGAGGATGCTGAGGTTAAGCTGAACGCCGAAGTTTACCAGCTAAACCAACTATCCTTCAAAGATGATCAGGAGCTTTACGAAGCTTTCGACCAAGCGGATATATCTGTAAAGAAGTGGCACTTTCAGCTCAACTGACGCCAAACTGTACGGGGCGAAGCTGACTTTGCTCTTCTTCGGTAAATAATCTAGACTTAATAACAAACCGGAGACCGAGGGGTATTTCTAATGAGAAACTGGCCCCACGACCTTCCACCACGTCTACCGTGAGTTGGGTGTGTTTCCAGTACTCAAACTGATCGCTCGACATGTAGAAATCGCAGCCGTGGATTTCTCCTAGCCAAATATCCGTCTCGTTAAGCATCAGTTCCCCTTTGGGAAAGCACATAGGCGATGAGCCATCGCAGCAGCCTCCGCTTTGGTGAAACATCAACTCCCCGTGTTCCTCCCGCAGTTGGTCAATAATCTTTTCGGCTTTTTCAGTTACGGTAACTCGTTCAGTCATTCAGGTATGGTTTATGGTAAAAGGTAAAGGATACAAGGATGTATAAAACCCTTGACTTTAAACCCTTTACCCTTCGTCAATTTACTTAGAAGAAGCCCATGGCTTTCTTATCATACGAAATCAGCATATTTTTGGTCTGGCGATAATGGCTCAGCATCATCTTATGATTTTCCCGGCCAATGCCTGATTTCTTGTAGCCTCCGAATGGCGCGTGGGCGGGATAGTTGTGGTAGTTATTCACCCAAACCCGTCCGGCCTTAATTGCTCGGGAAATCTGGTACGCCTGGTGCATATCGCGGGTCCAGACTCCGGCTCCTAAACCATAAAGCGTATCGTTGGCAATCTCGATGGCCTCAGCCTCATCTTTAAAGGAGGTTACGCACACCACCGGTCCGAAGATTTCCTCCTGAAACACCCGCATTTTATTGTTACCCTTCAGGATAGTGGGCTTGATGTAGTAACCACCTTCCAATCCTTCGTTAAACGCTGCTTCGCCACCGGTCAGCACTTCGCAGCCTTCTTCCTTACCAATATTGATGTAGTTAAGAATCTTCTCGTACTGATCGTTAGAGGCTTGAGCCCCCATCATAGTGTTTGGATCTAGCGGATGGCCCAGTTGGATGGCTTCGGTACGCTCAATAACCCGTTCAATAAACTTATCGTAGATGCTTTCCTGTACCAGTAAGCGCGACGGACAGGTACACACTTCACCCTGGTTTAGGGCAAACATAACCGCTCCTTCCAGGCACTTATCAAAGAACTCATCGTCGGCATCCATTACATTCTCGAAGAAAATATTCGGTGATTTTCCGCCCAACTCTAACGTAACGGGAGTGATGTTCTTAGAAGCATACTGCATAATCAGTTGCCCTGTAGTGGTCTCGCCAGTAAAGGCTACTTTGTTGATGCGAGGGCTAGATGCAAGGGGTTTACCCGCTTCAGCACCGAAACCATTCACAATGTTTAATACTCCTGCGGGCAGAATATCTTCAATAAGCTCCATCAATATTAAAATTCCAACCGGAGTTTGCTCGGCAGGCTTTAGCACCACACAGTTTCCGGCGGCTAATGCCGGAGCTAATTTCCAGGTGGCCATCAGTATAGGGAAGTTCCAGGGAATAATCTGGCCGACTACTCCGAGTGGTTCCGGAACGTTGACGCAAACGGTATTGGCGTCTAATTCACTTACGGATCCTTCTTCGGCACGGATTACCCCGGCAAAGTAGCGAAAATGGTCGACCGCCAGCGGCAAGTCAGCCGCCCGAGTTTCTCGTAGGGCTTTTCCGTTATCCCAGGTTTCGGCTCGGGCCAGATCTTCTAGATTTTGCTCCATCACGTCGGCAATCTTCAGTAGCAGGTTGCTGCGCTCGGTAGCCGACGAGCTATTCCAGGCGGGAGCAGCCGCCCAGGCGGCATCGATGGCGGCATCAATATCCTCGGAAGTAGAGCGAGGAATACGGGTAAAACTGTTGCCGTCTACCGGCGAAATGTTATCAAAGTACTGACCTTTTACCGGAGGTGTCCATTTTCCGCCAATGTAATTGTCGTACTGATCTTTGAATTTGGGCTTTTCTACCTGACTGCTGGTAGTAGTGAGAACATCGCTCATAGTTAGGAAGTTTTAGATTAAGAATTTGGAATAAGTAAAACGAAATTTTTTATCTGATAACCAAGTTAAGGGGTTAAGTAGGAAAAGCGCTGACGGATTCTATCATTTACGTGACCAATTCTATTAATACTAATATTTTAGTAATCTGTAAATTAATTCATCTGAATACATTGCATATTTAATAAAAATATAATGCTATTTTTAATAGTCATTAACAATCACCTGGTACCCCTATGCAATTACCTGATCGGTTTTTTGAGGAAAGGAAGCTGGAAGCTCTGGTAGAAAACCAAACTACCTATACTGTAGGGCAAGCCGCGATGCATATATTTGAAACCCAACAGCAAGCGGAACGGGTGCGCCTTCAATTTAATGAGCCAGTGCTAGCGAGTATGTTACGAGGAAAGAAGGTTATGCATCTGCGCGATCACCAGCCGTTTGATTTTTTACCAGGCGAATCCCTTATTCTTCCGGCTGAGGAGATGATGCAGATAGATTTTCCTGAAGCTCAGAGAAGCAACCCTACCCGGTGTCTGGCTATCGCTATTGCTGAGGAAAGAGTATGGGAAATCACTACCCTGATGAACGAAACGATGCCCAAGGCCGATGAGCAGGAGTGGAATTTGATGGATTATAATTTTCACTTCACCAACGATGCAGGCATCTACCAGATTTTGCAGCGATTGATCTTCCTGTTTGCTGAGAACCATCCGGCTAAGGACTTCTTCGTGAATAATATGCTTCAAGAGTTGATTGTGAGAATTCTGCAAGCCAACACCAAAAAAAACTACCTTGAGTTTTCTGATGGCTCATCTGGTAATAGTCGATTAGCCTTTGTGATACAGTACATCCGGAATCACCTGGGCGAGCCGCTGAGTATCGATACGCTAAGCGAAAAGGCCTGCATGAGCAAATCACACTTTTACCGAGTATTCAAGAATGAAGTTGGTATTTCCCCCAATGATTTTATCAACGATGAGCGCATCAATCAGGCTGCCGCAATGCTAAAAGATCCTCAGCGAAAGATTAAGGAGGTCTACTTAGAATGCGGTTTTGAGAGCCGCTCTTACTTCAACCGGTTGTTCAAACGAAAAAAACAATTATCCCCCGGTGAGTTTCAGGTCAGGGCGAATAAACGGCAATAATTACCCATTCGCATTTCCGGCCAGCGTTCGTTATCTTTCCGTACCATGAGAATGTTAATTACTCTATCGATATTTTTGTTAGCTAGCACAGATTTACTATCGCAGACAAATGAAACTGCTTCAGCTAAGCAGGAGAAAAAAGCTCTGAAGCAGGCTCAGAAACTACGAAAACGTCTACTAAAAGGTGCGGATTTTCACCAACTGGCGGAAAAATTCTCGAATGATCCGGGTTCGGCTCCTTATGGAGGAGAAATGGGCAGCGTTCAGTTCGGGCAGTTTGTGCCGGAGTACGACTCAGCGGTATTAGCGCTAGAAGTGGGCGAAATCTCCGAGCCAGTCCGAACTAAATTTGGCTACCACCTGATTGAACTGATTGCGAAAGACGAAACCACTTTCAAATCTCGCCACATTCTGATCAGGCCCTAACGTTTTTGCAGTCTTGCCCCAAGCTTTACTAATTAATCTTCGTACTAATTAGAACTAACGGAAAACAATAGCGTAATGGAACAGCGACAAACAACCCAGTATCTTACCCTAGAGGAATACAATCGTTTAGAAGAAGAAACGCAACAACGCTACGAATACCACGATGGTGAAGTGTACGCTATGGCGGGGGCCGTAACGGATGTTGGTGACCCGGTACATAATACTATTGGTGTGAATATGACGACTATTCTTAGCCAAGCACTTCGTAAGAAGAGTTGTAATGTATTCAATAGCGATCAGAAAATATATATTGAGTTGGTTAACCGATCATTTTATCCTGATGCGTCGGTCACCTGCGGACAGGTAAAACGATCAGATAAAGACACTAAGGCTATTGTGAATCCAATCTTGTTGGTAGAGGTACTTTCTGATAGCACCGAAGCCTTCGACCCCGTATCCACGGCGGGAGAACAAAAGTTTGAATTTTTTAGTAAGCTCCCTAGTCTCCGCGAGTACGTGCTAGTTAGTCAGCACGAACCGGTAGTGCAGGTGTACTACCGCCCATCCGATACCAGCTTGTGGCAAATGGATTGGGTACGAGGAAAAGAGAAAGTTCTGAAGCTACAATCATTGGACATCGAAACGCCACTAGAAGAAGTTTACCTGAAAACGGAAGACTTGTAGCTGATGATTGATGAGTAGTGAAGAATGATTAATCTGATTTTCCTGTCATTAGTCACTAATCATTAGTCATCATTTTCGTAGCATCTGCCCGTGTCGCTGCTTCGCGAACTGCCCGTCCTCCAAACTGATTTCTCCGTTTACGACCACATAGTTAATGCCTTCAGCCAACTGAAATGGATTTTCGTAGGTAGCAGTTTCGTGTACCTGTTGAGGGTCAAATACCACTATGTCGGCTTTCTTACCCACGGCCAGTGTACCCCGGTCATTGATACCCATCGTTTGGGCGGGCAGGGAAGTCATCTTGCGCACCGCTTCGGTGAGGGTCAGTATACTATCCTGCACCACAAACTTTTCAATAATTCGGGCAAAGGTACCGTGTCCCCGAGGATGGCGCGAGGCAGGGCTACCATCGGAGCTAATCATCACCCAGGGGTCGGCAATAAACCGAGCTTGCAGGGTGTCATTCATCACGAAGTAGGCACCGGAAGCTCCCCCGGGTTTGATATCGTCAATCAAAATATCTTCAAATGGTTTGTTCATTTCTTCGGCTAGTTGGGCCAATGTTTTTCCGGCGTAGGGCGCAGTGCCTAAAAGGGTTGCTTCGGGACCATTACGCGAGATCACCTTATTCCGTAGAAACTCCGCTAGCTCGGCCCGGCGGGTGGCGACTACTTGCCTGTAATCATTAGGTGGCTTGGCCCACTCAGGAAACAAAATGCCAATACCGGTGTAACTGGCGGTGTAGGGATACACATCAGCGGTCACCTGAATGCCCTCCTGACGGGCCTTGTCCAGTAACTTAAGAATCTCTTCCGCCCGGCTCTCTCCTTTTCCGTACACTACCTTCATATGCGAGACATTTACCGGGCAGTACTGTCCTTGCTTTAGCAGTTCCTGAATAGAGGCTTCTACTTCGTTATTATCTTCATTCCGTACGTGACTGGTAATTAGCTTACCTTTTTCGCCCACAATCTCCGCCAGATATTCTAGCTCGTAGGCCGGGGCGTAAAAACCTGGAATATACTCCAGTCCGGTAGTCATACCGAAGCAACCGGCATCCAGGTTTTTTCTAAGCAAATCGCCAATCACTCCTAGCTGCCCTTCGGTAGGACGGGGGCTGTAGTTTATTCCGGACTGCATCCGCAGCGTACCGTGCCCTACAAACATGGCAATATTCACTCCCGGTAGGGTATCTTCCACCAGTTGCATCCACGTTCCCAAATCTTCATAGTCGGGGCTAGAGCCATCTTTACCGAGTGAGATGGTAGTAGCTCCCATCGCCAGAAAATTCTGAAAATCGGGTGTCTCCAGTGGGTTACCGTGGGAGTGCATATCAATGAAACCCGGCGTTACCGTTTTGCCGGCGGCATCAATAATTCGTACAATACTTACCAGCGTAGTGTCTACCGAACCAATAAAAGCGATAGTGTCACCTCCAACCAATACATCCGCCGGATACGGTTCTTCGCCCAATCCATTGATCACCTGACCACCTCGAATAAGTAGATCGAAGCTTTGTCCTGGATTTTGTTCAATGAAAACTTCAAACTCAGAAGGTGGGGATTGGACGCAGGCTGCCAGCCCCATACATGCTAGAAGAATAAATAGTAAACGCACAGATTATAATTTTTTACTAATACGATGCTTACCGGGGCCGGTAATCAGAAGCGCAATAAAGACGATTCCCATTTCCAGGGAGTGAGAGATACGGCTAAAGCCATCACCATTGCTAATATGATTTATAGTGGCTACAATCATGGTGAAGATCAGTAGCAGCAGTACAGGCACCCACAAAATACCCAGCATCAGACACAGCCCGCCTATACATTCGGCGAAACCAGCCATAAAGCCCCAAAACGTGGGAAGGAAAGTAATTCCCAGATTCTCCATAGCTTTACCTAGGCTCTCCCACCGTTCCGGTCCACCCAGCAGTTTGGGCAAGCCGTGGCCTATGAACGTCGCGCCCAGCCCCAATCGAATAATTAGTAATCCCAGGTGAACATTTTTAGTAGAGGAAGCAGTAGTACGACGCATGCATTAATTTATTTTACGATTTCGCCCTAACAGCAAGTAGATGATAGCCCCGAGCAAGGGTAAGTAAACAATTAACTGCCACCAGGTAATCTTTTCGTTTTTGGGAAACTGGCTTCGCCCGACGTCGAGCAGAGCAACCAACCAAACGCTAGTACCAAGATAAACTACCGCCAGCAGTAGTAGCGACTGAGCCGCATTGAAAGTATCAATAAATAAGAACAGGCTATGCATAACATCTGGTTTTCTATCTACCGTACTTTCTGGTTTTTGCCTACCGCCAAATAGATAATAGCTCCGAGAAACTGCAAAAAGATAAACACAAGCGCCCAGCGGGGTGCCGCCCAGCGGGGTGCCGCCCAGCGGGGTGCCGCCCAGCGGGGTGCCGCCCAAATGATCTTACTGCTATCGTTGCGAAACTGACTGCGGAGTACATTTATCAGTGCGTAGCACCATAAGCCAAACCCCAATGCCATCATGATAAAAAGCAATGGAATTTCCGGGTTGCCTAGTTTCTCTAACAAGAGAACTGCATTGTACATAGTCTAGCGTTAGGATCTCGGCTAAACTTACTCCATTTTCTGCTTTCTTCCCAACAGGATATACAGAAGCGTGCCCACCAGCGGAAATAAAATCACTACCAGCACCCACAGTACTTTCTGATCTTGACGTTGGAACGAATGGCGAAAAATATCCAATAGAGTGGCCAGCCAAATTCCGATTACCAGACAGACTGCTAACAGCAACATAATTGTTTGCCAACCGTCGTATGCGCCCAGTGCCAGCCCCAACCGCACCTAATTGATAGTCTCATACTCACTCAGAATACCTCCGGTGAGGCGCAGCAGTTCGGTTTCCGACTCAATCAGGTTGTACTTGGCCTGGATGTTGGTGAGAGCCGTTGTCAGGTAGCTTACCTGGAGGTCGCGGTAGTTAAAGGAGTTGATGGTTCCGTTGCGGAATCGCTCCTCGGCTAAATCCAGATTGAGCTGGGCGGTCTCAACGTTCTCTTCCGAAATAGCCAGCAACTTTTTCCGAACATTATAAAGGTCGAAGGTGGCCAGCAGGTTGTTACGCAGGGTGGTCTTCTGCTGGTCAATCTGTACCTGACTAATTCGTTCCTGCACATAAGCATTTTCAATCGCCCGGCGTACCCGCCCACCATCAAACAATAGGTAGTTTAGGGTAAATCCGGCGGCATAGCTCAGCGTTTTAGGAAGTACTACTTCCTCACGATCGGGGTTGGGGAAAGCAAATTCAGCATTGCTCAAGTCTTGCCGACTCCAGGTATAGGCAGCTCCCGCACTGAATCCAAGCTGAGGGTAAAGCTCGGTTCTCGCTAGTTGGGTATCAGTGCGAGCAATCTCTAAGTTAAGGTACTGATTTCGCAGGTTACTGTTGTTGGCGATCATCCGCTCATACAACTCTTCCAACTCAAAGTTGAGTGGCTCAACCTCCAGGTTATCGGTAAGATTATAGGTGAGCGTCACGTCTTTTCCCATCAGCAGGTTTAGCGTGCGCCGAGCGTTTACGAACGTAATTTCCTGGTTCACTAAATTGGTAGAATCCGTCAGAAATAGATTCTTCTGCTGAAGAATATCAAAGGTTACCGCGCTACCTAATTCACCTTTGAGCTTGATGTACTCGTAGCGGTCTTTAGACAGTTTGAAGGTGGACGCTAACACATCGAGCCGCTCCTGCTCCAGTTGTACTATGTAGTACTGATTGATGATCGCCTGCACTGCATTTTCAATCACTACCACCGCGTTGCCCCGCGTGAGATTCTCCAGCTTTTGTAGCTGATCCCTGCGAATATTGACACTGAAACCATCAAAAAGTATCCAGTTTACATTGATAGCCGGGGTAACATCGTTAGAGATAGTTAATCCCTGCAAAAAGCTGGCGGGGTTATCAACATCCCGAAAGTTGTTGTTCTGCGACAGATTAAAACTGATGGTGGGCCATCGTCCGGCAGCTCCCCAGTTGTTGTTATTAGCCGCAACTTCAATGTTCAGTTCTTCAATCTGAATATCAAAATTATTTTCCAGTCCAATCTGGATAGCCTGGGAGAGGGAGAGGTCTTCTTGCTCTTGTTCTTGAGCATTAGCAAAGCAAGTCATCACTAGGCCTGCCAAAGTAAATAGTAAATATTTCATGAAAGTTTAGAGGTCAGGGTTATAAGGGGGAGTTTAGGGAAAGTAATAACCCTCTCCCAAACTCTATATTTTATTTAGACTTGCTGCAACCGGCGCTGCTCGCGGACAGCTGGTTCCACATCTTCGTGGTCGGGCGAGCGGTAGGGTTCATCCGGACTCATGTAGTGTTTTACCCTACCGATACCCTTGTTGATGTACAGCTTCACGTCGTTGAAAACCAGAATGATAACCGGGAAGAACAGCAGAATCATCAGCGTACCCAGCATTACCCCGTAGGCTACTGAAATGGCCATCGGAACTAAGAACTGAGCCTGAAAGCTCTTTTCCAGAATCAGCGGATACAAACCCACTACCGTAGTAATAGAAGTTAGCAGAATAGCTCGGAAACGGGCAATACCCGCCCCAAAAGCGGCTTCTTCTACCCGCATTCCTTCTCGCAGGTTCTGATTATACTTGTCTAACATCACCACCGCATCGTTGATAATCACTCCCGACAAGGCAATCATACCGTACATACTCAGCATAGAAATGGGCTGTCCGTGAATACCGTGGCCGATAGCCGCACAAACCAACCCTAGTGGAATAAGCAACAAGATCAGTATAGCCTGGTAGAGCGAGCGGAACGAAAGGGTAATCACCAGTATCATCATAATGAAGGCTACCGGAAACACCTTAGCAAAGGAGGCTACCGTACGAGCCGACCGCCGCGATTGTCCCTCGAACGAATAGGTCACGCTCGGATACTTCGCCAGAATGGGCGGAAGAATTTCGGTACGCACCTTCTCAATAATCGGGGGAACTGGTTCGTACGGGTCGACCAAATCAGCTTCCAGGCGTACTTCTCGCTTGCCGTTGAAGTGATTAATGTTCATTACTCCGCGCTCAATGGTATAGTCGGCCAGCTCCCGCAGCGGATACTCATTCCCCTGCCCGTCTTTAATCCGCATGGATTCCATCTGCGAGATGGTCAGACGATCTTCCTCGGGATAGCGTACCCACACCCGCACCTCGTCGGTACCGATGATCAGCCGCTGGGCTTCCTCACCAAAGAAAGCCTGCCGAATCTGATTAGTAATATCCTGCTGAGAAAATCCGAGGAAATACGCCTGAGGCCGCAGTTCCAACCGAATTTCCCGCTGGCCGGTGGCGGTATTGTCTTTAATGTCCTTGAGGGAGGACAGTCCCATAATTTCGGCTTTAGCTTCTTCTTTGGCCGCCATTAGTTGTTCCAGATCGCTGCCGAGCAAGGCCAGCGAAAACGGAGTACCGAATCGGTTTTGCCCGCCCACGCTGAATTTTTGCGCCTCGGGCACAGCTCCGATTTTCTGCCGCACCCGGTTAGCAATCTCAAAGCTGGAAATATCCTCCACTCGTTCCAGATCGGCCAGGTCAATCCGCAGGTGTCCGGCGTGGCCACCCCGTTCGGCCCCACCGCGACCACCGCTACTGCCTACGTTCAGGCTCACGGTTTCAATCAACGACTGATCATTGTCCCGGTCCTCCTTAATTTCTTCATTTACTTCCCAAACTGCCGCCTCAAAGCGATGCAGGTAGTCTTCGGTAATACTTTCCCGCGTGCCGGGATTTAACACCAGCGATACTTCAAAATCATCAAAGGGGATGGAGGGGAAAATTGTAGTCTTGATCAGTCCGCCCTGAATCATACCCAGCACTACCATAAAGATGAAGGCCGGAATGGCAAAGGAAACCCAGCGCCACTGAATCAGCAGCCGCAGTACGCCACCGTAAATATTGTCGCGTAAGAATTTGATCCCCTTATCCAGTCCGCCGCGGATGCGGTCTTTTTTAGGTTTGTGGTCAACATCCTCACCCTTACCGGTAGCCAGGTGAGACGGCAGCACAAAAAATGCTTCCACCAGCGAGAAGGCCAGACAGGCAATAACCACAATGGACATTTCGGTGGTGAAACCCTGGTTATCCAGTAGCATGAGCGGAATAAAGGCAATAATCGTCGTAGTTACCGAAGTAAATACCGCCGGAAGCACCTCCATTGTGCCGTCTACGGCGGCTTTTACAGGATTTTTTCCCATCTCGCGGTGGGTATAAATATTTTCGGCAATTACGATACCATCGTCTACCAGAATTCCGATTACCAGAATCATTCCGAAGAGCGACAACATGTTGATGGTGATGCCCGCCATGCTGCCGACAATGAACATCCCCAGAAACGAAATTGGAATACCAATGGCTACCCAGAACGAAAGCCGCAAACTAAGAAATAGCCCTAAGGCCACCAGTACCAGAGTTAATCCTACTAACCCATTGCTGGTGAGCAGGCTGATACGTTGCTGAAGCAGAGTATTGAAATCAAAGCTGGCGAATAGTTCAAAGTTTTCATTTTCAGCATCGAACTTCTCCAGGTACTCGCCGATGAAGCTCGAGATTTCCTGTAAATCTTCTTCCGGTAACTTAAGTACACTAACCGAAACTGACATTTGTCCGTTAGAGTAGGATTTATTAGGCGTGTCGGCAAACTGAAATTTAATGTTAGCAATATCCTTCAGTAGCAGATTACTCCCATCGGGGTTAGCCCGCAAGATAATCCGGCCAATCTCTTCGGGAGCGTACTCCCGGGAGTTGGCCCGAATCCGAATTTCTTCTTCCGAAGTTTTTATTGAACCTCCTGAAATATCCCGATTGTTGAAGCGCACCGCATTGGCCACCTGCGAAAAGGTAAGATCATAGCGCTGCAACGTGGCTTCATTCACTTCAATAGAGATTTCCAGCGGCGGATAACCGAACACTTCTACCTGGGAAATCTCGCCCGAATTAAGCAAGTCGCTTTCAATCTGCTCGGCTTTCTCTTTCAGGGCTTTTAGGTCATTCGGGCCCCGCAGGGTGAGAAAAGCAGCTCGGGAACTGAAACTCCCCCGGTCTTTAATCACAATGGGCGGTTCAGCTCCCACCGGATAAGAAGGAATTCCGTCAACGGCGTTTTTCACCTCGGCCAACACCTCGTCAATATCGTAATCGTCGCGCGTCTCAATATTGATGGTAGCGGAGTTTTCCGAAGAAGTAGACGTAACCTCCTCAATACCGGTAATTCCCTTCAGAGCTTCCTCCACTTTAATCGTAATCCCTTCTTCCATTTCCTCCGGCGAAGCACCGGGGTAGGTCACCCGAATAGCGATCTGGTTGGGCGGAAGTTCGGGAAAGAACGACTTATTGATGTTGAAGTAGCTGAGAGCCCCAAAAATGATAATAACAACTAGAATGGCGTTGGCCCAGATAGGGTAACGCACAAAGAACTCTATAATTTTTCTCATGTTTCGCTGCGATTTTCGGTAGTGGCTGAATCAGACTGGCTATCGGCCTTCTGAGGTTGGGTGCCGCCCGAACGACCACTCTCCACTTCAGTAGTAACTTTCATATTCTCTACGGCATTAGCGGGCAAATCCACCACCAGGCTGTCGCCTGTGTTCAGTCCGCTACCCGCTATCGGGCTGATCAATACCTGATCCTGGGTAATCTTTTCAACATTAACCCTCCGCGACTGTAGTACTCCATCCTTTACTACATAGACTTGATCCTGGTTAATGAGTACTCGTCGGGGAATTTGCATGGCTTGCTCCAGACGTGAACCGGGGATGGTAGCTCGTAGGTACTGCCCATCGTATAAACCGCTGTTAGGCTCAGACTCTACACCAACGTAGACATTGATCGACTGGGTAGTTGGATCTATGAAATCAGCAATCCGGATGACCCGACCCGGCCAGGTTTGGCTTCCGTTTTCCGAAGAAATTTCTACTTCGGCTCCTTCCTCCACCCAACGTATTTCTTTGGGGTCTACCGGAATTTCCAACTCCAACAGGTCGGTGCGGATGATGCTGGCAATATTGGCGCCTGGGTTTACTACGGTTCCGGTTTCCAGATTTACGTTGACAATGCTACCGTCGTAGGGAGCGTACTGGTAGTACTTTCGCAGATTTTCTTCCCCGCTTTTTATACTGTAGTACTCGCTCAGAATGTTTTGGGTGGCTAAGAAGGTTTTAACCTTACTGCTGGTTACCTCGGGTAGTGGCTTCAATGATTCGTTGATCTCAATGCTCTCAAAGTAAGCTTGCCAGGCAGGATAATCATCGGTAAAATCAATCTTCAGATCGGGTAGACTAGAGGCGATGAGGTTTAAAAACTGGCTCTTGCGGGCCTGCAGATTCAGGCGGGCCTCGGCGTCGTTGATGCGGTACATGAGTTGCCCCTTCCGAAAATTAACTCCCGGTTTAAGCTGAACCTGGCCCGCAAATAGCCGTCCGCCCACCTCGGCAATTAAATCTAAGGGCTGGGAAGAAGTAATGCGGCCGTATTCTACCACCTCAGTGTCAATTTCTTCGTAAGCCACTTCATTGACCCGGACAAAATTGGTGGAGGCGCGTTTGGGCCGCTCGGGAGGTAATTCTTTCATACCGGCAAATTGCCGCATGGCAATAAAACCGGCGGCAATCAATACTACAAATAGCCCGAAGACCAGTAGTTTACGTTTATTCATGAGGATTAAGATTGGTACTGAATAGAGTAAGAGTATTAACTGACTTAGCTAACGGAATTTCCTCGCTAATAGTGGTTAATTTTCTACAAATTTGCTTAATTAATAGACCAATCACAGAAATCTGGCTATTCTTTTACAAAGAAAAAGGCTTACCGGGTAGTCCGGCAAGCCTTTGATATCAATAAGAAGGCAGGTTAAGCGTGGTGAGCCTGTCTATTTACCCGGCTAGTAGCAATTTGGTTTAGCTTTTTATCGGCATTTTTCTCTTCATTCAAAGTTTCCTCTAGTAGCCGATGCACGTCATTATGACCTAATTCTTGAGCCAGTCCCATTGCTGTGCCGTAACCCGCAATTTCGTAGTGTTCCACTCGCTGGGCAGCACCAATCAAACCGGCATCTTTTACGTTGGCATCGGCTTTCGATTTAATAATCTCTTCGCCTTCCGCAACCAATCCTTTCATAGCCTTACAGGTGGTACTTCCAACCTTGTAATTCAGCAGTTTGCCAATCTGCACCAGCCGCTCTCGTTGCCCTTTGGTTTCCTGTAAGTGCTCATGGAAAGCACTCTTTAAAGTAGAATCAGAAGCAGCATCGGCCATTTTAGGCAGGGCATCCACTAATTGGTCTTCGGCACTGTACAGATCGTCAATCTCATGACGCAATAAATCTTCTAGTGTCGGTAATTTCTCTTTAGATGAAAAAAGTCCCATGTTGATATTAGGTTTGTGGTGATAAAAATTGATAAAAAAACAGGGCAGAAATAATTCTGAACCTGAATAGTAAAGATACATATTTGAAGCGCCAGAGTAAATAGTCGGATTTCGCTAGATTTAGTAAGCAGTAGTAACTAGTGAATTGTGCCGCTAAAATGTAGTAGTAGTGTATCAACTCACTCCACTAATTTTTCCGCCTTGCTAAGAGATACTAAATCTCAATTATTGTCATGCTGTAAATCATCAATTTCCTTCATCCATTCGGACAATGCCCAGCAGGCGTATAGCTCATAGTACTGTGAGCGATCTTCAGCAATTTCGCAAAGACGCTGTTGGGTTTTGCGCACTTCCGGAAGTACTGGTTTGGCCAATGCCCCCAAGTGTTGAATAGCCCGGGCTGCCATGAGCATAGTCGCTCCTTCACTGTTCAGTTTATCGGTAAGCAGCGGAAGGGTGTTTTCATACTCACCAGATTGGCACAGTAGTTTGGCTGTTTGAATTTGTACCGAAGGAAAGGGGTCATTTAAAAGCTTTTTCAGCATCGGCTGAACTAAGGAAGTTAATTCTACATCATTTTCTAGCCCCACCACCGACCAGTAGCGAAGAATCGGATTCTCTTTTTTCATCAGCTCCAAAACTAGTTGCTCAGTCAGTTCTTTCTCCGGAAGGGAGAAATTAGTGATTCGCAACACATCTTTGATAGGAAAAATGTCAGCACCCCGCACCATTTCGTAAATCGTACTACCTTTAGCCAGTCGCTGCATCATGGGTTCGGGAATCAGTCCTGAGTCGTGGGTTTCGGTAGCCCACTGCTGCTGGGCGGCTCGCATGTTGTTTAGTACTGTTGCGTACTCCGGGTCATCAGCCAGGTTATTTACCTGGAAGGGATCGACTTCAGTATCATATAGTTCTTCTGCCGGGCGAGTAGATGCCCACATATGTTGCTGGGCGGGAGTTAAATTCCCTTCGGCTAAAACCCTCCGAAGCTCTACCATCACCTCCGATTGGTCGGTATAAAAGTTTGGCTGAATCAGCGGCAGATGGGGGAGATAATTACGAATGTATAGGAAGCGTTGGCCTCGCACGCTGCGGGAAATCTCGAAGGCTTCGTCTACCCGGTCGGAGGTAGCAAACACGTATTCAGGAGCTGGCTGTTGGTATTCACCCAAGAAAGCAGTGCCCTGCATCTGATCGGGAGCTTCCTGCCCGATAATGCTGAGTACGGTGGGAGCAAAATCCACGAAGTTCACCAGTCGGTCGTTTTGTGTCCCCGGAACCAGGTCTAATGCTTCCTGATAGGCGGACGGGGCTTTTACCAGAAAAGGCACTTTTAATCCGGAGTCATACAAGGCCCGTTTGCCTCGGGGCATCCCCGTACCGTGGTCGGCGAAAAAGAATACGATGGTATTTTCCGCTAATCCATCTTCCTCTAACTGATCCAGAATATCCTGCACCTGCCGATCCATGATGGTTACCAGGTCATAGTAGCGTGCCCATAGTTGACGGGTCACGGGCGTATCAAAAAAGTAGGGCGGAATCACCATATCGTCCGGATCGTGACGCTCTTTCTCGGTCAATTGATGACCGTATCTTTCGTAAAACTCTTCTTCGGTGCCGAAGATTTTTGACTGGTGGGTAGTTTCAATATTGAATACGCTAAAGAATGGCTTACCTTTCGGACGATTACGCCAGTGGGCACTCTTACTAGATTCGTCCCATATGTTGTCATCCTGAAAGTTGTAGTCTTCTTTACTGTTGTTAGAGCAGTAGTAGCCCGCATCCCGCAGGTAGTGCGGTAGTGCTCTAACTTCATCGGGAATTTCCACTTCCGAACGCAGGTGTTGGGTGCCCAGGGAGCTAGCGTAGATACCGGTAATCAGTGCCGAACGGGCGGGAGAGCAAACTGGCGCTGGGGCAAATGCCTGAGTAAACCGTACTCCTTCGTCAGCTAAGCGATCCAGATTAGGGGTGATCGCCTGCGCATCGCCGTAGCTACCCAGGTAGGCGTTCAGGTCTTCGCAAGTAATCCAAAGAATGTTGGGCCGGTTTTCGGTAGATTGTCCGAACGCCGGTTGGAATAGAAACAATGAGAGCAGGAAAGAAAGTAGGAGGTTGCCGTAGTGCATAGTAATGGAATCAATCCAAAAAGATAGGCATCTTTATTGATATTTTCATTCCTCAGAAATTCTGAGCTTGTCTTCCAACCCAATGGGGTTCAGTGGGGTCTGGATATAAAGAACGTACATGTGCTATGAAAACCATTAACCCAATAAAACTCGCAATAGTATTTTTGACTCTGTTCACTGGCTTACTGTTTGCGCAGTGTAGCGAAGAAGAACCCGTAGGCGATCAGAAGAATCCGCCCGACCTGCGTCCGGTCTCCGGCTCTACCGAAATGCTGGTGGAGACTTCTAACTCCTTTGCTATTGACCTGTTCCGTTCTATTCAGCAAGAAAAACCCGATGAAAATATTTTCATCTCTCCGCTGAGCGTAGACATTGCGCTGCACATGACCGTAAACGGTGCGAGTGGCGAAACGAAGGAGGTAATGAAAGAAACGTTAGGCGTAGCCGACCTCAGCGACGAAGAGGTAAACGAAGCCGCTAAAAGCCTCATTGAACAGTTACTAAACATGGATCAGGACGTAGCCCTGGCCATTGCCAACTCTATCTGGTTCCGAGATATTTTTACCCTGCAACCGGGCTTTGATGCCTTGATTCAGGAATACTACCACGGACGTATTGAGGGGCTGGATTTTGATAATCCCGAAACTAAATCAGTCATCAATCAGTGGGTAGCCGAGCAAACGGAAGGAAAGATACAGAACCTGATTCAGCAGATTAAAGACACCGACGTGATGTTTCTGATCAACGCTATTTACTTTAAAGCTGATTGGCAGTATCAATTTAATCCGGATGACACCCGCGACGAACCTTTCTACTTAGCCGATGGGGGTACTGTTCCGGTTCCGCTGATGTCTAACCGAAACACCAAAGTAAACTACCGTTTTCAGGATGAATTTCAGGTGGTTGAGTTGCCCTACGGTAACGGACAGTTCAGCATGGTTATCCTGCTTCCGTTTGGGGAGAATACCATAGATGACCTGATGAGCGAGCTAACCACCGATCAGCTCAACGGCTGGCTGGAGCAAACCGATACCCTGACTACCCACCTGCTAATGCCTAAGTTCAAAACCGAATTCAAACTGAACTTGAATGATGTATTGAAAGGAATGGGCATGGAGCTTCCGTTTACCACCGATGCTACCTTCCATAACTTCTTTGAGCAAAACGTAGGCGAGAAACTGTATATGGATCGGGTTATCCATCAGGCCTTTATTGAGGTAAACGAGGAGGGTTCCGAAGCTGCCGCGGCCACCGCCGTAGCCATCGGTTTAGAGTCTATCAACCTCAACCGCCCCGACATGATCCGGGTAGATCGACCATTTGCTTACTTTATCCGCGAAAAGCATACCGGAGCCATTCTGTTTGCCGGCACGATGATGAATCCGGCTAACTAGTGGTAATCTTTCTGAGTGCTTGCAGGTTTTCAGTTCGGTTAAAAATGGCTCGGACAGGAACGCTAAAACCAGAAAGAACCTGACTGGAGATAGTACCCTGGCCGGTTTTCAACAGTAATTCGTAAGCACCGTCTTGTAATACGTACTGTTCCACTACCTCTTTTTCGGGGTCAATAATCCAATACTCAGGTATACCGTGGGCTTCGTAGTCTTTAAATTTTACTCCGCGGTCGTTGGCCTCAGTACTTTTAGAGAGCACCTCAACTACCCAGTCGGGAACAGGAAACTTCATCTGATCTTCGGTAAATTGCTCAGCTTTCTCATTAGAGAAATAGCAGATGTCGGGTTCATAATCGTTACGGGTCAACGTAATCAGGATTTTCTCAATACCAACAAATCCCAGATCGTGCAGGTCTACATACGTACTTACTAATTTAGCCAGTAATAGATTCGCTTGGTTATGCCGTTTTTTTACCGGAGAGTGCGTAAAAATTTGTCCGTTAATAAACTCGACCTTTTGTTGCTCGGTCATTTCATCGTAAAACCGCTCTCTTCGCTTTTGCTCTTCCGCCAAAGCGGCCTGCACTTTCTGCATAATGAGACTAGCCTGAGGTTCGGCTAGCACTTGCTCTACTAAAGTATGCATACGCTAATCGTTTGAAAAGTCTCGGTTAATTTACAAATTACCCGCTTCATTATAACGTACCACTCATGTTATTTCGTTTCCTGCCTCTTAGTCTGCTCATTTGCTTCGCCTGTGCTCAACCCTCTCCGTCTACCCTGGTTGAAGTAGAACAGATTATTCAGGATCGACTAAACGAAGTAGAAGGTGACTTTGCCGTAGCATTTCAGAGTCTGAGCAATCCCGAAGATCAATTGCTGATCAACGCGCGGGAGGAATTTCACGCCGCCAGCACCATGAAAACCCCGGTGATGCTAGAAGTTTACAAACAAGCTGAAGCAGGTACATTGAGCCTGGACGATTCGGTGCTGGTTAAGAATGAGTTCTATAGTATTGTGGATAGTAGTACCTACTCTTTGTCTCCTGACGATGATTCTTACAGTGAGTTGTACGAGCAAATCGGCACCCGGCAAAGCCTACGTGATCTGGTCTACCACATGATCATCTCCAGCAGCAATCTGGCTACTAACATCGTGATTGAATTGGCGGGAGCCGACAAGGTCACCCAAACGCTGCGCGATATAGGGGCTAACGATATTCAGGTACGACGGGGAGTGGAGGACAGTAAAGCCTACCAGCAGGGATTGAACAATACTACTACCGCCTACGACCTGATGCGGTTATTTGAAGCCATCACCCAACATGAAATCGTTAGTGCTGAGGCTAGTCAGGCCATGATTGATATTTTGCTAGATCAGCGTTTCAATGAGATGATTCCGGCTCAGTTGCCCGATGATGTAAAAGTGGCGCACAAAACCGGTTGGATTACCGGCTTGCACCACGATTCGGGCATTGTCTTTTTACCCGACGGAGAAAGCTACGTACTGGTGATACTTTCCAAAAACCTAACCAATGAAGATGCCGGAGTTCAGGCCCTGGCCGACGTTTCCAAAGTGATCTACGACTACGTAGCCCGTTAAAATAACCATATAGGCACAGTAGGTCACATAGATCTTCTATTGTGTTCTATGTTCCTATCTGGTAATCTCACTAAAGAAATTCGCAAAACTATTGGCTGTTGGTTGAAAAGTTACCAATTTTAGCCAGCTATTCACCCTATGCCAATATTTCCTGCCGCGCGTACGTTTCTGCTCTTAGCCTGGCTGCTACCTATGCTACTGGCTTGCAAAACAACTCTTCCTACAAGCGAACAGTCGAGTATTTCTGGTGTACCTGCCTTTGCTGATAAAGAAGCTTACCTGGAAGCTCGCCAGCAGTACGTCCGGCAGGACTCCGCTCTCTCGTTCGAGGCCGATATTGTGCTGAATGATAAAGAGAAGCAAGCCAACCAGAAGCTAAAGGCAATGCAGAAGAAAATGTTGGATCATTACAAAGAAACGAACTTCTTTCCTCCGGCCCGGTACTTCTATCAGTCCAAAGAACATATCGAACAAACTAAATTGTACCACTTACTTCGTAAGATGCCTAAAGGCGGCCTATTGCACCTGCACCCTTCGGCTAGTGGCGATTTACATTGGGTAGTGGACCGGGCCCTCACTGAGCCTGACTGTTACGTTTTTTGGGACGAAAACTCTAGCGAGCATATCAAGGGAGAACTGAAATTCTTCCGACAAGGAGGTGAACCTGCCGGATTTCGGAGCGTTACCAAGTTGAATCAGCAAGTAACGAGCTTCGCCGACTCACTATACGATTTGCTGACGTTTGACCAAGACATGAGTAAAGATTCGGTGGATATTTGGGGAGCGTTTGAGGGGCATTTTACCCAGTTGGGTGGATTCTTCTATTACCAGCCCATCTTCCGCGACTACCTCACTGCCGTATTTGATACGTTGATCGCCGACGGAGTACAGCACGTGGAGCTTCGGGCGGGAATTTCTTCCCAACGATTATACGATTTAGATCATCCTGTTGGCTACTACACCGCCGATACGATGGTGCAGTACTACCAGGATGCTCTGCAGCGAGCACGGCAAACCGATCCGGATTTTACTCTTAAACTAATCAAGACTAATCTTAGATTTCGCTCATTAGAAACCATTCAGCAGGATGTGGTACAGGCTTTTCGGTTACGGCAGCGCTATCCGGACTTCATTAAAGCCTACGATTTAGTGGCCGAGGAAGATGAGGGGAACTCTACCCTACACTTTCTGGATGCCTGGCTTATGTTTGATTCGCTACGTCAGACCTACGGAGTAGATGTACCGCTCTGCCTGCACGACGGGGAAAGCGATTGGGATCTGGATAATTTGTACGATGCGGTAACGCTACGAAGCGTCCGGGTAGGGCACGGCTTTAACCTCTATCGCTATCCGGCAGTGCAGCAGGCCGTGAAGGAGCAGAATATCTGTATGGAGATTAATCCGCTCAGTAACCAGATTTTAGGCTATGTGCGCGATCTGCGGGTGCACCCGGCTATCGGCTACTTAGCGCAGGGAATTCAGTGCAGTATCAGTTCCGATGATCCGGCCGTATTTGGCTACAATGGAGTAACCTACGATTACTGGACGATCTTTCTGGCCTGGGAGTTAGACCTTCGCGCCCTGAAAAAACTAGCTATGAATTCTATCACCTATAGTCTGTTGTCCGATGCCGAAAAGGAAGTAGCCTTCCAAGTGTGGGAGCAACGCTGGAATGACTTTGTTGAAAAATGTCTAAAAATGTAGTGTTCAGGTGTTCACGTATTCAAGCGACCGTCGCACGGTGTTCAAGAGCAGAATTACCTGAACACATGAATACCCGAACACCAAAGCTATAACACTCTAACACCAAAACACCCCCGTAATATGCGCTTATCTGTACTTCTATTACTTCTGATATTTTCTGCCTGCCAACCGGAAAACACTACCGACCCTGAACAAACGGAAGAACCTATTCCGATTAAAGTAGTAGTAGTGACCATGTTTGAGCGGGGCGAATCTCAGGGTGATCAGCCGGGTGAATTACAGTATTGGGTAGAACGATTTCCCTTCCCCACCGTCGTTGATTTTCCCCAGGGTTATCGTGACTTGCATTTCAATGAAGAACAGGGCGTGCTAGCCATCACCACCGGAGTAGGTAATATTCATTCGGCAGCTTCTATTATGGCGCTGGGTATGGACCCACGTTTTGATCTGACGCAAGCCTACTGGGTGGTAGCCGGTATTGCCGGGGCCGATCCGGAAGATATGCCATTAGGTTCAGCGGCCTGGGCTGAATGGCTGGTAGATGGTGACCTGATGCACGAAATTGACGGTCGGGAAATTCCTGCCGATTGGGAAACCGGAATTTTTCCCCTTCGCGAAACCGAGCCTTTCCCTACAGAAACACCTAATCCGGAAAGTGGGGCGGTATTCCAATTAAATCCATCACTTACCGAGTGGGCCTACCAGCTTACCAAAGATACGCAGCTGGAAGACAGCGAAGACTTACAGCAGTTGCGTAACCGCTACGAGAACTATCCTCAGGCCCAGCAGCCGCCATTGGTACTAAAAGGTGATCATGTCGCGGCTATGACCTTCTGGCACGGTAAAATGCTAAACACCTGGGCCAACCGCTGGGTTGAGTACTGGACGGAAGGAGAAGGCGAGTTTGTTACCTCGGCCATGGAAGACACTGGCACGGCCCAGGCACTACAATTTCTGGATAACGCCGGAAAAGTAGATGCTAACCGCCTGTTGGTGCTGCGAACCGCCAGCAACTTCACCATGCCGCCGGAAGATATGACCGCCGCCGAAAGCATGAAAAATGAAAATTCCGGCTACTCGGCCTACATCCCATCTCTCGAAGCTGCTTATCAGGTTGGAAGTGAAGTAGTAAGATCATTAGTAGAAAACTGGGAGCAGTATCGCAACCAGCTGCCTTCGGTAGAAGATTTGGAACCAGGCATGAATCAGCCTAAGTAATTTGACTTCCATTCTTAAATTTTCTGAAAAACAAAATAATATTCTGAAAAGTAATATACTCTCAAATGTAATATTAACTTTCAGGAATGATTAGCCGATTTTTCCCTCTAGAGTTTTCTTCCATTAATCAGAATTTCTGTAATATCGCACCCAAAACCTAATCTATACGTAATGAGAAAATTTCTACTGATTTTAGTCTGCATTTGTGGCTGTACCCTCCAGTTAGCCTGGGCTCAGGGAACTACTACTTCCAGTATGAGCGGAGTAGTTACTGACGATAGCGGAGCAACTATTCCGGGAGCCAGTGTGCAAGTAGTGCATACCCCTTCGGGTTCGGAGTATATCAACGTTACCAATGAAACCGGATACTTTCGTATACCCAATATGCGGGTGGGCGGTCCTTATACACTAACAGTTTCCTTCGTAGGGTACGAAGACTTGGTACAGGAAGACATTTACCTGGATCTAGGGCAAACTTTTGACGTAGATGTAACACTACGCGAATCGGTCACCCAATTACAGGATATCGTGGTATCTGCCGGTGGTATTATCGACGGTAACCGTACCGGCGCCGAAACCAACATCGGGCGAGAGCAGATCATGACGCTGCCTACGGTAGATCGTTCCCTAAACGACTTCACGCGCCTAACTCCGCAAGCTAACATCACTCCGGGTGGTGGTATTTCTATTGCGGGGGTTAACAACCGCTTCAATACCATTTATATTGATGGAGCCGTAAACAACGACGTGTTCGGGTTGGCTAATTCGGGTACTAACGGCGGCCAAGCCGGTATCTCGCCTATCAGTCTGGATGCGCTAGAGCAGATCCAGGTAGTGGTTGCTCCTTACGACGTTACTCTAGGAGGCTTTGCCGGAGGGGGAATCAATGCCGTGACCCGCAGCGGTAAAAACTACTTCGAAGGTTCAGCTTACTACTACTTTCGCAACGAAAAATTAGCGGGTAAAACTCCGGGCGATATTCCTGACGACGAACGAACCCGTTTGGCTCCGTTTTCAGTGAATACCTACGGCTTCCGCTTGGGCGGCCCTATTGTGAAGGATAAGTTGTTCTTTTTTACCAATGTAGAATTACTGCGCGAAGAAGAACCCTTTCCGTTCATTCCTCAGGAGTACGAAGGAAATGCTACCGCCGCGGATTTGAATCAGTTGGTGGGCTATCTGGATACGCAGTACGGCTACGATCCGGGCGGATACCTGAACAATATTCAGACGCGCAACAGCGACAAGGTGATTGTGAAGCTAGACTGGAACATCAATCAGCAGCATAAATTAACCGCCCGCCACAGCTACGTGTTCGGTAACACCGATCGGCTTAACCGGCCTACCAGTCGCGATATATATTTCTTTAACACCGGAAATGCTTTCCCTACTACTACCAACTCTACCGCCCTTGAGCTGAAAAGTAGTTTCGGTAACAATTTCTCCAATAACCTCATCTTAGGATACACCCGCGTTCGCGACGATCGGGAGCTGCTCGGCGCACCTTTCCCGAAGGCTGAGATTATTGACGGCCCGGCGGTAATTCACGTGGGCACTGATAACTTCTCTTACTCCAACATCGTATTTCAGGATGTTTACACGCTGACGAATAACTTCAACTGGTACACAGGAAAGCATACGTTCACCTTCGGTACTCACAACGAGTTTTTTGAAATAGAAAACCTGTTTACTATTTTCTCTACTCCTCGCTACTTCTACAATTCATTAGATAGTTTCTTAGGTGGTGATCCCGCCTTTGCTCTGTTCGGCCACGAGCAGTTGGCCCCCGGTCAGTCCGAGATTCGTTTGGGCGACGATGCCAGCAACCTGGGACCTACGTTTAACGCGTTGCAAATGGCGTTTTACGTTCAGGACGAAATTCAGGTCAGTAGCGACTTCAAATTAAATATCGGGGTACGGGCCGACATTCCGGTCTTCCTGGAAGATCCTCCGTTAAACAATACCCAGTTTAACCAAGAAACTGTTCCGCTGATTGAGCAGTATTACGATCTGAAAGGCGCTCGCGCCAGCAAAACTCCCGCTACCCAAGTGCTATGGAGCCCCCGGGTAGGGTTTAACTGGGACGTAACCGGTGATAAAACGACGCAGTTGCGCGGTGGTGTAGGAGTATTTACCAGCCGGGTACCCTGGGTATGGCCCGGCGGCATGTTTATCCGCAATGGGTTAAATAGTTCGTCTGTTGGAGTATTTGGCCCGTTTTACGCTACCCCGGATGAGTGGCGAGACAACCTAGCCAATACCTCAGCGGGGCCTTCCGGTGATGTGGATTTGTTTGTAGAAGATTTTAAGTACCCGCAGGTGTTCCGTACCAATATTGCGGTCGATCAGCGGCTCCCTTGGGGATTGATTGGATCAGCCGAGTTTATGTACACCAAAACGCTCAATAATATCAGCGTTAAAAACGTCAACTTGGAACCTACCTTTTCGGGGACTCTAGAAGGTTCTCCTGATGACCGCCCCATCTTTACTGGTAATAGCATAGACGACACTTACTCATTTATTTCGCTGGTAGATAATACCAACGATGGCTATACCTGGAATGCTACCGTGCAGATTGAAAAACCAATGACGAACGGGTTTGGTGGTAGCCTGGCTTACTCCCTAACTCGAGCCGAATCCTTGTTTGACGGACTAGGGTTTATTAACGCTACCAACTGGCGGCAGACTTTCAGTTTAACCGGAAGAAACGATCCTTTGCTAGGACGATCAGTGTTTGATGTCGGCTCTCGTATCACAGGGGTACTCTCGTATCGTAAGGAGTACTTAAACAATTTCGCCACTACCATTTCTGTTTTCTACAACGGTCAATCGGGCGAACCTTTTTCTTACGTGTATCGAGGAGGAGATGCCTTATTCAATGAGGATGATCAAGGTTTTGAGCGAGCACTAGTTTACGTCCCCAATAACGCTAATGAAGTTACCTTCGGTACGCAGGGAGTGGTTGATGTGATTGATAACCCGGATGGTAGCCAGACCGAAATTCTGGGTGGGGTGCCGTTTAGTGAGTCAGAGCAGCAAGCGATGTACAATGCCTTTGACAGTTACGTAGAAAACGACGAATACCTAAGCGGACGCCGGGGGCAGTACGCCGAGCAGAACCAGTCGAGAGTTCCTTTTTCCAGTGTGTTTGACGTAAAAATACTACAGGACTTCTATATCACTACGGCCAATGGACGCCGCCACACCCTACAGTTATCGCTGGACATATTCAACTTCAGTAATCTGCTGAATAGCGATTGGGGGCGACGGTACTTTGTTGGTAGTGGCGATAACCGTTACGTGTTTGAGTTACTTCAGTTCGAAGGATTTGAGTACGAAAATGGAACGTTTACCAACCGACCGGTTTTCTCCTTCAGCGATCCGGGCGATCCGTGGGATGTAAACCAGTCGCCTACCGCCGAGGGTTCACGATGGGCCGCTCAGGTGGGCTTACGCTACACTTTCTAGCCGGAAGGAATAAATGAAGACAAGAAAAAGAGGCCGTCTCATAATATGAGTTATGAGACGGCCTCTTTTTCTTATTACTCCCTTCATTCTGATCTATTTTGCCGCTATATAGGTTGCCAGTTCGATTCCCTCCTTCGGTAATACGAATAGGTAATCGAATCTTCGTCAATAACCATCGCTGATAGTGGGTAAAGTTCTTTCCCACAGCTCTTATAATGCATTACTTCTGCGAAACCCATGCTTCTTGGCTGCTCAGTATGGCTGCCAACAGGTAAACATGCTGGGCCGTGCGCATCATAGCCGGAATGTCGGCCCATTCATCGGCAAAACCGCGCTGTCCGCCGCGATTTCCTCCTAATCCAATGGCCGAGGTGCCGCCCGCAATCGCCACATTCATGTTTGAGGACCCTCGGTTACTCATGGCGGGCTCAAACCCCAGCCATCGGGAAACCACCTGAGAAGTAGTGACCAGGGGCGAATGGAGGGCGCCAGGAATTTGCCCGCCGGGCGTTAACTGAAAGGGTTCCATCTCAAAGGTGGTTTCAGTTTCAGCCCCTACCTGCTCTAAAGTGCTTTTAATCGCCGCTTCCAGTTCTGCGATGGCAGTAGCATTCAGCGAACGTATATCCAGGGTGAAGTAACCCGAATCGGGTTTGTGGTTATACACCGTGCCACTGTGAACCATCCCCACGTTTAACCGCGTGTAATCCTCCGCATACTGTTCCACCTGGGGTAGCTTAAAAATTTCATCAATGGCCCGGCCCATGCCCCGGTTCAGGTTAGGCAGTCCGCCCCGCAAGGTATGCCCCGGCTCCCCCGATGCTTTCACTTTCCACCAGTGAATACCAATGGCCCCGTAGCTGATACGCTCCCCGTCGCCCAGTACATCCACAAAGCCCAACGCCCGGCTTTTATACAGATCGTAGACTTCCTTCATGCCTTTCAGACCGGTTTCTTCCTGGGCTACTGCCGCAAAAACCAGGGTATAATCGGGCTTAATGTTATTGCTTACCAACTGCTCGGCCGCTTTGAGCATGGCCACCGTCGTGGAAGACGTGTTGGTTCCCGGACCTATGACCCGATCACCTTTCACCACCGGCTTAGGGGACTTTTCCTGCAACAGGGCTACGCCTGCCAAATCGTCCAGGGTGGAAATAAACACCAGTACGGAATCACTTTTGCCCGGAATGACTCCTACGGTGTTATTGATGTCCGTGACCGCCACGTCCTTTAATCCCATGGCTTGCATGGTAGCCGCCACGTATTCGGCCCTTTGCTGCTCCTGGCCGGAAGGCGCCGGAATCCCTCCCACCGCACCAAGGAGTTGGGCTGCTTCCGACTGTGCCTGGTCACTCATAAGGGCTTCAGCCTGTTTAGCCAGTTGGCTGTCAATGGTTTGGGAAACAGCCAGCAATGGGCAACAGAACAGAAGCAGAAACAATCGGTGCATGATGGGTTGGGTTTCAATCGGTTGATGTAAAATTAACCACCATCCCCCATCATCCAAAAAAAATCAGATGTGAGGTAGGGATATCAGCGTAATTTTGCTGCAAAGCCCAATATTATCCTCCTGATACATACATTTACTAACCCAAAAATAGAGGTATCTGTAGGGTAGAGGCCGCCTTATAAAATTACTTATGAGACGGCCTCATTGCTTTAACACAATTCTTTCGCGTACATCATCCGGAGAATAAAATTGATGCTTTACAATTAGGTAGGGAACAAGCTGCTGGTCGTCTTTCACTTTATAGTATTCACTCTTGGTATGCCTTCCGTCGACATCATAGGTCAGAATCTGATCTATTACCTCGCCATCCGCCAGGGTGATCCGTTTCTTCAGAATCCTGCCTTCGGCATCGTAGGCTAACCATATGGTGGACTCTTCTTTTTCCGGGTATTTTTTAATCCGGATGAAGTTAGGGAGGTGTCTTGTCTGATAAGAGAACCATACCCGCAGGTGAGGGGAACCGGTGCCGGTAGTATGTACCCGCATCCTGATTTGTCCGTACTCGTCTAAGGCGTAGCGCCATCGTGGCCCCTGTTCGTACAGCAGATAGTCCAGCGAATACCGCCGGATAAAGTTCGCGTACTCTCGATTGCCCTCAACCGTTTGAGGAGTTCGATCAAAATCAAGCCAAACCTTGGTAGTCCATCGGCCCGAGTCAGCCGAAAGCTGACTGGTGTAAGGAAGGTAAATTTCTTGCGCCTTCACAAAGTGGGTCAGATACTCGAGATTCTTCACGTACTTAATGCCGATTCCCGACAGTATGGAAGTACCGTAGTACTCACTCGCTTCTACCTGTTTATCCATTAACTGGATAGCGTCTACCCCCCGTTCCCGGGCTTGAACCTGTAATTGCCTAATAAGCTGATTGTAGGAGGTAAACTCGCCACCCCGGGCCTCCAGCACCCCTACGCGAAGGTATTCTTCATCCGGCAGGCTGTCGTGCGGAAAGTAAACCTGAACTTCTGAAGTATGCGGAAGCAGCGGAAAGTCCACCAGCATTCCCTGGTCGTAGTAATTCGGTGGATAGCCCACCGTACAACTCATCAAGGTTGTGCCTAGCAAAAAAAGTGAGAAAAATCGTAGAGAAGCCATGACAAGATTAGATTGGTGTGTGTATCTAATCTTAAGTCAAATTACGTTCCAATTTTTTATGGTAAAGGGTAAAGCGGCCGCCTCAACTTCTACCTTTTTTATCGTCCGTAAAGTTGCTTGCCAGCCTCTTCGTACTTGTCACCCTCCTGCCAAACCGGAGCTTTCTCAAGGTTGGCAATATTCTCGGCCGCTTGCACAAAAGCTTCGCAGTACTTCTCTACGTAGTTGAAATTCAAGCTCTCGACTTCGTCCGAAACCTGATGGTAGTACTTCATAATTTCCGGGCCGAAATCGGTAGCTCCGGGGGCGAAGGTGACGGCCGGTACTCCCTGCTTGGCAAAGTTGACATTATCCGAGCGGTCGTACAGGTTTTGCTCCGGTACCGGGTCTACAATAGCTTCTAATCCTACCGACTGACTGGCTGAGGCAAGCGCTTCCTGAGCTGAGGTTCGTTCCAGCCCAATTACCGTCACTTTGGTGGTATCGTTGTAACCGGCTCCGTCGGTATTCAGATTGAACACCACTTGTTCCGTCGGCACCAAGGGGTTTTGGGCGTAGTACTGGCTACCGAGCAGTCCTTTCTCTTCGGCGGTGAAAGCTACCAGTAGTAAAGATCGTTGGGGTGGATTTTCCGAAAAATACTGAGCGGCACTGAGCAGGGCGGTGGTACCCATAGCGTTATCCCGCGCCCCGTTGTAAATAGAATCCTGAGCGCCAGTGGCTTTAGCGTTTACCCCTACATGATCGTAGTGAGCTGATAGCAGCACGTACTCCTCTTTCAGTTCGGGATCGGTACCGGGAATGATGGCTACCACATTCTGGGTGGGTACTTCCTCCCGGTTTTTAGCTCCGATAGTGAGGGAGGCCGTCTCACCCGAATTCTCCTCAAAAAGACTTCCCAGGTTGCTCTGCCCATCGTTTAGCCACAGGAAAGGAACCCCCTGATCGCTTTTTGGCGACTGGACCTTTAGCTGGTCGCTGTTAAGATAGCTTACTATGAGTGACCAGGGCATCTGGGCTGAGCGATACAGTTCCGCCAGCGCTACTCCTCCGGCTTCGGCAACGTTCGCTCGTTTTTCGGGACCGTAAAAGAAAGCCGTTTGCGGATTGGTATCGCCCGGACGGCCCATCAACGCCACGGCAATCTTTCCTTCCAGATCAATTCCTTCCAGATCTTCCGGCATACCGTAGTTCACAAATACGGCCGGGGCTTCTAACGCCGCGCTGTCGCCGGCCAAGGTCAGCATATCTTTTTCCTGCAAAAATTCCTGATCCTGGAAAGAGAGGGTCGCCTCGGATGGCGGACTTTCCCGGTATAGCGTAACGGGCTGAAGATAGCTTTCTGCACTATCGGCCGGCTGTAGTCCGTAGGCCTGAAAATAAGAGGCAATGTACTGAGCGGCGATGGCCAGTTCGGGAGTACCGGTATCCCGTCCTTTCAGCGCATCGGAAGCTAAAAAACGCAGGTGCGCTTCTACTTGCGCCTGATCAATATGGTCGGGAACGGACTGAGCCTGGACTGCACCCAGGCTGGTGATATAAGTAACTAAGAGGATTAACTTCTTCATAATAGGTAGGTTAAACTGCCAAAATACGGGAATTTTTGGCAATTTAACCCCCCTACCTCGAGAATGGTTTAGTTAGTCGGCAGTCTGCTTGCTATACGGTAGTAGCCCGCACCCGTATACCGTAGGCTTCCAGTGTCTGTGGTTGGCTACGGAATGCCATACGGGCAATGGTATGAAAGTCCTTTACCCACCTACGTAGCGTTGCCTGCGCCTCCCGCTTATCCTGGGTACTTTGTTCAGCAGCACTTTTCTTGTCGGCCCGCACTTCTTTCAGTTGGAGCAGTTCGTTTGCCGCACTGCGGTTTTGCTGTATTTCTTTGGTACTAATGCCGTAGGCTTCCAGCGATACTTTTTGGTCCTGAAGCTGGCCGTAGAAATGACCTGCCTGCCGAACGAACTCCCAGCGGCGCTTAGCCAATCGGTCTACCTTGAGAGAATGCAGCAGGGCGGTATCCTTACGAAGAGCTACCTCCACAATGCGAACGTGCTCCTTAAACTGCTCGGCCAATGCCTGCAAGCCGGTGTTGATTTGCTGAGAAAGCGCCCACTGCTCATTCTGTAGCTGGGTCTGCATCGTTCCTCTCTGCTCGTAAATCTTTAATAAGTTCTTACCGGTGTTAAACTGAGGCTCGCCCCAACCGAAAGCGGCTAACTGCTGCTGCCGGGCCGGATTATTTTGGGTGTTGTTAATTACCAGATTAGCGGCCTCTACCAAATCGTTGTTCTTGTATAAATTCATAACTATACCATTAAATGTGAATAAACTAATGGCAAAGAACGCAACGCCTGACTGAAGTTACTACGCAGGAAAAAGTGCGTTCGTACTTCCGTAATTTTTGTGGGCAAATTGGCAAATACTTTCGCTCCGCTAAGTGAACGATCCGCAGCTCGGCCAAAGCAGTTTCCTCCGCCTGGAAATCCTACGTATTCATTACATCCACGAGTTGCTCCGGATAGAAAAGGCACATTGATTGGGCAAAAATATTTACTTTTACTTAGTATAAAGCCTCAATTTCCTCGGAGATATTCATCTCTAGTAGTTAAGAGCTATTTTGCTAAATTGAAGATTGAATTTTGGCAAAAAAGAATTTACTTTATACGGATAAAAGCATCTTCTAAGTAGCACTCGGAAGTACTTCTTGTAAGTAGCATTATCCATGTTTGGTGCTAAGAGTGGTACGATAGTATTATATGAAGGTAAAGGTCTGAGCTTTTAAAGAGGCATGAAATATTAAGCACAAGTTTAGCAATGTATAGTTGATAAAGGTCGCGTGAAAATGACTAACGATGAAAATTTTTTCAGTAAGCAAACTCCCTCATCTCGAATCAAAGCAAACATCGTAGCTGAGTATTTCCCGCAATATTGTCGCATACTCCTGAAGAGGCCGCAAAATGAGATCAGATATCTTGATTTGTTTGCAGGTCCAGGTAAGTACGATGATGGAAATCATTCTACACCTCTTTTGATTGCAAAAGCCTGTTCTGAAGATGCTAACTTAGCAAGTAAAGTGCGGTTGTTATTCAATGATAATAAACATATAGAGAAGTTAAGAGCAAATTTCCAAGAAGAATTTCCGCCGGGAACTTTTAAATACGAACCTACATTCGGAAACAAAACGGTAGGAGAGGACAAGGATATCCAGGATTACTTGGAGAAATCTCGCTCTAAACCAAATCCATTTCCAACCCTTCTATTTTTTGATCCATTTGGTTACAAAGGGATAAACACACTAGTACTGTCTAAGTTTTTAGGCAACTGGGGAAACGAAATATTCTTGTTCGTAAACATCAAGCGCATTCATGCTGCTATTGAAAATGAAAAATTTAACGATCTTATGAATGATCTTTTCCCAACCACTATTAATGATCTCAGACATGATAGGAGATACTCAGCAGTTTCCGTTTATGAAAGGCTTAACCTAATAATGGATAACTTATCCAATGAATTCAAAAAAGCAGTAAAAGGAAGCCTTTATAGTTGCGCTTTCAAATTCCAAGAAGAAGATAGTACCGCGACTAGTCACTATGTAATACATTTCACTAAACATGAAAAAGGATATGAGCTAGTTAAGCAAGTCTATTATGATTACGACAATATTGGGGCAAACCTAGAAAAGGATGGGGTTTATACCTTTGATGCTAAAAGGATAAACCAATCTCCTAATTCTATGCTGAATTTCGGTGATGCTAACACTGAAGCACTAAGTTCAATGCTTTCAGAGGAGTTTGGAGGGCAACAGATTACTGCAAAAGCTCTTTTCGAGCAGCACAATCCTAAAACGAGGTATTGTAGGTCACATTATGCCACAACTTTACGGGATATGGTAGCTAAAGGTGCAGTGAATGCACGTTTTACTGATAGTAAAAATCACAGAGTTTCTGTTTTGCTTACTGATGAATGTATTTTAAATTTTATGTAAATGGCAAAGTCTTCAATAGAGTGGACAGAAATGACGTGGAACCCCACGACCGGGTGCAATAAAATTTCTACCGGATGCAAATTTTGTTATGCGGAAACGATGACAAGAAGGTTAAAGGCTATGGGTCAAGAGAAGTATAGCGAAGGATTCAAAGTGAAAATACATCCGGGAGAATTAAGCAGACCATATACATGGAAATCACCTAAAGTTGTTTTCGTTAACTCAATGAGTGATTTGTTTCATGATGATGTTCCATTTTCGTTTGTTGAGAAAGTATTTCAAGTAATGGGAAATAACCCGCAACATAGATTTCAAGTATTGACCAAAAGGGCTGAGAGGTTACTCGAGTTGAACCAATTACTGAAATGGTACGACAATATATGGATGGGGGTTTCTGTGGAAAATCAGAAAGTTGAAAATAGAATTGATTTTCTGAGAGAAACTAATGCAAAAGTAAAATTCCTCTCATTAGAACCTTTACTTGGGCCTCTACCAAACATGAACCTTTCTAATATTGACTGGGTAATAGTAGGTGGTGAAAGTGGACATAAGCCTCGTTCTATGAAACTTGACTGGGTTCTTGACATCCAAGAACAATGTGAAAGAAAGGGTATTGCATTCTTTTTTAAACAGTGGGGAGGAAAAAACAAAAAGAAGAGTGGGCGAGAGTTAAATGGAAGAACTTACGATGAGATGCCTGATGTTTTTTGATAAAGAATGAACCGTATACTCACTGAAAATATTGACAAAATTAAAGCATTATGCACTGCGCATAACGTAAGATCGCTGTTTGCCTTTGGTTCGGTCTGTCAAGACAGTTCTGGCGAAAAAAGCGATAGACCTACTCGTTTCCTTCAACCCTAGGGAGGCTGGTGATTATGCCGATACTTATTTTGATTTGGCCGATAAGTTTGGGCATCTGTTTCGCCGTCCGGTAGACCTAATCACCGACAAATCGTTGTCCAATCCCTACTTTAACGTGAACTATGGATTAGATTTTATCAATTGCAATCTATAAGTGCCTGATTTTCAATACCTCACCCTCAAGCCGGGTGGCTCATACTTTTTCCATCGATGAAAAAGTATGCAAAAAATCTAGGAAGCTTTGAAACTCGCTTCGCTCAAACAGCAAATCTTCCCCTATACAGCGAAAAAGCAGTTTTTAATTCATAGTTCACGTTACTTTATTGAGTCAATCAATAAAACGAAGATTCAGCTTTATGGATCGTGAGGTAAGCGTATTTTGTTAATTTTACGTATATACTATTTACACCAAAAAACTGAAGATATGGATAGCAAAGCTTCACCCTACCGCAATCAGGTGTTAGAAGAGTTGGATAAAGTTCCGGCAGAGTACCTTCCTTCGTTGTTAAAAATGGTTCAGGCATTTAGAGAAGGCGTTACTCTGACATCTGCTGAAGACACTTTTCGCGAGGGCTGGAAAGAGGCAATGTCCGCGCAAACCCACCCGGTAACTGAACTATGGGACGAAACCGATGCCTAAGATCGTTATCTCCTTTACTTCCGAGTTTAAACGAAACATTCGGCATTTAGCAAAACGGATGCTCGTCGAGGAAAGAGCGGAGGATATCGGATGATATACTACTTGCAGACTGCTACCGAAATTATACTAATAACTATTTACTCTAAAACCGAACAGGGCGATATATCAGCGGAGCAAATCCGTAAAATTGTTTCCGAATCTTGAGCTGTATAATTCGACACAATTGTTCAACTTAGCTTTTCTTAGCAACAATCACTATATCAATGTTTCTCACTCTAATACGCTGGATAACTGTCTTTCTACTTTCTTTTTGTCTATTAAGCTGTACCGAACAGGCCCAGTACGACATCATCATCCAAAATGGCACTGTCTACGACGGCACGGGCAACGCCCCGCAAATAGCCGATATCGGTATTACCGGCCAGCGAATTGATACCATTGGTGACCTCGCAGGAGCCGAAGCGGAAACAGTAATTGATGCCAGTGGACTGGCCGTGGCTCCGGGCTTTATCAATATGCTCAGTTGGGCGGCCTACCCGCTGCTGGAAGACGGTCGTTCTATGAGCGGTATCAAGCAGGGGGTTACACTGGAGGTATTCGGCGAAGGTTCATCGCTCGGCCCAGTCAGTGAGGCGGCTAAACAAAGGGCTTTGGAAGACGGGGATACGATTGCCTGGAATACCTTCGGTGAGGCCCTTCAGCATCTGGTCGATCAGGGAGTGGCTACTAACGTAGCTTCCTTCGTGGGGGCAACCACTATTCGGGTGCACGAACTAGGCTACGAAGATCGGGCACCCGATGAAGCCGAACTGGCACAGATGCAGGATTTGGTACGGCAGGCAATGGAAGAAGGCGCGCTGGGTCTAGGTTCATCGCTGATTTACGCCCCCGCCTTTTACGCCAGCACCGAAGAACTGATCGCGTTGGCGAAAGCGGCAGCGGAGTACGATGGCAAATACATCTCCCACCTCCGCAGCGAGGGTGATAATTTTGAGCAGGCCGTAAACGAATTATTGACTATCGCGAAGGAAGCTGACATCGCCGCCGAAATCTACCATCTGAAAGCCGCCGGAGAGCGTAACTGGCCCAAGCTGGATCGCGTATTGGCTAAGATTGATTCCGCTCGTCAGGCCGGAAAGGACATCAGCACCAACATGTACAACTACGTGGCGGCCTCTACCGGATTGGATGCTACCATGCCCCCCTGGGTGCAGGAAGGCGGCACCCAAGCCTGGCTAGAACGACTAAAGGGCCCGGCCATCCGCCGACGGGTAATCGCCGAGATGGAATCGGATACCAATGAGTGGGAAAACTTTCTGCAACTGGCCGGAGATGCCAATAATATCTTGCTGGTAGAGTTCGACCAGGACTCGCTCAAGCGTTACGTCGGCCAAACCGTAGCGGATATTGCTCAAAAACGGGGCACTTCCCCTGCTGAAACCATCATCGATTTAGTAGTGCAAAACGAAGGCGATATCGGCACCGTCTACTTTCTGATGAACGAAGAAAACGTAAAAAAACAGATCAAGCTTCCGTACATGACCTTCGGTTCGGATGCCCGCTCTATTGCCGCTGAAGGCGAAAACCTGGAAAGCAGCACTCATCCTCGTACCTACGGCAACTTCGCCCGACTGTTGGGTAAGTACGTCCGCGAAGAACAGGTTATCTCGTTAGAAGAAGCCATCCACCGGCTCACCGGGTTATCGGCCCAGAAACTCAACATTCAGGAACGGGGCAAACTAGCTCCCGGCTTCTACGCCGATGTTGTCATCTTTGATCCGGCTACCATACAAGACAAAGCCACCTTTGAAGAACCCCACCAGTACTCCGAAGGCATGGTGCACGTACTGGTGAATGGCACTCCAGTACTCAAAAATGGCGAACACACCGGAGCTACTCCCGGTATGTTTGTGAAAGGGCCGGGTTACCAAGGAACCGAAACCACTCCGGTCAGCCTGCGCTGAACTATTCATCTATCAAGCTAGTTCTGAAATCGATCAAAATAGCATGTTATGATTATTGTTGGGAATGCGGTGCTGAGTGACGATGTGAAGGAGCAATTCTTCGTTTGCAATCTGAAGAAATGCCAGGGCGCTTGCTGCGTAGAAGGAGATGCAGGTGCTCCTTTAGAGGAAGAGGAACTGGCGATACTAGACGAAATTTACGAGGACGTAAAACCCTTTCTCACCAAAGCGGGCATCCGCGAAATAGAAAAGCAGGGAAAATACACCACCGACCGGGACAACGATCACGTAACCCCGACCATTGACGGGCGCGAGTGCGTGTACGCCACCCGCGACAAAAAGGGTACGCTCAAGTGCGGGATTGAGCAAGCCTATCAGGCCGGTAAAACCTCCTTCCGTAAACCTATCTCATGCCATCTCTATCCCCTCCGGATAGATACTTACGATAATTACGACGCGGTCAACTACCACCGCTGGTACATCTGCAACCCCGCCTGCGATCTGGGCCGGGAGCTGGGCGTACCACTCTACCGTTTCCTGAAAGAACCCCTCATCCGCAAATACGGCGAAGACTGGTACAACGAACTGGTAGATAAGATTGAGTAGGGTTAGCTAGCTTTATCCTTCCTAAAAACTTAACATCTAAGTAACTCGCTTATGGCAAAAACTACTTAACTTGTAGGAAATACCTATGCCATGAGAATACTTACCTGCCTGATCGCTCTTTTCTTAACCGCAATTATACCGCTGCAAGCTCAAGAAGACAGCTCGCCTAAAATCATCATTGAGTCTATTGAGGGGGCTAAGCCCTTTACCAGTCTGGATGTGAACAACGGAGCAGAAAACTTCCAGTTTGCCATTGTGAGTGACCGTACCGGAGGGCATCGCCCCGGAGTGTTTCTGGATGGAGTGCGCAAGCTCAACTTGCTCCAACCCGAGTTTGTGATGAGCGTAGGCGACCTCATTGAGGGTTACACTACCGATAGGGACGAGATTGACCGGCAGTGGACTGAGTTTAACGGCTTTATTGATGAACTGACAGTTCCCTTCTTCTACGTACCCGGTAACCACGACTATACCAACGAAGTGCTGGCGGAAGAATGGAAAGAGCGCTTTGGCCGAGACTACTATCACTTCACCTACAACGACGTACTGTTTCTTTGCCTAAATAGTGAGGATATGGTACGCGGTGCCGGACGAGGCACTATCAACGATGAGCAATACGAATATATTGAACAAACGTTAGCCCAAAACTCCGATGTAAAGTGGACGCTGTTATTCATGCATCAACCCCTCTGGGATCAGGAGGGTTCTGAACGCTGGGACGATGTGGAAAAGCTACTAACCGACCGGAAACATACCGTTTTTGTCGGTCATCGGCACCGCTACGTGAAATACGAACGCGACCACGGCAACAACTACTTCATTCTGGCCACTACCGGAGGAGGCAGTGCCCTTCGGGGTCCCAAACTGGGGGAATTTGATCATGTGGTGTGGATCACCATGACCGATGAGGGACCGATTATTGCCAACCTGGCGCTGGATGGTATCTGGAGCGAAGATGTAATGACCGAAGAGATTGCCGCTTACGTTAGCCCTCTGCTCCAATCACAGGCGGTGAGCGTGGAACCTTTACTGATGCTGGATAATACGTTTGAAGCGTACGAAACCGAGGTAAAGCTAACCAATAACAGCGATGTGCCAATGCGGATTGATCTGACCTTGCAGGCTAACCCCAAGGTGATTCCCAGCTTTGGGGCGCAATCCTACGAAGTGAGTCCTAACTCGGTAGAAATAGTAAAGCTCGGCCTGAAGGCTACCGAAGCTACTCCGCTAGATAGTATTGAGCCAATAGTGCTACATAGTACCATTACTTACCCCAGCGTGGATATGCCCAGCGTGGAAACGCCCGAAGTGTCGTTTGAGTCAACTTACCGTCTTCGCCCCGAAAAGGTGGCAGTAATCTCGCCTACCGAATCGGCGGTTCAGGTAGATGGTTCGCTGGAAGACTGGGCAGAGCTAAGCTATCAGGTAGGGGAGAATGGCTACGTGGATAGTGACCCTTTCTCTCACAAAGGTGACAGCGATGCCTCCTTCCGCTTTGACCTTACCTACGATGACGAGTACCTCTACATTGCCGCTGACGTAACCGACAATCAGTTGGAGACTAACCTCGATAAAATAGCCTACGAGCAAGACGGTATCAACGTGCTCCTGGATGCTCGCCCCGAGCGAATCAGTGCGTTAGAGACCGGCGAAAGAATATTCCGCGAGGTGCTGTACCTGGGAATCAGCCCTCTTGAAGCCGAAAGCAATGAGCTCTTCCGCGCTGATCGCTTACCGGAAGGAACCAAGGCCGCCATCAATCGGACGGAGCAAGGCTACATGGCCGAAATGGCCGTTCCGGTTACCTACCTAAATGAGCTGCAAGGTGGAAACTGGGAAAGCATTCGCCTGAATGTAGCCATCCGCGATTTTGATGAAGATGGTCAGTACCAGACCGCCCTATTCTGGAAACCTGACTGGCGCAGTGAGGATAACTACGTGGGTTCCGGCACTTTCCGTAAGTCAATCGATGTGGCCGTCTCTGGTTCAGAAGAGGAAGAGCAATAATTTACTCAATGGTAAGCTGATGCTCAAAGGGAGTAAAACCGGTGAGGTAGACACTTTGGGCGTCTAGCTTGTCCAATGCTCCGCGAAGTTGCGTCCAGGTATGTTCAGCCCTACCCGGCCCGAATCTGATTTTCTGTTTACCACTCTGGAAAGTACCGAACCCATTTTCCAGCAGGTAGGCGTCTTCGGTATCTTCTACCGCCTGCACATTTTCCAGTGTGCCTCCCTGCCGAAAGGCTAGCTCAATAGCTACTGGCACCCGGTCAGTGCCCAGCACGCTAATATCTATTTGAAATCCTTTGCCCTCTTCACGGATGCGTACTTCGGCCAGTAGCTTCTGGATTTCACTCTGGGGTCGTTCATCGCGAGGCATTTTCTCCCAGTCACCGTCTACGGTCAAATCCGCTTCTTCCGTAAAGGGTTGGTAGTACGGGCCTTCCAACCACTGCCGGATGACAAACTCGTCCCCGTCCTGCTCCAGCGATTCTCCCTCAAACTGTCCTTTTCCGAAGAAGGCCGATGCCAAGCGGATTCCTTCCAGCGCCGCTTCGCCGTTGAAAAAAGTAAAAAATACCGGGTTCTTCGCCAGAATGGTGGCATCCCGCTCGCCCCGTCGAATTCGCACCAAATCAGAACCAGTGAAGACTTTTAAGTAATCAGTTGGGAGCGAACCCGCTGAGGGTAGAGGATTTTTTAGTTCGGTATCTTCCAGGAAGTAAGCGAGGTTATAGTTCAGCTGATCCGTGTCCTGCTCTTCTAGCAGTTGCACCATCGCCGCAAACCGGGAATTCCGGTCGTGCAGCGCCATATAACGGTAAGGGTAGTAGTAGCGGATCATGGTTCCTTTCTGGTACTTATCCTGCCGTCCCGAACCTTCGGTTACTCCTTCGCCATTGGCATGGAGGTAGTAAAGGCTCATCTCCAGATTTTTTCGTACTGGCTCCAGCAATTCGGGTTTATTCATCAGCCGGGCTACCGTAATGAGTGCTTTATTTACAATGGGGCTATACACCAGCGTACTCTGTTCGGTATACTGCCCGTCTTCGTCAATATCAATTTTCTCCCGCAGCCACTTGTTCACACGCACTTCGTAAGCCGGATCAGGAAAGAGATGATTTACCCTGGCCAGCGCCATACATACCACCCAACGGTGGTTAGGAGTATGAATTCCCCCTACACTCAGGGCTTTCCCTCCATTCTCTAGATAGCTTTGCAGGTTAGCCTGAATAGCTTCGGTAGTAGAAGAGGCGTAGGTATTGAGTAATGTGTAGGCCAGACTTACCGGTTCTACTGTAAAGGCCACATCAGGCGTAGAATGGAAGTTAGTAGTATGCAAGTCTATCGTTCCGTCGGGGTGCTGTACCTGGAGTAGGTATTCGCTGGCGTGAAGCATAGGCTCGAGCAGCGAGCTGCTTTGGTAAAACCGGGAGCTTTCAGATACAAATCCACAGCTAAGCCGCTGCAGAAAACCACCCGTGCTCTGGGGGTTATGAATGCCGTAACGGTTGGTGATTCCTCCGTGCTCAAGATGTTTGGAATTGCTCTCCTGCCTTGCCAGCAGGTCTTCAATAACTTGATCGTTGCTCGCGACGAAAGCCTGAAGAAGATTATCAATATCGGAAGGTGCAGTCTCGGTGAAAAAGGGGAAATGGCTGGTAGCCAGCGGGGTCAGGCTGGCCGTGGTACCTAAACGTTGTAAAAACGTTCTTCTTTTCATTAGGATGAAGGTTGTAGTAGTAGAATCTGTTCAGCAACCCTCAAAATAGCTAAAGTGTCTACTCTTCGCAACTAGCCATCAAAAGAAATATATACTGATACTGTTTAGCTCAGTCCTCGCAGATTCTCTACGAAAAATCCGTTATCAAGAAGTTGCAGTATTGAGTCAATAATGCCTAATACTTGATAAGCTTCTGTCTAAAAAACTGCTTCGCTGTTTCTACTTGAATATGATAAATTCCGTTGGGTTGATCATTAATATCCAGTGAGAACTGTCTTTTAGTAGAAGAGTTGCTGGGATACACTTTTAGCAAACGTCCCGCTACCCCATACAGTCGTATTTCTCTGATTGGTTGCTCGGCTTTGATCTGGTACAAACCGGTACCTGGGTTAGGATATAGTATAGCAGGTAAAGAGCGATTTGGTTCACCAATGGCCGTGACCCTGGCTAATGTTAAAGTAAAACTAGCTCCATCTACGCAAGCTTGTTCCGAAGATACTGTAATATCAGTTTCTCCTTCTACCTGCAACGGAGATGTTATCTCCAGAAGGTTTTCTGAAATAGTAATATTTTGGTCGGGCAATACTTCTTGGTTACTTGACGTAGCCTGATATGTTACTCCGCTAATGTCAGGGTTATCCAACTCAATAGGAATTTGCAGGGACTCCCCTTCAACCAGCATTGTATCGGGAATGGAGATGATCTTTCCAGTGCTACACACCACGACATTATCAATCGCGATTCCTTCACCTGACGCATCAGAACCCGATTCTAGTCCAAATCGAAAAACTACAGATTCCTGCCTGGCAGCGCCTTTTACGATATGGGATACTGTTGACCATCCATTACCGTCCTGACTCATAGTATCTTCTATCGTAAGACTATACTCCTCCCAAGTTGCTCCATTGTTATAGGTCAGACTTAAGTAGGTACTATCGTTTGCATCAGTATCTATCCAAATATCGTAGCTGATAGTAGGATCATTGGTCAAATCACTAAAATCAAAGACCGGACTTATTAGAAAGGAAGATTCATCTGCCTGATAACTACCCGTCAGGTTGGTAGCCCAAACTTGGTCACCATCTGAGGTTTGATTAATTATCTCTCCTTCTGGCTTTCCCTGCTCCCACGAATTAGTAGTGCCGTGGCTCTGCCAGTTTTCTGCTGTGCTCTCAAAAGTCTCCTCATAAGGAAGATTATCTATTGTATCAGAAGGTGCTACTAAAATCAAATGTACCGTGTCTATCTCAATACTATTAAACTGATCCTCCGCACTTAGTATACAGGTATATTCACCCTCTTGCAGTTTGACCAGCATTATACTTGTATTGTTTCTCTGCACTATCGAATCTTTAGAGTCTGTTAGCACCCACTTGGTAGAAAGCGTATCGCCGACAAAATCTGTCACCGTCCCCTGGAGAATAACAGAATCTTGAGGCATTATTAAAACTTGGTTAAGACCAGCTTCAACAATAGGAGGAGTATTAATCGGATATACAGTTACATCAATAGTATCCGATACGCTTCTTGAGAAGTTATCGGCTATGGTTAGTACAAAACTATACTTACCTGGCTGCACATTTGGTAAAGATAAGGTAGAAGTTACTTGTTCAGTCATGTCTATAGGGGGGCCTTCCAATTGAGTCCAAGAATAAGAATGTAATCCATCTTTTGAAGCAGCATAGTTAGTGATTACAATATCATTTTGAGGGTAAAGGAGAATTTGGTCACGTTCAAATCTAGCAATCAGAGTATCTTTAGCATGCTGCAGTAGCCACTGAAAAATATCTTGGTCAAATGCATCAAAATTAGGGTCTTCTGTGCCCATACCTGTTCCATCATATGTTTTGGTCCAAGCGTCATGCCCTCCAGACGGATAGATAGTTAGTTTCGCTGGCGGTGAAGAAGGAGGACCACATTGATTGAGTTCAGTAATAGGATCTATAGAAAACTTTTGATTAAAAACTGTATCGTCTGCATTGTGAAAAGCCCAAGTAGGAATCTCTTTCAGATCGCAAATGTCGAAATTTTCAGCCTTACCAGTAATTGGCACGATAGCGGCTATCTTTTCTGGAAAAGCAGCCGCATATTTATATACTCCAACTGCTCCAGCACTAAGCCCTGTTAAATAAATGCGATTAGTATCAACTTTATAATTATTCAAAACATAACTTAAAAATGAATCTATTCCTTTGTTACTCCACCATCCTACTCCCGACTGTGGACTCATAACCAGAAGAGAAATATCGTTTCCCATACTAAGGAATTGTGCTACTCCACTATTTAATACACGATTTAACTCACTGGACCCATCCCCTTTATCACCTAATCCGTGTAAATAAATGATCAATGGAAACTGAGTTATGCTATCACTATTATAAGCAGGTGGCAAATATTCAAAATAACCAAAAGGAGATGTAACTCCACTTGCGTAAGGATTTTTAGGTTTAGGCATAAGGGTTCCTTGTGCATAGATTATACCATAAGCACAGTGCACAATAATACCAAGATACAACAGTGTCTTTATTATTATCGAGACCATAGATTAAGCAATGGCAATTGACATTTAGCCGGAACGACTTATTATATTTTTTCACATATGTTTGAAATTAAAGATAATATTATACTTTAACTTAACATAACCTTTGTCACTTAATATTTAATCTGCAACTATATGACATTAAGTGTTTTAATATCATTATACTCAAAAGCAAAATCAATCTCGAAGCAGTCGACAAACCGCTTTTTCATGGCTCGCTTTAGTTCAAGTGGGTCTTCGCAGTAGAAGATAAAAGCTCCACCACCACCGGCTCCGCATATCTTTCCTCCTAAGGCTCCGTTCTCTTTGGCAAATGCATACATGGCATCCAGATGTTCGTTGGAACTAGCGCTGGCCAGTTGTTTTTGTGCGTTCCAGTTACGCTCCATTAGCCGGGCACATTCGGTAAAATCCTCTTTCACTAGTGCTGGATAAAATTCTTTCCCGCACTGACCAATAACTTGCAAGGCCGCCCGACCCAGCGGAGTCTGGTAGTTCTTATATACCTGTTCTACCGCCGACTGAGCGTTACGCGATACTCCGGTGTGTAGTAATAACAGATGCTTTTTGAAGCGCTCTAGTGTTTCGGATTGAACCCCAGTTTCCAAAGGCTTGGCGTAATCGGTACCACACTCAAAACAGTTGAATCCACCAAAAACGATGGCGTACTGGTCTTGTCGGCCAATGGCCCAATTCAGCTCTATATTTTCCAGGTTAAATAAGTCTTCAGCAATCATCTCCAACGACTTAGGTTCGGCATTGTAGCTTTTAGCGCTAATCATTTCCAGCAGCTTCACTGCCGTTGAGGTACTCAGCCCACTGCCTCTTGGGTAGCCCGAGAAGTTTAACTGCTTATTCCGGCTTTCAATTAGCGGCTTGATGGCTACATTAGATACATAGCCCAATTCGCCGTTCATAATGTAGGGTACATCGGTCCAGCCCCCGGCAAAGTCAATCCGCAAGGGAGCCCGGAAGGCATAATTGATCTTATTAATGATATTGGTGGTAGATGTGGGGTAAAGCTCAGGAGGAACTTCCCGATTTACAAAAGTCATCTTCACTCCCAGCCGGTCACACAATTTCTTCTTATGCTCAATAGCTGAATCGTCTTCGTTTAGCACAAACACATCGGGACGAAGCTGAGTCATCACTTCCTTAAAATCAATTTTTCCCTCGCCAATCTCAAAGTCATTCAGCACGGCGTAGTCCACATCCTGTAGTGCCGCAATGAGGTAAATACGGTTATTCTGGGGATTAATCGGACGACCCGGGCCTTTTAACGCTTCCAGTGTCTGATCTCGTCCAACGCCTACCACCAGTACATCGCCGAATTGCTGGCACTGGCTGAAAAATACCGCATGACCCGACTGTAAAATATCGTAGCAGCCGGTGCAGAATACAATAGTCTTTTCCTTTAATCGCTCCCGCAGTGCGGCCAGTTGATCTACCGAAACAACCTTCTCTTTAATAGACTCAAACATGTGACAAAGTTGAGAATTGGTAATATAAAATTGATAGTGATAAATCACTAGCTATCACGCATTCTTAGTAAAAATATCACAAAATTTCAGGCTTGAACTAAGTGCAGGGAGCAGGAAGTAAAACCAATTCACTAACGCCGTGCTCCCAGTACCACACCCCTAGTCATTAGCCACCGATAGTAGACATGGATTCACTCACTGATTTCTCACCGCGCCGCTTTTCGGCCTCATAGCCGTCTTTCGCCCGATTACGGAAGGCTTTCTTAAATGCTTGCCGGATAGTTTCATCGGAAGCACCACCCCGCATAACCTGCTTTATATCCAATACCCCCTGGTCGTACAGACAGGTTTTCAGTGTGCCTTGGGCAGTCAGACGAATACGGTTACAGGTACCACAAAACGTGCGGCTAAAAGCAGCAATGATACCGACCGTGCCCTGGTGGCCGGGAATACGATAATTATAGGAAGTAGAGGTGGGTGGATCGGGTAATTTTTCTATCGCCGGATACTGCTGCTTCAGCACTTCCAGAATTTTTCGGTGGGTCCAGACCAGTACTGGATAGTGGCTGCCTTCGCCATTGAAGGGCATTTCTTCAATGAACCGAACCGATACGGGGTATCTGCGAGTGAGTTCTGTCAGTGGTATAATGTCCTGGGTATTCTTTCCTTCCATCACTACCGCATTAATTTTGGTGGGTATGCCCTGATCTAGCAGTGCGTGAAAGCAGGTTAGTACGCGTTCAAATTCATCGCGACGGGTGATCTCTAAAAACCGCTGACGATCAAAAGTATCCAGACTAAGATTAACCGAAGCAATGCCCATTGCCTTTAGCTCATCAACATAAGGAGTAGTAAGCACACCGTTGGTGGTAATATTTACTTCTTTAATGCCCGGAATCTTGTGCAACCGCCAGAGAAAACTGATCAAGTCGCGCCGGACGAAGGGTTCCCCTCCCGTGATCCGGACTTTGCTAATACCCATTCCAGCCAGGATTTGCACTAACCGTTCCATTTCCTCGTAGGAAAGTAATTCCTTTTTCGGCACATACGAGATACCTTCGGCCGGCATGCAGTAGAAGCATCGCAGATTGCAACGATCGGTTACGGCTAAGCGTAGGTAGTTGATCGATCGTCCGTGGTTATCAAATAAGGCCATAGGATAGTGAGTGTATTAATCAGCAATAACAAATATACAAACGCTTTTCCAGTAAGTGAATTGTTGAGTGACTAATGATTATTGAGCAATGACGAACGACAAGCGTATCAATCACTGTTTATTTCCATTATCAATTGTCCCGCGCCCTTTAGATTTGCAATATAGAGTTAGTATTAGAAAAGTACTAGCTTT
>CAZKCO010000012.1:0-139015 GCA_964551335.1 uncultured Roseivirgaceae bacterium
ATAATTTATATTATGTTAAATAATACAATTTAAATAAAGGGAAAGGTTTGGCCCCTTCCCTAATTTGTCTTACATACTGCCAAGTTTTGAATTAATCTCCTCGGCTTTATCAGTCATTTCCAGACGCTGATAAACCGTAGCTAGAGTTTGAAGTACTTTTTCATTATCCGGCTCAATATTCATGGAAGTTTCCAAATAAGGTAAAGCCTTCTCAAAATATTGTTTAGCTTCTTGCTCAATGGCTTCGCCTTTTTCCTGATATTCTTTTAAGTCCATATCATTGGCTTCGGAAAGAATGTCAGCGGCCTGGTTGTAGTAGAATGCAGCCAAATTAAAGTTTGCATCAAAGTACTGAGGATCAACCTCGATGGCTTTTTTATAACTTTCAATTGCTTTCTCTCCGGCTTCCATCTGCTCGTACAAGTAACCCTGATTGTAGTAAAGCATAGGATTGTCAGGCTCAGCGTTGATTGCTGACTGAAGCTTTTGCTCAGCTTCATCGTACTCTTCGTTGTTGATCAGCAGTGTGATTTCCCGCTTCAAAAATTCTGGATCATCGGGAAAAACTTCCTGAGCTTTACGAAGATAACCCAGGGCTTTCTCTTCGTTCTTTTCTTCCACCAGATAAATATAAATCAAGCTGTTATAGAAATCTTTACTGACGTAATCCAGTGAATCTAATAGATACGCGTAATTCTCGGCAGCTATGTCCATTTTACCAGCCTGCTGAGCAGAAATACCACCATAAATATAGGCGGTGGTATCTTCGGGCATAGCCATTTTTGCAATATCAAATAGTTCAATAGCATTCTCGAAGTCTTGATTGGAATACATTGTGGCTCCGTTGTTTATAGCATTTGCCCACACTTGCTGAATTTGCTGGTCTGCCTGAACAGCGTACAGTGAGTTTTCTTTCTCAAGTTCCTTAGTCTTACGGTATCCCTCTAAAGCCTTTTGGTAGGGATCTTCCACTTGAACTGAGTTAGTAGAGTCGGTAGCAATTGCTAAATAAACATCACCATACGTATACCAGGTCTTTCCATCCTCTCCAGTCTTTTCGTCGTTAATAGCCGGATCAATGAATTGTCTAGCTTCGGCTAATTCACCTTTTTCTAGTGATGCTTGTGCTTTTCTTACATTCTTCGCTTGCCCAAAACTTAGCATGGGCAGGGCAATCAATGCCGCGAGCAATAATGGTAATTGTTTCATAACGTGTAGTAAAAATTAAAGTAAAGTGATTATTCAGTTCCAGAATTGGTATTGTTGTCGTTATTCATATTTGAAGAAGTTTCTTCTTCAAGTTCATCTTCAATGGATACTTTTGTTACCGAGGTTATGGAGTCTTCATCATTTAACCGAATTAGTCGTACTCCCTGGGTAGCACGACCCATAACGCGTAAGTCAGAAACCGGGGTACGGATCATGATACCTGATTTATTTATGATCATTAAATCGTCCGAGTCAGCCACCTTTTCAACAGTCACTAATTTACCCGTCTTATTTGTAACATTAAGCGTTTTAACTCCTTTGCCACCTCGTCGGGTGATTCTATATTCATCTATATCTGATCGTTTGCCATAACCGTTTTCGGAAACTACTAACAAAGTTTCGTCAGTTCCGTTAAGGCAAACCATTCCCACGACACGGTCATCATCGTTATCAAGACTAATTCCACGAACTCCTGCCGCCGTCCTTCCCATAGGACGAACTTCATCTTCTGGGAACCGTATAGCCCGCCCCGAGCGCACCGCCAGTACAACTTCAGAGTTTCCGTCGGTAAGATTTACCGATAACAGTCGATCATCCTCATTGATGGTAATAGCATTAATGCCGGTAACTCGAGGCCGAGAGAATGCTTCTAGTACGGTTTTTTTGATCGTGCCATTGACTGTACACATTACGATGTACGAATTGTTAATGTAATCCGGATCATCGAGGTTTTTAACGTTAATTACGGCCCGAACGGCATCTTCAGCCGGGATATTGATTAAGTTTTGGATAGCTCTTCCCCTAGCAGCTTTGCCAGCTTCCGGAATCTCAAATACCTTCAACCAATACATTCTTCCAGATTCGGTAAAAATCAGTAGATAATTGTGGGTATCCGCAATGAAAAGATGTTCGGTAAAGTCTCCGTCTTTGGCGGAAGCACCTCTTGATCCTACCCCTCCCCGGGCCTGTGAGCGATACTCATCCAAATGATTACGTTTGATATATCCATTATGAGAGATGGTAATCACCATCGGTTCATTAGGAATAATATCTTCAATACCAATGTCCTCGGCGCTATGTACAATTTGGGTACGTCGCTCGTCACCAAAGCGCTGATTGAGCTCATCTAACTCATCCTTGATAATACCCATTCTTAGGTTCCGATCAGCAAGAACCTGATTATAGTAAGCTACCTGCTTGAGAACTTCATTATACTCGCTTTCAATCTTCTCCCGCTCTAATCCGGTAAGTCGCTGAAGACGCATATCAAGTATAGCTCGGGCCTGAATTTCAGTAAGCTCGAACTCTTCCATTAAGCTATTTCTGGCAGTTTCAGGATCGCGCGATCCACGAATAATCTCAATAACTCGATCTATGTTATCCAGGGCAATCAGATAACCTTCTAGCAAATGGGCTCGGCGCTCAGCTTCTCTTAATTCAAATTCAGTTCTTCGTACCACTACATCGTGTCGGTGGTTGACGTAGTGACCTATAATTTGCTTAAGATTTAAGGTATGAGGTCTACCTTTGACTAATGCAACATTGTTCACCCCAAACGAGGTTTGAAGTTGAGTGTACTTAAACAGATTGTTCAGTACAACATTAGGTACTGAGTCTCGCTTAAGATCATAAACAATCCGCAACCCTTTTCGGTCTGACTCATCCCGTATGTCCGAGATACCATCAATCTTTTTATCATTCACCATGGCGGCGGTCTTCTCAATCATGGAAGCCTTATTGACCTGGTATGGAATCTCGGAAACAATAATCTGAGGTTTGCCGGTCTTACTCTCGGTAATTTCAGCTTTGGCTCGCATAACTACCCGGCCCCGGCCCGTTTCAAAGGCAGACTTCACTCCCTGGTAGCCATAGATGATGCCCCCGGTAGGAAAGTCAGGAGCCTTCACGTATTGCATTAATTCGGATATGGTAATATCCTCATTATCAATGTACTGCTTAATTCCTTCAATTACCTCCGAAAGATTGTGAGGAGGCATATTCGTGGCCATACCTACCGCGATGCCGGATGTACCGTTCACCAGAATATTCGGGAGTTTACTCGGCAGGCATACTGGCTCCTGTAGAGAGTCATCGAAGTTCGGCTGAAAATCAATGGTATCTTTATTGATATCACCCAGCATTTCTTCCGCAATATGTTGAAGACGAGCCTCAGTGTAACGCATAGCTGCCGGGGAATCACCATCAATAGACCCAAAGTTCCCCTGACCATCAACGAGCATATAACGCATTGACCAAGGTTGAGCCATCCGTACCATAGTATCATAAACTGAGGTATCACCGTGGGGATGATACTTACCTAACACTTCTCCAACGATTCGAGCTGATTTTTTGTAAGACTTTGTATGGGTGAGTCCTAAATCAAGCATACCGTATAAGACTCTGCGGTGTACGGGTTTTAGACCGTCGCGTACGTCGGGGAGTGCTCTCGAAATGATCACCGACATCGAGTAATCGATGTAGGCGCCTCTCATTTCATCTTCAATATTAATGGGAATTATGTTTTCCTGATTGCCTTCTGCCATTGGTTGTAAAAAGTGTAGAAATGGACGTTCTTGCCAGGGTGCAATTTACACAAATTTGGCTAATGCAAATAGCCCAGGTTACAAATTGTAAGTGGAAAAACCCTATTTCTGCTTTTTCTTAAACAATTGTTTACGGTTGCTTTGACGTTTTCGCTTGGATTTTACGAGTTCGGGATATAACTCCCCAATCTTAGGGTCCTGCTTTCGCCAAAAGGGTTGTCCCCGCACTTCTCGTCTGACGCCGGTTTTGGGATCAGTTACATAATGCTTCATCTGGGTTTTGTCTGCTTTTATGGGCGAACGAGGTAAGTCCGGATAATTGATGCTAACTCCTAGCGTTAGGAATACCGATGAGTTACCATGATCGATAACGGTGGTTGGACCATCGGGTAGCACCGTATTGAAATTTTTAAATTCGTACGCGGGCCGGAGATACACCCGGAAGTATTCTGAGAAAACCTTCTCCAGACTTACGCCTACATTGATGAATGGACTGCTGGTAGTAACTGTTTGATCAAATCCACTGCCCATTTTAATAACTCCTACTCGAACATCCACGGCAAAGGCGTTATCGTAGTATTCGTAAAAACTATACCCCAACAAGCCATAATATCGAATCTGTGTAGTACGAAAGGATGGTGGTGAGGGGTAAATCGACCTGAAATCTGCCGGTTGAGGGGGATTCACTGTGTGGAAATCAGCATTTATTCCGCCACCCACCCTAATACGGTACAAATTATAGTAGATGGCCAGGTTAATTGGAATATGGTATCCTCCTCCTTGCATTGAAATCGCCGTGGAGTCACTAGTGAGTAGGGTAAGACTATCTGGGTCGGTCGGGAGGGATAGGATAGCAGGCTCTACCCGGTTAAACCAGTTTAGGTAAGCCGGATTGGTACCACCCTCGTTGTTAGGATAAATGAAAGAACCTTCGGAAGTACGCACATAATTATTATTTGTGAGCGTATGGCGGTAGAACGTTCGCCCGTAGCCACTACTGAGATTAACGGAGAATTTATTAAGGAAAGCACGTAGCGGATAGCTAGGGCGATCATCGTAGCCCAGGGGGTCGAAACCCTGCCCGTGCGCTATCCCCGAAGAACTAAGTAGTAACAAAAAGCTAACTAGACGGTAAATCATTAAAACTGCGGATGTAAAGCGAAAATGATGCTCTTTGATTAATTACAATATCTTTTCCAAATTGTAACGAAAATATTGAAAAATGCTTGTTGAACATACTTTTTTTACCAAAACAAACTTAAAGCGACACTTTAGATAAAGAGCTGTTTCTCATTGAAAGTCAATACAATAACGTATGAAAAATAACATAAATAAGATAGCAGTAATTGGAGCCGGAACAATGGGTAATGGAATTGCTCATGTAGCTGCGCTATTTAACGGACCGACAATATTGATCGATGTAGATCAAACTCAGTTGGACCGTGCTGGCGAAACTATTGCAAGGAACCTAGACCGGCAAGTTAATAAAGACCTTATTCAAGCCGAAGACAAAGAAATGGCCGTAAACCGGCTAACATTCACCACCTCTCTACAAGAAGGAGTGGCCTCTGCCGACTTGGTTATTGAAGCGGCTACTGAAAACCTGACTACCAAAGAGAAAATATTCAAGGAATTGGATAAGCTCACCTCGGAGCAAACAATTCTTGCTACCAATACTTCATCTATTTCCATTACGAAACTGGCAGCAGTTACCCAGCGCCCTTCTCAAGTAATTGGTATGCACTTCATGAATCCGGTACCAGTAATGAAGCTGGTAGAAATAATTAACGGATATGCCACTTCCCAGAAGGTGACCCAAGCAATTCAGAATTTATCGGAGAGTTTACAGAAGATACCCTTGGTAGTAAACGATTATCCTGGCTTTGTCTCAAACAGAATTCTAATGCCCATGATAAACGAGGCAATCTATACCTTATTTGAAGGGGTTGCGGGAGTGCGCGAGATTGATCAGATCATGCAGTTGGGTATGGCACATCCGATGGGCCCACTGAAGCTGGCTGATTTTATTGGCTTAGATGTTTGCCTATCTATCTTAAGGGTACTTCATGAGGGTTTTGGTAATCCCAAGTACGCACCCTGTCCTTTGCTGGTAAATATGGTGGTAGCTCAGAAATTAGGAGTTAAATCGGGAGAAGGCTTTTACGATTATTCTGAAGGACCAAAGTCACAGAAAATATCCCAGCAATTCAAGTAATGAGCGCAGAAACAGGTTGCAATAAATTTGCTTTTCCCGGTTAGTTACAGTATTCTTTCAGAGCATTTTCTGCATCAGGTACGTTCAGCGACTGAGCCGTCCGAAGATCGTTACATCCGGCACTCTTGTTACCTTGATACACTTTCAACGCTCCCCGGTATAAATAGGCTTCCCCGTAATCTCGGTTTTTGCTGATAGCCTCATTATAAGCCTCCATTGCCACCTGGGTTTCTCCCAGCTTATGGTGTGCGCGGGCCTTTAGAAAAAATACCTGAGGGTCACTTTTCTTAATCTCGGCTGCTTTGGTAAAGTAAAACGAAGCATCGGCATAGCTATTATTGCGAAAATGATATTTGCCAATACTCATTAAAGCATTCGCGTGTTGAGGATCAATCTCCACGACTTGCTCATAATTCTCAAGCGATTTGTCAAACTCGCCTAGTTCTTCGTAAGCACGGCCCTGATTGTAAATGGATTGGACATCTTCAGGATTATATTCCAGATGCTCAGCATACTGGGTAATTGCTTCCTGGTATTTTCCTTGATTAAATAACTTATTCCCTTCCACTGACTGGTCATTGCCACATCCGGCCAGAATGCACGTAAGTAGAAGGATACTAAAAATGAATCGCATGGTTTAACTACTATTGATTTACTATAACTTGATGATTACACGGCTACCTGATGATCACGAAGTGCCTGGTTCAAAGAAGTTTTCTTATCAGTACTTTCTTTCCGCTGACCGATGATCAGGGCACAGGGGACCTGATAATCACCAGCCAGAAAATTTTTGGTATAGGAGCCAGGAATTACTACGGACCTGGGTGGAACTTCTCCTTGAAAAACCTGTGGTTCCGAATGGGTAACGTCTATAATTTTAGAACTTGCCGTTAACGTTACATTTGCCCCTAACACCGCTTCTTTTCCAATACGAACACCCTCCACTAAAATACACCTTGAGCCAATAAATGCGCCATCCTCAATAATTACGGGCGATGCCTGAACAGGTTCCAATACTCCCCCTACTCCTACTCCACCGCTTAAATGAACATTCTTCCCCACCTGGGCGCAACTCCCTACTGTAGCCCAGGTATCTACCATGGTGCCTTCATCTACATAAGCACCAATATTCACGTACGAAGGCATCATCACTACCCCCTTGGCAATATGAGCACCATAACGAGCAATAGCGTGAGGAACCACCCGCACTCCTAACTTATCATAACCGGTTTTAAGTTTCATCTTGTCATGAAATTCAAAGGGGCCCACTTCCAGCGTTTTCATTTTTTGAAGGGGAAAATATAGAATAACCGCTTTCTTAATCCACTCGTGCACTAACCAGCTACCATCTACCAGTTCAGCCACTCTCTTTTTACCCATATCTAAATCCGCGATTGTTGTTTTAATGGCTATTTTCACATCTTTGTCCTGCAGTAGTGAACGGTCATCCCAAGCGGCGTCAATCATTTGTTGAAGTTCCATATACTATATTGGCCTTGTTAAAAAAGCAGATTTTGTGGAAAAAGTAGTTGTGGTTATTGCCTCCGTACTAAAGCCGGTGAACGATACCCGTATGTACGAGAAAATGGCGCAGTCGCTGATTAGTACCGGGAAATTTTCGGTGAATATAATAGGATTTTCCTCAATTACACATTCTGACTTCCCGGATATTAAATTCCACCCGATCTTTCAATTTAATCGGCGGGGATATCTACGATTATTGGTCAATGTTCCCTTTTTTTTTCGTTTATGTAAGCTGAAACCGTCTCTCTTAATCGTTACTACACCCGAGTTAAGTCCCGCTAGTTTGCTTTTCCGTTTTTTATTCTCTAAGACGAAAATCGTTTACGATATAAGAGAAAACCATCACCGCAATTTAGTTAGCAATCATCAGGGAAAAAGTAGATTTAGAAGCCTGCTTATCATTTTAGTTAATTGGTGGGAAAGACAGTTGATTGGTTATAGTGACCAGACGATTTTAGCAGAAAAAGGCTACTTGCTAGAGAAGCCCCAGTTAACTAGGAAATCAGTAGCTGTAATAGAAAATAAAGTAATTCCCTCCAATAAGCCGATAAGCAGGTCTAGTCTAAAAAATCCTATCCGACTACTATATACGGGTACTATCAGCACTCCCTACGGTATTTGGGATGCAATACGGTTTGGAATTCAATTGCATCAAGCACTAGCCGGAGAAATGCAATTGGCGATTATTGGTCATGTGACCCAATCCGAAACTTATAAACAATTAATAGCAATAAGTCAGAAACATCCTTGGATTGAAACCACGATTAGTAATAATCCAATCTCCCATACCCAACTGTTAAAAAAAATGGAAGAATCAGATTTTGGCATTGTGTGCCATCGGTTGCTGCCCAGTATCTGGAATTGTTTTCCAACCCGAATATGGGAATACATGGCTTATCGTTTACCTTTTTTTCTCCAAAGGCACCATCCTTGGGTTCACTATTGTCAACCCTGGCACTGTTCTTTACCCGTAGATTTTTCTTTGGAAACTTGGCCAATGCATAGCCTCATCGCGAAAATGTACCGTGAAGACTTTTATCAAAAAGGGGTTCCCAGTGATATTTATTGGGAACGAGACAAGTTTTTATCAACAATAGTACCGCTGACTAATGGTTAGTGCTATTATCTGGATTGGATGATTGATCAAACGACCATTGGTTGAGTAATGATATTGCGCTATGAGCGGTCATATCGTATTGGCAAGGCACTACTGATACATAATTGTTGGCCACCGCCCATTCATCATTATCTTCACCGGCATCAAAATTAATAAAATTACCAGCCATCCAGAAGTAACGCCTACCGTAGGGATCGTGCCGCTGATCAAATTCTTCTTGCCATTTAGCATGGGCTTGGCGGCAAATTCTAATTCCCTGAATGGGTTCGTGTTGTTTGGGTGGAAAGTTGACATTAAGCGCCACTCCTTCGGGAAAGCTATTATCCAACGTAGTTTTGGCAATTTTATAGACGTAATCAGCAGTATGAGAAAAATCAGCATCCGAGTCATAATCGCAGAGCGAGAAACCGATAGCCGGAAATCCCTCAATAGCAGCTTCTACGGCTGCTGACATTGTTCCTGAATAGAGCACACTGATCGAAGTATTACTTCCGTGATTTACTCCGCTCACTACGAGGTCAGGCTTTTGGTCTTTTAAAAGAAAATGTTTGCCAAGCTTGACACAGTCAGCCGGGGTGCCCGAGCATTTGTAGGATTTTATCCCTTTAAACAGGTCGGTTTCCGTTAAGCGCAGAGGTTCGCCGATGGTAATGGCATGTCCCATTCCGGATTGAGGGCTATCGGGTGCCACTACGATTACCTCGCCCAACTCAGCCATAATGTTCACCAAAAACTGAATTCCACGGGAAGAAATACCATCATCATTGGAAACCAGTATTAGTGGTCGGCCCATAAGAAGTAATTTACTTTAAGAATTAAGCAAAGAGTTGTAGTAAGCAGTCACCCGCACGAGGTCTTGCTGACGGTCAGGTTTCAACTTATTTTTCTTTATATACTTCTCAATCTCAGGTTTGTTTCGTGGAAACATTTCGTAAAGATCATCTTTTTTTTGAGAGAAGTATTGAATATTCCCTTTCTGATCCAGAAAATAATAATTGTAATCCAGTCGGTAACGAGTGATCAATTGATTACCGTAGTAGAAAGGATCGTAGGCTGAACTAGTCTGTTGAACAACCTCTTCGCGACAGAGTAATGTAAGCGTGTTCTCGTAAAGGACTTCAAAAATTCGAGGGGTTTTGTAATTTGAGCTTACCTGATACGGCAAAGCATAGAACTCGCGATAACGGCCATACTCTACATCAAATATCTCGAAGTACAAAAGCTTTTTGGCACTAAATGTTTTAAGCGTATTGTTAGCACTGAATTGAATTAGATCAGCCTCGAGATTGTATTTGATTTTCCCTTTAAAGGTTTCTCCATCTACGGTAGTAACGCTGCCGTCGTGCCAAACTTCTGAAGGAAAGTATTGGGCCCAAAGCATAGGGGCAAATACCAATATCAGCAAACTTGTAACAAATAACTTTTTCATAAGACCATGATTCTATATTCATAACACACGTTTTCCCAAAATAGTGTGTATTTACCCTTTCAAGGGAACATGATCAACAATTTCTAACCCATACCCCTGCAGACCTGCACGCTTTACTGGGTGATTGGTAATCAATTTAATTTTATTTACTCCTAAATCCCGCAGTATTTGTGCTCCAATTCCGTAATCGCGTTTGTCCATTTTGACTCCAAGTGCTGAGATTGATTGCTCGTCTTGATTTTCCTTACGTTTTTGGTAGTCTTTCAAACGTTCCAGAATATTACTGCCTAAACCTTCCTGATTCATGTATAATATGACCCCCTTTTCTTCCTGATTCAAAATTTCAAGAGAACGTTGTAATACATTAAACTGATTGTTGATGAATGTACCGAAAATATCCTCAAAGAGGTTAGATGAATGTACTCGAACGGTCACTATTTCATCCGACCCCCAATGCCCTTTTACAAAAGCTAAGTGCACTTCATTCGTAAGCAATTGAGTATATGCATAAAGCTGCAAGTCGCCGTATTTTGAATCTAGAGGAACCGAAACCTCTCGTCGAATAAGACTATCGTGCTGTAGACGGTACTGAATTAAATCTTGAATGGATACCAGCTTCAATCCAAATCGGTCGGCCACTTTCCTCAAATCGGGTAAACGTGCCATAGTACCATCTTCATTCATGATCTCTACGAGAACTCCAGCTGGTGCCAAACCTGCCAAACGAGGAAGGTCAATGGCTGCTTCGGTGTGACCTGCTCGCCGCAGGACTCCACCGTTTTTAGCCTTTAGTGGAAAGATATGCCCTGGTCTACCTAAATCTTCTGGTGTTGTGGAAGGGTTAACCAAGGCCTGGATGGTCTTAAAGCGATCAGAGGCAGAAATTCCAGTAGTACATCCGTGTCCAATTAAATCTACGGATATCGTAAAAGGAGTGTCGTAATGCGAGGTATTTTTTCCCACCATCAGTTCTAGCTCCAATTCTTGACAACGATCTTCGGTGAGCGGGGCACAAATCAATCCGCGTCCATGAATTGACATGAAATTTATGATTTCAGGGGTGATTTTTTCGGCAGCGCATACAAAATCCCCTTCATTTTCCCGATGCTCATCATCCACTACAATAATTATCTTACCTTGACGAATGGCCTCAATAGCATCATGAATTAAATCTAGCATAACCCACTTTTTCGTAAAAGTACTTAATCATTTCTTTCTTCCCTATTTTTATACTTAAGCGATTGAATTTACTTAACATAATTTTAGTTACGTAACATTTTGATTGTATTTCAACAGCCTAAAGCAATCTTTGATTTTATCTTCTACAGACAATCATTTCTCTAATACTCAGATGAAAAAAATATACATTATACCGTATAACAAGTGGAAAAATTGCTTACATTCATGCATTAGAATCGTTCAACTACGGTGTTTCAGCTATCCTAAACTTAAACCAATCAGATTTTTCGATATGTCCACACCGTTGTTCCTCGATAATTTCCATTTTTAATTTTTCAATTATGAACATTTACGTTGCGAACCTTAACTATCGGGTTCAAGATCACGAACTCCAACAATTATTTGAGGAGTATGGTGAAGTATCATCAGCTAAAATTATCAAAGACCACGAATCTGGCCGTTCTAGAGGATTTGCCTTTGTGGAAATGCCTGACGATGAGGCAGGTATGCAAGCAATTAATGACCTAGATGGTGCGGAAGTTCAAGGTAGAAACCTCAAAGTGAGTAAAGCCCGTCCCCGGCCCCAAATGCAAGATCGCCGTTACTAATCGTTTTATCCTATATTAACGATAGCCAGCATTTAATTATGCTGGCTATTTTTTGTTCATAAGGCTCTCTATCTCCTCTACTTCGATAGGAATATCTCGCATCAGATCATATACGTTGCTTTCTCGAATAACCACGTTATTCTCCAGACGTATGCCAAGGTCTTCCTCCCTAATATATATGCCTGGTTCTACTGTAAATACCATTCCCTGTTCAAATTCCTGATATACGTTGCCGACATCGTGTACGTCTAGCCCTAAGTGATGGGAAGTTCCGTGCATAAAGTATTGTTTGTAAAGTGGTTGTTTTTCATCCTGGTTTTTGACCTCTTCACGGTCTAATAAACCTAACCCAATGAGTTCACTTTCCATGATTTTTCCCACTTCTTTATGATACGCTTTTACTGTATTTCCCGGACGCAGAAGCTGCATTGCCTCGCGTTGAACCCTGAGCACGGCGTTATAAACGGCTCTTTGGCGATCAGTAAAGCGGCCGTTTACCGGAATAGTCCGGGTCATATCAGCATTATAGTTGGCGTATTCGGCCCCTACGTCCATTAATATCAACTCTCCTTCATTACAGCGATCATTATTGTCTATGTAATGTAAGACGCATGCATTTCCTCCTGAAGCCACGATAGGTTCATAAGCAAAACCTCTCGATCGGTTACGAACAAATTCATGAAGATACTCAGCCTCTATCTCATACTCCATTACTCCCGGTTTTACAAACTTAAGAACTCGGTCAAATGCTTCTTTCGTAATATCGCAAGCCGTTTGTAATAACGCTATCTCTCCAACCGATTTTACCGCTCGCAATTGGTGCATAATCGGGGCCACCCGACGATAATTATGTAGTGGGTAGTGTTCCTGGCACCATTTTATAAATCTAGCATTTCGGGTCGGTACTTGAATATCGGCACGCAAGTGTTCATTCGTATTTAAGTAAACGTGTTCAGCTTGAGCCATCATGGTATAAAAAGTACGCTCAAACTGGCTCGTCCACATGATCTTCTCAATTCCCGACGTTTTAGTTGCTTCCACCTTGGTATACTTATGACCTTCCCAAATAGCGATTTCTTTATTGGTTTCCCGAACAAATAACACCTCCCGAAAGCTCTCATCCGGGAAGTCGGGGAACAACACTAAAATGCTTTCTTCCTGATCAATACCAGTTAAATAAAACAGATCAGTATTCTGAATGAACTTCATTGTACCATCAGCATTAGTAGGCATAATATCGTTACTGTGCAGAACGACCATTGAGTTAGGCTCCAGATGATGAATTAAGCGTTGGCGGTTTTCTACGAAAAGCTGGGAATCGATGGGTAGGTACTTCATAATGTAAACGTATTATGAGCAAACTTACAAAATTTGAGAAGCCCTTAGAAAACCTATTGATTTAATTCTAGGTTGTTGCTGTATATTCTAATAACGAAGCCTATATTTGTAGTCTATACTATGATAATCACTCCTCATCATCGCTACCATTGAATCTTCGCTCCAATCGCTCCTTGCGATTGAAATGGCAGCTTATTCTCAATTTATTATTTGTATTTATTCATGAAAAAGACTTTACGTATTGCGGTTCAAAAATCAGGGCGCTTAAGCGAGCAATCGCTTAAGCTCATGAACGAATGCGGCATTCGCTTTAATAACGGCAAAAGTAGACTCAAAGCTGTTTCCAATAATTTTCCGGCTGAATTTTTGTTCTTGCGGGATGATGATATTCCCGGCTACGTGGAAGACGGAGTGGCCGACTTAGGCCTGGTGGGCGAAAATGAAATGGCCGAGAAAGCTAAAGATGTAGAACTCATCAAAAGACTAGGTTTTTCCAAATGTCGTCTTTCACTGGCTATTCCGCGCGATAAAGACTACACAGGACCAGACTATTTTCAACATACCAATATTGCCACCTCCTACCCTCGCATACTGAACCAATACTTGGAAAGTCATAACATTTCCGCTCAAATCCACGAAATAAGTGGCTCGGTAGAAATTGCTCCCAGTATTGGACTTGCTGATGCAGTATGTGATATAGTAAGCTCTGGTAGCACTTTGTTAAGCAACGGATTAAAGGAAGTTGAAACAATCTTTCGATCCGAGACGGTATTGATCGGAAACCACACCGCCCTGGTAGAGAAAAAAGCCCTTATTGACCAACTGGTATTTCGGATTAACTCCGTATTAACTGGAAAAGGCAACAAGTACATTCTATTAAATGCCCCTCAGGAAGCTACTCAATCTATTGTGGACTTATTACCCGGAATGCGAAGCCCTACTATTGTTCCATTGGCCATGTCCGGATGGAACTCCATTCATTCGGTAGTAGAGGAAGACCAGTTTTGGGAAGTTATTGAAAAATTGAAAGATGCGGGTGCCGAAGGAATTTTGGTTGTTCCTATAGAAAAAATGATCTTATGAAAATAATTAACAATCCTCCCCAAGAAAAGTGGCCTAAGCTTACACGAAGACCAGCTCAAAAGTTTAAAAAAATAGAGAGGATCGTAAAGCCGATTCTCAAGAAAGTAAAGAAGAAGGGGGATGCTGCCCTCCGGTATTTCACTCTGGAATACGATGGAGTTGAACTAAAGGATTTGATGGTGAATCAAGCGGAATTTTCTGCTGCTGATTATAAGGTAGACGAGTCTTTAAAAAACGCGATCCAATTTGCCTATCAGAACATACTAAAATTCCATAAAGCCCAACAGACCGCGGATATCGAGATAGAAACTACTCCCGGTGTCCGCTGCCTGCGCCGAAGTGTACCCATTGAACGCGTAGGTTTGTATATTCCGGGAGGAACGGCCCCCTTGTTTTCTACGGTATTGATGACCGGCATACCGGCTAAGATCGCCGGTTGTCGTGAGGTTATCATGTTTACTCCCTGCAATCGTCGGGGAGAGATACACCCAGCAATACTATATACTGCCCAACTAGTAGGTATTGATAAAGTATTTAAAGTAGGTGGTGCTCAAGCGATCGCCGCTATGGCTTATGGCACTGAAAGTGTTCCTAAGGTGCACAAAATATTTGGTCCAGGGAACCAGTACGTAACTGTGGCCAAACAACTAGTGAGTAAATCAATGGTAGCTATTGATATGCCCGCTGGTCCGTCTGAAGTAGCAGTGCTGGCTGATGATTCGGCCGATCCTACTTTTGTTGCCGCGGATTTATTATCTCAAGCCGAGCACGGCATTGACAGTCAGGTGATGCTGGTTTCCACCAGCGAACGCCTGGTGAAAGAGACGGTTGAAGCACTTAAGTTCCAACTTAAGCAGTTGCCCCGGCAGGAGATAGCAAGGGAAGTACTAAACAACAGTTTGGCCTTTATTGTACCCAGCTTATCTGTAGGGTACCAATTACTAAATGAATATGCGGCTGAGCATCTCATTATAGCTACGGAGCAGCCGGAACAAGCCATCGAACATATTATCAATGCCGGTTCAGTATTTCTGGGTCATTACACTCCCGAATCGGCTGGCGACTATGCCTCTGGTACCAATCACACCCTTCCAACCAATGGTTTTGCCAAAGCGTACAGCGGAATCTCCCTGGATAGCTACGTGAAGAAGATTACCTATCAGTCTATTAGCCCGGAAGGACTGCAAGAACTTGGACCAAACGTGGAAATAATGGCGAAAGCGGAGCAGCTTGAAGCCCATAAAAATGCGGTAAGCCTTCGTTTGGCTAAAATATCAGAAGAAGAAATGATTGGTAATACTTAAAACGGCGTTCTTTCTGCTTATGAAGTTTGATTTACAGAAATTGATCCGACCCCACCTACACAATTTGACCCCTTATGCCTCAGCTCGATCAGAGTTCAGTGGCGCGGCCAGAGTGTGGCTGGATGCCAACGAAAATGCCTACGGAACCCCCGGCTCGGATACAACACTTTCATACCACCGTTATCCCGACCCTTATCAAAAGAAGTTAAAAGAGAAAATTAGTGAAATAAAAAATATTGCTTCGGATCAGATCTTTCTGGGAAATGGTAGTGACGAAGCTATTGATCTGCTAATCAGAATATTTTGCCGACCAGGGATAGATAATGTGGTGACCCTCCCCCCTACCTTTGGAATGTACGAAGTTGCAGCTTCCGTTAATGATGTAGCTGTTCATGCCGCACCGCTCTTACCCAACTACCAACTTAACCGGGAGGCAGTAGCTTCCGCTATCGACAGTCATACTAAAATTATCTTTATCTGCTCCCCAAATAATCCTACCGGTAATCTGCTGGATCGGGATGAAATACGGTTCTTTTTAGAGTCATTCCCGGGGATTGTGGTTGTGGATGAAGCTTACGTTGATTTTTCTGTACAACCAAGCTTTCTTGCCGAACTAGGCAACTATCCTAACCTGGTGGTGCTCCACACTTTTAGTAAAGCCTGGGGAATGGCTTCACTGCGTTTGGGTGCCGCATTTGCATCTACCGAAATTGTGAATCTGCTCAACAGAATTAAGCTTCCCTACAACATCTCCGCACTGAATCAGGAAGTAGCCTTAAACGTACTTCTGCAAACTGACAAGTATCAGGCTGGCATAAAAAAGATAATTCAGCAAAGAGAATGGTTAGTAAACGCGTTGGAGTCTTTGGAAGTGGTAGACCAAATTTATCCTTCTGATGCTAACTTTCTGTTGGTAAAATTTGTGGATGCGCCCAGTTTATATCAATTCTTAGTGAAAGAAGGAGTTATCGTTCGTAACCGCTCAACGGTACGCTTATGTGAAGGTGGACTACGCATTACCATTGGTACAGAATCGGAAAACCAAGAATTAGTAGGGGCCATCCATCAGTTTGAGGATCGATACCTAAAACAATCCAAGTCAGCATAAACAATATATCTTGCCGGACTATCGTAACTTCCGGTTTAATTTTTCAAGTTTTTATCTACTTTTTTATTATTTCGTCTTGAGACCAAAATTCGTATATGTCAACCAAAGTTCTGTTTATTGACCGCGACGGCACAATTATTAAAGAGCCCGAAGATGAACAAATTGACTCGCTGGAAAAGCTGGAATTTGTACCAGGAGCTATTACGAACCTGAGAAAAATTACCGAGCAAAGCGATTATACGTTAGTAATGGTTACTAACCAGGATGGATTGGGTACGGACTCTTTTCCGGAAGACACCTTCTGGCCAGCTCATAATAAAATGTTGAGCACCTTGGAAGGTGAAGAGATTCACTTTTTCGAGATATTAATTGACCGTTCCTTTCCCGAAGAAAACGCCCCTACCCGCAAACCGCGGACGGGGTTATTAACCCAATATCTGACATCAAACTACGATTTAGAGAATTCATATGTAATTGGTGATCGCGCCTCAGACATTGAACTAGCGAAGAACCTTGGTAGTAAATCTATATTCATCAGTGATGAGACGCAACCCGATGCGACACTGACCACTACTAGTTGGGATGAAATATATCAATTCTTGATACTATCCCCGCGTAAAGTAACCCACAAGCGAAACACCAAAGAAACCAAAATTCACGTTGAGCTCAACCTGGATGGAAACGGAACCACTGAAGTTGATACCGGCTTAGGTTTTTTTGATCATATGTTAGATCAACTAGGTAAACATTCAGGAATTGACCTGAAAGTAAGAGTGCAGGGCGACTTACATATCGACGAGCATCATACTATTGAGGATACTGCTCTAGCCATTGGCGAAGCATTGGCAAAAGCCATTGGAGATAAACGAGGCATTAATCGCTACGGTTTTTTGTTACCAATGGATGATAGTCTGGTACAGCTAGCCATCGACCTGGGGGGACGCCCCTGGCTGGTTTGGGATGCAGAATTTCATAGAGAAAAAGTCGGCGATATGCCTACCGAAATGTTCTACCACTTTTTCAAGTCCTTTTCTGATGCTGCCCGATGTAATTTGAATATAAAAGTTGAAGGTGATAATGAGCACCATAAAATTGAAGCCACCTTCAAAGCACTAGCCAAGGCTTTAAAGATGGCTATCAAAAGAGATATTAACCAATTGGTAAGTCTTCCTACTACCAAAGGTAGCCTATAGCTACTTTCCGAAAGCTTCTCGGCTGTGGTTCATATTGGTGCTGAATACCGGAATACTAATTTTTACTAGGGCGTAAAAGCCTCTCCCTTTAATTCCAGGACGTGAGCCAACTTCTGCACCATAAGCCCAGCCTAGTTCCCGATTATATTTTCCATCTATTCCGATCCGGTAGCCCCAAATTTTGGTATCTACTACATCAGCTGCAAACTTACGGATGTTGTTGTTCTGTAATGGATCTCGATACTGAACTGTATCCAGACTAACACTAGGTGCGATCATAAAATCAAAATAGGTATTGAGTATCAAGTCATCTACTAACACCCCGTAGCCTTTGTCAGGCTTAATGGCCATATTCTTTATCCAAGACATAGAACCTCCAATATATCCACCAGTAACTACCTGATTAGTATGATAGTATACATTCTCGGGAAAGGGTTGACCTGCTTCATCTACCAAAGTTACTTGCTGCTCTTGGGTGATGCTTTTCAAATCTACGGATGTATCAAATGCATATCCACCAGCCCGCACCCCAATAACCTTTCTTACCTTGGAAGGCACCACAGTGTGCTCGGGAACGTGAGCTGCCCAACGGTTTCCTTTAGCATATTTTCGAGAATAGAGAATCAATTTAGTTTCCGTATCATTCTCCTCATCCTTCACATGATACGTACCACCCATTTCAAAATAAGTGAAATTGTTGGGGGAGTTAAGAACTACCTGATTTTTAATAGCTGCATCACGCGCCAAGTCAAAAGACTTAGTGTACGCTTGCCGAAAGTTGGCGTGAAAATCGGCCTTATCTTTTAAATAATAATTTGCAGCTATGCCAAAGCCAGCGTTCACATTGGTGGTAAACACGTCAGCGTAGAGTGGCTGTAAATGCAAAAAGAACTTATTGATTCCGTAAGGGTCATCGTAGAGTTCCTCGTAAGTGATGGCTTGGTTTCCGAAATTTTGGGCTTCAGCTAACTTTGTGGTGAAAAAAAGTGCCAGAAGCAGAATGCTAACTCGTTTCAAGGTACCTTCGTTTAGTCGTTTTATTCTTGATCGCTAAACTAGATACAATCTACAATATATTTAGTGCAATTGAATCTATACATTGCACACGTAATAAAGGGCTATATTTCTTTGATAAATGCGCCTAATGAATAGCTTTCAACGATTCGTAATTGGCCCGAACGATAGTTTCTACCATACTTTCGTCTATGGCGGAGGATACAAATAAAGCTTCAAATTGTGAAGGCGCCAAATAGATACCTCGCTTCAGCATTTCTTGAAAATAGGCACCAAACAATCTAGTATCGGAAGCACTCGCCGATTGAAAATCATATACAGGGTGTTCAGTAAAAAATAGGCTAAACATAGACCCTACGTGATTGATGGTGTAAGAAACATTCAGTTTTCGCATATTCTCTCTAAACCCCTCTACAATAGTGCTAGTCGTGTGCTCCACTTGTTTGTAAACCTCAGCATCATTCTCCAGTTGGGTGAGCATAGCGTAACCCGCAGCCATAGCCACCGGATTTCCGGATAAAGTTCCTGCTTGATAAACCGGCCCAACAGGTGAAACGTAATCCATTACTTCTTTTTTTCCACCGTAGGCTCCAACTGGCAAGCCTCCGCCAATTATTTTACCTAATGCCGACATATCGGGAATTACGTTATATAACTCCTGGGCACCGCCAGTTGCTAACCGAAAGCCAGTCATTACTTCGTCGAAAATTAATAAAATACCGTGCTGCTGACACCGGTCTCGTAATCCCTCTAAAAAGCCTTCTTTCGGCAACACACAGCCCATATTTCCGGCCACTGGTTCTACCATAATTGCGGCAATATCTTCAGGATTACTCTCGATGAGTCGATCCACACTATCCAAATCGTTATAAACTGCCAAAAGTGTGTCTTGCGCAGTTCCATGAGTAACACCCGGACTATTCGGTTCTCCCATCGTTAATGCACCACTGCCTGCGGCGATCAAAAATGAATCTCCGTGACCGTGGTAACACCCTTCAAACTTGATCAGTTTAGTACGACTGGTAAAGCCCCGAGCCAACCGAAGGGCTGACATGGCAGCCTCGGTGCCTGAATTAACCATTCTCACTTTCTCAATAGAGGGTACCAACCTAACGATAAGTTTGGCAATATCTATCTCCCTTGAAGTTGGAGCTCCATAAGAAAAAGAACGGGTTATAACATCTCGAAGTGCATTTTCTACCGCACTATTCCGATGACCCAGTATCATAGGTCCCCAGGAATTAATCAGCTCTATGTACTGATTATCGTCTTCATCGTAAACGTAAGCCCCTTCAGCAGATTTAATAAACAGTGGATTGCCTCCTACGGCTTTGAAAGCTCGAACAGGAGAGTTTACCCCACCCGGTATATACTTTTGAGCCTCTCGAAATAGTTTTTCGCTTCTCTTAGTATTATGCATGACTTACTCAACTGAAGAAAGAACTAATGAACCATCCTCAAAATGGAGGATAGGAATGATTTGGTTATCGTTGGACTGAAAATAATTGTAGCCTTGAAAAAAAACACTAGGAACTGGTTGCTCATTGACAAAAAACTCCTGGAAATAGACTCCATATTCATTAAGCATCTGTCCTAAAAAGTAGACGATATCGTAGCCAACAAATACGTTTTTGCTGGGAAGTGAGTAGTAGGTTTCACGATAGCGCTGACGAAATTCTTCTACTCGGGTGTTATCATTATCCAAATAGATTGGGCTAAATAAATACACGCCTAATTCTTCAAGCTGTTCATACGAGATAGTCGTATAGTCAAACCAGGATTCGTTTCCAATTACCTTTAGAGGTAAAGCAGACATAACCACCGCACTGATGGTATTGGTAATCACTAATTCCTGGTCGGAGGCAACATATACTACGGTTTCACCCAGTTCATGGAGTTCCTGGAGTTTTTCTACGAAGAGTTCCATCGTTTCTTCGTTATAGTCTTCAATAATTTCTAGATGAACTTCTTGATTGTATGCCTCTTGGAAATTTTCGATAAAAGTATAAACTCGAGCTGAGTCTCGTTTTGAAGGGCCGGTCACGACTACTGCTTGCGTTGCATCCAGAGAATCTAATGCGTACCGGGCAGCCAGTTTTGCTTCCGTAATAGAACTAGGTTTTATCAGATAGGAAAATGGGTTGTCACCAATAATTTGAGGATTTCCCGATAGCGGGTTAAACATGTATTTCTGATTTTCAAGAGCATATTCCGAAACTGCCCTAAAAGGTCCCTGGTAAAGTGGGCCAACAAAAACATCCATGTACTGAATTTCTTCCTGTGCTAAAATTTCTTGAGTAACATCGTACTCACGTTCCGTATCGTAGGCATGTAGCTGAACATTAATTCCCTCCGACTGTAAATCCTGGGCAGCCAACTCCATCCCCCGGTACAAATCCAGAATAAATTGATTTCCGACCCGGTTATCAGAAAGGGATAAATTCAATTTTTCTCGGAAAAAGGGCAAGAAGGCAGCAATATTATATTGTTCTTTTCGAACCGAAGCTGCCTGACTAGCAATGCCCAAGTCTGCCAGGTCAATGGAATATTCTTGCACAAGCGAATCCTTTTTTAGTTGCTGATCCTCATCGTACACACTGTAAGTTATGTTAGTCACTAACTGTTCGGCTACGGTTTTCTCCGACGGAAACCGCTCTAGTAAATCCTGAAGCTCTTTATCTGAAGCCTTAGCTACATGGTAGCGTTTCATGGCTTGCGCTTCCTCCTTAAGTGTGTTATCAACTTGGTTGTTAGCCAACAAATCATTCGTAAGCGCAAACCCTTGCTCATAATCTCCAAGGGCGTAATAGGCATTTGCTAACCCATAGTTTACTTCCGGCATTTTAGGCCAGCGCGGGTGCTTGGTTTTAATTTGCAGAAACATATTTTTCGCCAGATTGTAGTCCTCTATCCGAAGGGCAGATAAAGCGTAAAAATAAGAGGCGTAAGGGGCATAAGGGTTGCTCTTATCAACCCGGCTGAGAGGCTGAAAAATCTCAATAGCCTGTTGATAGTTACCTTGCTCATATAATGCCTTGGCGCGATTGTACCGTTGCTGTACGGTACCCGTCTGCCCCCAGGATTGAAAAATAGCTAAGGAAAAAAGCCAGTAAACGGCAATACTTTTTTTAGAAAACCGAATCATCTTAGATAGATTTGTCTTACAAACTTCAAACTGGAAGAAAGGTTAGTTAAATACTATTCCCACTCAATGGTTGCGGGAGGCTTGGAGCTGATATCATACACTACCCTATTCACCCCTTTTACCTGATTAATGATCTGATTAGATACCTCCCCCAAAAATTCATACGGGAGATGACTCCAGTCAGCCGTCATACCATCAACGCTACTCACTGCTCTAAGGCAAACTACCTGTTCGTAAGTACGCTCATCACCCATCACCCCTACCGCTTGAATCGGGAGAAGGATTGCAGCTGCTTGCCAGACATCGGAATAAAGGTTATGTGCTTTTAATTGAGAGATAAAAATATGGTCTACTTCCTGCAAAATCTGTACCTTTTCAGGAGTTACTTCGCCTAAAATCCGTATGGCCAAACCGGGCCCTGGAAAAGGATGGCGTCCCAAAATTGTCTCGTCTATCTCCAAAGCCCCACCTACCTCCCGTACCTCATCTTTAAAGAGCATCCGCAAGGGCTCTACCACTTTCATGTGCATTTTCTCTGGCAAACCACCTACATTATGGTGAGACTTAATCGTAGCGGATGGGCCTTTTACTGATACTGATTCAATAACGTCGGGATAAATGGTGCCTTGCCCCAGCCACTTCACATTTTCAATCCGATGTGCCTCTCGGTCAAAAACCTCAATAAACGTTTTTCCAATTGCTTTCCGCTTACCTTCAGGATCACTTACCCCAGCCAATGCCTGGTAAAAATCCTGCTTGGCGTCTACGCCGGTAACGTTAAGTCCCATATCTTTATAGGAGTGAAGAACATCTTCAAACTCATGCTTCCGGAGCAGACCATTATCAACGAAGATGCAATGCAGATTTTTCCCAATGGCCTGATGGATTAACATGGCGGCTACTGAAGAATCAACTCCTCCCGATAAACCTAGCACTACTTTATCGTACTGTAGTTGATTTTTTAGAGTTTCTACTGTCGACTCAATAAACTGATCTGAAGTCCAGTCCTGTGAGCAACCGCAGATGTGTACTACAAAATTACGCAAAACTGTTTTGCCTTCCGTAGAATGGGTTACTTCCGGATGAAACTGAATGCCGTAGGTTTCTTTATCTTTTAGCTTGAACGCAGCCACCCGAACCGAATCGGTGCTGGCAATAATCTGAAAGTCGGCGGGAACTTCGGCAATAGTATCCCCGTGTGACATCCAAACCTGGGATTCAGCTGTCATTTCCTTTAACAAGCGGGAATGTAAATCTAAATGACGTAAGCGAGCCCGTCCGTATTCACGAATCTGAGAGGGCAGAACCTCTCCTCCCCATTGTTGAGCCATCATCTGCGCACCATAGCAAATTGCCAACAGTGGATATTTCTCAGTGTAGTCAGCAAGCGAAACCATAGGGGCATCATCATCCGTTACTGAACAGGGACTTCCAGATAAGATAATGCCTTTTAATTCTGGCAAAGTATCGAAATCAGGTATATGATTAAATGGATGAATTTCGCAATAGACATCCAGTTCTCTAACCCGCCGGGCAATAAGCTGAGTGTACTGAGAACCGAAGTCAATAATCAAGATGGATTCTGGCATAAAAAAACAGCATGGGTTCTAATGCTGCGCAAGTTATTTACTTTCACCGTTATGCAGCAAAATATCTACTTAATTTTTCATTCCTGATGCCCAAACGCACCGCATCTGAGGATGAATCAAAATGGAATACTTTAGCGTTCAGTATATTAGATCATACAAAAGGATCATTTCTGACAGCTAATTGGATAATTCTTTAACAATTTTTAACAGCAATTACGTAATTTCTGATTAGCCACCACTGTTAGAAAATCGTATTAGACAATAAACTATAAATTGAAAAATTTAAAGAAAGTTGGCATTATTCAATATGAAAGTCTGCTTTCCTTTAACTAGAATGAATTTTATCTGTTGACTCTTAAATCGTTTTAACCAAAAATAAATCTTAAAACCCTATGAAAAATATTCTAATCACCGTGTTTGCCGCGGTTATTGCCAGTTTAATCACACTGGCATCTTATACTTACTTTGTTGAGGATAGTCGCATATTTCAAGTAGACGAAACCACTAAACCGGCTTTTGTCAACTATGTGGAGGATCGATCGGCTACTATGGCACCCTTTGATTTTACTGCAGCCGCTGAAAAAGTAACACCAGCAGTAGTGCACATAACCTCTGTTCAACAATCAGCTAGTGCGTCTAATGATATGGAACAAATTCCGGAGTTCTTTCGGGATTTTTTTGGCGATCAATTTCGCCGTTCGCCCCAGCAGCAGCGTCCCCGAATGGGCGCCGGCTCAGGAGTAATCATTAGCTCGGATGGATATATCGTTTCCAACAATCATGTTATTGCTGATGCTGATGAACTTACGGTAGTATTGGTTGATAACCGTAGTTACTCGGCAAAAGTAATTGGAACGGATCCCACTACGGACTTGGCTTTGATCAAGATTGATGAAGAAGACCTGCCATACCTCTCCTTTGCCAACTCTGATCAAGTGAAGATTGGTGAGTGGGTTTTGGCAGCAGGTAACCCCTTTAGCTACTTGAACTCAACCGTAACGGCAGGAATTGTAAGTGCCAAAGGACGTAGCATTAATATTTTGCAAGACCAGTATGCTATTGAGTCATTCATCCAGACTGACGCAGCTGTGAACCCCGGGAATAGTGGTGGTGCACTGGTAGATATCGATGGAAACCTAATTGGAATTAACACAGCCATTGCCAGCCAGACCGGAAGCTACGTAGGGTATTCCTTTGCCGTGCCTTCCAATATTGCCAAGAAGGTCGTAGAAGATTTGAAAGAGTACGGTACTGTACAGCGAGGATTCTTAGGAGTTCAAATTGTAGGGATAAACGCTGCAGTTGCTGAAGAATATGATCTTGATGTAAACCAAGGTGTATTAGTACAGGAGGTTGTAGAGAATGGCTCTGCTGAGGAAGCAGGAATTGAAAAAGGTGACATTATTATGCAAGTAGACGATAAGAAAATCTTGCGTAACTCCGACCTACTTTCCTATATCGGCCGTAAACGTCCGGGTGACAAAGTAAGTGTAACTGTTAACCGAGACGGAAGTGAAAGAACTTTTGATATGACCTTAAAAACCCGAGAAGGGCAAACAACCTTAGTTAAAGCGCAGCGCGGTGAAATGTTTGACATGCTAGGAGCCGAGTTTACCGAGCTTTCTGACGAAAAACGTAAGGAATTTGATCTTTCTGCTGGTGTAGAAGTTTCTCGTGTTTATCCTGGTGTACTACGTCAGGAAGGAATTCGGAATGGATTTATTATCACTCGCATTGATAACCAACCTATTCGCTCGCTGGGAGATCTGGAAGAAGTACTAGAAGACAAGCAAGGTGGTGGAGTGTTGATTGAAGGAATCTATCCGGATGCCCCTGAAGATCCTCAATTCTACGGAGTTGGTTTGAAGTAAGTTTTGAACTCACGAATGTGATGCATAAAAAAGTCCCGTGCTCAATAAGAGCACGGGACTTTCTATTTAAAGTCTAAAATCTAAGAAAAATGTCAATCATCTATCAAGTCATCATCCTTAGGAATGTCAGCGCGCTCCGACTCAGTCATGATCAAATCTCTAAATTGAGGTAAATCATTGGTAATAACTCCCCAAATCTGCTGGTAGCCTTGCTCCCAGGCATTGTTAAACTTGGCTGATTTAAAGGTATCGAGTACATGGTAATCTACATCAGTAAATTGGCTGGAAAAATCATCAGACAGCAAAGAAGCAGCCTGGCCAATATGTTGTAAATTTTCCATTACAGTCACGCGCACTTCTTCCTCCTCCTCAAAATCAGGATATTCCATTCCCTGTACGTAGCTCTCGATTTCGCTGATGTAGTTTGCGATATTGTTTAGATGGTATTGGTCTTCTTCAGTCATAACTTGTAGTATAAAAAAATAGGTGGTCAATAATATAGTAAAACACTACTTGTTGGAAGTTGTTTTTTTGATTTTTGCCTGTTGCTGTTCAAAGCCCCGATCAATAAGCAGGTGATCGCCATCAGCCGAATCAACTGCCAATTCATCACAGCGTTCATTTTCTGGTATTCCCGAATGACCTTTAATCCATTTCAGGCTAACATCATGCTTGCGATAGGCAGGAATAAATCGCTTCCAAAGATCGGAATTCTTCTTGCCCTTAAAATCTTTTTTTTGCCAGTTCCACACCCAACCTTTGTTCACAGCATCTACTACATACTGAGAATCGGAATAAATCACTACCTCCATACCTGGCTTTTTTAAAGCCTCGAGGCCTACTATCACGGCCAAAAGTTCCATGCGGTTATTGGTAGTTTGGCGGTAGCCAGCAGTAAGTTCTTTACGGTGTTTCTTGTACAGCAGTACCGTTCCGTACCCTCCCCTTCCTGGATTTCCTCTCGAGGCACCATCGGTGTACATCGTAATCATTAAAAATTCATTTTAGGTTAATGAAGCCACTCGATCTACAGTCATCAATCGCAACCAGTTTGTACGCGTTAAAATCCGATCTGAGCTTTTATTAGTTTGATAGCAATAGCCAACAGGATGATTCCAAATACTTTACGTAAGATATTAAAGCCTGCTTTTCCAATTTTGTTTTCAAGCCAGACTGAGGATTTAAGCACAATATACACCAAAATTAAATTAATCACGATGCCCACTAGAATATTGGGATAACTGTACGCAGCTCGCAAAGAAATCAGTGTGGTCATAGTTCCAGCACCGGCAATTAGCGGAAAAGCAATGGGCACAATGGTGGCATCTGTTTCACTTTCTGGGTCCGACTTGAATATTTCAACTCCAAGCACCATCTCCATACCAATCAAAAACATCACCAAAGCACCAGCAATGGCAAAGGAAGCCACGTCCAGTCCGAATAGTCGCAGTATACGGTCGCCTAAAAAAAGAAAGGCAACCATTATTACTCCCGAAACCAACGTAGCTTTACCCGACTGGATGGTGCCTGTCCGTTTTCTTAAATTTATTACAATGGGCAGACTACCCAATATATCAATTACTGAAAACAAAATTAATGTAACCGATAATATCTGAGTGAAGTTTAACATATGGGTCGTTATCTCGAGTGATTAATTTACGATAAGGTATCAGGAGTGAAGTTGTTAAGAAAGTTTATCAATATCTGAATTTCATCCTCGGTAATTGCCGGAAAGTTGGCAATCCGTAGTGTAGTTTCTCTCAAGACACCGTAGCCATTTCCTAGCGTAATTCCAGACTGCTTGGCTTCCAGACGCAACTGGTCTATGATTAAAGGAGATGCTTGAATCGGTATGACCGTATTTGATCTTATTAAGTCATTGTTAATCAGCAAACTACAATATGATAATTCATTTATTACTTCAATCCACTTTCGGTATCTGTTTTGGATGATCTGATTAATTGTTTTTACCTCTTCTCGGGCCTCGAATGTACGCATAAGAAGATATATGCTTAATACATTTGGGGTATGGGTAGTCTGGAGTTTCTGGCCTTGCTCAATAATTGAAAACAGGCTATTATAGTGCTTCTTTTCACCTATCAATTTGGCACGATCCACCGCCGCCGGTGATAAAATCAATACCGCCAAGCCGGCGGGCAAACCAAAACATTTTTGTACCGAAGCAAACCAAATATCCCCCGATTCCCAGGGTAATTCTACTCCCGCCATGGAGGAAGTAGCGTCTACCGCAACCAGTAAATCGGGAAAGAGCGATCTAACTTCACGCATCCACTTAGTTGATAGGGCGGTGCCGTTCGAGGTTTCATTGTGGGTCACACAGAGTAGTTCGGTCGATTTTGCTGGTTCTAATGCACTCAGATTCGGTAACTCCTCGGGGTCAAAGACTAAAGCATCAGTGTTTGCCAGCAATAGTGAGGAGTATAGGTGCCATTTTTCACCAAATGCGCCATTATACACATGAAAAGAGCTATTTCGAACCAACGACTGGCTGATAATCTCCCAACATTCAGTTGCCGAAGTTGCCACCATCACCGTATACGGTTCAGGAACGGCTAACTTTTTCTTCACTAACTCAACCGCTATTCGGAAAATATCCATAAACTCCGGACTCCGATGGTTAATACTTAGCACACCGGCTTGATAAGCGTCGCTTACGTACTGAGGAATCTCCTCATAAACTTTTGATGGCCCAGGATAAAATGAGATCATTGGCAAGTGTCTACTGGTTCAGAAGAAAATAATTCACGGCCAATCGGTAACCATTTAACCCCAAACCGATAATACACCCGCGAGCTACCGCACTTAAATAACTGTGATGCCGAAATTGTTCTCGGGCATACACGTTGGATATATGAACTTCAATCACCGGAGAGCTAATGGCCGAAACCGCATCAGCAATGGCCACCGAGGTATGGGTATAGGCTCCAGCGTTAAGAATAATACCATCTGACTCAAAACCGACCTCGTGTAGTTTACTGACAATTTCACCTTCAGAATTGCTTTGAAAATAGGTAAGATGATGTTCGGAGTACTGGGTCTTTAACTCACTAAAAAAGTCCTGAAAAGTAGTGCTCCCGTAAATATCGGGCTCCCGTTTACCCAGCAGATTCAGGTTGGGTCCGTTGATGATGCATAGCTTCATAGAATAGACAGGTTAATGGCGCGCAAGTTAAAATCTTTATGGTAAAAACAGTACCTTCGCCTAAACGACTTTCACCCATGCCTAGCCGAAAGTGGAATACCTACATTGATGAATTTGGAGATTATCTACGTCTCGAGCGTTCGCTTTCCGAGAATTCACTGAAAGCTTATCTGAGTGACATTGATAAACTCCAGCAGTTTGTAGATGTATCCGATTGGGACCTTTCCCCGTTGGAACTGGAGCAGAAGCACTTGCTGGCCTTTCTGGAGTACATTTATAACTTGGGGATGTCGGCACCTTCTCAAGCTCGCATACTTGCCGGGGTAAAGGCTTTTTATAAATTCTTACTATACCGTGAATTCATTGACAAGGACCCTTCGCTTTTGCTGGAAGGCCCCAAAATTGACCGCAAATTACCCGATACACTCTCATTTGTAGAGATTGAAAAAATTCTATCCGCCATCGATCTTTCTTCCGCTGAGGGAATCCGCAACCGAGCCATTATTGAGACTCTGTACAGTTCTGGAATGCGCGTAACCGAATTGACTGAGCTGCGACTTAGCAATTTGTATACGGATATTGGTTTTATCCGCATCATCGGTAAAGGAAATAAAGAGCGGATTGTCCCTTTAGGTCAAGATGCGTTAAAATACATTCAACAGTATATTGGCCATGTGCGAAATCAATTGGATATTCAATCGGGACAGGAGAATTATCTGTTTCTAAATCGCCGAGGAAGTAAATTAAGCCGGGTAATGATTTTCAATATTGTACGAACTGCTGCCGAACAGGCGGGAATTACTAAGAATGTCAGTCCGCATACCTTCCGGCACTCCTTTGCCACCCATTTGGTAGAAGGAGGAGCTAACTTGCGGGCTGTACAGGATATGCTCGGACACGTCTCTATTACTACTACCGAAATATATACTCACCTTGATCGGGATTACCTCCGACAGGTAATTACTGAATACCATCCCCGCTCTAGGCGGCCCATAAAAGACGAATAATTTCTAGCTGTGTATAAATCCATAATCCGCCCCATCTTATTTCTGTTCCAACCTGAACAAGCCCACCAGCTTACGGTAGGGCTATTGCGTATGTTAATGAAAATTCCGTTGGTCAGACAGCTATTTGAGCAGCGCTTCACAGTAAAGGATCCGAAACTTATTCGCAATCTATTTGGCCTTACCTTTCGGAATCCGGTTGGACTGGCGGCCGGTTTCGACAAAGATGCTAAACTGGTGGATGAAATGCATGCTCTTGGTTTTGGCTTCGTGGAAATAGGGACCCTCACCCCTCGCCCTCAAAGCGGAAATCCCAAGCCCCGGCTGTTTAGACTTCCGGATGACCATAGCTTGATTAACCGGATGGGATTTAACAACGAGGGAGTAGAAAAAGCTATACAAAGGCTAGCCAAGCGAAAGTCTACTATCTTGGTGGGAGGCAATATTGGAAAAAATAAGACAACCCCTAATGAATCGGCAATATCGGATTATGAGGCCTGCTTTGATGCGCTTTATCCCGTGGTCGACTACTTCACGGTTAACGTTAGTTCACCCAACACACCTGACTTACGTCAATTACAAGAAAAAAAACCGTTATATGAGTTGTTATACCGGTTGAAGAAAAAAAACGAGGAACAAAACCAACCTAAGCCAATCTTGTTAAAAATAGCACCTGATCTTTCCTTCTCTCAGCTTGACGATATCATCGAAATTTGCCTCTCAGTACCCGTATCAGGCATTATTGCTACCAACACCACCATTAGCCGAGAAAATTTGAAAACCCAACCAGCCAGAGTTAAAGATATTGGTGCTGGCGGGCTGAGTGGTGATGCCATCAAGCAGCGAGCAACTGAGGTAATTCGTTACATTCACGAGAAGACCAATGGAAAACTACCCATCATTGGAGTAGGCGGAATTTCCAGCCCGAGGGATGCCGTTGAAAAGCTGGAGGCAGGAGCTAGCCTCATCCAGCTATATACTGGCTATATTTATGAAGGACCCGGATTAGTTAGAGATATAAACCAGACTATAATAGGTAGGGCCACTACTAAAAATGCTGAACAGTCAGTGATTTAATCGGGAATGGCAATTTTTTACCAACCTGACCTACCTCGCGGAGCCACTTTCCTTACCGAAGAGGAATCTCGCCACAGCGTGAAAGTTCTCCGACAACGCCCTGGTGATAATATTACAGTGGTGGATGGAGCGGGGTCTTATTATCAGGCTACAATTGAGAATGCCAATCCGAAGAAATGCACTTTTTTAGTACTAAGCCAACATCAGCAACCCCAAACCAATTACAGCTCAACCCTGCTGATTGCCCCCACGAAAAGTCTGGATCGCACGGAGTGGATGGTAGAAAAACTTACTGAGATTGGCATTGATACTATCCAGTTTGTAGCCTGCCGACATTCGGAACGAAGAGTATTGAAATTAGATCGTTTGGAACGGAAAGCCATCAGTGCGATGAAACAATCTGGCCGGGCACTTTTGCCTCAACTTCGGCCAATCATACCGCTTACATCCTGGCAAACAAACTCTACCAGCGGTAGTCAGAAATTCATTGGCTACCTTGGAAAAGAAGCTTCTCCGGAACTGATCCGGACCGCAAAACCGGCCAATGATTACGTAATTCTAATTGGACCCGAAGGCGGTTTCGCTCCTGATGAAGTGATCTGGGCGCAGCAACAACAGTTCAAAATAGTTAGCCTGGGGAACTACCGGTTGCGAACTGAAACCGCAGGCCTTGTAGCCGTCCAAACCCTGCACTCTCTGAACCAATTATAGGCGGTTAATCCAACTGCTTTAGTAGCATAACGACTTCATTTGGATCAGTTAAATCATATTGGTTGGAGTCTAAGAGTGTTTCTAGCGCCTCCGCTTGTTGAGGAAAGGCTTTAGTAAAGGCTTTCTCTTTAGGTTTAATTTTCTGAGCTGAATCACCGGGTTTGATTAGATAATACTTAGGTGCTACTTCAGTTATTTCATCGTAGGTTTTATTGCGGCTGTATCCACCCTGATAATCCGCCTTTTTAACGACCTTATAACGCACTGCCACCAGTTGGAATTCTTGATCAAAGAGTAGCTGTACTATTTTATCAGGCTTTACTTCTCCTTCTAAGGCTTCAAAGTATTTTGCTTTGGTAAAATGCAATGGTATTTCGGCATTTTCTCCGTCCAGCGTGAATTTGCGTAGTCGTTCCGGCGGGATCACTGAAGCGACCTTCATGCGGTTCTGAAAATGAAGTTCATCCGATAACAAATCATACCGTAAGAGTAATTTTTCGTGGGTTGAACCATCGGTAAGTTCAAAAGATCCCAATTGCCAATCTTTGGAAAGAAAAGGATTACCCTTCACTCCTTCGTAGCGGTTATCGTAGGTCTGAACTGACCACATTAGTGATTCCTGGCTAACTTGGTCTATCATTTGCTGTTTATCTATCGTACTCTGCTCCTGGCCACTGGCTGAAATGAAGCTTCCAAGAATCAAGCAAGCTGCAAAAATTTTTTTCATATCAATTCTTCTAAATTATGAATTACTTACCCGTAAACTGAGGTTTTCTCTTCTCAAGAAATGCTCGTACACCATCCTGATGATCCTCAGTGGCTGCTGCCTGATCCTGAACTTCAGCTTCGTAGTCCAGCACTTCTTCTAAGGTCATATTTTGAGATTGGTTAAGCATTTTCTTGATCAAGCCGATAGTCTTAGTAGGGGCATGACTTAGTCGAATGGCAACTTTACGAACAACCTCATCTAACTGATCATCCGGAACAACCTGATTAACCAGACCGATCTGGAGGGCTTCAGAAGCAGGAACCGAACGGCCAGTAGCGGCAATTTCAAATGCTCTTAAAGATCCTACCATTCGGGGCAAAAAATAGGTAGAACCGGAGTCCATCACCAAGCCAATGCCAACAAACAACTCGGCCAGACTAGCTTTTTGGGAGGCAATTATCAGGTCGCAGGCTAGAGCCAGAGAGCAGCCTGCCCCAGCAGCCACCCCATTCAGCTGACAAATAATGGGTTTGGAAAGATTCCTCATCGTCAAAATCAGCGGATTATAGTAAGTTTTTACTGCTTCGGAATAGGTAGTCCCGGCCAGTTCAGACTGTGCCGCTTTTAGATCTTGCCCCGAACAAAAAGCGGCACCCTGCCCGGTGAAGATAATAGCTCTCACCTCTGGACTCTGACCCATTTTTTCAAAGGCATTCTTCAGTTCTACCTTTATCTGGTTATTAAGGGCATTATAAACTTCCGGCCTATTGAGGGTAATACGCCCTACACCCTCCGTAATTTCAAAAAGAATAGTTTCGTACATAATAAATGACCTTTTCCAACTGCTAAGTTTATCTTTATTCGAGTGAATCACAAGGGGTTTATCGTTTACGGGCGCGTTCGGCAAAAATAGTCAGTACATGTTAGGTAATAATTAAAGCATTTTTATGGATCTGATTGTTTTCAGATTGAATATTATCTAGCTTTGCAGTCCTCTGCGCACGTGGTGGAATTGGTAGACACGCTGTCTTGAGGGGGCAGTGCCCTTACGGGCGTGGAAGTTCGAATCTTCTCGTGCGCACCCGGCCCCTGAGCAACTGTTCAGGGGCTTATTATTTTTTTTCCTATATTCTATCCGAAAAGGAGATAATGATTATCTTCACTCTATTCAGACAATGATGTCTTCACTACAATAATCTATCCTTGAAACGCATTAGAATCCTCATTTTAGGGCTATTGCTATTCGTAGTGGCTTACATTTCGGCCAACTGGTGGGTGTCGAACAACCTTCAGTCAATAATCAACAGCGACCCTGACCGAAGTTATGACATCTCCTACGATAAGTTGAATATCCACCTCTTGCTAAAGGGGGTGAAAATTAAAAACCTAACTATTCATCCGGTAGACAAGGATACCAAAAACCCGATTTTAGTAAGCGTAGCTAATGCCGAAATCAATGGCTTACGTTGGCCGGAATTATTGACAAACCAGGCAGTGGAAATCGGTGAGATCACATTTATTGAACCTCATTTTGAAATTGTGCTCAGTAAAGATTCTACCGAAGAGTCTTCTAATACTGCAAAAAATGTTCAGCAGCTTTTTGGTGATATTCTCTCTCGTGCCGATGTAGAAAAGTTTACTCTCAAGGATGGGAGTGTCCGAGTTCGGATGGCAGATGAAGAAACCTACTTTGCTCAAATCGCTAAAGTAAATCTTTTTGCTGATAGAATTGAGACGGACTCGGTTCAGTGGAAGCACTTAATACCATTTGAGGTTGACCAACTTCATACCAAAGTCGAGGGTATTTCAATTAAACTCGATAGTTCCAGAATGTTCTCCTGTGAACAAGTCGAGTACAGTCTGATCGATTCTAGATTGGCCATTAGCAATGCCTCTATAGATTTTATGCAGGATTGGCGTAATTTAAGTACAGAACTAGGGGTGCAGGCGGATATAATTAATTTTAAGATTAAAACCTTAGAAATAAACCAGTTAGATACCGAAAGTAAGCTGTCCGGTGATCTGGATATACGGGCTCAATCAATTATTCTTGACAGTCTGGTTTTCAACGACTTCCGGGATAAAAATCAACCCAATCCACCAGATGAGCATAAACCATTATTCGGAGGATTAATAGCCTCCATTCCGTTTCCGTTGAAGGTGGATACGGTTCTGATAAAAAATTCCCAAATTATTTATCATGAATTAGGAGAGGATAAAAAGGAACCTGGGGTTATTGAATTTAATAACACTTATGGCTCAATCTACAATATTACTACGATACCCAATTATCAGTCTCAATACGGACAGTTCGAGGCTGACCTAATTACTTCTATTAATCATCAAGCCGATGCTACTATCAGACTAGAGGTACCTTATGGTAAAGAACAATTCAGCATAGATGTAGCTATCGACTCTTTCTACCTTTCTTCGCTTAATTCGGTAATAGTACCACTGGTAGATGTTCAGGCAGATGCCGGAAAAGTTCTTAAAATGCATTTGTCAATGGATGCCGATGAGTTTTCATCTCGTAATCAACTGCTGTTTGATTATGATGATCTTAGCATTAAACTGTTGAAAGAAAATGTAAATCCCCAAACTCAAAAAAAGAAAATGAAAAAAAGGGGGATACTGAGTGGAGTGGCAAACCTAGCCATCCGTCATCGTAATTTGCCAGGCGACAAAAACTATACCTTGGCCGAGTATCGCACTCAACGAAACGTATACCGGGGGGCGTTCAATTTAATATGGTTGTCTGTAAAGGAAGGAATGGCGATGATTGTTCCAATACAGGCTGCCCAGACAGTACTTAGTGATAACAAAAAAAGAAGTAAGCGAAATAAAGCACAAATTGATTCATAGTTTGTGGCCCGATCATCAATAACTACTCCTTCTCCCTCAAATCTCTTTCACCAACAATACTACCAACAAGTAATATCACTGTTTAGAATACAGCAAATTCAGTAACAACTACCACTTGTAATATGAGAACGTATCTCTTGCAACTTCAGAATGCCGCCGTATTGCTGATAGTATTGGTATTTGGCTTTAATGCTTGCTACCCCGAAATGGATCGGGTTATTTCAGATTCTGATGTGATCATTACCGCCCGAAATGACGAGACTGATTTCAACACGGAGTACCCGAACCATACTTTTGCCGTACCCGAACAAATTAATATTATTCGAGATACGGTAGACGAAAACAATAATGTGGCTATTGATTCGACTTTGGTTGCTCGTACCAGCATTGACCGAGTTGTACAAAATATGAATGATTACGGTTGGCGACGCGTAACAGTCGATCAAATATCAAATGGAGAAACCGCCGATGTGGTGATTGTAATTTCTGTGAACGCCCGCAGTACCTACGGTGCTTACATTAGTTATCCCTGGTGGGGTTGGTGGGGTGGTTGGTCCGGTTGGCCCGGCTACCCCGGATATCCCGGCTGGGGTCCTGGTTGGGGCGGTTATTACCCGCCTACGGTGGGGTACTACTCTTACAGTCAAGGATCAATATTACTTGATATGCTTGACCCATCTGACACAGATACTAACCAAAACCGGATTTTTATTCCCTGGACAGCTGGAATTAATGGGTTGCTTCGTTCATCTCAGACTAACTCAGAAACAGTGATTAATCAGACCATTGATCGCGCCTTTTCACAGTCGCCTTATCTAGACGTCAGATAACCAATTATCAACTAACTAGCCATGAAATACTTGCTTATCTGTTGGTTTTGTCTTCTGGCTTCTAGCCAGCTTTTAGCCCAACAAAGAATTTTTAGCCTAACCTATAATGTCAGCTCTCCTCAGGGTGAGCTGCATCAGTATATTGACCGTACCAGTTTTCGAGGTATCGGTTTAAGTAGCAGACACTTTGTAAATTCCAATCTGGCTTTGGGGGCATTACTGAGTTTAGAAGTCTATAATCAGAAGATAGATGCACTTTTTTCAGTGCAAGGTAACATAGATACTGATGGCGAAGGAATCGGCCGTTCAATAACTGCCGATGTCAGCGGAGTACAGTTTCGCTACTTCAACACAATCCCTATTTTATTTACAACACACTATTACTTTGGAGATGAGTGGCAAACCCGATTCTATGCCGGATTAGGCATTGGCCCCTACCGCACCTTGCAACGAACAGAAATTGGGCTAGTAGCAATCACTAATAACCACTGGCAACTTGGCATAGCCCCTGAAGTCGGCGTCAACCTACCGCTCGGCCTTACAGATACAGCTCTTAACCTAGGGATACGTTATCACCATGCTTTTCAAGTTGGAAACTCTCTGGAAGTCTCTTACCTGAGTTTCATGCTCGGACTTGGCTTCATGTATTAACTCCTGGACATGTGTTAAAGCACGGCCGTTATCCGCCAAAAAAATTTGCCTTGAATCCTTTAACACCCGGTTTCACTGTGAACAACGAGCCCGCCAATGGATCTTCTTGAGGATCAGTATTCTCAGAGATCGTGGTGATAAATAAAGTATCCAGATTCTTCCCTCCAAAAGAACAGCTTGATGTTTTTTTTGCTGGCACTTCAACCCTTTCTAAAATACGTCCGTTAGTAGGGTCAACGCATAGTATACACCCTCCGTCATATATCGCAACCCAGAGGTTTCCATCCCGATCAATTGTCATCCCATCCGGTAGTCCTAGATTAGGGTCCACCTGAAATACGTCACTTTGATAATGAATTTCTCCATTTTCTCGGTTAAAATCAAAAGCCATAACCTTGTGTTGGAGCGAGTCAATATAGTAAAACACTTGGTCGTCCTCCGACCAGGCCATCCCATTTGAGATATATATATCATTGAGTTTTGCCGTTGCTTTCAGGTCAGTGTCTAGCAAGTAAAGGCTGCCCACAGGTTTTTCTGGCTCTATTTGCATAGTCCCTGACCAAAGTCGTCCCTTAGAATCAACCTTCCCATCGTTAAATCGATTAGCCGGCTTAGTAGCTTCAGGGTCGCTTATCATCGAGAGACTAGCACTGTCTTCATCAAAAAAGGCCCACCCATGATGCATCGCCAGTATTAAACCCTTTTCTTTTCGCGGTATGGCTGCACCTACGTACTGACCTATCTCATAGGTTTTATTTACTCCTTTTACAGGGTCATATTTATACAGGTGACCCCGTAAGATATCGACCCAATATAGCTGCTGTATCCGGTAATCCCACACCGGCCCCTCACCTACTGTTGCATCCCATTTTAAAGCTAGTTCTGCTTTCATTTTTAGGTTTTTTTGAGCTCCAAAGCCCAATAATAGTCAATCTACCGACTATTCGTAAATCCCAATTTGGGAATTTAATCCCGTATAGAGATATGAACCTCGGATAAATATAATTATTTTAATAAATAAATAGCTTTTTATTACAAAGGTCAGGTTTTTGTGATTATCTGCCCAACAAGTTTACTCAATAACACATGATTGCAAATTCACTTCGAAGTATCTTCATCAGCTTGCTTCTAATATTGGCTTTCTCAGCTTGTCAGCCGTCAACTGAATTTGATGAGCCCTCTTCTTCCCAACCGATAATTGAAAATGAACTTCAGTCTGACGCTCGAGTCTTTGTTCCAGATAAGGAAACACTGGTACCAATCAATGAAGTAGCCGGGTACAACAGTAATGGACGCATAATCACGCAGCCCCCGGAAGATTTGAATTACGTATTGGTACTTAGAGCCGGGCTTGATGCTCCCCAGTGGGAGGATCAGGTATTACAGGCTTCTCACGTAACAGTAGCTAACGGATTTGCCTACATTACTTATAATTCTCAGGGTGATAGTTTTCTCGGGGGGTTAGACGTAATAGATATTAGTAATCCATTAAACCCGGTTCTTAAGGCTCAAGCTATCTTTCCTAAAACAGAATTTAGTTCAGTAGCAGTACTCGAAAACACCATTTACCTTACTGGTGCCCAACTGGACGAAAACAACTTAGTCTCCCCTGCGATAGTAAAAACGATGTCATTCAGTGATAGTAAAGGGCTAACCGAAGACGGAACGTTGATTGACTTACCAGGTTACGTAGGTACAGATATAAAAGTAGATGATCAATTTATCTACGTTACTCATGGAACGAGTGGAGGATTGAGCATCTACAACAAATCAAGCTTTGCATTACACGCAATGATTCCCTTAGATGACGCCCGTTCGGTGATGCTTACGGATGACCAAGTAATGGTAATGCAGGGTAGCCCGGCCCGAGTATCCGTAATATCCAAGGCAACCTGGGAAGTTACCAGGACCTACCAAACTGAGGGAGCGAATGAGGTAGGCGCCAAGTCAATTTTTGACATATCTGAAGAAGATATCTACATTCCAGCCGGAAGAGAAGGACTTAAGGTACTTAATCAGGACCAAGGGACGCTGAAGCAACAGTTTGAGTTACCCAACATAGAAGGTACTGATCCTGCCAATGTTGTTAGCAATGCCGTCACTAAAAACTCCGATAAACTGTTCGTATCTAATGGGGCGGCCGGTTTATTTGTATTTCACTTAGTAGATGATAACTATCAATTATTCGGTTCGGCAAACTTCAATGCTTCAGTCAATTTTGTGATAAGCCAACAAAACCTAATGTTTGTGGCTACTGGCACCCAGGGGTTAAAGATTATTGAGATTGTAAACTACAATCCAGAAGTCGGGGAATTTATCACCATTGGTGAGTGGGATGAATACGGCCGTCCGGATTACCTTTGCGAAACGGAAAGCAATATTAATGTTGAATTACAAGCCCGTATTGATGCTGTTTTCTCGGCCAGCAATGATATTACCCAGCAGCAACCCGATTGGTTTGGTAATTCAGTTGTAACCGATGTTTCACTATTGGCAGAAACTGACATTGAAATAACTGTTATAAGTGAAACTACCCACCATAAAAACTCAATTGGTTACTACACCTTTGATCCGGAAACTAAGCCAGAAAGTCCCAGCGATTTAAAGGATATGACGATTATTTTTCCCAATGCTACGGTTACATCGAGTGGTAGCCATCTTATGCCAGGTGATAAAGTTTGTCTTAATAACTTTGCGGCTAATACCCAGCTAGGTTTCTTTATGGTGTACAAGGGCTTTGTGGATGGACAGGTAACTACCGGCTACAAAACACACTACTCCAGTCAATGGCTGAATAAATATCGTGAAGTGAAACAACAAAACATTATTCTGGCCGATCCCGAACAGCAAACTTTAATATTGGCCTTTGAAGATGTGCAACGTCCGTTCCACGATCAGGACTTTGACGACGGAATATTTTTAATTAAATTTAGCAATCCAAACGCCGTAAACTGGTCGGCTTTTCTAGAACTACCTAAATAATTGATTGCTAATCTTTAACGAATGCCTCCGGATTAATTCTAATTTCGGAGGCATTTTTCTTCGATTATGGCACAAATCATTACCGTAAGAAATAAAACTCCCCATGTAGGTGAAGGCTGTTTTTTAGCACCTAGTGCCACCCTCATCGGTGATGTTAACATCGGCTCTGCATCAAGTATCTGGTTTAATACCGTAATCCGGGGTGATGTAGCCTCAATCACTATTGGAAACAACAGTAATATCCAGGACGGGACTATTATTCACGGAACTTATCAAAAAGCCAATACTACCATTGGCAACTATGTATCGGTAGGCCACCGAGCACTAGTCCATGGTTGTACACTGGAAGATTTCGTTTTGGTAGGAATGGGAGCCATTGTTATGGACCATGCGGTAGTTCAACAAGGTGCTTTTATTGCTGCCGGTGCGGTAGTACTAGAGAATACGGTGGTGGAGAAAGATAGTTTATACGCGGGAGTGCCGGCCCGTAAGATTAAAACCCTGGATACTTCCCATCGGGAAAAAATGCAGCGGATTGCCAATAATTATTCTCTTTATGCATCCTGGTATCAATCCGAATAATATTTCTTATTATTGTGAAATAATAAATTTTTATACTAAGATATTCAATAATTACGACATGTTTAAGCCTACCACCCTATTCTTACCACTTTTATTCATCGCTTCACTCGGTTCACCCGCTTACGCTCAGTCTGATTACACTGCTCAAGCCGACTCGCTCGCCCAGCAGTACATTATTATCGATGGGCACATTGATCTACCCTACCGACTGAAAGTTTCTGGATTTCGGTTGAAAAAGGAATACATAAAAGACATTGCAAACGAAACAGCCGGTGATTTTGATTACCCTAAAGCCGTCACCGGAGGTTTAAATGCTCCCTTTATGTCAATTTATATTCCGGCCAGTTACCAACAAACTGGTGGTGCTAAAGTATTTGCTGACTCTCTCATTGACATGGTTCAAAACATTCCAAATGAGTTTCCGGAAAAATTTGCCCTAGCCAACTCTCCACAGGAAGTTGAAGAAAATTTTGCCAAGGGACTTATATCCCTTCCTATGGGCATGGAAAATGGAGCTCCCATCGGCGACTCTTTGGAAAATGTACAGTACTTCTTCGACCGGGGAATTCGCTATATCACGCTTACCCACAGCAAAGTCAATCAAATTTGTGATTCTTCCTACGATACCACTCGGGTTTGGAATGGGTTGAGTCCGTTCGGTGAAAAAGTCGTTAGAGAAATGAATAGAGTAGGGATTATGGTAGATGTCTCTCATATTTCCGATAGCACTTTTTACGATGTAATGAAAATTACTCGTGCCCCGGTGATTGCCTCTCATTCCTCCTGCCGGGCGTTTGTTCCGGGATTTGAGCGTAATATGGACGATGATATGCTCAAGCAACTTGCAAAAAATGGTGGAGTTATTCAGATTAACTTTGGTTCTACCTTTGTAGATGCTAAATCTCGGGAAAATTCAGCTGCCGTTCGAGCCCATCTATCTCAGTGGATGGAAGAGCGAAATTTGACCTATCAGGATAGTGCCGCCCAGGAATATGCCCGAACCTATATGGCAAACAATCCCTCATTTTCCACTGTTCAAAAGGTGGCTGATCATATTGATCACGTAGTTGAATTGGTTGGAGTTGACCATGTAGGCTTTGGTTCCGATTTTGACGGAGTAGGCGATACACTTCCGACGGGCCTTAAAGACGCCTCGGACTACCCTAACCTAATTGCCGAGTTACTTAGTCGGGGCTATACGGATGAGGATATTGAAAAAATTTGCTATAAAAACGTATTTAGGGTATGGAATGAAGTGCAGGACGTGGCGCAGGTTCTCGCTCGCGAAACTAATCATGACCGTAGCAATCGTTAACCTGTTCAACCTTAATTGTAGGTCTCAAGAACAAGAATCATATAATCCCGGCTTTCGTCATCATTTTAGAGGTGGAATTGGCTTTAGCACTTCCGGCACACTTTCAAATGTAGCCAACTTCTTTCAGTTAGTTAGAGGGGCTGATTTAGATACAAATCCCGTAGTCAGCGGAACTTATCTTTACAAATTACAACGCTTCGTTGCTATTGGGGGTACCGTTGCTTATCAGCATTTTTCACTTTCTTATCAAGACCCGGATCAGCAGCCGTCTTCCACATATGGATTGACTGCTAACCGCACTTACTTTGGAGCTGTTGGATATATCTATTTAATTCAGCGGCCAACCTTTTTGCTGTATAGCGGTGGGCGATTAGGTATATCAAATTGGAGTATCGACTCAGATTTAGGATTTCCTTCCGATGTAATTGATAGAGTGCTCAATTTTGCGTTAGGTAGTGCATTTGCCCCTCAACTGGTGCTAATTGGTGGGGAAACCTACTTTATTGACCGGGTAGGAATTTACGGGGAGCTAGCGATTGGTTCGCCCCATTTCTTCAGTTTCGGTCTCAGTTATCGGCTCTAATGTAGACGATTCTTCGGAAATCAACTGGTTAACCATTTCTTGCAATACCTGAATCAGCTGCGCTTGATCATTGAGCCGTTCATTCAATTGTTCAATTTTATGAAGTAAAATCTGGTTCTCCGATTGTACTGAGTCAATCTGAGATTGCTGTGCTTTGGTGGCCTCCAGCAGAATGGGGACAAACCCCAGGTAGTTCACTCCCAAGTAGTTATCGGAGCGGGTTTTAACCAGCTCGGGATAGGCTTTTTCAACTTCCTGAGCAATCAGGCCAATCTGAACTTCATTTCCGAATCTGTTATCCTTCCAGTAGTAACGATAGGCTTGAAGTTTCGCTAACGTCTCCGGTGAGTAAGTAATTTTATTCAAGTCCGTTTTCAAGCGACGGTCGCTCGCTGGCACATCGGTGGTTACCGCAGTCACCCTCCCTTTAGCGTCTACGGTGATCGTCTCAATAAAATCGCCTCCACCTCCGAAAGAACCATTTGGTCCAGTATCCGGTAATCGGTCACTATTCAGAGTGCCTTGTGAAATATTATCAGCGTCCAGATTTTCAATGTTGCTACCATTAGAAGATGTGAGTGTAGAGGCTGTCAGGCCATCAAATGTACCATCCGCTGGGGTACTGCCGCCAATCACGGTATTATCAATAGTTCCCCCATTAATGTCGACTGAGGATAGTGAGCCGATTGATAAATTACCACTGGCATCTATGGTTGCATCCCCACCTAAAATACCAATAGTTGGTACCCCGCTATTACCAAAAATAACAGTGCCGGTGGCCATAGATTCTAATTTCTGCACTTCAATTTCCGCAGTAGGAGAGACATCGGCATTAACGATAGATCCATCAGTAATTTTAGCCGAGCTTACCGATTCATCAGCCAAGTCAGCATTAGCGATTGTACCATCCAGTATCTGAGTTGACTGTACTGCATCCGTACCAATTTTATTGGTGGACACTGCACCGTCGGCCAGGTCATCAGATTGAATTGCACCGTCAGCAATATTTGAGGTTAAGATAGCATCAGTAGCAATTTTTGATGTTGTCACTGCTAAATCAGCCAGATCATCGGATAAAATTGAATTATCAGCGATTTCGGAGCTCGTCACTACATCGGGCTGGATAGCAGTAGTACCTGAAGCATCAATTGAAAGATCACCCATCATGGGTACTGAGACCAAGGTGGTACCATTACCAATAAGGATGCGTCCGTTGTTGGAAGCATTAATTGCATCCGCATCTCCGTTGATGTCTCCCACAAAAATATTTCCCTCCGGCAAGAGCGTCTGGGTAAAACTGCCAATAGGGCGAGAGGTGACTTGTCCAGCATTATCAGTGACTATTACCTGGTTAAGCGAAGGCTGAAACCAACGTGGTAAATTGCCATTATTAGTGATCAAGATGGAATTTCTACCGCTGGTAGGATCGGATAGACCAGCCAGTTTTTGAACTCCGATAGAATTATCGCTGATTTTATTACCGGTAACCGCCGAGTCTGCCAGGTTTTGATTGGCTACTACCTCATCCGCCAGTTGCGGAGCAGGGTAAAGCCCCGTAAGGGCGCCAGCAGCGGTAGTATTTATGGTGACGTCATCGGTAGAATCCGTATCACCCGTATTAAAAATTTGATTGTTAGTAATTTGTAACCCCACTCCGGCGGATAAATTCTGACCTACCGTACCGCTAACGATAGGCGCCCAATCATCATTTAACCAGAAATAGAAATTGTTTTCGGTAATATCAAAGATTAGTAAGCCGTTATCCGCTGAACTTAAACTGGCCGTAAACGCAGCACTGGTTCGCTGCTCAGTTGTAAGACCTGGAATAAGAATGCCCTGATTATTTGTGGGGGAAACCACGTGCAAGGCAGCATTGGCATTAGGGTCAGTAGTTCCAACCCCTACCGACTGCGTGTACCCGCAATTAAACAAGACACTAAGTAGTGAGAAGAATATAGTATAAGCTAGGTATTTCATAAGCTGTGCATCAGTATTTAGCAAACGCTTAAAGTAGGTTAATTTATGTCAATAACTTGGTAGAATAGATCATTAGCATCTTTAATATCTTTGGCCGAGATACGCAATGGCTTGTAGGGTTGTAAAGCATCAATAGGCCGTCCATTGAGCGAATGTAATTCCTCCACAGTCATGCCGGTACTCAACAGTATATTACTCAGTTTAACCTTAGGACGTAGTATCCGGGTTACTGCTTCTAATTGCAATTCATTTTCTAAACCAAATATAGTAAACTCTACCCTACGGTTGAGTTGCTGACTTACGAAAGCATTGGTAGATGTGTATGAGGTTGAAATACCTTTAGCATTTAATACCAAAGCAGCCCGGTCAACTCCATTTTCGATCAGGTACTGAAATGCAGCCTCGCCCCGCTGCTGACTTAAAATATAATTGTACTGAGCATTTCCCAAACTATCAGTGTAAGCATTAATCTCAATCGATAGATTTGGATTTAACCGGTAAAGTTCGGCAAGGGCTTCTAGTACTTTTTTAGCTTCCGGGCGAAGTTGGTGTTGATTAAAATCAAAATAAACCGGCTCATACATCTGAGCTTGGGAATAAACTTGACTCTCTTTGATTTGTAGATTACTTAATAGTACTGAGTCCCGAGCTACGTTGGGTACTAAGACTAGCGAGTAATTAAGACTAGAGCGAAGGTTTACAAACCGAAATTCACCCTGAGCATTGCTGGTAGAAACTTTCAGTAATTGGCCTTGAGCATCTAACAGTTGTAGAGACTGTGATTTTACCGGTACATGTGGTTCGTCAGCCGTTAATAATGTACCAGTAACTATTCCGCTTTCGCTTAGATCTAGAGAATCAAAAGAAAAAGTAGTCAATAATACAGCACGGTCTTTATTAAGTAATTCGGAATTGTTAGCAGATACTACTAAAGTCTGGACCAACTCATTGTTACGACTTTGTTGATACTCCCGAAATCGGATATCGTTTACATCGGAGTTAAGAACAAACCGGGTAGAACCGGAACCCAATCTCTTCTGTGAAACAGATTGTACCCGGATCCAATCTTTGAGTTCTGCGGGAAGAACTACTTCCCTGCTTAAGTTTGGTGAAGTGTTGGTTGTAGCGAGCGTTTTAGCTTCAGTTTCTACCGGCATAAGTCCGGTAAGGATGCTTTTCCAAGATTGTGAACTGTTTCGTTTAAAACGATAGATATCAAAATTTCCTTCCCGATTGGAAGCCAAATATCCCGTCTTATCTCCCAGCATTAAATAGCTGTCATCAGCACTGGAGTTGATGGGGGCAGGCAACTGTACTCTCAGTCGCTGAGCAGCACTTGAATAATCTGTGATCATAAAAAGATCCATACCACCTTGCCCCCAGTGTCCGTTTGAGCCAAAAACTAGCAAGTCTTCTGTTGCGAGAAAAAACGGAGTAACTTCATCGGATGGGGTATTTACGGTAGTATCCAGACAAATAGGAGTCGCCCATTTTTCATCAGATATCCGAAGACTCATCCAAATGTCTAAACCACCGTTACCCCCTGGGCGGTCAGAAGCATAAAACAGGGTATCGCCTAAGGTTGTAATTGATGGGTGCTTAGTATTGTATCCTGATAGATTAAGGGGAACTTCGAGGGGAGAAGCAGTTTGCCACTCCCCTTCTTCTCTTTTTGTATAATAAAGTTGGCAAGGTTGGTCCTCCGGGCAAAACGTATAGTAAAATTCATCTCGTGCAGCACAGTAACTTCCAGACCCTTCACTGGCTTTGGTATTCAGTAGCTTGGATAATTCGTCCCCAGTTTTCCAGTCGCCTCGACTTCTTTCGAATTGAAAAAAATTAGCGTTATTCTCACCGAACCGATAGGAAATTTTTTGCTTGCCCGAAAATCGAGTACTGGTTATTAATAACGCAGAGTCATTACCGAACAAAACCGGGGCATAATCATAGTTTGGGCTGTTAATTGGTTCCTCAAGCTTCGTTATATTTATAAGCTTATTTACCTCTTTGGTAAGTAACCACTCTTCACAGCTAACTTTCAAAGCTTCAGCCTGAGTGTGAATAGTTTGGGGAAGCCCCTCAGCATACTCTAATAAGGAATCTAATACTTCCATTGATTCAGCGCAGCGCCCAAGTTGTTTTAACATGACCGCCTGAAGATAGGCTCCCTCCGGATATAAAAACTCAGAATTCTGACTGACATACTGATACCATGTAAGCGCATTTGCGTAATCGAATTGCAAACGATAGCTTTCTGCCAACTTCAAGGCAACTTCATAATTACTACTATCTTCATTCAGAACTGCTTTATAATATTGAGCAGCACGATAATACTGTTCTGCAGAAAAATACTGGTCTCCCTCAACTTCAGTATTTACATTTAGTCCCGTTTGCCCAGATACATTAACCGCCCAAGCATTCAGCACTAGTAACAAAAGTGCTAAAGAACGAATTGATGTTTGATCAGGAGGGAAAAACATGTCAGAACAACGGGGTAGATTGAGTTTTTGGTGTGTTTTTAGGGAACCATTGATAAAGAATTGAAAGTTCCATTGCATATTGGTTCGGCACCCCCCTTCTTTCAACTGAAAGATGAGCATCATAAGATAGCGCTGTCTGCCACTTTCTACCCCCGATTCCTACCAAAAATATCAAACTCTTTTCCTTACGATACCAGGTTCCAGCAAATAATTTAAAATCAGATGGAACAGGATTACTAGGGGTAGATAATTGGGTATGATAAGTGAGATAGGTACCCGCCTGAAAAGTAAAGAATGGGTTTTGCCAACTCGCAAGAAAATCAGGAGCTAATGAAAGTCGTTCGCTTACCAGAAACTCTCCTCCAGCCAGCACTGTGTATCCCATTGATAACACATTATTGTCTTGAGTTACAAACCCTAGGTCAGGCTCATTAAGATTGCTGAGTCCCATACCAGCATAAAACCGTAGAGGCCTAGCCTGAGACAGCGGGTTGCGGGTAGGGTCATAATTCCATAAAAATCCAGCATTAATTCCGAGAGTGTTTATCTGATCAGGATAATTCTCGTAGGGAATACTGCCTCCGGTAAAACCATTGTAGCGGAGTTGAGACGGCCAGTTCAATTGACTAAAATCCACCCGGATTTGTCGGTATCCAGTCTGTAGTCCTAAACTAATCCAGTGGGTGGCATACCGGTCAAGATAGATATTGTAGGCAGCTGCAAGCTGAGCTTGGGTTGTACGATATTCCTGAGCCTGTCCAGCAACGTCCTGTAGAAAATTCAGCCCGATACCGCCTCCCGGCGCTTCCCGACTGGTAAGATAGACCGGTAACGCTATCGAAGCATATCCGGTTCGATAGGCTACTGGTCCAAATTGTTGCAAACGAGACTGAAACCTAATTATCGGATTTGAAATGGCTCCTGCCGAAGCTGGATTGAGGATTAGTGGTGCCGACTGATACTGAGAAAACCGAATGTCTTGCGCTGAAGATAATTGGCTAAGAAGGATTCCACCGATTAGAATTACATTCAGTTTAAAAAATGTGGGGTATCGCATGCTAACGAAATAACGTAATTGACCCGGTTTTTTCTACGGCCTGATTAGTTTCAAACCTTCCTCGTAGAATATAGGAATAGACTCCGGAAGGTGCCGGTTCGTTGGAATTCTGGTCAACTCCATTCCAGCCAACTGTTAAAGCATCGTTCAACACTCTGGTCTGGTATACTATCTGCCCCCAGCGGTTAAAAACCGTAAATGAAAAGCCATCGGCCAACAAATTGGCAGCATAGACTTTAATTTCTCTATCTGTAGGATTAGCGGCATCCGGTGCGAAAGCAGAAGGTATTTCCACTGAATTTTCCAGAGAGTATTCAGTGGTTAATCCCAAAGATACTATTGGTCCGGTTGCAGCTAATTCACTAGTGACAAGACCGTCAACCGCACTTCCGCTACGATCTTCTTGCCCTAAACTAGTAAAATCACTTGTCAAATCATCAGCTTGCACTACTACCACTCCCACCAAATCGTCAAAATTGTCTTCCTCGGTAACTGGTAAAGTGACAATGGAACCTTCGTAGGTTCCGCTTACAACATTGAATGTCCAGTATTTACCGCCCCCCTTCTCCTCCAATCGATCACCCCTCACCTGCAATGATTCACTATCAACCACCTCAGCCAATAAAACAGGGGTTACTCCCCGCACATCCTGTAGTTCAAGTGGCAAAAAAGCATTTTCAGTACCTAAGGGAAGGTATCGATATCCTGTTCCGGCAAATTGTATGGGTCCCCGCACATAGGACGTTTCACTAGCATTGTTAACAAGAGCTGTTTCTTCTAATTGAAGAATATTCGACTGACTTGCGACTAAAATGCCGCTATTGAGAATCAGTGTATCCCTGACAGAGATACTACTTTCTAAGACTTTGTCGCCATCGTTCTCCAGCCTGAGTGTACCGAACGTTTGTCCGTCGTGCTGGATAAGCTGTTGTCCCAAACCGATTAATTCTACGCTACCATTGCCGCTGTAGCTCGATCGATTTATCCAATTCTGTCCGAGATGAATAATCCCCTGGTTAATAACAAATCCATCATTTTCCATGGATTGAGACAATGTAAGAGTGGCTTCGGAAGTGATACTTAAGATTTGTCCTTCCTCTACAATCAGCGACTGAGCGATAGTCAGTGAGAACCAAAAAATGGTTAAAGTTGAGGTAAAAATGGTTTTAGCTAACATCGGTTCATCACCAGAAAAGTCAGTATTATTTTTTTCCAAATCTGAAAATAAAAATAATCCAACTGATTGGAAAGAAACCCTTTAAAAATGCAAAAAAAATAGCAAGAAACTGAGTATATATCCTTAGGTAATTGGTTCTTCTACCTGCTGTTCAATCTTTTTCTGAATGCTTTCCAAGTCTATAGCCGAACAGGAGCCACATCCTTTCGGACAATCAGTAGATGATCCTCTGAATTGCTGATACAACAGATAGCTTAAATAACCTACCGCCACTAAAAATAAAAGTATAACTAGTACTGTCTGCATGTATTAACTAAAGAATTGATAGACCAAAAATGCTCCAACATAGGCCACTACCGTCATATAAGCCAATTGCAACATGGGCCATTTCCAGCTTTTGGTTTCACGCTTAACAATGGCTAGTGTGCTCATACACTGCATAGCGAAGGCGTAGAAAACAAGTAGGGAAAAAGCGACAGCCGGAGTAAACCGAGGCCCACCAGTTTCAGGGTTGATCTCGTTCCTTAAGCGGCTCTTAATAGTACTTTCGCTCTCAGTCTCACCGATGCTGTAGAGCGTAGCGATGGTCCCGACAAATACCTCACGAGCTGCAAAGGAAGTAATCAGAGCAATGCCTATTTTCCAATCATAGCCCAAAGGTCGGATGACTGGTTCAATCCATTTTCCGAACTGTCCGGCAAACGATTCTTGTAAACGGACACTCGCAATCTGCTGATCTATATCTTCGAATAAGCTCGGATCTTGTTGGGCAGTTTCTCTGACATTATCCTCAGCTAGCTGCATAGCGTCGCCCGGGCCATAGGATGCTAATACCCATAGAACAATGGATACCGCTAATATAATCTTACCGGCTTCAAACACAAATGTTCGGGATTTCTCCAGAACGGTTATCCCAACGTTTTGCCAACGGGGCCAGCGGTACGTAGGAAGCTCCATTACCAAAAAGCCCCTACTGCTAGTCTTGATGATTTTTTTCATCACCCAGGCTGAACTAATCGCCATAAAAAATCCCAGGAGGTACATCCCCATTAGCACTAATCCCGCCAGATTAAAAATGCCTAAGTACGTTCGTTCGGGTACCACCAACCCAATAAGAATAACATAAACCGGCAAGCGAGCCGAGCAGCTCATAAAGGGAGTTACAAAAATGGTAATAATGCGATCTTTCCAATCATCAATTCCTCGGGTGGCCATAACGGCCGGAATAGCACAGGCCAATCCCGAAATGAGTGGCACAACACTACGGCCATTCAAACCTGCTTTACGCATCAGTTTATCCATCAAAAAGACGACTCGAGACATATAGCCCGACTCTTCCAGAATGGTGATGAAGGCAAATAAAATTGCAATTTGAGGAATGAAAATAACAATCCCTCCGATACCCGGTACCACTCCTTCCGCTAATAGGTTTGAGAGCGGACCATCGGGCAAGGTTTCGCTAATCCAGCCACCCAACTTTCCGAACATCAGATCAATGAAATCCATGGGGGCTGCTGCCCAAGCAAAAATTGCTTGGAAAATGAGTAGGAGAAGACCAAAAAAAATGAGATAGCCGAATACTTTGTGGGTAACCCAATAATCTAGCTTTTCAGTGAAGGATGATGTTTTCGTAGGTGGCGAGGCAACAGCTTCCTCCAGTATGTGGTCAATGTATTGGTAGCGCTGGGTAGTTTCTTCAGCTTGAAGTGCCTCGGAATTAAACCCAAATTGAGACTTGCAGTCTTTGAGTAATTTTTTTTCTTCAGAACTAAGAAAGGTAAGTGAGTCACCGTAGTGCAAAAGCAGATAGGCCTGATAGTAATTTTTACAGTCAAGTTGGTGCTTTATTTCAGTCACTGACTCAGGAGCGACGTTCTTCGCATCATAGAATTGCCTTAAGGGTCTATTTACTTCATCATCAAGTAATGCTTTTAGTTCCGACAGGCCTTCACCCAAGCGGGCATTCATTTGCACAATGGGAATATTACCCAATTGACGCTGCAGAGCTTCTATGTCTAAGCGTATATTTCGCTTTTTCACCAAATCTGCCATGTTCAGTACCAGAATGATCGGAAGCCCCAAATCAATAAGTTGGGTACAAATCAGCAAATTTCGTTCAAGGTTGGTCGCATCAGCGACCATCACTACCGCCTGAAAAGAATTCTTCTTAAAATCCAGTAATTGATTGGCAACGACCAATTCATCAGATGAGCGAGGGAAAATACTGTAAGTACCGGGTAAATCAACTACTTGTACCGATTGCCCCGATGGAAGGTGAAGTGTGCCTACTTTCTTATCTACCGTTACACCTGGATAGTTTCCCACCTTCTGATTCAGGCCGGTAAGCAAATTGAAAAGACTACTTTTTCCCGAATTTGGATTACCCACCAGGGCTACTCGACCTCGACTAACCAACTGCTTGGACGGTATTTCGGTAACCGCTTCTTTACTCATACTACTTCTACTAATTCTGCTTCTTCTAGCCGTAAAGCCAATTGATAGCCCGCTAGCTGCACGGCAATTGGATCACCTAAAGGAGCTTTATAATTGAAAAGAACCGTTTTGCCGGGCAAAACGCCCATTTCCATTAGTTTAATCGTGATTGGTGAGGGTTTTAATTGCCGGATTATCCTTTGTTCTCCCGGAACCATCTTAGCTATTGTTTTCATCGGACGATCATACTTGGTTACTATTAAAAACCGTAACTAGATTTAGCAAATGTACTTTTAATTTAGAACTTATCTAAATAATAAATTAAAAACTAGTTTTGTTCTTAAGCAGCGCTTTTTTATTGAAATAGCTGTTGATTAGCGGGTAACCCTAAATGTCCAAATATCTTCTAGCTGAGGATTGGTAGCGATGAATTTTAGTCGAGTTAAGGGGTGGTCCCAAACCTGCTTAAGTCGGTTATCGGTGATAGCAATCTCTTCAGTCTCCAGCTGGAATTTTTGTGGATCAAACTCAAGAGTTAGAGAATTTGAGGAAAAACGGCTTTGTAATTGGAGCTTTCCGCTGTCGTTTTTCTCCACCGTGTACGCAGTCATGAAAGTCTGAAAGAACTCCCCTTCTACTTCTTTAACCTGGAAACTATCAACCAAAGACAACCCTTCAGTCCGATCAAGCTGTAGCCAACGCCGCCATCGCTGTACTTTCGCCTGATCAGGATAAGCAGCCTCCATATTAAGCGCAAATACTGATTGATCATCATCCGAGTCGTAGTAAATGTCTTTCGCCTGGTACTGTCGGCCCGGCGATTGCATCTGACCATTGATGGTGGGTAAATTATGGTAAGCAGACTGCATCGTCCAGATACTGTAGCGTTCGCTGCTAAAGGTTTTTTTGGTATATTCCTCCACTCCAACATCAATAATAGCTGGTTCTCCGTTCAGGTAAAGAATGAAACTGCCAACATCGTTATGATTGTGGCTTTCAGCGTTGTGACCACCTTTAGCGGCTAAATAAAATCCATCCGGTGTACCCTCTTCTGATCGGGCCGTCATAACCTGAAGGTCGGGAAACCAGGCATCTCGAGCATAAGGGAACTGGCCGTCGGCATTTGCGATTTCTTCGTACGAAAATATTGCATTAAACTGGCGAAACATATTTCGGTCATCGGTAAGCAACTCTTCCGAAACATCAATCTGCTGCACTTTAGCAGCGCCAAGCTGCATCATTCTTTGATCGTTGATTCGCTTACCATACTGATAAGTAAGACTTCCATCCAGATTAATTTTGGCCGAAGCGTCGGCAAAATTCACGTAATACGGATCGTCTATAAATACTTTGTAGATGTAGCTACCCATCTTTTGAATAAGTGGCACATCGTAGAAGTAGATTTTATCTCCCGAAGCTGAATACAAAATTTCCAGGCAGTCATACACCGAAGCGCCGGCCCGGTTCCAGTAACCTGGCCCTTCATCACAACCACCATCATCAGGGTAGTCGTTCAAAAAATTATCCAGGCTCCGTAGTGCTTTGTGGGTGTGGATTGCCCGTCGTACCGAGTCACTTTCTACCAACAGTATTGAGGTGAGCCAATTTGAAATTATCCAGGGGTTCCAGTTGTTTACATGACGGTCACGGGCAAACCCCATCCACCAGAAATCATCCCGTTGTTGTAAAGGCTCCAGTATTCTGCGGTTTATTTCAGTATAAATGCGTTCGTCAATCATGGGTGAAACTTTATCCAGTTCATCACCCAGTAAATAGTAAGTCCAGGATAGCAGAGATGATGTTTCAGCAGCAAAAAGATCCACCGTAGGCTCAGAAACATCGGGGAGGCCATAACCGCGAGATTGTAAGTACAAATGAGCAGGCACTCCCCAGTAGGATTCTTCGCAGATGGCCCAAACCCCATTCACAATTGCATCCGTAAATCTTCCTTTTCCCTCCATACACTCGGCCAATACCCAATTTCTTAGTGCCGACCGACGGTTGTTTCTTAAAGCCTGATAATTGGATCGATTTCCGTTTTCGGCAAACTCCATAAATACCGTAGCAGGAAGTATTTCCCAGGTCTTAGTTAAATCAGTCTCAGCAGATTTGATATATTGCTGCTTCAATTCATCCGGAATTTGCTCCCAGGCTTCTCGATTCTGGTAGGCGGAATAAGGCTGCCAGTCATCCCGATCAAGTAACTGGTCAAGTAATTCCGGGTAGGAATGACTATTGCTCAGCAGGTTAAAAGTTCTTGAAGTATTACTTTCATTCTGTGCATGTAATCCGTTGGAATACAGATTAATGCAAAATAATATAAGACAAGAATATGCTAACAGTTTTCGGAGATAATTCATAGGCTGTTGTGTTAAATCAAAGTAGGTTATCCGATAAATTAGCAAATTCATTTATAAGGTTCCAACGGAAAATCATGAGAAAGCAAGAGCATTAGAGAACGAGCAAAGTTATTTCAGCCCATGAGAGCCACGTCAATACTTGCGTAAACCTGCTTTAATTAGTATATTTTCAACCCATGTCGCAACTTTTCAATGTTTGCCTAATATTGGCAATAATCTCCTCTTTCCCCGCTCTTGCGCAAGAGTCGGTCTTATCATTCGAGGATCAAATCCGACCGGTACTGGATAAGCACTGCTTTTCCTGCCATAACGTAGGTAAGGTGGCTGGGGGTATCAACCTTGAAAAATACGAAAGCTCCGGACACTTGGTGAAAGATGGTGAGATTTGGCTGAATGTAGTAAAGCAGGTCCAGGCTGGACAGATGCCCCCCTCCGATAAACCGCCGCTCACTCCGGAAGAAAAAGAAATACTTGCCGATGGCATCAACGATATTCTTATTGCCTCTCTCAAAGAAAATAATCCGGGACGGGTGGTCATCCGACGTTTGAGTCACAGTGAGTATCATTACACAATCCTGGATTTGACGGGCGTTGATTTTGATGCTAGCGGTTTTTTTCCGGCGGATGGATCCGGCGGAAGGGGTTTTGACAATTACGCGCGCACGCTATTTCTAACCCCGCTCAAACTAGAGCGTTACTACGAAGCGTCTGCTCAAATCGTTGACTCGTTATATGCTGATCCTACGTTATGGAAGCGGGTTGCTCCGTATGATTACCGCACCACACTATGGACAAAAATTAGCAATTGGTTTGCTCAACTACTTAATCGGGACTATGACCCATCATACAAAGCGACCGAAGTAGCCGAACAAAATATTTTTCCTTTTGCCAGCCGGGCCTACCGAAGATTTTTAACTACCTCTGAAAAAGAACAGCTACGCTCAATATTCCGCAAGGTCTACGGTAGTACTGAGCATTCTGAGGCCTTTGCCTTGGCACTTAAGGAAACCTACAAAGCGATTCTTGTTTCTCCTCATTTCCTTTATAAAATCGAAGATGAGCAACCCACCGAAGTTCCTTATCCACTAAGTGGATTTGAGTTAGCCACTCGGTTATCTTATTTTTTATGGTCAAGTTTGCCCGACGAACAATTGTTTCAGGCAGCTTACCAAGGAAACCTTCAGGATAGTTTGCTGCTACGTCAGCAAGTAACTCGCATGCTGGCTGACCCGAAGGCCAAGCGATTTTCCGAAAGCTTTTCTACCCAATGGTTTGGAGTTTCCCGGTTAAAAGATCAAAACCCGGTAGACCCGGAACGTTTTCCGGAGTTCACTCCCACCCTGCGACAGGCGATGTACCAGGAAACCGTTGAATTCTTTCATTATACTCTTACTGAATCACAAAACTTTTTAGACTTGCTAGACAGCGATTACGCCTTGTTGAACGAGGAACTAGCGCAACACTACGGTATTGATGGGGTCACTGGCTCAGCACTAAGACCAGTACAACTCCAAGACCGGCGACGCGGGGGAGTACTCAGCATGGGAAGTGTACTGGCCTCGACCTCGTTGCCGTTAAGAACTAGCCCGGTGCTTAGAGGAAAATGGGTGCTGGAAGAAATACTTGGTACCCCACCTCCGCCTCCTCCACCCGACGCCGGGGTGCTTCCCGAAGAAGAAGCGGCTCGGCCTGATGCGAGTTTGCGGGAGCTTTTAGCCGTACATCGGGACAATCCTGAATGTTATAGCTGTCATCAGAAAATGGACCCCATTGGATTAGGTCTGGAAAACTACGATGCACTCGGGCGCTGGAGGACCCATTACGGTGAGGAGCCAATCATCGCCTGGGATACTCTGGCCAGTGGAGAGGAGTTTCAAGGTCCGGTAGAACTTAAAAGGATACTGCTGACTAAACAGGAAAATTTCGCCCGCACCTTAGCCGAGAAAATGTTTACTTACGCCATCGGCCGCAATATTGAATTCGTGGATGAGCCTACGATGCAGCGACTTACCGGCAACTTATTAAACAATCACTTTAATCCTGAAGAGTTTATCATAGAATTAGTGTATAGCTATCCGTTCCGCTTCAAAATCAATGATTTTCAACCAAAACTGAAAGCTTCATGAGCAAATCCTGGCAAATATCCCGCCGACGTATGTTAAAAGGTTTAGGTGCCACCATTGCCCTTCCCTGGTTGGAGGCAATGGGTTCCAGTAGTCTGATCGGCTCTTCCTCCACCTCCTATCCTACTCGAAGTGCTTTCTTTTTTATGCCTAACGGGGTACACCCCGAACAGTGGACCCCCACCACCTACGGATCAAACTTTGAGCTTTCCCCTATTCTTCAGCCTCTAAAAAATGTAAAGAATGACCTATTGATTCTGAACGAACTGATGAATCAGTCGGCCATCTTTAAAGGAGCTGACGGACATTACGCTAAAACATCCAGTTTTCTTACCAGTCAGCAGATTTACAAAACTACAGGAGATAATATTCACAGTGGCGGCACCTCAGTAGATCAGCTCATTGCCCAACATGTAGGGCAGAGCAATCTGTTTTCTTCCCTAGAATACGGTCTGGAACGAATTAATTCCGGTATTGATGCCAACGTAGGCTTTACCAGACTTTATGGTTCCAGCATTTCCTGGAAATCAGCCACGCAGCCCTGCTCCAAAGAAATTGATCCTCGATTAGCGTTTAACCGGCTATTCCGAAACTATTTACCTAATCAAAATACCAAGCAAGATGTATGGAAACAGAGCGTATTGGATTTGGTGCTGGAAGATGCTCAAACTCTTCAGCGCAAACTTGGACGCACTGACCAGGATAAACTGGAAGAGTACTTAGAGTCAATTCGTTCGGTAGAAAAACGCATTGATAATCAGGCCCAACAGGAAGCATACGCCGACTGTCTCACTCCGGATATGATTCGGGAAATGGAGCATTTGAATCTGAGACTTGATGAATTTTCTGAATACTATCTGGGTAGCGATGTGACCGAAAAAACCAGGTTAATGTTCGATATTATGGCTTTAGCCTTCTGGAGTGATGCTACCCGGGTAACTTCCTTCATGTTCGGAAATTCAGTAAGTAACCGCAACTTTTCATTTTTGAATGGCGTACAGGGCAGCCACCATCAGCTTTCCCACCACCAAAACAGTGAAGAAAACCTCCAACAGTACGCCAAGATCAACCAGTGGCACATGGAGCAGTACGCTTACTTTTTAGAAAAACTGAAATCTATACCCGAAGGTGACGGCACCCTGTTGGATCATAGCATGGTTATGCTGGGGTCGGGTTTACGCGACGGCAACCGTCATTCACCCCGCAACCTACCGATAGTAGTAGCCGGGAAAGCAGGTGGTAGATTAAAAACTGGCCAAAATCTGCTGTTTCCTGAGGAAACCCCTCTTGCTAATCTCTATTTATCGATGTTGTATGTGTTGGACATACCAGCAGAATGCTTTGCGGACAGTACCGGAGAACTTTGTGAAATTTATGCCTAAAGAAGCTACTCTTCAGCCTAAATGGCTTGTGACTATCGTTCGTTTTCGCTTCCTGCTAATTTTTTTGAGTCTTCTTTTACTTTTCACTCCTCAATTCTTATCAACTGAAGGAGGAAACTCAAATTGGTCTTACTTTTTAGGCCGCTTCCACCCTTTAATCATCCACTTTCCAATTGTTCTTCTTGCCTTACTGTTGCTCTTGGAGCTTTTAAACGTTTGGGCAAAAATTACTTTGCCATCCTCAATTCGGTGGATTCTGCTGTTATTGGCGGTACTTAGCAGTCTGTTAGCGGTTTCGCTAGGCTTGTTTTTGTACAGCACTGGCGATTACGGCGGTGAGGTGATGAATTCCCACCTCTGGGCTGGGATCAGTGTGGCCGTGGGGGCACTTTGGCTGCTCTTTATACGATTGCAATCTTTAAACTCCTCTACCCCCACTATAGCTCTGGTTTATTGGATGGTATTGATCCTTACCAACGGAGTACTGGTTTTTGCCAGCCATCAGGGTGGCTCTTTAACCCACGGGGCTGATTATATCACGGAATATCTACCTAGCATGAACCCTGCTCCCATTAAAGCAGAAGCCGAAATGTTGGTGTACGAAGACATCATCGTTCCCATGCTGGATGCCAAATGCTTCAGTTGCCATAACGAACATAAAACGAAGGGGGAGTTATTACTTACCAACTTCGCTGACATGGCCGCCGGAGGAAAAAGTGGTGAAGCAGGGTTAGTACCTGAACAACCGGAGCAAAGTGAGGTCTGGGAGCGAGTGGCCTTACCGATCTCTCACGACGATCATATGCCGCCCGATGGTAAGCCTTCGCTCACTAACCGGGAAATGGATTTACTCTACTGGTGGATCGAAACCGGCGCAAGCACTTCTTTACGCTATCAGGATGCCCTGGCTGATAGTACTGTGGCCATTCAACTTCAGGAATACAGCACCACATTACAAAAAGCCCACCAAAAGCAGTGGCGTGACGAACAACAATTGGCTCAGTTGGTGAAACAGGTGTCCGTTGCCAATGCACCGTACCAGATTATTGAAGCGCCCGATAACTCTTCCGCCCTACATTTAACAATGCAATTCCCCCCCGCTTCATTTTCCGATGAAGATCTGGTGCAACTTCGTCCCGTCTTTGAAAAATTTACCGAGGTTTCGCTGGTTAGCAGTGAAATTACCGATGATGGACTGTACCATGTAGGCCAGATGAAGCAATTACAATCCTTATCATTACAGCGTACTGGCATCAATGGTTCAGGACTAGTGTATCTTACCGACTTGCCTCAACTAGAAGTGCTTGATCTATCGTTCTGTGCAGTCACCGACGCAAACCTGCTGTATATCACTCGTATGCCTTCTTTAAAGGAGCTTTATCTTTACGAAACCCCCGTAAATACACAAACCATAGAAATCCTTTCTTCTCACCTTCCCGACCTTTCTATTCACCTTACTCGCAGCCCGGGTTACTGACGAATGATCAAGCAACTGAAAATCCGGTTATTTTTGTAACTTTTCGCCGAAACACCTTAACCTATGCCTAGCTCGCTAACCAGGATTGGTCTTGTGTTACTGGTAGTATTTTTACTTCCGGCCATTTACTATTCGGTGCGGGAACTAAAGGCGGTGCAGGAAAATGAATTGTTGATTGAGGAAATTTACAACAACCAGTTAGAAGCCATCCTCTTTTCGGTTAACCAGTATTCAGAGGATATTGCTCGTTCATGGACCCAAGATTGGACAGAAATTGTAAATGACAGTTTGGTAGATAATTCGGAAAACCTGAATCGATTTTTTGATGAGAATTATGCAATCTCTGAAAGTTTTGTACTCGATTCGCTCCTTTCTACTAAAATAGCATTTTACAGCAGCGAAGGTGAAGTGTTCTTTTCCGATTACGAGCAACCTATTCTAAATCTCATCAGCCAGCAACGCGACGGATTGGACAGACTATATCATTATCGCGAAAACGGCTATTTTAAGATACAGCCGATTGCATCCGATACTTCAGACTTGGAGTTATTAGTATTTCTTTCCGAGATCGGTACCAACCTGTACGGATTCGTCCTCCAACCTGAAGTGTTCGTCAACGATTTTCTTGGTCCTCGAGTCCACGCTATTGCGCAGGAAGAATTTGTTATTTCGGTGCACCGTAATAACGAGTTAGTTCCATTTTACACTACCGCCAATCATCCTAAACAAGGCATTAGTTGGGCGCCCCGAAAGTCTCTCTGGTTATTTCCTGATTATTATCTTACTATTCGATTGGAAGAGCAGGAAAAGCCTTCTTTAGCCGAACAAAGATTTCAGACTAATCTTTTCCTAATCATCGGTTTAAATGCCATTCTACTTATTGGGGCATGGTTTGTTTACCGTACCATCAAAAAGGAGATTGAGCTCGCCCAGATCAAATCCGACTTTGTCTCCAACGTATCCCACGAGATTCGCACCCCCCTGGCACTGATAACCATGTTCTCCGAAACTTTACTCCTCGGTAGAGTAAAGAGTGAGGAAAAAAGGCAAGAATACTACCGTATCGTCAACCATGAAGCCAAACGGCTCACCAGTATGGTGAATAAGATTCTGAACTTCTCTAAGATGGAAGCCGGAAAACACCACTTTCAATTTGAGCCTTTGGATCTAAACGTAGTCGTAGCCACTGTTCTTGAATCGTATGACTTCCATTTGACAAGTAAAGGCTTCAATTATACATTCCAGCCTACCGAAATGGAGCTTACCATTAAGGGCGACCGAGAAACTATTGCCGAAGCGCTAATAAATCTGTTAGATAACGCCATCAAGTACAGCGATGAGCAAAAACAGATATCGGTACGAACGGGCATTAATGAAGGGTATTACTTCGTCGAAGTGCAAGATAGGGGAATTGGAATCTCCGAAGCTAACCAGAAGGCTATTTTTGAAAAATTCTTCCGGGTGAGTTCTGAAGTTTCTGCCCAACGCAAAGGTACTGGGCTAGGACTGAGTCTTGTGAAATATATAATGGATGCGCACAAAGGGACTATTGAATTAACCAGTGGGCTCAGGGAAGGAAGCACCTTCCGACTTAATTTTCCGATACGCTACCGCGTAGGTAAACTAATTGCCAGCGAATGAAAAAGATACTGATTGTAGAAGATGAGCCCAGCATGCGCATGGGACTAAGCGATAACCTGGAGTTTGAGGGGTACGAGGTACATTCTACCAGCGATGGTAAGGAGGGAATGGAAAAAATCTTAACCGAAGCTTACGATCTGGTTGTGCTTGATGTGATGTTACCCTCCATGTCGGGTTTTGAAGTTTGCAAAAATGTACGTAAGAAAGGTAATGCCACTCCTATTATTCTGTTAACAGCCAAAGGTGAGGAAATTGACAAAGTACGAGGTTTGGAATTAGGCGCCGACGATTACATTACCAAACCCTTTAGTCTGCGGGAGTTGTCTGCCCGGATCAAAGCCGTACTTCGCCGCCAGGGCCCTGTCTCAAATTCACCAGATGCCTCTGATATCATCGAGATAGGCTGCTTAAAGGTTAATCTGGTGGCCTACGAAGCCTCCTGTGATGATGTACCGGTAAAAATGTCGCACAAAGAATTTGAGATAATTCGCTATCTGTGGGATCATGCCCGGCAGCCTGTCAGCCGATACGACCTGCTCGAGAACATTTGGGGCTATGAAGATGAACAGCCCACCACTCGTACTGTTGACAACTTTATTCTGAAGTTGCGGCAAAAGATAGAAACCAACCCCAACGTTCCCCGCCATATTCTTACTGTTCACGGAGTAGGGTACAAATTAATTCCGTAAATGTGATGCGTAATGACTAATGATTAATGAAGAAAAAAGCTTTGTACATTACTCAAAAGTCATCAATCATTAGTATTCATCATTACTCATCATTTTCATGACATATTTTTACAACCTTTGACCCGGCCGTGGCAAATGTAAGGGGTATTGTTACGTACTTTAAAGTAACAACAAACACCCAAATAACCATGAAACGAATTATCCTCGTCTTGTCGCTAACGGGGCTTTTTCTAACCGCTTTTACCAACGAAACTTACGAGTACGTGACAATCGTCGATTGGCAGTTTAAGCCCATTATTAAAGTAGATCTTAACGGAAAATCTGCCTATTTTCTGGTAGACACTGGCTCAGATATGACCATTCTTCACCGCAATCTTGCCAGCCGATACGATTTCTCGCCTATACTTACTGCAAGTAGCCAACATCAGGCACTGGGATTAAGCGGAAAGGTACAGACCATTCATAAAGTCAAAGACGTTGAGTTGAAAATCGGGAGCACCCAAGTAAAAGCATTGTTTAAAACCTATGACATTTCGGCCATCGTTAATTCATTGAGAGATCGGGTAGGTGTCCGGATTTCCGGAATTGTTGGTTCTGACGTGATGAAACGCTACGGATTTATTATAGACTACCAAAAACAAACCATCGCTATTAAAACCAAAGTGAAGAAATGATAGTGTCTTTACAGACTGCTGAGTAGAACTTTCATCTGTTCTACTAAAATAGGAACTTATTATGTCTCAAATCTTGCTAACACTGACTAACTTACTGGTTTTCTTCCTCGGCCTTACCTTCTCGCTACCAAGCTTGGGGGATAACTGGAAGATGAAACTAGACCTCTCTGGGTCCTGGAAGTTTTCCATAGGGGATAATGCTCGCTGGGCTAATCCGGAGTTTGACGACCGCAACTGGGAGACAATCCGGGTTCCCTCCGCCTGGGAAAGCCGTGGATTTCACGGCTACGACGGTTACGCCTGGTACCGTACTTCCTTCCAATTACCAACCTCAGTAGGTACCGATAACCTGTATCTTTCTTTGGGCTATATTGACGATGTAGATGAAGTCTATCTTAATGGAAAGCTTATTGGTTTTTCCGGTTCGTTTCCTCCTTATTTTCATACCGCTTACCGTGCCTACCGCCGCTATCCTATCCCGGTTGAATGCTTAAACCCCGACGGGGAAAATGTAATCTCGGTCCGGGTATACGATTCTAAAATTGACGGGGGTATAATTGCGGGTAAAATCGGGATCATGACCGATGACTCCGAAACCCAACTAGACGTAGATCTGCGAGGAGTATGGCAATTTGCACTAGGCGACAACGCTGAATGGAAAGAGAGTGATGTTAAGGATAGTGAATGGGAAAAAATTATGGTGCCTTATTTCTGGGAAGCCCAGGGATTTCATAACTACGACGGCTACGCCTGGTACCGAAAGACCTTTTTTCTCCCTCAAGACTATCCGGAAGAAGACATGGTTTTGCTACTGGGTAAAATCGACGACTATGATCAAACCTTCGTCAATGGTGTCAAAGTCGGATCGACCGGCTATCAATCTAACGATCGTATTAACCTACGGGATGATGCCGCTTATCAGCAAGTACGTAACTATCCGGTACCGGCCAGTATCTTAAAACCCGGTGAATTTAATACCATCGCCATCAGGGTTTACGATAAGTACGTAGACGGTGGTATCTACGAAGGCCCTATCGGATTAATCCGCCAGTTGAGGTACACACGATTTTGGAGAATTTCCAACTGATACAAAAGATATTAAAGATCTATAACTCTGCTTTTCAATCATATTCACCGTTTTTACTTCACAATAGACCTAGTTACTGACTAATTACCTTCATTTTTTTTGAACTTTTACATAGCCTTCTACAATTAACATGATCTTATCGACAATTAGTAGATGCTTTTTACTAATAGAACTTCGTTGATTGAGTACTAACCAGGAGAATCAATTATTCTGAACAATGTGGTACAGAAGCAAGTTTTATCCAGGTCTCATGGATACCACATTATAATGATTAGAACTTCATTCAGTAAGCCGCAATCTCTTTTTTTTAAATCCCTTAAAGCGAAAGTTGATACTTATTTTACCGAGAACCAACTGCGTAAATCAGGTGAGCTTAAGTTATATTATAAATCAGTAATACTGGTTTTAGTAGCATTCGCTCTGTATGTAACACTTGTCTTCTTCACCCCAAGTGCCTGGCTTTCTGTTTTATTATGCAGCCTGCTCGGAGTTGATCTGGCCCTTATTGGTTTTAACATCATGCACGAGGGAGGCCACCAAAGTTTTTCACGACATTCTTGGTTGAATAAAACATCAGCCTATTTTTTTAATGCCTTGGGAGCAAGTTCACAATTTTGGAAGATCAAACACAACATCAATCATCATACTTATACCAACATTGAAGGAATGGATTCGGATATTGATCTCAGGCCTCTTATGAGGCTCCATGAGGATCAACCCAGATTCTGGTACCATCGCTATCAGCACCTATACTGGGTGTTTTTGTATGGCACCACTTATTTAGCCTGGATTTTTTACTACGATTTTCAAAAGTATTTTCAAGGATGGATCTCAGATGGTTCTGGCCCCAAACAGAGTAAACAAAAGGAACACTTTATTTTCTGGCTCACCAAGATATTATTCCTAACAGTTTATCTAATACTACCCATATGGATGGTAGGGATAGTTCCGGGATTACTAGGGTTCACAATTGTATCCTTCGTTTTCGGCCTATTTATTAGCGTTGTATTTCAATTAGCCCACGTTGTTGAATTCACTGATTTCCCAACCCCTAATCAAGAAACAAATAAAATTGATCGAGAATGGGCGCTTCATCAGATAGCTACCACTGCTAATTTCGCCACTAACAACAAAGTAATTGGTTGGCTTTTGGGTGGTTTAAACTTCCAGGTAGAACATCATTTATTTCCAAGAATAAGCCATGTTCATTATCCACAGATTAATCAACTGGTGATAGAAACCTGTAAAGAATTCGACATTATCTATAATGAGTACCCATCATTTTTCAAAGCACTGTATTCTCATCTACTCCACCTTAAAGCATTAGGAAGAGGATGATCTATGGTTGTTGGCATCTATTTTTTGATTTTGATCTCTATTCTTCCAGCACCTGTTGGTTCTTGATTAATATGAGCGCTGCCAGAGCCGAAAACCAGGCCAACCCGGCGCTGATGTACATAATCTGATTAAACATAGATATGAACGCCTGTTCATACGCTTGTTTTATTTTCATTCGGTCTCTTTCGGGTACACTGGGCGGAACTTGGGCATCGCCTAAATTAGCCGACTGTTGAAGTATAGCTTGCTTAGTATCTTTTTTAACATCCATTGAGCTAATTGAAGAAAGCAGCGAATTTGTAAACATTATTACCGCCAGGGCTCCGATGACTGCATTGGCAAAGACATTGGCGGTTCGGGTCATGGAGTTATTAATACCCGAAGCAATACCCGAGCGTCCATCCTCTACGGAAGCCATCACGGTGGTAGTCAGTGGCACTACCGTAAAAGTCATACCGAGTCCAAAGATAAGAATGCCCGGGAAGTAGGTGAACCAGAAATCACTGGGTCCTTGGGTTAAACCTACTTCAGAAAACCAATAAAAACCGAATCCGGCTAAAGCAGCCCCACCCACTAATAGCCAGCGAGGTCCGTAGCGATCCACCAGCCCACCTACCCAACGAGCCATCGTAGCCATCAAAAAAGTGAAAGGTAGCATCGTCAGGCCGGCCTGCACTTGCCGGTAGCCCTGTATCTGAATAAGGTTAAGTGATAGAAACAGCATCGCAACCGCCAGACCAGCGTACAATAGAAAAGTTAACAGATTAGCACCGGTGAAAGTCAGGTTTTGAAACAATTTCAAGGGAACCATAGGGTTGGCAGTTCTTTGCTCAATTTGCACGAACAGTACCATCAGAATTGTCCCAGCGATTAATGAACTAAAGACTTGCCAGTGGGTCCAGCCTAGCTCGGGAATTTCCAGAAAACCGTAGGTAAGTAGGGCTAAGCCTGAAGCTAAAGAGATTGCTCCGCCATAATCTAACTGATGATCAATACTATCGTCCCTACTTTCCGGCACCCTATAGTGCAAAACCAGCAATGAGGCTATCCCGATGGGAATATTAATATAAAAAATAGCCCGCCACAGACCTGCATCACCCAATGCTCCCCCTAAGATTGGGCCACCCACTGTCACTAAAGTCGTCACTGCTGACCAGGTGCCGATGGCTTTTCCTTTTTCTTTCTTATGAAAAGTAGCTGAAATAATGGATAAGCTACCGGGTATCATGAGCGCCCCACCGATCCCCTGCACCGCCCTAGTTCCAATGAGCCAATCTACCGAAGGTGACAATCCGCAGCCAACTGAAGCCGTAATAAAAATCGCAATGCCTACCATAAAAACCTTCTTACGCCCCAGCTTATCGCCTAAAGAACCGCCTACTAAGATTAATGAGGCCAGCATCAGCAGGTAGGCATTTAGAATCCAGAAAATATCCGTACCAGTTGCCTGTAGATCATTTTGGAGAGACGGAAGAATAACATTTAAAGCTGTAGAATCAATAAAGGCCATACTGGAGGCCAGAATGGTAGACGCCAGTATCCACTTCCCGGTCATAGAACTAAGTGTGATTGGCTGAGGCGAAGTTTCGGGCAGCATACACTGAATATTTAGCGAAAATTTTTGATCAGACTTTGTAATTAACTCAATAAATAGTATATCGTTATCGTGAGTTAATTCTAGTAGATTGAAGAGCCGTATGGAGGAACAAGAACCGCATTGGGAGCGTTATTTTACCCCGGAATATACTGACATTCCAACCATTTTCTACTCCCACACAACTCAGTCACCGTTTGAGAACTGTATATCCTGCAACCGACCGTTGCAGGCCCCTAATACTCAGTACCTGGTTGAGAAAGCCTTCCGACAATACCGGGGTGAGTTTTCGACCACCGACGTAATATTTGAATACGCCATGTGCCTGTCCTGCGCCGAATTGATGCGCCGGGAACTATCTCTTTCTTCTTTGTCACGAATACAGGAGTTTTTTGACCAAAGAGTTGATCTGCACGGACGCCGCGAAGAATTGCTGCAAGATGAAGCGGTGAATCCTGAGCACTGGTTGCAAAGATGCCTGATTACCGGAGAAGACTTAACAAACCTTGACGAATACCAAATTTACGGTCATTTCGTAGGTAATCAATGTGTGTATTCTTTTATGCCCTATATGATTGGTGGACCCGCAGTTGATGAAATGACTGAGCTACTTTCCGAAAAAACCTTGGGAGAAATTGATCGCTTCATAGATGAGAACTTCGGCTTGCCTCCCGAGCTAAAGAAGCCTATTAAAGATAATCCTCTTATCTTTATCTGAGCAGCAGTTGAAATGCACCTTTGGAAAGCGAGCAACTTGATCTGCTTGGGCAAATATGGTAATTTGATCTTTTAATGTTACTACTACCAACCTAGGCTATGCACCAACGCCATACTCTCATTTTTTTGTTATTACTCAGTCTGTTGCTTGGCTTTACCCAGGATGTTCAGTCGCAATTAGCTACTATTCGGGAAGAAACCAAAACAATAAAAACGTATCCATTTTCCGATCCTGACCCGGTTGCAATCCTGGCCAGTAATCCGAAAATTTACCCCTATCATCAGTTTCTCGGTTACAGTCTGGAGGGGTATGACCAAGACTGGAAGGTAGTTGTCTTGGAAAATGAATACATCCAGGTATTTGTGCTACCTGAGTCGGGTGGAAAGGTATGGGGAGCGATCGAGAAGTCTACCGGAAAAGAATTTATTTACCGGAATGAAGTGATGAAGTTTCGTAATATTGCTATGCGGGGTCCCTGGACATCGGGTGGTATTGAGTTTAACTTCGGCATTATTGGCCACGCTCCCACTACGGCTACCCCGGTAGATTATCACATTAAAGAACACGAGGACGGCAGCGTTTCCTGTACGGTAGGGGCAATGGATTTAACCTCTCGCACCCAGTGGCGCGTACAGATTATCCTTCCTCCCGATAAGGCCTATTTTAAAACTCAAAGTACCTGGTACAACCCTACCCCTCAGCATCAAGCCTACTATAATTGGATGACTGCCGCCGCCCGAGCGTCGGATGATCTGGAGTTTTTTTATCCGGGCGATGCCTATCTTGGTCATCCGGGCGATCTGTATCCCTGGCCCATGGATGCGCAAGGCAGGGAGCTATCCTTCTACCGAAACAATAATTTCGGAGGAAGCAAATCCTACCACGTAGTAGGAAACTACCACAACTACTTCGGGGGCTATTGGCACGACAAAAACTTTGGCTTCGGGCACTGGTCCCGCTACGATGATATGCCGGGGCAAAAGCTTTGGATATGGGCCTTATCGCGCTCGGGTGGCATTTGGGAGGACTTACTAACTGATACTGATGGTCAATATATTGAATTTCAGGCCGGTAGGTTATTGACTCAATACTCTTATTCCAATCAGCGAAACCCGATTACAGAAGTAGCTTTTGGCCCCTATGTTACCGACCAATGGGAAGAACTCTGGTTCCCGATTAAAGAACTGGAAGGAGTAAGTGGGGTGTCGGTTGAAGGAGTTATTTCGGTTGAGAAAGAATCAGACGTGGTTACCATCAGCTTCAATGCTTTTGGCGAGATAAACGACACTTTGGTAGTTACAGGAAATGATAATGAGGTTCTCCACGAGCAAGCAGTAACCATGAAACCAATGGATGTTTTCAATGCCACATTCAGTCTGCCATCGGCTAATCAGCCTTATCAGATTCTATTCCGCCAGAAAGGCAAAGTTTATCAGTCTAACGAATACGAATCAAAGCAACTGAGTCGGCCGTTTAGCGACAGTAGTCAGATCGAGATGACTGATGCTCAGCAGCTTTACTACCAGGGCTATCAGCTATTCAACAACCGGAATTATGAACAGGCTGAATCAAAGCTTCGAAAAGCGCTGGAACTTGCTCCCGCTTATCAATCGGCCCGAATCACCTTAGCCGAGTTGCTCTACCGAAATGCTGAGTACCAAACGGCGCTAGATGAAATCTACCTGGCCCTTGAAACCAATGCCTACGATGCTCAGGCTAATTATGTAGCTGCCAACATTTTTAGTGCTCTTGATCAATCGACTAATGCCCTGGAAGCCTTTGGCTGGGCTGCCCGGTCAATGGAATACCGGTCGGCTGCTTATACCCAAATGGGAGAAATCTATTTAAAGTCAGGCGACTACCAGGAAGCCGAGCACTATAGCCAACGGGCCCTGGATTTTAACCGATACAACGTGCCTGCGTTACAGAACCTGGCCATTATTTATCGTAAAACCCACCAATCTGAACAAGCTGAAAAAATACTGGCCGAACTTCTTGCGCTTGATCCGCTAAATCACTTTGCCCGATTTGAGCGTTATCTGGCTAATCCAACTCCAGAAAATCTACAAAAATACCAGTCTCAAATCACGAATGAATTTCCGGTACAAAGCCATCTGGAAATTGGGATAAAGTATCATCATTTAAACCGACCCGATGATGCACTGGCAGTACTTAATCAGGCACCTGATCACCCCCTGGTAGAAATTTGGAAAGCCTACCTAACGCAAGATAACGCTGGCTCCAGCAGCGAGTATTTAGCCCAAGCGCTCGCCCTTTCTCCCGAATTTGTGTTTCCCTATCGTCCTGAGACGTTAGAAGTACTGAAATGGGCGGCAGATCAGCAGAACCACTGGAAATTACACTATTATCTGGGACTTAATTTATGGGCACTTAATCAGTTTGATGCGGCCGCCTACCAGTTTACTGCCGCCGGAAAACAGCCTGAGTTTGCTCCCTTCTACCTAAGCCGAGCTGAACTGCAGAAAAAAATTGGCAATACAAATGGGCAAGCCGATATGGAGCGGGCTATTGATTTGGGGAATGAACAATGGACAATCTGGCACCAGTATTTACAGTTTCTTAATCGGCAAACAGATGCTCAGAAAGCACTACAAATGGCTAAAGTAGCCCGGGAGAAGTTTCCGGATAGCTACGTGATTGGGATGGACTACGCTCAGGCGCTATTTAATGCCCAAGAATATCAGCAATGTATTTCTGTATTGAATGATTTGCAAATTCTGCCTTACGAAGGCGCATCCGAAGGACGGTTGATTTACGAACAAGCGCACTTGTATTTAGCCCTCCGGCAGATTCAAGAAAATAGGTATGATGATGCAATAAACACAATAACTAATTCCCTGGAATGGCCGGAAAATTTAGGAGTGGGCAAACCTTACAATCCTGATATAACTACGCAAAACTACCTGCTAGCCTACTGCCACGAACAACAGGGAAAAGGCAAACTGGCTCAAGAGCAATTGCAAACGATAGTGGCAACCAACGCGTTTCAACCCGATGAAATCTCACCTCAAACGCTTCTGGTTCTTTCTTCTTTACAAAATCTTGGAAAAGATGATGAACTTCAAGAAGCTATACATAAACTGACAGAAATGGACTCTCCTACTGCTCAATGGATTTTGGCAGTTTGGCAAGACCAATCTATTCCAGAAGTTCAGGAATCTAATTCCTTAAGTCGCTACCGATTGATAAAAGAAATACACCAAACCTTAGCGCTAAAGCCTTGACGGAAGTACTCGTAGGGTAATTGAATTGCTTAGAAGTTGATCTGACTCTGGAAATTATGGCCAATAGTTTCCGAATTTCTCAGAGCACTAATCTAAGTGGCTACGATTACCGCCAAGACAATATCAGAATGCTAGCGTTAACGCTTATTGGTGTGAATATAGCTTCCTCATTGGGCGAAGGAATCGTCTACCGGGCTTATCTAATCAATCGAGTTTCTCAACTTACTTCCAACAAGAAGGTCGGGCATGTTTTTGCAGTAATTCTCAGCTTTGGATATTAGTGCTGGCTCACGCGTATATGGATACCATACTGATGATACAACTCTACCTGGACAGCAACCAAAGCCTACTCTGAAATCTAACGCGCTCAACTGCCAATGAGTGATCGGAGTTAACTATATTCGTACTGGATACTATCAATAACTAAGTAATGAGTACTCCCCGACGCAATTTTCTAAAAACCGGTATGGCAGCCGGACTAGGCACTACTATTTTACCTTCTTCCCAATCTGCGGATCGAGCAGTTTCGCCACCTAATTACGATACGTTAGACGCAGCACTTCAGCAACCGGTACTGAAACGGGAACTCTTCACCAGTCCGGTGATCATAGAAAGTTGTGATCTACTGAATTACGAAGGTAATTATATGATCCGGGTCTGCTCAACCAAGGGCGCTGTAGGCTATTGTGTTGGACACAACATTCGGATGCCCCACCTCTACCCTATCCAGCTTACCCTGGTGAATCCTTATTTTGTGGGAAAAGATGCCCGGGATCTAGATCAACTTATCGAGGGGGTATTCATGTACAAAAACAACTACAAGTACCAGGGCTATACACTCTGGATACCGGTAGCCACCGTGGAGATGGCAATTTTGGATATGTTGGGACGAATTGCTCAAAAAAGTATGGGCCAGTTAATTGGCGACATTCATAATACCGAAATAGCAATTTACCGAGCCAACAATAACCGGGGCCTCACTGCCGAAGCGAGCATTGAGCGGATTAAACAATTACAGGCTGAAACTGGTGCAAAAGCCGTGAAGTTTAAGGTGGGTGGCCGAAGAAGCAACCCCGAAGTACCGGAAGGTCGCACCGAACGACTGATACCCATGATGCGGGAAGCCTTCGGTGACGAAATGACTATTTACGCTGACTGTAATGGTAGCTACAGTGCACCGGAAGCTATCCGCATCGGTAAGATGCTGCAAGAGCACCGGATTGATCTGTTTGAGCAACCCGTACCTACTGATTGGTACGAAGACTGGAAACTAACTGCCGATGCCCTGGAGATACCGATCGCCTCGGGAGGTGGAGAAGTTAGCCTACGTAATTTTCGCTGGCTGATTGGTAACGAGGCCGTACAAATGGTACAGCAAGACCTGTTTTACTTTGGAGGGATGATTCGTTGTATGAAAGTGGCCCGGATGGCCGCGGCTAAGGGCTACCCCTGCGTACCCCACATCTCCGGTACCGGCCTGGGCTACATTTATATGATGCAGTTTGTATCGGCCCTACCGAATGCCGGGCCTTACCACGAATTTAAAGGCGTGAGTACTGAAGTTCCGTTCGAGTGTAAAACCTCTTCCCTTAAACCGGAAAATGGCATCTTGCATCTGCCCAGCGGAATTGGCAGCGGAGTAGAAATTGATCCGGATTTTATTGCCAAGCACCAGATCCTGAAAGCTTAAATGGGGTATCCATTGACAAATGACTGTAAACGACTACAAATATTTAAAGCGAATTGAAAGTAACAGCATCAAGTTTTATTAAAAAAGTTATGAAAAAGATTGTTTTCATCGTGCTTTTTCCCATAAACCAACTAAAATTGCTTTTGACATAGAAGAAATAACGGAGACTAGTCTCCGTTACACAGTTGTTGCCAGTAATACGAAAAAACCAACCGATATGAATTGTGCTTTATGCCAAGAAAGAGAAGCTAATAAGAAAAACACACATTATTTATCGGATGGTGTAATAAGAAAATGTCTAAATATTGGTGGAACAAATGAAAGAGAACGCGGATATTATTTTGACATATCTAATGGAAATCCTTTTGTTGAGTTCAATTTTCAGAGAATAGACGAAGTAAATTTAGAAAAAGGACTAGGCAGAGCACCAACAGAGGAGGAACTTGAAAACGCTCGACAAATACCATTTTCCGTTGATTACGTTTTTTGTAGCGTATGTGAAAAATCATTTACGGAATTTGAATCGCAATTTTCTAATGATATTATTCCAAAATTAAGGAATGCGGACCTTACTGGAGTCAGTCATTTGACTTTCGAAGAAACCTCATTAATAAGAATGTTTTTCTATATCCAAATTTGGAGAAATTCTATTTGTGAAGAGATATTCAAATTAAGTCCGGAAGTACAAGAAGAACTACGTCTAATAATTTTAAACGGACAAACTGAAAACATTAATCATTTTCCTTTAGCTATTACATATTTGGAAACATTAGGAGGAGACATAGCTTTTACTGAAAATTATGTTGGTTCGACAAGTGACAGAAATCCGAATATAATTTTAATGAATGATTTTGTAGTTCAATTTTTTGAAGATAGAGATTCTGTAAATTATCAAGAGTTTTATGGATTAAATGACACAACCGATTTTGCCCAAAGTGTGAATTTGGAAGAGGAAGCTTTTACAGTAAAAATTCTTTCGAATGCTAATAGAAAAGAATTATTAAACAATATAATTACAACAGAAAAAGTAAAACAGTCATTGAGCTTTTTAGAAAAGTCTTTTGACTTAATATGGCAGAGAATGTTTTACGGATTTCCACCAATACAAATAAAACGAGAATACATTCAAGGACTTGTTAGAAATGATGATTCGACAGTATTAAAATATTCTCAAAAACAGATTGCGGAATACACCGAAAAGTTCATTTGGGATAGAATTAGAAGATAAAGTACTACTGGCAACAACGCATATAGCTTATGGCGGGTGAACGGCTGTCAGCAAGGTTTTCGCTGCGTAGTCAGCATTGGTTTCGGTGGACAGGAAAGTGCTTCGAAACCACCACAAGCCATATGCAAACCGTTAGCAACGATTCTTTCACACTTGGCGGCCCTTCTGGGTGTATAATAAAGCTTCCTTAGCCCCTCGGTAGCCCGGCCACAAGACCAAGTAACCTTCCTTAGCCTCACGGTGAGCCAGCCGTAAAGCAAAAGAAGCTTCCTTAATCCCTCGGTAGCCCGGCCGATGTACGAAGTAAGCTTACTCGGTTGGGCGCTGGCCGGTAATATGGCTAAAATCGGCAATTATTACTTGGGAAAATACCTGAATCGGGCCACGAGGTAACTCATAGAGAATATCTTTCATCCGAAAATCGAGGAAAACAATCATACTGAAACCTGATTATCGCCAAACTTTCTAAAAAAAAAAGCCAGTTTGCCCGCCATTGTATATTTATCAGCATTTTACCACTTTTTCTGCATACCCACGGAACAAGCTTTGTGATTAAGGGAGTACAAAATAATAATCAAGCAGTCCTTATGAAGCGTCAAAATGAAATTCTGAAGCGAGCAGACCTGGCATTAGCCAATGCGTTACGCACTCCGGAGATACTCACTGCCCTGCGAGCCTACGGAGTAGATGAGGCCAGGATCAAAGAAATCCAAAGCCAACTGTTAAGTGTAAAGGAATTTTTCCGACAGTACCGCGAAGCATCGGTAGAGGCCAAAGCCGCCACTCAGGCGCTACGGGAAGCTCGTGACCGGGCTCAGGAGCTGTACAGCCGCCATGTTACCCTTGGCCGGGTAGCCTTAGCTGATAACCCAACCCTGCTGGAGAAGATGGAGTTGAAGGGTACTCGCAAAAAGGGGCTTCCGGAGTGGATTGAGCAGGCAAATAGTTTCTACCGACACGCCAACGGCCAAAAAGAAAGTCTGGCCAAGTACAATATCACCGACAAGGAGCTAAACGAGATGCAGAAGTTGCTGAAGCAGCTTAAAGAAATGCAGCAGCTCCAATACCAGTTGAAAGCCCGTACTCAGGTGATTTCTGAACAGCGGAAAAAAGGCTACGATGCCCTTTATCGCTCGTTTTCCAAGTTTATTCAGATTGCTAGACTGGCCCTTGATGAAGAACCCCAACATCTGGAGGCATTGGGCTTGGTAGTGAAGGCCTAAACCGGGAAAGCGGATCTTTTAGCGAAACAAAACTAGGGCAGTAAGAAATTAACTTCCAACTATCTACTATTAATTACCCCTTCGTTACTGGCCTACGGTATCAGCTGGAACAGTTAACCCGAGCGCTTCAATGATCAATGGTGTTACATTAGACTCTTCCGGTTTCTGGGAGTAGACCAGCAAAGTCTGACCACTAATGTCTGTAGGAAATATGTGAGTGTAGCCGTTCAGTTGGGCTACGGAATCTATGGTCTGCTGCACCTTTTGCTGCAACGGGTTCATCACCTGCATGATTTTAAATTGCAGCTGATTTTGGGCCGTACGTTGTTCTTGCACAATGTCTTGCTGTAGTGCCTGTAATTCCTGTTCCCGACCCGCCAGTACCGAATCGGGTAAATTGGGAGCGGCTTCTTTCAATTGAGCAGCTTGTAGCTCCAGTCCCTGCCGCATGGCGGTGAGCTTATTGTTTAGCTTTCGCTCAAAAGCAGCCACATCTTGCTGGGCTGCTTGAGCTTCCGGCATCAAACTCAGCACGTACTCCGACTGCACAAAGCCAATTTTCATATTTTGAGCATTGACAACTCCCAGACAAGCCGCCAAAGATAGTATCATACTTACAGTTAATTTCATCATAGATAGTAGTTTTACTGAAGACAATTTCATGCGAATAAGTCAATTTAACCCTCAAAAATAGCAAATTTTGAACGTTCCACCTACAGTATCGCCTTCATTTAACAAGAATTAACGTACTAAGTAATAGTTGTCAGTAGCTCATTACCGGAACGGTAGTAGAATTCGTTTAACGTTTTAGCTAAGCGTTGGAGACATTGATGGGTAGATCCTACTAGCGCCACTCCAAAACTGCTAATTTACCTCCAAAAACCCTCCACCTAGCAGTTAGGCCGAGCAAAAAAAACTGGCCGTATCGAGATGTATAACGGCCCACCGCAAACACAAAAACGCCCAGATCATATTGGCAATCACTACTATTACCAACATTGATTGATTAGTGCATTTTCACAGTAGGTTTTTGTGCCACGCCCCTATCCCTGTTCCCCAACATCCCTTTTTACAAGCCGACGCCTTTAAATTTGTAGGGTAGTTGAAAAAGCTACTGAGCCAAACACTGATTGAGATTAATACTATACCCACCAGTGCTCCCACCAAACAATTTGCCTACAGTAAGTTTTGAAGGTTTTTAAACCTGCCTGACTTAAAGATCTGACTCATACCAATTCATCACATAAACAGTGAGTGATTAGGATAGCTGAGCCCCTACCCGCTGAAGAAGTTTTTTGGTGAGCATTACTCCATCATTCTGGTGCATTGCTTCCAGTTCACCTCCAAACTCAATCCCAACGTAGCCATTAAATCCAGCATCCTTTACCGTAGACATTAGCCGGGTGTAATCCATATTGGCTTCTTCCCCTTTTTCATTGAATTCTATAGCTTTGGCGCTCACGCCTTTAGCATAGGGCATTAGTTCCTCCACCAGTTGGTAACGATCATATTCTTCGTCTTTAGAAATACGCAGGTTGCCAAAGTCAGGTAGCGTACCTACATTGTCGCGGTTGGCTTTTTCCATCACCATAGCCAGCCATTTTCCGTTAGATGAATAGTTACCGTGGTTCTCAACCATAATATTCATATCCGCTGCCTGGGCATAATCTGAAAGCCTGATTAATGTATCGACGAATAGGTCGGCGGCCTCTTCGGGTTCTTTGCCCTCGTAGCCATTCGCATTAATTCTCACTCCATGGCACCCCAACGCATGGGCAGCATCAATCCATTCGTAGTGTTTCTCAGCCGATTTTACCCGTTCAGCTTCTACGGGACTCGCCGTAGGATACTCCCACAAGTCCAACATAATCATTACATTGGTTACTCCCAGGTCATCAGAACGGTTCTTTAACTCCTTCAGGTAAGCCTGATCTTTAACTTTATCCATAAAAAATTGGTTGACGTACTCAACCGCATCAATCCCGTAAAACTCTTTGGCTACCCGCGGAAAATCCAGGTTGCTGATCTCTCCTTTGCGTAAAGGTTGCCGCAGCGACCATTCAGCTAAAGACATTTTGAAAAATAGGGGTGAATCTTTAAGCATGTAAGGCAAAGCCATTGCTCCCAATGTTGCCTGGGTAGTGTTCTTTAAAAATAGACGACGATTCATAACCGGTTGTGATATTGGTGATTTTTAGCATTATTGTACCCGAAAGTACGAATAATTTTTCCATCTGCCATGCTCAGACACCTCCCAATTCTGTTACTCTTAGTCTCCATTGCCTGCCAGCCTTCTTCTCCACCAACAGAACAAACAGAAGAAAGCAATTTACGCAATGTCCTGATTATCATTGGTGACGATCACTCCACTAATGTGCTGGGAGCTTACGGCAATGACCTCATTCGAACTCCCAACCTGGACCGCATGGCAGCTCAAGGGGTTCGTTTCAACCGGGCTTACGCTAATGCCCCGCTATGTTCGGCTTCCCGCCAATCTCTGATAACGGGTAAATATCCGCACGCCACCGGGGTAACGCTGTTGAGAACTTCCTTTCCGGAGGAGGAAGTGACTATTGCAGACCATTTAAAAACCCAGGGGTACCAAACCGGAATTATTGGTAAAAACCATTTCAACAATCAGAAAAACCACGGATTTGAAGTAAAGATTGAGCGACGCGATTACTTCGCCTATCGGGAAGAGCATCCGGGCCGGCAAGTACCGGATTCAATTGCCGTGCGTCCGCCCTGGAAACCATTCCGTGACCCGGCCCGTATCTGGTTGAACGCTGATGCATTGCCCGGTGATAGTTATGATGCCGATGATATTGGCACCTGGTACTCGAAGCAAGCCAATCGTTTTTTAGCCGAGAATCAGGACACCAGTTTTTGTCTGGTAGTGGGATTTCATGAGCCTCACTCCCCGTTTAATTTTCCCTTAGAATACGCTGATAAGTATAACCCATCCAATATACCCTTGCCAACCGGGAGTCCTGAAGACGATCGTTGGATACCGGAAATTTTCCGAGATCTTACCGACGAAGAACGTAAAGGGATTATCTCAGCCTACTATGCTTCAGTAGAGTATCTGGATAAAAACGTAGGGTTAATATTAGATCAGCTTGACTCGCTAGGCCTGACTGAAAACACGTTGGTGGTGTATCTGGGTGACCATGGATATCTGCTAAACGACCACAAACGCTTTGAAAAGCATATGATGTGGGAACCGGCGGTACAAGCCCCCCTGATGATGCAAGCTGCGGGCCATTTTCCGGAAGGCCTGGCTTTGAACCCTATGGTAGAATTCGTAGATGTAGTACCTACCGTGCTGGAAGCAATCCAGGCACCTCCGCTAGCATCTGCCCAGGGAAAAAGCCTGCTTCCACTTATTCATCAGCAAACTGATCAACATAAAGATTACGTGTTCTCTGAATTTCTGGCAGATAATAAAGCAATGGTCCGCTCCGACCGCTGGAAGTACATTTTTACTACCGGAAAAAGGGATCTGGCGCAGGGTTACGCTACCGGTTACCCGCCCCCAGGAATCACTCACCGACTATATGACGTCGTAAATGATCCATACGAGACCAGTAACCGGTACGCTGACCCCGCACTGGCTGATACTGTCCGCCTATTACAAAAAGAATTAATCAATTGGTTTAGAGAAACCCATCCTAATCCGGATACTGTAAGCCGCGAATGGTCTTTGGAACAGCAACTCATTTCGTTCTGTGAACCACCCGATGTGCAACCTGAACTGGATGCAGAGTAGTAATGACCTAACATTCGCACTGACCGAGGTCAATAGCTTCCGCGTTCACCTCATTACTATCTTTTAGGGACTTAAGGGCTAAACAATCAGAATTAATCTGATAGTCAAACGGTACGCCTCTTTGGTCTAGTTCCAGGTGAAGGCACTCCTGGAAAAGCTCTCTTAGTTTTTGGCGGCCCCGCTGCACTCGCGACTTTGCCCCGGATAATGAAAGATTTAATGTTTGGGCAATCTGCTTCTGGGGTACACCCTCCAACTCACTAAGTCGTAGCGGGATAGCATATTTGGACGGTAAGCAATTGATCAAGGCCGGAACAAGCCCAGTAAGATCAGCGGACAAATCGGTTGACTCAAATTCTTCTGTATAAACCTCTTCACCTGGTAAAGGTAACGACTTGGATCGCTCCCGATAGTAATCGTAAAGGGTACGGTGAGTTATTTGGTACAACCAGGCCCGGATGTTGCTTACTCCTGATAATTCTTCACAATGGCGATGAACCTTCATTAGCACATCGCTCACCAATGCTTCACTTTGGGTAGAGTCAGCCAGTTGTTTATTTGCGTACCGCACAAGTTCATCGCGGTACTGTTCAAAAACCATAAATACCTGCTGACAGGTATTTTCTTCCCAACATTTTTTCTGATCTATCATGAGCTGGTAGTTGTACAGCAGTCGTCTTCACAACAGCTTTCCTGGGGTTCTTTGTTCGTCTCTGAGGGGCCGTGGGTTTGGAAAATTTCCCAGGATACGCCTTGCGGATCAGTAATCCAGGACTTGGTGGAACGGGCGTAACAGCAAACGGTGTCTCCCTCCTTATACTGTTCTTCCTCAATCTGATCCAGTCGGTTAAACAGCTCATCGCGTTCCATTTCGGTTTCAGCCTGAATACCCAAATGCTCGATTCCTTCCTTTTGATTGGACAAACTTATTGAGAAATTCACCCGAGGGTCGTCCAGCATCCATTTGGCATAGTCAGGTTTAATTACTGTGGGCTGAGCTGCGAATAACTTTTGATAGAAGTCGATACTGCGGGCTAAGTCATTCACTTTTACGTTTACATGTAGTCGTTTCATAAGCGTAATTGATGTTAATTTACCGGTAGACGGAGAAAGTAGCTAAAAGACGCAAAATTCAGGAATTATTTTTTGAAAGAAGTGAATAGGTCTGCTGCGCAATGGATAATTCCTCGTCGGTAGGCACTACCAGTATTTTTGTTTTACTTTCACTTTTTTGCAATTCCCGCACTCCAGCATCAGAACGCTCGTTCTTTATCAGATCTAAAGAAATTCCCAAATTGGCCAGCCCTTCCAGACTTTTCTCACGAATGTAGGAACTGTTTTCCCCTACTCCGGCAGTAAATATTATTCCGTCCAGGTGACCAAGCACAGCCAGGTAAGCCCCGATATACTTCTTTATCCGGTAGGTATACATCTGAAGGGCTAGTTCCGCTTCCGGGCTTCCCTGATCCTTACGTTGCAAAACCTCCCGCAAATCATTATTGCCCGCTACTCCCTTCAATCCACTTTCCTTGTTTAGCATAGTGTCAATTTCTTCAAATGTCATATTTAGCTGACTACCTAAAAAATAAGGAATAGCGGGATCGATGTCTCCGCAGCGGGTTCCCATCATAAGCCCGGCTAACGGACTTAATCCCATTGAAGTGTCTACACTCTTACCATTGCGAATAGCGGACATACTACATCCATTACCCAAATGGATAGTAATCAGGTTTAAACTCTGCAATGGTTGTTTTAGATAATGTGCCGTCTTCTGAGCTACATATTGATGCGAAGTGCCGTGCATACCGTAAACCCTCACTCCGTGGTTCTGGTATAAAGCCATTGGTAGCGCGTAGCGGTAGGCATAGTTGGGAAGTGACTGGTGGAAGGCGGTATCGAATACTGCCACTTGTGCAGCATGAGGAAACACTTTTCGAGCTTCGCGGATACCGGTGGCATTGGGCGGATTGTGCAATGGAGCTAGAACGGCCAATTCATCTATTTTTGCCAATACCTCATCGGTAATTTCGGTTGGCTGACTATAGGTTTCGCCACCGTGTACTACCCGATGTCCGACCGCCTCTACCGTTCCATCTTTCAATACCTTTTCCCGAACGAACTGACTGATAAGTTTTAATCCCTCTTGATGATCATTAACTGGCTGTACAGAAGTTTCTTTATCTTCGTTTACTACATGTACTACCGTTGACCCTTCTTCCCCTAGTTTCTCTACCGAACCGTTTGCCATTAGTTTTTCCTCGGGCATTAGATAAATGCCGTATTTAATGGATGAACTTCCGGTATTAATTACAATTACTTTCATTTACGCTATTTTTGATCTAATTACCTGAAAATTAACGATTAACGTTTTTCCAATCTGGAATAAGTATAGCACAAATTCCACACTATGTTGGGGAGTTTTCCCACACTTTTTCTTCTGAACCCCCAGAATTCGGTTTTGACGATCTTTTTGGACTTGGCATAGTTTTCCCACAACTAAGTGTAATTACTTACATTTTTTAATTTAACCTAGCGCGAAATGAAAAAGATACTATTAACCGTTGGGATGTCTACCGCTATAATATTCGGTATGCAGGCCCAGGAAACACCTGAAAAATCAGAAAAGCAGAAAGAAGTTATAGAAGCACGTGGAAATACTGAGTCTGAAGAAGAATATCAATCTGAATCTTCTGAAGATCAGATGAAATTCCCGGCTGAGTTTGAATCAGAAGAAATGACATTAATTTCTACCTCTGAACTTCCGGAAGAAGTACACGAAAGTTTTAAGAGTAGCGATTTCAACGAAGGCTCTATTAACAAAGCTTATGAGATAAAAGGAACTGCAATGTCTCAAATACTAGAGTCAAGAGCTAACCGTACTCAGTATGCTGGTGACCAATTGCCCGATAAACTCTACATGTTACATGTTGATATTGAAGACGGTTTGGGAATCCTTTATCTAGGTAGCGACGGAAGATCAATTGCTGAAGAAAAAGTTTCTTCTGAATCTGAAAGCGATTGGAACAAGTCTTGGGATAAGGCTACTCAGAAAACTAAACAAACTTACAAAAGTACTGCTAACGAAGTGGAACAAACCGCTGAAAACGCAGCTAGTGAAACTGAGGAAGAGATAGAATCGGCTGCTTACGAAACCGAAGAAGGTGTTGAGCGAACTGCTAATGAAGTAGAAGAAACTGCTGAACAAACTGAACAGTGGACCAAAGAAAAGACAGAGGAAGCTGAGCAAGCGTATGAGAATACTACCAATGAAGTAGAAGAAGCTGCGGCTGAGACTGAAGAGTCTGTGGAAAGTGCTGCCAAAGAAACCGAGCAAGCTATTGAAAGCACCACAACTGAAGCTGAACAAACCGCTGAAAGTGCAGCTAGTGAAACTGAGGAAGAGATAGAATCGGCTGCTTACGAAACTGAAGAAGGTGTTGAGCGAACTACTAATGAAGTAGAAGAAACTGCTGAACAGACTGAAGAGTCTTTGGAAAGTGCTGCTTACGAAGTGGAAGAGTCAGCTGAAAATGCTGCTACTGAAACTGAAGAAGAAATGAATGAGGCAGGCGAAGAGATTGAGCAAGAAGCTAAGGAGACGGAAGAAACTGCTGAAGCTGCTGCTTACGAAACCGAAGAAACAGTAGAAAGTACTTCTAAGGAAATGACTTCTGAGACAAAAGATAAAAAATCCATGAAGTTAGAATCTACCATGTTTAAGTCTGAAGATTTGAAGGAAGTATCTACTTCTGATGTTCCGCAAGAAGTACACGATAGTTTTAAGTCTAGTGACTTTAGCAACGGTACTATTGAGCAAGTTTTTGTAATTGATGGATCTGCTCTAACTCAAGTCTTAGACGAACGAGCAGAATTAAGCATGTATCCAGGCGAGCAATTGCCCGAAAAATTGTATCAATTGCACGTAAACACTGATGAAGGAACTAGCATATTGTATGTAGCCGATGATGGTGAAGTAATTTCTTCTGAAAGTCTATAATATCAACAGATCAATAAGAAAGCTTTAGTCACCAGTTGACTAAAGCTTTTTTTTATGCATTTTCATCACTAGTCTGAGCCTGAATTGCTGTAATTACTACTGTGTTTACGATGTCAGTAACCGTACAGCCCCTACTCAAGTCATTTACAGGTTTCTTCAAGCCTTGTATTACCGGCCCAATGGCTACAGCACCGGTTTCCCGCTGAACGGCTTTATAGGTATTATTACCGGTATTCAAATCAGGAAAAATCAGCACGGTGGCATAACCAGCAACTTCCGACCCTGGAATTTTTTTTACACCTACTTCTTTATCTACTGCGGCATCATATTGAATAGGCCCTTCCACCTTTAGGCTGGGCATCCTTTCCTTGACCAATTCCGTGGCTTTACGCACACGATCTACATCCTCACCCTGCCCCGATTCACCAGAGGAGTACGAAAGCATAGCAATCTTGGGTTCTATTCCAAACGCCTCGCTGGTCTTAGCCGATGAAATAGCAATCTCGGCCAGTTCTTCGGCGGTAGGATTAGGATTAATAGCACAATCGCCGTATACCAAAACCCGGTCAGATAGTGCCATAAAAAATACCGAAGATACCAACGATACTCCAGATTTGGTTTTTATTAATTGTAAGGCAGGGCGGATCGTATGCTGGGTAGTATGAGCTGCTCCGGAAACCATTCCATCTGCTAGTCCTTCCAGTACCATCATGGTACCAAAGTAGGATACGTCTACTACCGTATCGCGGGCAATATCCATATTGGCGCCTTTATGCTTACGCAGTTCTACGAACCGTTCGGCAAACTTGGTGGTTTGTTCTGACTTATTCGGATTAACCAGGTTTACCCGGTCCAGATCAATTCTGAGTCCCAACCGGCTAATACTACTAATTATCTCATCCACCTTTCCTAGAATTGTCAGCTCTACAATATCTTGTGCCAAGAGTATTTCCGCCGCTCTTAAAATTCGGTCATCATTGCCTTCCGGCAATACAATGTGTTTTTTATCAGATTTGGCCCGCTGAATAAGATTGTACTGAAACATGCGCGGGGTCATACCCCGTTGTTTAACATTGGCCACTTTTTCCTGCAATGCACCAGTGTCAATATACTTCTCAAAGAGTTGCTTACTCAACTGAATCTTCGATTCGTTTTCCGGAGTGATGTAGGAGGTGATCTTATTAATTTTTGAAACTGTTACAAAAGTGTTATCCGGTACCGATATAATGGGCACAATGTCGGGAATTCCATCCAAAACGCGGGCAATAGGTTCCTCTGGCTTAAACTTAGTGGTTAACAACACCCCGGATATATCAGGATAATTTTTTGATTGATGAGCCTGCAGGGCGCTGAGCAGGATATCGGCGCGATCACCGGGAGTGATTACCAGACACTGATCCGTAATGTAGGGCAAATAATGCTGAAGCTGCGTTGCCGCCACTGAGTATCGGTAGGCCTGACGATCCAGTTGATCACCGCCGTAAAGAATCTCGGCACCAAGATAATCACAAATTTCTCTAAGTGTGGGACTTTGTAGTACCCGATTACTGGGTATCACTCCTAAAACTACTTCTTTGTCTGCAATCCTATTCTGCAGGCTGAGTAATAATTCATGAGCCATATCAGGTTTTGTACGGTTAATAATCACTGATAGCACTTCGCACTCATTGTCAATAAATGATTCGTAGCTAATCTGCACCGGGCTCAAAATATCTTCTATTGAATTATGCTGATCGCCTCGGGCCAGAAGTAGTACTGGGCACCCTAAATTTTTCGCAAAGTCTACATTAATGTTAAAGTCTAGCGTGGCACTCTCGTCTGTAAAATCACTGCCTTCGCATAACACAAAATCACACTCACTTTCCAGGGCTTTATACTTCTCAATAACCCGGTCCAGCACCTGATCATATTTCCCAGCCAGAATCAATTCCCGGGCTTCCCGCCGATGATAGCCGAAAGAGTCATCATAAGACTGTTTAAGCTTAAAATGCTCCAGTAATAATGTTATGTTTTTATCCTGTTTTTGGGTAGTACCACTGATCAGAGGCCGAAAAATTCCTACTCGCTCGGTTTTTCGAAGTATCATTTCCAGCATTCCCAGGCAGACCAAAGATTTTCCGGTATGAGCTTCAGTAGTGGTAACGTAAAGTGAACTTGCCATGATAAAATGTCAGTTGAAAAAGCGTTAGGACTCAGTGGCTAAAATAAGTAAATGCCAATCTCCATCCATGCTGTTCAACCACCAATCAGGTTTTCTGTTTACGCTTTTTAGCTGCGGGAAACAAAATATTATTAAGGATGAGCCGGTACCCCGGAGAATTGGGGTGAAGCCGTAAATCAGTAGGTTGTTCTCCAATATTATGCTGATAGTCCTCCGGATCGTGCCCTCCGTAAAAAGTCCAAAAGCCCCGGCCAAATTCTCCATGGATATACTTTGCCTCCTGCGCTTCCCGATTCTCACCTAGTACTATTACATTTGGTCTCAGATATTGCTTACGGAAAGAGGTGGTAGCTCCCAGAAACCCTTTAATAGTCATCTCGTGATTTTGGGTAAGCATGGTAGGTATAGGGTCCCATTTGGCTGAAAACTCAAATAGTGAAAAATAATCCCGCTCCCGGGGAATGGGCCGAGTGCTTAGATCAATGTCAATGGTAGAAAACTCGATCTCCCAGGGGTTAATCACCACTCCGAAATTGGTAAAGGCAAAAGTGTTACTAAAGTCTAGCTTCTGATTAGCCGCCCGGTCTACCGGATCACCATCGTAGACGGCTGCAGCCATATCGGTGCCGGCGGTAGCTAATGCAACATCATAGGTATCGGTAGCGGAGCACATAGCGAACATGTACCCGCCATTTAGCACAAACTCCTGAATTTTTTCGGCAACGGCCAGCTTTAGTTGAGAGACTTTAGGGTAACCAAATTTTTCGGCAATTCCTTCGCACTCCCGCCGTTGGGCTTGATACCAGGGATGCATATGAAAGGCCATATGGAATTTACCATACTGGCCCGTAAAATCTTCGTGATGTAAATGCAGCCAATCGTATTTTTTCAGATCATTGACCAGTACTTCCTCATCGTAGAGCTTATCGTAAGGTATTTCGGCATAATCCAGTGCCAGCAACACCGCATCATCCCAGGGACTCTCCGAGCGCGGAGTATAGACGGCGATTTTTGGGTATTGCTCCAACCGCATTAAATCCTGATTGGAAGAGGGACTGGCAATGACCGTCAGTATCTGGTCGGCCTCTTCATCAGACATAATCTGATAGGTTACTCCGCGGATTACTGCTTCATTTTCAATAACCCGGCTATGGTCGCACAGAAAAGATCCGCCGCGGTAGTTTAGCAGCCAGTCCACCGGCATTTGTTGTTGCAGAACCCAGTAAGTGAGACCGTAGGCTTTCAGGTGGTTAGCCTGAGTCCCATCCATCGGAATATATATTTTTGTAGCATTAGCCCAAATAGGCAGCAGCAACAATAGTATCACGTATCGAATCATCGTAGCATGGTTAGGTGATTACATAAGGTACGATGATTCCTCTGAATTAGCAACTACCTACTGCCGGGCAAAAATCAGCCATTGCACTCCTACCCCGAATGTAAGCGACTTGTAATCAGTAACTAGGCTCTGAGATTCTAGCGGCTCTAATATAAAATCCGGATGAATTTGGTACTGATTATTGATCCAATTTCCTTCAAGTAACAATAATGCTTTTTCTCCAAGAGGAAATTTTACTTGTCCACCAATTGAATACATCCTTCGATCTTGAAATACTTCGTTGTGGGTTAATTCATCATTAAGATTAGAACCTATTTTGGAAACAAAAGCGTCCTCCGATATATACCGGTAGGTTCCATAACGAAATACCGGGGCCACGTTGATATTTTTATATACACGAAGATCATACGATGCTGTTAGGCCATAGGCAATCCGACGTCGGGGCCACTTCCCAAACCCGTAGTCGATATAGCGTATTCCACCCTCATAGGTGTACCGTTCCGTTTGACCTATTTGGCTGCCCTCAATCAAAAAAAAGCCTCCCAAACTTACGTTGAAAAGTGAATAGGTTGCCGAAACTGCCAATTGACTCATGGCATCCATAGAAGCAGTCAGCTCCCGGGCCAGGGCTGGGGTTGCGTAAGCTATTGAGTGATTGCCTTTTCCAAAGCTTGCGGCAAATTGAAGTGAAATGCGGGAGTACCGATTGAGAATAGGGTAATAGAAACTATTAACAAAGGATTTTTTTCCCACCTTGATGCCATAGCGAGCTAAAAAAGCAGGCATTATTGCCAAATCATATACGTAGTAGGATCGTGCCTGATCGTCTTTCACCCGCTTAATCCTCACCTCCTTTAGCGTTTTGTCACTTTTAAAAATGTAGGGAGCGCCTTCGTCTGAGAACGAATAATCGTTATTCAAATCAAAATGATAGGCTAACTGGGTTCCCTGATTTTCAACAATGGCTACATTAATGATATAATCTTCAATGGAAGAATCGCTGGAAGGCACAGCGACCATCATGATGAGCGTATCCTGAGCAAAAGGCATTTCAGGCAATTCAATAGAGAAGGAGTAATCCTCGAAGTAGTTAGGATTTGAATGAGCCTGATTGATCATCTGGGTAGAAAGTGTATCGCTTTGATACTTAAATACAGCGGTAGGCAATGAGCCAATGCTATTCTGCTGCTCTATTCCATCATTATTTCCCAAATACTTTTGGAAGTGATAGATGTCAATACGGTTGGCATTATTATCGTAAATAGGAAGCTCCTGTGCCAATCCCAAACTCCCCAAAAACAAGCTACTCAGTGTAGCCACCCAAACTATTTTTACCATAAACTACAATACAACTGTTACTTCCTATTTAATGGGCAATTGCGTGAATTGTCCGTTTACCAGCCTAAAGATACGCAGCGGGTTGGCATTTTTCAACGCGTTAGGTAACCCATTTTGGGGGAAATTCTGATAACAAACCGGCCGGGTAAACCGATGAATAGCCAGCGTTCCAACCGAAGTTGTACTAGAATCAGTAGTAGCCGGAAAGGGTCCACCGTGAACCATAGAATGACAAACCTCCACTCCGGTTGGAAACCCATTGACCAGTAGTCGTCCAACTTTTCTTTCCAGTATCTCAATCAGGTCTGAGTACTCACTCAAATCCTGTTCGGTAGCGTGCAAGGTAGCCGTGAGATGCCCTTCCAGGTTTTTGGCAACTTCTAGCATTTCAGCTTTTGACTGCGTAGTCACGTGAAGACTTGATGGTCCAAAAACTTCTTCGGAGAGTTCGGGACGGTTGAGGAAGTTTTTAGCTGAGGTACTGAAAATATATCCTTCGGCGGAAGCTTTAGCCTCCGAACGCTCACTATTAGCCACGGTAGTTACGCCTTCGGTTTCGCTGAACTGGTTAGCTCCCTTCAAATACGCCTTGCCGATCTGGTCGGTCAGCATCGCATCCATTGTCAACTCGCTCAATTGCCGTTCAGCTTTGTTCAGTAAAAGATCTGATTCTGCTGATTTGTCGCTGAACAATACTCCCGGATTTGTACAGAACTGACCTACTCCCAGGGTAAGCGAACCTACCCAACCTTCTGCAATCTGCTCAGCCCGCTCCTGCAAGGCACCCGGCAACACAAAAACCGGATTAATACTGCCCATTTCTGCATAAACCGGAATAGGTTCATCCCGTTGATTAGCAGCATCAAATAATGCTTTCCCCCCTCGGAAAGATCCTGTGAAACCGATCGCTTTAATGAGCGGGTGCTGTACGATACCCATGCCCACTTCTACCGATTTTCCCTGTACTAAGGAGAATGTACCTACGGGCATATCACAGGCTTTCACCGCCTTGGCAATAGCCCGCCCTACGAGCTCGGAAGTTCCGGGATGAGCCGGATGACCTTTCACTACAACGGTACAACCAGCAGCTAACGCCGAAGCAGTATCACCCCCAGCTACCGAAAAGGCTAACGGAAAATTGCTGGCACCAAACACTCCCACCGGTCCCAAAGCTATTTGCATCTGCCGGATGTCCGGTTTAGGAAGAGGTTGACGATCGGGAATAGCGGTGTCAATTCGGGCGTTTACCCAGGAACCTTCCCTTAGCAGTTCGGCAAACATCCGAAGTTGATTCACCGTACGACCTCGCTCGCCCTGAAGACGACCGATTGGCAAACCGGTCTCCTGCTGGCAACGCTCAATCAGGGTATCACCCAGTGCGATAATTTCTTCACCAATTCTCTCCAGAAAATCAGCTCGTTCCTGATCGGTTTTTTTCCGATAAACCACGAAGGCTTCTTCAGCCATTTTAACCGCCTGGTCTATTTCTTCCGCAGAAGCCTCAAAAAATTCAGTGGGCAAGTTCTCCCCAGTAACGGGATTGGCAGCATAAAAAGACTCACTGTTTGATCGAGTAAAATCATTTGCAATTATTTGATCGCCAGTTATTTGCATAGTTTCTATTAAAGTATTGGTTAAAAAAATTATTCAACAGTATTGGTTAATGTTCCGATCGGTTCAATCGTGATATTGATTTCATCTCCCGACTGCAAAGTAAAATCCCCTTCGGGAATTATGCCGGTTCCAGTCATTAGGTAGCAACCATTAGGGTAGTCCATTTCCCGGTACAGGTAGCTAACCAGATCGGCAAATTCACGCTTAATCTGGTTCACTTGGGTAGTATCCCTAAAGGCCACATTGCCGTCTCGGCGGATGGTAAGGTGAATATCAGCATCGTTAGGAAAAGGCTCATTAGTTACGTATAAACAAGGGCCAATGGAGCAACTTCCCCGGTAGCTCTTGGCCTGTGGTAAATACAGGGGATTCTCTCCTTCAATGCTCCGGGAGCTCATGTCGTTACCGATGGTGTAGCCCTGAATGTTTCCTTCTGAATTGATAAATAAAGTAAGTTCCGGTTCCGGCACATCCCAGGTAGAATCTTGTCGTATCCTCACCTGGCCGCCGTGGCCAACAGTTCGGGCGGCAGTTGCTTTAAAGAATAGTTCGGGGCGATCTGCCACGTAAACCCGGTCGTAAAAATCACCGCCGCCCGCCGCCTTCGATTCTTCCATCCGGGCATCGCGGCTGCGGTAGTAGGTTACCCCCGACGCCCAAATTTCCTGATTTCCGATGGGAGGCATGAGGTGATCACCGTGTAAAAGCTCAGGTCCTTCACTACTTTTCTCCCACCCAGCGTATTGCTTCTGGATCTGCTCAAATAAATTTTCCTGGTTAATCAGTTCGTCCCAGTCTTGATCAGAATTCAAAAAATATTGTTCCTGGTAATAAAGTAATATTCCGTGCTGGGTTCGGTACAGTTTCATAAAGTATTAGGTTGGTTTGCGATGCGTATGTAAAAGTAATGCTCTAGTTCTCGATTGCCAAATATTGGAATCACATGCGTTGTATAGCCGAGAGACACTTAATCAAATACGTTTCTTATTTCATCAATAGAGACTCCGAACAATTGTTTTATGATTTCACCCAATTTTTCTTCATCGCCCTCCATATGGCAAGTGATCTGTTCGTGGGTACCACTTTCACCAATCTTCAGAGCCAATGCTGGGGAAGATGTTTCCAGTTCATAAAAAGGCCCCAGAGGTTCTTTACCGGGGTCTGCCGGACCATCATTGTAGGAGTTGACGACGTCTCCGGCGTAGGGTTGTTCTTGTAATTCCCATAGCGAATTAACGTACTTGGTTACTCCATTTGGTTTACTATACTTCACAACTGTTAGAATACCGTTAGCGGTATCATAAGATCCAACAACACTTTTAGCTCTAGCTGGTGAAATGCCTATTTTGCTCCGGTACTTACCGTCTCCTCGAAAATAGATCACATTTTTCTTTATTACTAATCGTTCTGCGGGGACTTTTCCAAAATAGGTATCATTAACCGGTAACCCTAATTCGGCTTTGTTTCCTGAAACATAAGGTAAAATGATTGTAGTACTTGGCGACGGATTAAACATTCCCAGAAGCCAGATAGACAATAACCCCGTTTCCTCTTTCCAATCTGACTCACCCGCATTGGTAAGCGTATTGGTTGTCCGGTAAGCTACTGCCCGTATGCTATCGAGATTAGACAAACCAAATTCCTTTACGATTGCAGCTTCCGATAAGATAGTCACCTTTCGCTCTATGGCAAAGTCAAACTTAAAACCGGAATAATTGGTAAGAGAAGCCTCTTTCGTAAATTCTACTTGGCTAGCTGATTTATTTTTCACGGCAAAAGGCTCAAGATCAATCAACCGAGGTGTTTGCCAGTTATCAAGGTTAAATTCTGCTCCCGCTTCAAAAAAGAGAGAAAACTGTCCTCCTTCCGGCCCTAGCCAAAACCGCTCTTCGCCTCCGTAGGGGTTGATATGTGCTAGAGTATCGCCCGATGCAAACAGTTCCCGGTTGATCCAACCGTAACTACGGCCGTTTTGACCGGATGAGCTACTCGTCATAACCCGCCCCTGAAGCGCGGGAGAAACTGCTATTCTTCCCTTACCAGAAGCTCCGGTCAACTCAATGATGTCAACGAAATTTTTCATGAAGGAAACCTCGTCTCCGTAGCTAACATAACCCGATGAATCAGAAGGTAAAATAGTTTCACCATCCGGTTGTTCGTTGGCAGTTGGAGCACACGCGGTGAACATGATGATCAAACCCGTGCTAAGGAGAAATTCGGAAAATTTTTGCATACTCTGAGCAACTGTTTACAACCGGTTCCTTGCTCAAAAAGGCCGATTTGCAATTCTATTTGATAGATTGTAAATATAGTTAGTAAGTTTGAGCTTTTTAGTTACTACTTCTCATCAGGTTTTTTTTGTTAGTATCTCTACATATATCATATTATGCTTACTGATTTAGAACATGAAACACCTCGAGGACATATTACTACTAGGCGATCCCCGACTCTACCAGATTTGTGAACCAGTTACGGAAGCTGACAAGCCTCTAGTTAACGAGTGGGTACTTGATTTGCACCAGGTAATGGAAGAAATCAGAGCCAAATATAATTTTGGCCGCGGCATTGCAGCACCGCAGTTAGGAATCATGAAACGACTTTTTTATCTGAACGTAACAGAACCCCTAGTCATCATCAATCCTGAAATAATCTGGACTAGCGACGAGCAGTTTACACTCTGGGACGACTGCATGAGTTTTCCTAATCTATTAGTTCAGGTAATTAGGTATAAATCGCTGAAATTAAACTACTTAAACGAAAAATTTCAATCAAAGGAATGGCTCATTGAAGAACCTGAAATGGCGGAGTTAGTACAACATGAATACGATCATCTGAACGGTGTGCTTTGCACTATGCGAGCTATTGATGAGAGGTCATATCGGTGGCGGATTTAAAAGATAGATGGGTTTTGAGGAACGCACTTCCTTATTCTTAGGTTATTAACCCATTAACACACTTTAATTCTATTATGCAACAAGGCACCGTAAAATTTTTCAACCCGTCCAAAGGCTTTGGCTTCATTAAACCCGACGAAGGTGGTGATGATATTTTTGTACACGAATCCGGTCTCATTGAGGAAATTCGTGAGAACGACAAAGTAGAGTACGATGTAGAACAAGGCCGAAAAGGACTTAATGCTGTGAATGTCAAGGTAGTATCCTAAGCATATCTCAGATTTTACTTTATAAACATGCTTAAGTAGCATGTTTTTTTTTGTCCTATTACCACTCATCATAAATATGTTCGGTCATTTTTTGCTCACCATCCCTATTATTTCAGGAAAACCTGTTTCAATTCTATTCATAGAATGATAAAAATTTTGCCCTCTTTGTAAAATTGATTTGCAACCTACATATTGTAGCCACAATAGATTTCGCTATAACTACTAATCACGCCTTATATCATGTCAGATTCTAAAAAGCTACGCAGCCAGGATTGGTTTGGCAAAACCGATAAAATGGGATTTATCTACCGCAGTTGGATGCGGAACCAAGGTCTCCCCGATCATGCCTTTGATGGCCGACCAGTTATTGGTATCTGTAACACCTGGTCAGAATTTACTCCCTGCAACGCTCACTTTCGCGAGTTGGCTGAGTACGTAAAACGAGGGGTGTACGAGGCAGGTGGCTTTCCGTTTGAGTTTCCTATCATGTCATTGGGCGAAACACTACTGAAGCCTACGGCTATGCTGTTCCGAAACCTGGCCAGTATGGATGCTGAAGAATCAATCCGGGGCAATCCAATGGACGGGGTCGTGTTGCTCTGCGGTTGCGACAAAACCACCCCTTCTACCATGATGGGAGCCGCCAGCGTCGATTTACCCACGTTAGTAATTTCCGGCGGACCGATGCTGAACGGCAAGTACCGAGGAGAAGATATAGGATCAGGTACCGCTGTTTGGCAGTTTAGCGAAAATTTGCGAGCGGGAAAGATCACCCAAGAAGAATTCTTTTACGCCGAATCCTGCCAGTCGCGTAGCCGAGGACACTGCATGACCATGGGAACCGCATCTACCATGGCCTCTATGGTAGAGTCGCTCGGTATGGGAATGCCACATAATGCCGCTATTCCAGCGGTAGACTCCCGACGCCGCACGCTGGCCCATATGGCTGGCCGTCGAATTGTGGAAATGGTCCATGAGGATCTCAAAATGTCCAAGATTCTAACCCGTGAAGCGTTTGAGAATGCCATCGTAACGAATGCGGCCATAGGCGGTTCTACCAATGCTATTATTCACCTGCTGGCTCTGGCCGGACGATTAGGAGTTGAACTCACGCTGGATGATTTTGACCGCCTAGGTCACGATATCCCACTACTGGTTAATTTGATGCCTTCCGGAAAATTTTTAATGGAAGACTTTTACTACGCTGGCGGATTACCGGTGGTGCTAAGGGAGCTTAAAGAACACCTACACTGGGATGCTCTAACCGTAAACGGTAAAACGATTGGCGAAAATTCCGAAGCTGCCCCTTGTTATAATCCCGAAGTAATTACCAGCATTGACAAGCCTTTTAAAGAAAGATCAGGCATTGCCGTGGTGAAAGGTAACTTGGCGGAAAATGGGGCGGTTATTAAGCCGTCAGCGGCCACTCCGGCCCTGATGAAGCACCGCGGTCCAGCGGTGGTATTTGAGACCATAGAAGATTATCACGCTCGCATCGATGATCCCGATTTGGACATTGATGAGAATTCAGTAATGGTACTGAAGCAGGTTGGCCCAAAAGGCTACCCCGGTATGCCCGAGGTTGGCAACTTAGGTTTGCCTAAAAAGGTATTAGAAAAGGGCATTGAAGATATGGTGCGTATTTCTGACGGGCGAATGAGCGGAACTGCCTACGGCACGGTGGTGCTACACGTCTCGCCTGAATCGGCCGTAGGTGGAACTTTAGCTTTGGTGCAAAATGGTGACATGATTGAGCTGGATGTAGAAGCGCGAAAGCTTCATTTAGACGTCTCAGACGAAGAACTAGCCAAACGAAGGGAAGAGTGGAAAGCCACTAATCTGGGTTACGGACGGGGTTACGCCCAACTCTATATTGATCATGTTCAACAGGCGCATCTCGGTGCTGATTTTGACTTTCTTCAGGGTGGTTCAGGATCTGAAGTAACTCGTGACTCTCATTAAACCGTTAACGTCTCTGCAATAGTACTCTGGGTAACATTAGCTTCGCCGCGGGGTTACGATATAAACCTGCAACACAAACTTTAATCACATGAAAGATAAAATCGTTGAGGCCCAGGTGATTGCTAAAGATGCGGTTGCTGAAGTGTCTGCTATGATTAATCAGGACGATATTACCAAAGATAATCTATCGCACCTGCATAAACGGCTTCAGGAATTATCAGAAGTATTGAACGCAATCAATGAAGATCAGGCTGACTAACTATTTGCCAGCTTCTGGTACTTCAAACAATGGATCTCCTTCTAAATAACCGTGTTCGGTTAAAAATTCATCCGTACGGTAGAGTGTTTCCAAAAAGTACGTATGTCCCGGCTGACGACCAACGTTGAAGAAACCGTGCTTCTGTTCAGGATACGTGTATAAAGTACTTTCTACTCTCAGGCTGTCCAGTTTGGCTTTAAGCTCAGTGATATTAGATAGCGGGACGGTTGTATCTTTTTCTCCGTGAAAAATCAAGAGAGGAGGCATTTCCGGCGTAACGTGGTGATAGGGAGAGGCATTGATAGAGTCCTTACCCAATGCTTGGCTACCAAAGCCCGCCGAGGTGGTATTCACCACCGGATTAAACAGCACCAGAGCTTTGGGGGAATAATCTATTTTCTCAATATCATATTGGTCAATAAGTGCGGTACATAACGCCAGATGACCACCAGCTGAACCACCACCGACGGCTATCAAACTTGAATCAACCCCTAATTCAGCAGCATGAGTAGCTAGATACTGAAGTGCTTCTCGGGCATCCTGTATCGCTTCTATGGGGGTAGTGCCATGTTGTTTTTTTACCCGATAATCGGCCGTAACCGCAATCATACCTCGGCTAGCCAGATACTTACTATGCGTGGCAAAGTGACCGTGATTCCCACCCGTCCACCCGCCCCCAAAGAAAAAGAGTATGGCTGGTAGCGGTTGTCCTCCCTTTTGTTCCGGATAGTATATATGCAGTTTCAGTTCAGCTTGAGGTGTTTTTTTATAAACTACTTCCCGAAGTTGGTAGTGAGTTGTGTCAAACGGTAGAGGATCGTTGTTTTGAGCAAGGAGTTGGGAGGAAAAAAAGAGTCCACTCAGTAGAAAAAATAGAAAAACAGGCTTCATGGGAGAAATGAGAATGGTTGAGGAAACGTAAATGTAGGACAAGTTTGTTACTTTAGTACCAAAATACACTACAATCTGTATTTTTGCACTTTGAAGAATTTACTAACTTTTTAATTATACTTTCCCTATGGCATTTGATCTGGAAATGATTAAAGACGTTTACTCCAAATTAGGAGACCGCGTCAACAAAGCCCGCGACATTGTGGGGCGACCATTAACCTTAGCTGAAAAAATTCTCTACAGCCACCTGTATCAGGGTGACCCAACCGAAGCCTACGAACGGGGAGGTTCATACGTAGATTTTAAGCCCGACCGTGTAGCCATGCAGGACGCCACCGCCCAAATGGCGCTGTTGCAATTCATGCAAGCAGGTAAAGATAAAACTGCGGTTCCATCTACCGTTCACTGCGACCACCTGATTCAAGCGGAAGTTGGTGCCGAAAAAGATTTAGAAAAGGCTATCTCTACCAACAAGGAGGTATATGATTTTCTTTCCTCGGTATCGAACAAGTACGGCATTGGTTTCTGGAAGCCCGGAGCCGGAATCATCCACCAGGTAGTGTTAGAAAACTACGCTTTCCCCGGTGGGATGATGATCGGTACTGATTCCCACACTCCTAATGCCGGGGGGTTGGGAATGGTTGCTATTGGTGTTGGTGGTGCTGATGCCGTAGATGTGATGGCTGGTATGCCCTGGGAGCTGAAAATGCCTAAGCTTATAGGGGTGAAGCTTACCGGACGATTAAGCGGGTGGACTTCGGCCAAAGACGTTATTTTAAAAGTAGCGGGAATTCTTACCGTGAAAGGTGGAACCGGAGCTATTGTGGAATACTTCGGAGATGGTGCGGACGCCATCTCTTGTACTGGTAAAGGCACTATCTGTAACATGGGGGCGGAAATTGGTGCTACCACTTCCCTATTCCACTACTCCCACAAAATGAAGGATTACTTAGAAGCCACTGAGCGAGCAGATATAGCTGCCGAAGCCGAAAAAGTGAAAGACCACCTTCGGGCCGACCAGGAAGTGATTGATAATCCGGACGAATACTTCGATCAGGTCATTGAGATCAATCTTTCGGAACTAGAGCCTCACGTAAACGGACCGTTTACTCCCGATCTGGCTTGGCCTATCTCCAAGCTAGCCGAAGCAGCCAAGGAACACAACTGGCCAGAAGAAATTGAGGTGGGGCTGATTGGGTCTTGCACCAATTCATCTTATGAGGATATTACCCGTTCAGCTTCTATTGCTCAACAAGCAGCTGATAAAAAAATAAAAGCTAAATCAGAATTTACTATTACTCCAGGTTCCGAGCAAGTACGATTCACCGCCGAACGAGATGGGTTATTAGATGTTTTCGATAGCATCGGGGGTGTGGTTTTGGCCAATGCCTGCGGACCCTGTATCGGTCAATGGGCTCGCCATAGTAAAGATCCGGATAAGAAAAATACGATCGTTACTTCTTTCAATCGTAACTTTGCCAAGCGGAATGATGGTAACCCGAACACCCATTCGTTTGTCACTTCACCCGAACTTACTACAGCATTGGCCATTGCTGGAACCCTGAAGTTTAACCCCTTGAAGGACAAACTCACCAATGAGGATGGAGATGAAGTAATGCTTGAAGAACCACACGGTATCGAGCTGCCTCCCAATGGGTTTGGGGTAGAAGATGCTGGTTATCAACCACCCGCCGAGGATGGTAGTAACGTTAATGTGGTGGTTAAAGAAGACTCGGAAAGATTGCAGATACTAACTCCGTTTAACGGTTGGGACGGTAGCAATATCACCGGAATGCGATTACTCTTGAAAGCCTACGGAAAATGTACTACGGACCATATTTCAATGGCTGGCCCTTGGTTACGCTTTCGCGGACATTTGGATAATATTTCTAATAATTGCTTTATCGGAGCAATCAATGCTTATAACAAACAAGCGAACAAAGTTAAAAACCAGTTAACCGGTCAATACGGCGAAGTGCCGGATACCGCCCGGGCCTACAAAGCAGAAGGAATCCCACAAATTGTTGTGGGTGATGACAATTACGGTGAAGGCTCGTCCCGGGAACACGCGGCGATGGAACCTCGCCACTTGGGGGTGAGAATCGTGCTGGTAAAATCTTTTGCCCGTATTCACGAAACCAATCTAAAGAAGCAAGGTGTACTAGCACTGACGTTTGCCGACCCTGAAGATTACGATAAAGTACAGGAAGACGATGTGATTGAAACCGTTGATTTGGATCAGTTTGCTCCTGATAAGCAGGTTACACTCAAGTTCAATCACTCCGATGGTTCCGAAGACCTAATTAAGACTAATCATACCTACAATGAAAATCAGATAGAGTGGTTCAAGTCTGGTTCGGCCCTGAATCTGATTCGTAAACTTGAAGGTAAGTCTTAGCCTAATCTCGATATTTATCTCACTCGTAAAGCCGTATTCTTAAAGAGTACGGCTTTTTTTGCATATTTTATGCAAATTTTTCTTATTTTGCATAAAATATGCAAAACTATTATTACATATTGATGGCCGACGTAATTGGAAGTAGCCAGAAGCGAGGTAATGAGTTGATGCGAAAATTTAGCGCATTGGTAGCCTCCGCAAACCAACAGCAATCAATTCGTTTTCTATCTCCGGCTACAATCACCTTAGGCGATGAGTTTCAGGCCGTTATGAAAGACCTTGTTGCTGGCTTACAAACGATTGTTTATCTGGAAGAGGAAATTGTCCGCCAGGAAGCCGATTTTCAGTTGAGGTACGTACTCCACTATGGTCAGATTGAAACGAAAATCAATACTGACATTGCTTACGAAATGCTGGGAGAAGGATTATCAACCGCTCGTAAAGCACTTAATGCCCTGAAAGATGAATCTCATCGGTTTTTAATTCAAGGTGCTCAAGAAGACCTCTCAGTTGCCCTTAATGAGGCATTTATCCTCTACGAACACCTACTAAACCGATGGAAGCCTGAAGATTATCCGTTAGTTAGCGCATTCTGGATGCATAAGGATTACAAAAAAGTAGCAGAAGTACTGAAGAAAGACGTCTCGCTCATGTGGCGCCGAGAAAAAAGCTTGAATTTACGAGAGTACAATGCGATAAAATCAGTCATCAACTACTTAGGAACCCTACCCAACTAGCTTACTATGTTACCAATTGTAGAGGCAATAATCATCTATGCAGCTGAAGAAATAATTGCGCTACTGATTTTCTATATCGTTCGTAAGATTTTCCGAGAAACACCTGACCCTGATCAAAAACCTCGTCCAGTTGTGCTAACGGTGCTTAAAGGAATGCTAGAACGCCTGTTCATTTACGTAGGACTTATTTTAGATTATCCGCAGTGTCTGACTGTGTTTGCCGCTCTAAAGATAGGCACCCGACTAGAAGACGCTAAAAGCAAGCATATTTCCAACGACTATTTTCTAGTAGGTAATCTAATTTCCGTACTGTTAGCGTTGGTGGCCTGCTATATTTATAGCCGTTCACTACTATTGTCGTTACTGTAAAGAGCCGCAAAAGATTAATCACAGGTTCACTACCGTACACTTTTAGCTTATACCTTCTGTATTCTGGCCGGAATCAGATATCAACAATCAAGCTTATGGTTGTCATCATACTCGATTCTTCCTCATTCCTCCATTAGTTTTTCCAGAATTTTCTGAGCAGCCTTGGCAATAACAGTTCCCGGACCAAAAACCCCAAGCACCCCCAATTTGTACAAGTAATCGTAGTCATTAGGGGGAATCACCCCGCCGACAATAATACCGATATCATCCCGGCCGATTTTTTTCAGCTCCTGAATCAGTTGCGGCACTAGTGCTTTATGGGCACCAGCCAGACTGGAGATCCCCACTACGTGCACATCATTTTCAGCCGCTTGCCGAGCAACTTCTTCCGGAGTTTGAAATAAGGGTCCGATATCAACGTCAAAGCCTAGATCAGCAAAGCTGGTAGCAATAACTTTGGCACCACGGTCGTGACCATCTTGTCCCATTTTAGCCACTAACAATCGAGGCCGCCGACCATCCAATTCCGCAAACTTATCTGACAGGTTACGGGCTTTAATAAAATCTTCGTTCATAGCAATCTCTCTAGCATATACTCCCCTAACAGTTTGAGTTTTAGCTTGATACCTACCGAACGCATTTTCCATCGCTGCTGATATTTCTCCAAGTGTGGCACGGGCCCTTGCGGCGTCTACTGCTAACTCCAGCAAATTCTCTTTTCCCGAAACAGCAGCAGCTTCTAATGCTTTTAATTTACCATTGACTAACTCATCAGACCTACTTTCTCTAACTCGATTAATACGTTCGATCTGTTCCTGTCGGACCTGTTCGTTATCCACTTCCCGTACATCAAATGCTGAGCTCTCACCAAGAGCATCATCTACCTGGAATCGGTTAACTCCCACGATAACCTCCTGGCCTGAGTCAATTCTAGCTTGCTTTTTTGCGGCTGCTTCCTCAATTCTCATCTTCGGAATACCTTGCTCAATAGCTTTGGCCATTCCACCTAGTGATTTAATTTCCTCCAAATGCATCCAAGCTTTCTTTACTAATGAATCGGTTAAAGACTCAAGGTAGTAAGAGCCACCGAACGGATCAATTACCGGAGTGATGGTCTGCTCTTCCTGAAGAAATAGTTGAGTGTTTCGGGCAATACGTGCCGAAAAGTCAGTAGGAAGGGCTATAGCTTCGTCTAGCGAATTGGTATGCAATGACTGAGTGCCACCGAAAATAGCCGCCATAGCTTCAATGCAGGTACGAGCTACGTTGTTAAACGGATCTTGTTCAGTAAGGCTGTAACCCGAAGTCTGACAATGGGTACGTAGGGCCATCGACTTGGGGTTTTGAGGATCAAACTGTTTTATCAGCTTAGCCCACAATAATCGGCCAGCTCTAAGCTTGGCTATCTCCATAAAGAAGTTCATCCCAATGCCCCAAAAGAAAGATAAACGAGGAGCAAAATCATCAATTTTTAATCCGGTCTTCAGTCCGGTTTGTACGTATTCCAGACCGTCGGCTAAGGTGTAGGCCAACTCCAAATCGGCAGGAGCACCGGCTTCGTGCATATGGTAGCCGCTGATACTAATGGAATTGAATTGGGGCATATACTCAGCCGTGTAGGAAAAAATATCAGCAATGATTCGCAAAGAGGGTTCCGGAGGATAAATGTAGGTATTCCGAACCATAAACTCCTTTAGGATGTCGTTCTGAATTGTACCCTTTAACTGATGGGGCTTAACTCCTTGTTCCTCAGCAGCTACGATGTAAAAAGCCATTACTGGAATTACCGCTCCGTTCATGGTCATGGAAACCGACATCTGATCTAGGGGAATCTGATCAAAAAGAATCTTCATATCCTCTACCGTATCAATAGCCACCCCGGCTTTGCCTACATCGCCAGTTACTCGAGGGTGGTCTGAGTCATAGCCGCGGTGAGTAGGAAGATCAAATGCCACTGAAAGTCCGCGTTGACCGGCAGCCAAGTTTCTCCGGTAAAAAGCATTGGATTCAGTAGCCGTAGAAAAGCCAGCGTACTGCCGGATAGTCCAGGGCTTGGTTACGTACATGGAAGCGTAAGGCCCCCGGAGGTACGGTGGAATCCCAGCTATAAATTTTAGATGTTGAGCCTGTTTTACATCTTCAGCAGTGTACACCTGTTTGACGTTGATATTTTCAGGAGAAATCCAACTGGGTGCTTCCTCTTCTGAACGAGCTTCTAAGTACTTGGGGGGAAATTGGCTAAAGTCAGGCTTCATGGTCTATCAGTTGTCGAACAGTGTCAATTAACGGACTAAGATCAGATACTGTATTGAGTACTCCATTTACTTTTGTATTCTCAGCCAGCACAGACAATTCACTGACACTTCCTACTACAAATAATGGTGTTCCCGCTACGGAATTTGAAGTTAGGAACTCCGGTAAATGTAATTGATACCAATCATCGTCAGCACACAAAATAAAAAGAGCTGCATCAGTAGGTTTATCATTGGTGAACTCTGATACATTGACAACACGGCAAGCGACCCCGAGACTATTTAGGGTATCAATAACAAATGTTATTCTTTTACTAACAATTGAACCATTCCCACTATTATGGGCTACAATTGTGGCTCGTGGCACATTTTGAGAAGGCAATTGGTCAACTTGTAATCTGGTTTCTTCCCAGTGATAGGTTAGCGAGTATTGCCGAAAATCAGAGTTAACTACAGATCTATTTATTTTTTCTTCTTCATTAATGTACCGGGTTACTCCTACCCTTTTCTTTCGCTGCTGGAGAAATAGCTTCTCCTGCTGATCTTTACTCTTCGCAAATAATGCTTCGCTTTTCGTGTTGAGATAACGTTCTATTCCGCCCTCATTTTCGATTTCCAGGAAATTTTGCCAGGCGGCATCAATCAGTTGACGAGTAGCATATTCGATAAAGTACGAGCCATCCACCGGATTACAGACACGGTGCAAATGGCTTTCGTGACGAATTAAGTTTTGAATATTAGCAGCCATTCTCTGACCAAAGCTGCTTCTAATTTGGTAGTGCAAATCATGAGTGCGTAACGATATAATATTGGCACCGCCCAGCGTAGCCGCAAGGGCCTCAACAGTTATTCTTAACAAGTTTTCGTCAGGGTCATACAATGTTTTGTTTAGTAGGCCGGAAACAGCTCTAATATTTATTTTCGAGGGGGATGGATACGGTATTTCAAAAGCATCTATTAATGAGTACAGTAAGCTCCGAGCGGCGCGCATCTTTACTAGGTCAAGGTAAAATTCGCCACTTAATCCTAACGCTACCTCTGTATGGTGCAGTATCCGTTCCTTGCTGAGCTTAAGGTCAGTTAGCTTGTCCCAATAGTGAGCGATCAGCGAGAGAGTTATAGCTAATTCCAGAGATGTGTTGACACCCTGGTTCATGAATTCGTCCCCTCTAATGCCCAGACATTTGATGGAAGAGGTATTTGTTACTTGATTTATGATCTTGGCCAATTTTTCATAGTCGGGAAAGCTGAAGCCACCGGTAAGTAATTGCTTGAAAACTATTCTGGGATAAAACGAAATCTTGGGCGGGGAAAAAGCCTTTGCTGACATCCAAAAGTCCATCGTCTGATCTAATTTATCAGGTTGATAGCAGATCCCGATGGAAGAAAGCTTCCTTAATTGCTGATGTCTAATGTGGTCTTCCCAGAAACTAGTTTTAGTATAATCGAAAAACAAATCTTCAATTCCCAGTTGCTGCCAATCAGTTTTTGATATATCTCCCTCCTGGCAAATACTAATTACTGGCTGAGTATGTTTTACTTCGTGTACTACTTTCGGATCAGTACCTAATTGATTTTTGGTATTAATCGCCCCGAGTGATAACCCATCTAAATTGAAGTGAAAAGGAAAGTGAATTGACTCAATCTTCAGTGTTTCTTGGTTGGCTTGTGCTACCCAATCTTCGTAGCTAGTAGTTGTAAAATCTTCAAACATTTTACAAGTAAATATTTAGTTGACGTTAGGTTTTAATAGTAACTGATTTTTTACATAAATAGATACTTACCTTCTTCATTTAATGATAAATCCATTCTACAAATACTAAGTCTAACATTATCAAATTGTTAAGAATTTTTTCGGTGAAACCCAGGCTAATTTGATTGAACATTCAACTAAAAAAATTTCGCAAAATCCGGTTAAAAATTTTCAATTTTTTAGTATATGATTTTTTTGTGAGATAACCGCTTTATAGCCAAAATATAGGCTAAGGTTTCTATTTCTCACTCATTACCTTTGAAAACTAGCACTTTATGACTGGTTCTCTAATCAATCTCTTAAATTAGAATCTCATCCGAACGCTCTTTATTTTTATACAAGGTTTTTGAACTATTCTAATAACTTTTCAAGTCAAGATTGAAGCAATTTTTTTCTTTATTTTTTTTTTCCAAACTTTACTAGTCCCTGCAAATTAATCCTCACTTCATTTACATTAATTTGTAGCTAAATACAAAAATTCATCATGGCAGACTAATTGCTTATAATGCTCACTACTTATGCGCTCTAACCTCGTACTGATGCAAGAAGATCAGGTCACTGTCTGGAATAACTGCCTTAAAACCATCCGGGAACACGTGGGTGAACAAGCATTTAATACTTGGTTTACCCCTATCAAACCATTAAGGTTAGTTAACAATACTTTGACCATTCAAGTACCGAGCCAATTCTTTTATGAATGGTTAGAGGAACATTTTGTATATATCTTACGTAAGGCTATCGACGCCGAAATTGGTTTGGACGGAAAACTGGAATACTCAGTAGTGGTCGATAATGGTGATCGCAAGAATAAACCGGTTGCCATTAAATTACCCACTGCCCCTCAGGACAAAAGAAGTAGGCCCAATAAGTACCAACCCCCGCAGTCTGACTATAACGGCCCGTTTTCATTTCCCGACATTGAGGAATTGAAGATTGATACTAATCTTAACGATAAATATAGCTTTGATACCTATATAGAAGGTGACTGTAATCGGCTGGCTCGCTCAGCCGGTTATGCGGTAGCCCAAAGTCCGGGAAGTACCTCTTTTAACCCTCTTATGATCTACGGAGGCGTAGGTCTTGGCAAAACTCATCTGGTGCAGGCCATTGGAAATGAAATTAAACGTAAGCAAGGCCAAAAGTTTGTGGTTTATGTTTCTTCCGAAAAATTTACTAGCCAGTTTATTGAGGCCCTGAAGAATAATAACGTTCAAAAATTCACCAACTTCTATCTTCAGGTTGAAGCACTTATTCTTGATGATGTTCAGTTCTTAGCTGGGAAAGAGAAAACCCAGGAAATTTTCTTCCACATATTTAATCACCTACAGCAGTCGGGCAAACAAATTATCATGACGAGCGACTGTCCTCCAAGTGATTTGCACGGACTGACTGAACGATTGCTTTCCCGGTTTAAGTGGGGACTGACTGCCGATTTACAAACTCCTGATTTCGAGACTCGCATTGCCATTATTGAGCGCAAACTTCAAGCCGAAGGACTCAGTCTTCCATACGAGGTAGTAGAGTACTTGGCTTACAATGTGGATACCAACATCCGCGAGCTTGAGGGTACTTTGATTTCATTAGTTGCTCATGCATCGCTGGATAAGCAAGAAATATCGCTTGGATTAGCTAAAAGCATTCTAAAGAATATTGTTCAGAACAACGTGCCGGAGGTAGATATTGATCATATCATTAAAACTGTGTCCCGTCACTTTAATGTCTCCCTTCCAGAACTCAAGTCTAAATCCCGCAAAAAAGAAGTTGTGGTACCACGGCAGATCGCTATGTATTTTGCTAAAGAATACACTCAGCATTCTTTGAAAGCCATTGGTTACCACTTCGGTGGACGTGACCATGCCACAGTTATCCACGCGTGCCGTTCAGTACAGGAGATGATGAAAGTAAACGGTGAATTTTCGGCTGAGGTAAAGAACTTGCAAAACCAATTGCAGGGCAAAAAGCATTCCCGCTAAGCTGACGTTAATTCCAATATCGTTATTTCGGGCCGGATACCCAATCGGCCCGGGTAGCCAATGTAACCAAATCCTCGGTTTACGTACAAGTGTTGATTATCGTTCTGATACAAACCCGCCCATTGTTTATAGCGGTACTTTACAAAACTCCAACGCAAACTTCCCCACTCAATACCAACCTGCCCGCCGTGCGTATGTCCTGATAACGTAAGCTCAATATCCGGATGGTCAGGCCGAACCTGAGCGTCCCAATGACTAGGATCATGCGAGAGTAAAATTCGAGTGTCAGCATCATCCGTACCCTGATAAGCCTTTTCGAGATTACCGTACTGAGCAAAACCACCAGTTCCCCAGTTTTCAACTCCCAGAATTGCCAGACGATGGTTATCAATAGTCAAGATCTGATTTTCATCTAACAACAGTTTCCACCCCATTAATCCGTGGGCTTCTTTTAGGTTAGCCAGATTAGCCTGTTTCACCTCCCGGGAGGGCCAGGAAGTGTAATCACCGTAATCATGGTTTCCTAAGATTGAAAAGACACCTAGCGGTGCAGCGAGTTTACCAAATATTGGTAAGTAGTCTTCAACTTCCGTAGCCTTGTTGTTTACCAGGTCTCCGGTAAAAAAAACGAGGTCAGGTTTTTCAGCCAATACCATTTCAACTCCGTGGCTGACTGCCTTACGGTTAAAAAAGCTACCCGAATGAATATCCGATAACTGGGCTACTCGAAGTCCTTGAAAAGCGCTGGGAAGGCCACTAATTGGCACTTTCACCCGATGAATACGATAATCATGAGCAACGGATGCTATTCCATAACTTAGTCCTAGTGCAGGAACTACCGTAGCCACCACTGAAGCCGTTGCCAGAAACTCAGATCGGCTAATGTTTTCTGATGCATTCCCGGTATCCGGAAGATCATTCGTCGTAAATTGAGCATAAGCCCACTGACCCAGACGAACAATATCGTCGATAACCAACACTAAGCTACCAAAAAATTTTGAAGCGTAATTCACGAATATCCATCCGAATAAAAACGTGCGTTGTCCCTCCGAAAGCATATTTTTTCCGCCTGCGTTGTAGAATAAAAAACCAAATAACGCCACTAAACTGATGCTCCAGTAAACAGCGTAAATAGAAAGACGTGAGTAAGAGGATAAATCAGATATAAGCAGCCGAGTAGCCTGAAAAGCGTACCAATCAAGCAGGAGGAAAATAGCGGCAACAATAAGAATAGTCATCATTCTAGACATATAATAAAATACTAAACCCAACCAATATGGCTGGGTTTAGGACGATTGGTCATTGAAATTATTTTGCTACTGCCACCTTTTCTTTATTAGAGGCTCGCATTTTGATCTTATCTACGATCAGATACATCACCGGTACCACCACCAGGGTCAAGAAAGTTGCAAAGATCAACCCGAAAATTACCGTCCAAGCCATCGGGCCCCAAAAGTCGGCATTGAAACCACCATAGTAAATTTGAGGGTCAAAATCAGATAGCAAAGTTGAAAAATTTATGTTAAGGCCAATAGCCAACGGAATCAGGCCTAATACGGTAGTAATAGCGGTGAGCAGTACGGGTCGTAAACGAGTCTGGCCGCCTTCCACAATACTAGTTACAATCTCCTTATAAGGAAGCAATTCATCATCTTTTAAACCGTACTCAGCTCGGTGGCGCTGCCGGATCAGGTTGGTGTAGTCAATCAAAACAATAGCATTGTTTACTACTACCCCAGCCAATGAAATAATTCCGATACCGGTCATAATCACCACAAAGTTCATATTGAATACCACCAATCCGAGGAACACTCCAATCGTGCTTAGTAACACCGACATCATAATGATAAATGGAGTGGCAATGGAGTTAAACTGCGCCACGATAATGAGAAAGATCGTCATAACCGCAATAAAGAGCGCTCGCATCAGAAATTGTCCTGATTCTTCTTGCTCCTGCTGCTCACCAGTAAACTTCACTTCGTAGCCTTCAGGAATATCTATACTGTCAAATAGTTCTTTTAACTGATTATTGATCTCAGTAGCATTATACCCCTCCAGTACGTTTGATGATAGGGTTATCACTCGATCTAAATCCTTACGTTTCACTGAACCATAGGTAGAAGAATAGCTCAAGTCCGCTACCGCAGAAATGGGTATTTGACGAAGATTTCCAAACTTATCTCGGAAGGTAATTTTCTGATTCATCAGTGCATCCACATCGTAGCGATACTCATCCTTAAGCCTTAGCTGGATGGGGTAATCATCTTCTCCATCCTTAAACTTAGAGATTTCGCTTCCAAAGAGTGCCGTTCTAAGCTCAGTAGCAATGGTTGAAGTGGACAAACCAAATCGCCGAGCTTTGTCTCTATCTATATTAACTATCAGTTCCGGCTTTCCGGTCTCTAAATCTGACTTAAGCTCTTCAATTCCCTGAATGTTGGAGTTTTCTATTTCTGCAATGATTCGTTCGGTAAAGGAAATCAACCCGGCATAATCCTCAGCTGATATTTCAATATTGATAGGTTTACCCACTGGTGGTCCTACCGGATTTTCTGCTACACTTACCTGAACACCAGGGTATCCACTCACTACTTCACGAACATCTTCTAATGCTTGCTTGGTTGAAAGCCCTTCCCGAAACTGATAATCGATAAAGGAAACATTAATCCTAGCTTTGTTAGGCGTTTCACCGGGACTCACTCCTTCCTGGGGATCATTCGTGTTCTCTCCTACCTGAGAGATGACTGCTTCCACAATGTTGTCGTAGGGGTCTAACGCTTCAAAAATCCGATCTTCCAGACGTTCAGCCAGGGCATTGGTAGTTTCTATATCAGTACCCACCGGCAACTCTACGAACACATTAAAGTATTCGGGGTCACTACCTGGGAAGAATTCAACCTTTGGTTGTTTGGCAATAACTAGCATAATTGAAACAACTAGCAAACCCACTGTACCAAAGAAAACAAAATATGAGTTCTTACCACGTAAGGCAAAACGAACGGTTTTTGTGTAAGCTCGCTCTAAACGCACCAGAAAGTAATTTTGGAACCAATTAATGGCCGGCGTTAAGACGTAAACATTGAATGGAATGAGCAAAGCTCCGATCACTAGCAAGTTAGCGATGGTAAATACCCCAGTGATATAAAATATAACCGCTAATCCTACCAATACAGCCGTAATAATCATCAGTCTTCTCTTTTTGCGGGCATTCATTTCGCTCTGTACCTTCATAAACATCGAGGTAAGAACCGGGTTGATGACCAATGCTACAAATAAGGAAGACGATAATACGATAATCAGCGTAATAGGTAAGTAGCGCATAAACTCACCAATCAACCCCTGCCAGAATGCCAAGGGAAGGAAAGCGGCCAGGGTTGTAGCTGTAGAAGTGATAATTGGCCAGGCAACTTCCCCTACTCCTTCTTTGGCTGCTTGAACGGCTGAATATCCTTCCTGCATAAGCCGATAAATGTTTTCTACCACCACAATACCGTTATCTACCAACATACCTAGAGCTAGAATCAGGGCAAATAGCACCATCAGATTGATGGTAATTCCGAAGAAGCTGAGCAGCATAAAAGATAAAAACATGGAAAGCGGTATGGCCACCCCGACAAAGAGCGCGTTTCTTAAATTCAAGAAGAACATCAACACTAAAATCACGAGAATAACCCCCATGATAATACTATTCTCCAGATTACTAAGCTGCATACGGGTGTATTTAGACTGATCGTTAGTGATTACGATCTCTAAATCACTAGGAAATCGTGAGGATTGTGCTTCCTCAAGTAATACTTTTATTTTATCCGAAGCATCCAGCACATTCTCTCCTTTTCTTTTTACTACTGACAATGTTACTACCGGATCTCCATTGTTTCGTGAATAGCTGGTTGCTTCTTCGTAGGTATCTCTTACTTCGGCTACATCACGCAGGTACACAATATCGTTATCTTCATTTTTGATGATAACATCCTCTAGCTGTTCTACTTCCGTGAACTCACCTATCACCCTTAATGATCTTCGAAAATCGTTTGCTTTAATATTCCCACCCGAAATCGTAACATTTTCAGCTGCGATAGCATTTTGAATGTCAGAAAAAGTGACTTCCCGAGCATCCATTTTATACAAGTCTGCATCTATCCTAATTTCTCGCTCCAATGTCCCGCTCAAATTAGCTTCTTGCACTTCGGTCATTGCTTCAATTTCGTCTTGTAGGTATTCACCGTAAGACTTGAGCTCGTCAATATTATAATTTCCCGAAATGTTTATGAACATAAAGGGAAGGTCCTGAATGTTCACTTCGAACACATTCGGATCTTGGTCTAAGTCCGTAGGTAGCTCGCTCTTTGCCTGGTCTACTGCGTCTTTTACATCTTGAAGTGCTTTTGAAATATCAACATCCGGATTAAACTCGACAACTATGGTAGAATAGTCTTGAATTGATGTTGAATTAATCTCATCTACTCCGGTCACGCCCTTGATTTCTTTTTCTATCGGACGGGTTATTAAGTTTTCAATGTCAACTGGTGAATTACCCGGATAAGGAGTACCAACGTAAATAGTAGGGATGACTACCTCAGGAAAATTTTCTTTAGGCATCGAGAAATACGAGGTTACTCCCAACACGACAATAATAAAGGTCAGGATAAATACACTCGTACGGTTATTGACGGAGGCGGAGCTTAATCCGAAATTTCTTACTACCCGTTTTGAGTTTTTATTTTCTGGCATGGTGCAAAATAAATTATTGCAGGTTTGAAGATATAGCAGTAGAACCTGGCTCTTCGCTTACAACATCGATCCGTACTCCTTCGGCTACTTCACGAAAGCCTTTATCTATTAGCATTTCATTTCCTTCCAACCCTTGAGAGATGACTGTTTCGTTTTTGTAGGTCATACCACGGTTAATATGTTTTTTAACCGCAATTTTTCCTTCTTGGCTACTGTCTTCAGTTATAAATACATAATCACCTTTGGTATCCTCCAAGATGAGGTTTGTGGGAATAACTAGTGCGTTAGGCTTGCTAAAGTCTTTGATCTTGATTACTGCTAATAAATTGGGGCGAAGTAATGACATATCATTAGGAAGCCTTACTTCAACCTTGAAAGTTCGGTTGTTCTCATTGATCACTTTCCCGACCGAACTGATCGTGCTTTTCAGCGTTTTGTCGATAGATGGAAGGGAAACCACTACGCTATCTCCCTTTTCAAATTCGCCAAGAAATGTCTCTGAAACATCAGCTTCAATATACATGTCCTGCAAGCTAACTAATCTTATCATCGGTAATCCGGGCTGGGCCATCTCACCCTCTTTCACGAAGACTTCATCGATAGTCCCTGAAAATGGAGCTCGTATTATGTAATTACTGAGTTGTGCCTGAAGGGAGGAAATTCGGCTTTTCAATGATTCTACTGCATTCTCTGCTTCCAAGTACTGTAGTTCGGTACCAATATTTTGATCCCAAAGATTCTTTTGACGATTGTACCGAGTTTCAGCTAACTCAAGAGAGGTTTGCAATTCCTGAATATTTCTTCGAATAGTTTCCGCATTTTGCGTAAGCAATATTTGATTCTTCATTACAGATTCTCCTTCGGTAGCTCTCAGTGAGCTGATCATTCCAGGTGCCTCTGCACTAATGGTAATATTTCTTCGGGAAGTTACCGAGCCTCTGACCTCCACGAAGTGCTCAAAAGTCTTGGATACTACTGGAATAGTAGTTACCAATGTAGCTTTCTGAGACAGACGAGCAAAAGAGGGGTCTTCCTCCGCTATTTCTTCTTCAAGGGTAGCAATCTGATCTTCTAGGGTGCTAAGTTCCTGTTTATATTCCTTTAGCTGCTGTTTTTTTTGAGCTAGATCAGAGTCATTTCCACTGCAAGCCGAGAATAGTATCCCGCTAATTATAATTAGGCTTAAAGTTAGAGTCGATCTCATAAAATTTATATTGAAATTAGTTTTGAACAAGAATTCCAAGGGCTCGCTGCAACCCTACTTTGGCAATAATAGCGCTATATAGTGCTTGAAAGTAATTTGTTTGAGCAGTTATTAATGAATTTTCAGCATCAATGACTTCAATGTTTGATCCTACACCTTCTTGATACTTGATTTTAGAAACCCGGTAAACTTCCTGAGCCAATTCATAATTTTCTAATTGGTTTTCCATCTGTTCAACACTATTATTTAGATTAACTCGGGCTTGTTCTATTTCCAAATCAATCGAGTTTTTGAGAAAAGAAGATTGAAGTTCAAGTTGTTGCATTTGCACCTTACTTTTTTGAATTGTATGGTGCTTACGTAAGCCATCAAAAATTGGTATAGTGAAATTTAATCCAAATGAACCTAGTGAGTTCCATCGATTTAGGTTTGTAATATTAGTGAAATCATCAGTTCCAGTATTGTATCCGTAATTGGCAACCAAAGTGAGCTTGGGTAAACGCTGAGAACGTGTATTCCGCATGTCAAGCTGCACTAAATCCTGATTGATTTGTAACTGGGTGTACTCCGCACGGTCGGTGTAATCAAAACTTTGGTTTGCTTCAATTTCAGGGTCAAAATCAATCTCAGAAAGTTTATCTGCTAAGGTTATTTCCTGCTCAATGGGCATTCCCATCTGAAATTTTAACAAAAGCATGCTAAGCTTAGAATTCCGGTTAACCCGGTCTAGTTCAGTTTTGATGTTATTGTACTGTACTGAAATCCGGTCTACATCTATTTTTTCAACAAACCCGTTTTCGTACATCAACTTGGTTTCTCGCAATAGCGTGTCAACTCTTTGAAGATTACTTAAAACCAAGTTTTCTAAAAACTCGTCAATCAGAGCTGCATAATAGGCTCTGGTAACCTGTTCTGCCACATCATTTTTAGTAAGCACATATTCTTGCTCAGATAGATTGACGTAGGTACGAGCCGCAGCCAGTCCAACAAAGTAAGATCCATCAAAAAGCATTTGTGAGGCAGAAACTCCGGCGTTTGCCTCATTTCTAATACCAAAACGAAGAGCTAATTCTTCATCACCCGACTGCCCAAAAGCTCCACCCGCTTCGGCAGGAAGATAGACCGTAGGAACGGCAAAATTATTATTATAAGCTGCAGCTAAATCAATTTGCGGGAGACCTTGAGCCTTAGTAATTCCAACATCGGCTCGGGCAATCGCTTTCTCTAGATCAGCAATCTGAATGTTTTCACTGTTCTGATAAGCATAGGCCAGACATTCATCCAAGGTCAGTGGTTCTGTAATATCAACTTCCTGGCTTTGTGCCATCAGGATGTTCACTATTAACAGACATAACGGAATTGTTATTTTAATTGCTTTCTTCAACATTAGTAACAAGTGTTTCTGAATAATTTTCAAAGAGTTGTTTTCCAGTCGGAGTTAATAGGCCATAAAAAAAGTTTTCAAAAAGTTGTAACTGTACCTCAGTCCAATCGAATTGATCTTTAGGAAAGATTTGGTCATCAAAACCAATATGAATTTGCTCAATACGAAGTTTGGCGAGGATTTTAGGATTTAGATTAGATCGAAAATACCCTTCAGCTATTCCTCGTTTAATTGATTCTTCAATATTCTGGATAAAAACAGAATCTTTGAAGTCTAGATATATTTTCCATGCTTCTTTATGATATTTTTGAATATCAAACAAAGCCGAAGGGTTAATATTTACAATGTGATGCCGAACATAATTAGTCAGCAAATGTAACTCATGAACCGCATTTTTTGCTTCTTTACGAATACCTTCAAGCAACTCCTTCTCACGCTCCAAAATCCTCCATGTGGTTTGGCACACCACCTCATCCTTGTCATTGTAATGTTGGTATATCGTTTTTTTAGATATTCCGAGTTGTTTGGCAATATCATCCATGGTTACGCTACGAATACCATAACTCATGAATAACTTTTCTGCTGCTTCTGCTATTTGCTCTTTATTTTCCAACTAAATATTGGGTTAATAATACTACGGAAACTTTATCGTTATCGTTAGTTTCCCTACGCAAACGAATAGCAGACTGAGAGGTTCTAAAAATTGAAGATTTTCGTAAAAAAATTTTAGGTGCAAGTATTACCTATCCCTACAAAGCACCACCATTTTGGCAATTAGATTGCAAAATCTTTCAAACCGACACAGCTATTTTACCTTCTTAGTACTCTTACCTTTATGGGTTATTTCAAAGAGATCGAATGAAAATAGGTAAGCGCAAGATACTTGAACACTATGTTGGGTATGCGCTAAATTATCATCAAAAAATACGAAGGGAGTGTAAGTCGATTCGGATTTGGCAAAATTTGTATGTCCCCATCCATATCTTAAGTCAATTGTCAGCCATTGTTGGTGTAGAGGAAGCATGACCCCAGCATTAATATCAATACCTAGTTGTAGTCGATTCGGTGCAGAAACGAAGAATACTTCATCACTTTCACCGTAGCCTTTAAATTGTATTGTATAGTTCAAAGGCTCATCAGAACCTGTAATTTCAATTAACTCTGGAACATTTGCAGTTCCATTACTTTTAAGCCAGTACCGAATATTTGGTCCCACTCCACCGTAGTACATGAATCTATCATTCCCAAAATTCACCCTAAAGATAATTGGTAGGCCTATTAATTGATGGTACTCACGAAATTTTGTCAATCCACCGTCACCAGTAATTTTTTTACCTTCCTGGGCATAATACAAATCATTCGCTAGAGTAAACAAATTGCTTACTTGCCATATACTTGCAATTCCGGCTTGAAAGCCAGGCATCCAATGTGTCCGATATTCATCCGAATACGTTTTATCATCATATACCGGATTAGAAACTCTTCCGCCAAGCATAGGTCCAACCATCAGCTTTTGAGCTGAGACAAATGGAGAGAACCAGAATAGTGAGAGTACTAGGAAATACTTCATATCATTTGACGCTTCTTCCAACAAATATAAAAATTTAGAGAATTGAGTTGAGAATTTCCCAAAAATGAAAATTAGATAATTACAAATAATAAGGTAATAAAAAGGCAAAAACACGTGAATAATTCAATAATACTTATAAGACGTATAATGACACCCTATTGTACTTTATCCTTTTCCAACTAGAGTGAACTCTTCATTTTAGCCCCAATAGCTAGTTTTTGACATCCACGGTGCGCGATTGATATTGAAACAGTCTTAGGTAATAAGAATTTGCCATATTTCATACATTGTGATTTTATCATTTCAATTAGTATTTATTCAAGACAACATATTGACGTACTTTACAACAGTTATCAAAATGAGAGGACTATCAACCCAGAGATATTCCGAACTCAACCCATTGATCCTATGAAGTGCATCAAATATTTATTTTCCATTGGTATACTTTTTCTAATTGTTAGCAGTAACGATCTTTTGGCTCAAGACTGCTTTGACCCAAGTGATCCTGTTTACAATAGTCAAGCTTGCGTTAAATTACGTGAATGCTATGATACCAGTAACCCGGCCTATGGAACTCCGGATTGTGTCCTGCGTACTACTGAAAATGTATTAGGCACCACTCCTATTAATTGCAATGATGGGATTGATAATGACAGGGACGGTAATGCTGACTGTGCGGACTCTAAGTGCCCAGACTGCAGTTCGGTACCTGAGATTTGTAATGATGGTATTGATAATGACGGAGACGGCTTGATTGACTGTCAGGATCGAGATGAGATAAGCGGTTGCAAAGCTTCCATACACTGTGAGAACGATTGTGGCAACGGAGTTGATGACGATGGTGATGGATTTTATGATTATTACGACGGTGATTGTTTAGCTGACCCCGATAACCCTAACAACTACATTGTTTTACAACCCGACTGTGAAGCCGTTCCTACTGGAAACGTATTTAGTATTCAAGCCGCAGACTCTTCAGATAATCAAACTAGTGCAGCCATGGGCATGCCAATGGTAGCCGATGTAGATAATGATGATACCCCGGAAGTGATTACCACTAACGGACAAACTGGGATGATCTACGTACTGGATGGTTCCGATCTATCTACTATTGAGCATCAGACTGATTTTGGACCAGCTACTCGGGGCTATCCGGTAGTAGCTGATGTAGATGATGATGGGTTTGGCGAAATATTCATTGTGGGTAACGATAATTCTATCAAAGCTTATCATCACGATTTAACTCCTTACTGGAATCAACCCGCTTCATCATTTAATGATGGTCGGATCGTCAACGTTGCCGACTTTAATCTAGATGGTGTACCCGAACTATACCAGGTTAACGAAATCAGGGATGCTACCACTGGTAATATCCTCATCGCTGGAAGTCATGGTAGTGCTACCTATCCATCAGCAAACAGCTGGCGAAATGACCTTAATGCAGCCCCCGTGGCAATTGACATGTTTCCTGATGCTTACTGCACTGACTGTCAAGGGTTAGAATTAGTGGTAGGGCATATTATCTACTCCGTAGATGTTGACAATGATGGCGACGGTATGCATTTAACTGAAATCGCCAACATGAACAATGCTACCACCCTACCCGCCGATTACCGGGCCGGGGGGTATCATCCTAAACACTCCGGATTTGGCAATCAGACCTGGAGTACCACCAGTATCGTAGATTATAACGGTGATGGTCACCTGGATGTACTTATGGGGGGAACGACCGGTAATGAAAATGGCCCCACATCCGTATTTTTCTGGGATATACAAAATAGTGAAGTTAAGATGTTTGTTGTGACCCGGCCCGGTAACACTATTGCCGCCAACCGAGGGAATTTCCGTGATTTGAACGGTGGGAGCTGTGACAATACGAATGAATTATGTACTTGGCGCCGTGGACTAGGAACGCTCAACATTGCCAATATCGATGCTGATCCTGAGTTAGAAGTAACTTTTATGTCGGGTTCCAGTTTGTATGCATTGGATCAGAACCTAAATGTAGAGTGGGAAAATCATGATCAGTTTTGGGAGTCCTCCTCTGGTTTTACCGGAACTACTGTCTTTGATTTTGACGGTGACGGGGCGTCGGAAGTAATCTACCGCGACGAGATTAATCTTTACATTGTAAATGGATTTAACGGTGAGATCGCTAGTGGTTTTCTAGATGGCTCATTCTGTAGCTCACAAACCCAGGGTGAATACCCCATTGTGGCCGACGTAGACGGCGATGGAGAAACAGAAATTATTGTTTCATGTGGAAGATTACGTAATGGATATGGAGAAACACCTCAAACTAATAATGATCGAGAAAACGGCCATATTAAAGTCTACAAGGCGGCTGAGGGTAACTATTGGGTACCCGCCCGACAGGTATGGAACCAGTTTTCGTACTTTAACGTGAATATTAATGATAATTTGAGTGTACCCGCTGTCCCTCAGTCACATCATTTAAGTTTCTCTCAGCTTTGTAACGATCCCAGTGCTGCTAACAGCTTTTCGCTGAATAAGTTTCTTAACCAATCGCCCCGCATTAGTTATTGTGGAAATTTGGTTTTTCCCGCTGCAAAACTTGACTTTGTTGGGGATAGTACCCGCATTACTCCCCCGGATTGTCCTGATCAGGAGTTTCAGATACGCCTCTTTTTTGAGAATAATGGCGATGAAGAAGTAAAAAGTCCCATTCCTATTTCATTCTACAGTGAAAACCCTCGCCTGCCTTATTCAGATACAGAGGAAGATCCTCACTTTGCTATAGAATACATTACAATAGCTGGCGGATTAAAGCCTGGTGATTTTGTTGATACAACCCTAACGGTTTCTGGACCTCGCGGTGCTTATACTGTTTACGCATCTTTAAATGATGTGGGACCTTACGATAATCTTGGTAATAAAATTGCCAATTCGGCATTTTATCCTCTCACCAATCTCAATGGTCCAATCCGGGAATGCGATGATACTCCTACTATTGTTTCTATTGATGTTAACCCTAACCCTTTTCAGATAGTTGCAATTAAACTTCTTGACAACCGTAACTGTCCAGGCGATGTATCTAACCTAAACACGGGTGAAGTACAGGTATTAGCTGCCGATAGTACGACCCTACAAGAATCTGAATACGATATTGTTTGGACTAATATTGCTACCGGAGAAGTTGTAGGAAACACCGCCATGGTTACCGAACTCGATTCAGGAACTTACCAAGTAGAAATAAACTATAATAATGGCGTCTATACCTGCATGGGCCATCCTGATACAGTCCGAGTTGAGCGATTTGAAGACTGGCCAGATGGTGAAGTTGTATCGCTAGAAATAATTCAAGCAGTTTCAAGCTGCGCACCTGGTATTGCGGATGGACAAGCTCGGGTTCTAATAAATGGTACTAGCCCAAATGATACGGATTATCTAATTGAGTGGGAAGATGAGCAGCAAGCTGGGGTTCTTGCCTTAGGTGATACTGCGATTAATCTGCAACCAATTCTTTACAAAGTAACCGTAACCAATTTACTGACCGGTTGCTCCGAAACAGAAACTATTGATATGACACTTGACCTCCCTGAGATCGATGCGGTTACATCAACTGAAAATACTAACTGTAAAAATCCAAACGGAACTATTACGGTTCAAATGGCGGGGAGCGCGGGGTCGTATGACTACATGCTCATCCAAATGAGTCCAGTACAAGATACTACATTTAGTAATAACCCTTCTTTCAACGGATTGGATGAAGGGATTTATGAAGTGAGAGCATACGACCCAACGAATGATTGTGGATTGTATACCAGTGGTGAAAGGGTTGAGATAATTACTTCAAAAGTAATCGATGACATTACAATTGAAGTAGCAAAGGAACAAACAGCATGTAGTTTTCCCTACGATGGTCAACTGACAGCTGTTGTAGCCAATCCCAATAAATATGACTGGACCTGGTACCGAGGAACGGTTACTTCTGGACCTTTAGCTCAAATTGTGGCTAACGACTATATCACACCTGATACTTTAAGTACCAACCTTACGGATGTATATACAGTGGTAGCTACTGATAATTCTTCCGGTTGCACATTTACCGAATCAATTACGCTTACCGAAAATGTAATTGTACCAGCCATTGATCCTACGGATGTAAATATCTTGCAGCATCAAACTACTTGCGAGCCTAACGGGCAAGTGCAAGTCTCTATAGGAGGTGTTACTGCTGGCTATCAATTTACGTTACAGCAAGGTAGCACAGTTATCGAGACTAACTTTACTGGTTTGTTTACCGGATTAGAAGCTGGCCCCTATGTGGCAATTGTTGAAGATACAGCGACAAACTGTGTATCTGACTTATCTTCTGTATTCCAGATTGAAAACCAGATTGCACCTTTTGGTACTATTGCTATCACTCAAACCCCTAAAACAAACTGTGATCCGGCAGATCCTAACGGGGCTCTAAGTGTAACCGTAGGAGGAGTGACAACTGGTTACAATTTTAAATGGTTTGCTGGTGTAGACACTGCCTCGGCTGTTAACCCTCAACCAAGTGTACCCGGTCAGTTGTCCGGACAGGATGCTGGAAACTACGTAATTAGTATTGTGAGCCAAAGTAGTGGTTGTGATACGTTAATTTATACTTCAATCGCTGACCAATCATTTGATTACTTAGAAACAATCACTGCCACCAAATTAGATGATCAGCGTTATTGTACACCTGGAGTTTTTAGCGGTGGTATTGAAGCTGGTTTAACTGCTTCAATTTCGGGTGGAACTCCCGATACAGCAAACTATACTTACTACTGGTATAGTGGAACTAAGAACGATGTTCGTAATGGTTCGGCCACCCTCATTTCGGGTCAGAACCGCTCAGTTATCAATGGACTGGATGTTGGATGGTATTCGGTAAGAGCGGTTAAAAACGATGGTTCTGGATGTGCGGCAATCGATACAGCTCAAATCTATATTGAAGACTTACGTGATTTCCCCGTTGCCGGAATTAATGTGAGCGTCATTGAGCAGTCTTCCTGCGACGATACTAACCAGAATGGAGGTCTTCGTGGTGATGTAAACGGTAATACTGCGGGCTATGTGTTCACCTGGTATCAACTAGTTGGTGGTGTAGATACCCCTATTACTGCCAATAACCCTAATGCAGTAGTTAGCGGCTTTTCGGTAGATAATATTGGAGTAGGAACATATATCCTAGAAGTTGAGAATGGTGAAACCGGATGTACTGGCCGGGAGCAAGTATATTTAGGCGATAATATTATCAAAGGCTCAGAAATTCGCTTAAACCTGACTGCTACCGCTGCTACATTTTGTAGCCCTCCTAATGGAGTAGCCGAAGTTACTTCTATTGACCTGTCGGAAGATGATGGGGTAACATTCACCCTCACCGATAATCTATCCAATTATAGTTATCAGTGGTACTTTGGTGAAGACACTACTTCAATAGTAACTGGAAATCCAACTGCTACAACTGCTCGGTTAGAGAACGTTGAACCTGGCATGTACACAGTTGTAGCGACGAATATAAACTCTACTTGTGCATCCGTTGCTTATACCATTGAGGTTAAAAGCCAAATTCAGAATAACCTAAATTTTACTTTTACCCCCACTACCCAGGCTGACTGCGTAAATCCTGATGGTGCATTGACCGTAACCAGCATTACTGGTGCTACCGGCCCATTTACCTACCAATGGTATAAAGGTGGGGATGACACTTATCCGCTAGCAGGTGAAACCTCGAGTACTTTAACCAACATCCGTTCGGATAAATACATGGTTCGGATTACCGATACCGGAACTGGCTGTTTTAAAGATTCTGTATATGTATTGGCACCAGATGCTAGTATTACTCCGGTACCACCAGCAGTTCTTTCTACTCCTCCCACAGCAGCCCGTACCTGTGATCCAACTGACTATCCTACCCTAGGTGGTGAGATTGAAGCAGAAGTAGAAAGTACGGTTCGGACAAATTTCTTTCCTGGTCATGCCGATAGTGATTTCTTTTATTACTGGTTTGAAGGTGAAAATGTTAAATACCTGAATGCGAGTACCACTCCGATCGATGATATTAGTAACTTTGACATTATGACTGCAGCACCTACGGCTGCAAACAATCAGTCAACAATTAGCGGACTGGCCCCAGGTTTCTACACCGTGATTGTAGTAGATGCTTTTGATTTCAATAATAGTGGGGGCGCTCTGGGCTGTCGGTCTGACCCAAGAACCTTTGAAGTAGTAGCTGAGTCTCAGTCACCAGACTTAATTGCGAGTACGGTTCAACCCAATACTTACTGTGATGGTACGAATGGACAAATGAATTTTACTTTCGGCAAAAGAACCGGTGACAATACCGCTTTTAGTGGATATACGTTAGAAAATGCGATATTGAATAATGCACCGTTTTCTCCACTGGTTGCAAACATTGACGAAGTAAACGTTGGTAGCACAACAGAAATAGAAATTAGAGAATTAGTTGCAGGTGAATATGTGTTGACTTTCCGAGACCTGGAAACAAGCTGTGATACAACAATCACAGTAGAACTCGGAACTGAAATAGTACTTCCTAAACTAGTAGACAATAATATCCAAGTCAACAGCCATCAGACAAGCTGTGATCCTGAAAATGGCGAGTTAGAGGTTATTGCTTCGGCTACTACTGGAATAACTAATTTGGCCGACTATAGCTTTTATTGGCATAGTGCCCCAGTTACTCTTTCATCAAATATAGATGATCCAGGTGCCTCTACTTACTTAGATAATGGTAATGTACTATCAGGTCGCGAGAGTGGGTTGTACTATGTCTATGCAATTAACAATATTACTGGATGTGAATCAGGTCCTCAAGTAGGTGAGATTCTCTACCAAGTTTCTGAAACTCAGATAACGATAGTTCAGAACACCTCGAATGAAGATTGTTCTGGTACAGCCCAGGGTTCAATTACCGTAGAAGCTTTCGAGCAAGATGGTAGTGGTCCATTGGCAACTCCTGCTGGAAGCTACACCTTTAACTGGTTTGATGAAAATAATGTTGCTGTACCCTCTTCAGAAGTAGGTAACCAGAGTACAATTAGTAACCTTCCTGATGGTGCTTACCGCGTAGAAGTACGAAATCACAATCTGGATTGTGAAACAGTTATCGCTCGAGATACGATTAGGTTTGAACCCATATTACCTGAATTTACTGCTGCAAGCGTAAGCAAGCAAAATGTAACTACTTGTAATGGAGATGGAAGAATTGAGATTACGCAAGTAATGGAAGATGGAGCCGTCATTCAATCAAGTGACGCAGCATTTGGCAACTATAACTTTGTTTGGTACCAAGGCGATACTCTTAACGTACTTAATGGTGAAACTAGTAGTGTACTGGATGACCTATCCGTTGACACCTATTATGTAAAAATTACGAATAGTATTACAGGTGGATGTCAGTCCAGTGACTTTCTTCAAGTTGTATTGACTGACTCAATCCGTACACCGTTCGTCTACCTTGATTCTACCACTGATTTTATTAGTTGTACTGGTGTTAATGAAGGCTCGATTACGGTTACAGCCGAAGAATGGGATGGGTCTGTACCAGCTGGTGGTTACAATTACTCTTGGACAATGGCTGATGGATCAATGTTACCAGGAACAGCCTTGGGTGATGGCACGAATGTACTTAGCAATCTAGAAGCAGGTAGTTATGAAGTAACAGTGTTCAATCCGGAAAGCGGTTGTTCTGTATCTGCAGTATTCACAATTGATGCTCAGGTAGCAGTACCGGTTTTAACAATGAATAAGACAGCTGATCAGTCTAATTGTTTTCCTTCAAACGGTGCCGCTGAGGTAGCTAGCTTGACGTTTCAAGGAATAGCCTCGCCGTATGGCGACTATCAATTTGTTTGGTCGGTAGACAACTTCACTTCAACTATCGCTGTGAGTGACTATGGTCTGGATGCAAATGGACAAGTGGCTGATAGCCTCGCAGCTGGTAGTTACTTAGTAAAAGCAGTAAACCTTTCAACTGGTTGCGAGTCGCTTCCCGTACAGGTTAACATTATTGACTCTACCGGAAACGTAGTAGTAGTTCTAGACAATATTTCTGACCCAATTGTAGCCTGCGATCCGTCTAATGATGCGGAAGGCTCTATTGAGGTTGAGGTATTGAATAATAGTCAGTACATCACCCGCTGGTACGAAGGTGCTGTCATTACTGACCCGGCCGATAGTTTGACTGGATTCAGTAACAGTTTGGAGGTTGAGAACCTAGTACCAGGTACTTATACCATTTGGGTACAAGACACCGTAACTGGTTGTGAAACTACTCGTTCATACACCATTGAGGGTGTGGCCGTTCCGCTGTCGGTAAGCACTTCCGTCATGCCATTTACCAATTGTCTTAGCCCGAATGGCCAGATTGCAGCTAATGTGAGTGGTGGCAGTGGCAATTATTCTTATGAGTGGCTTGATAGTGCAGGTAACGTGTTAGCAATTGGCAATAATCGAAATATCATTACAGATGTTGAAAATGGAAGCTACACCGTACGGGTTAGCGACCAATCAGAAACTGATTGTTCTACTGTTGAAGCCATATCAGTTGTACCTGACTCAAGAGGAAACGAAGTACCTCTTGCGATAACCAACGATTTCTCGGTTACTAATTGCGATGAAACCCGACCCAACGGCCAGTTATCAGCAATGGTGGAGGGAGAAATCTCCAGATACGATTTCTTTTGGTACCAAGGTGAAGTTGTACAGGGTAATCCAATTGCTCAGAGACCGACTGCTAGCGATCTAGCTCCAGACACTTATTCAGTAGTTGCCCGAGATAAAGTAACTGGGTGTATTAGTGAGCCGGTAACTGCCGAGGTTATTTCCGAAATGGAAGACTTTATGCTTCCTACCCCTACCGCTATTTTACTATCGCCGGTGACTCGCTGTGTGAACCCTGACGGATCTGCGAAAGTAGTGATTGACAGCACACAAATGAATGGTACTGAAGTATTTGAATATTTGTGGTATGATGAAGATGGTAGAGAAATTTTCCGAAGCACTAAAACGAATATAGTGCGTGAACTAGCTGCTGGTGAATACTTTGTTTCCATTACAAATTTAGTGACAGGTTGTTTCTCTGAATCAACTAGTATCACAGTACCTGAGGAGATTCGTATTCCTGACTTTGAAATCGTCACAACCCCTTCCACCTGTTATGAGCCGACGGGTTCTGCTCAATTGCGATTCAATGAAAACATTAAGGTAGTTGACATAGAATGGCTAACTCCTGAAGGTTATTCCAATAAGTTTTTTCTGAATGGCCAAATGCCAGGACTATATGAAGTTACAGTTACTGATGATAAAGGATGTTCATTCACCAAGTCGGCAACTATTGAGAGCACGATTTACGCTTACAATGGTATTTCACCTAATGGTGATGGAAATAATGATAAATTCATCATTAGTTGTATTGAAAATTTTGAGAATAATATTGTACGAATCTACAATCGTGCAGGTGCTTTAGTGTACGAGAACGAACGTTACGATAATCTGACTTCTTACTTCGAAGGATTTGGAAATCGTGGATTATACATCGGAGGTGAGAAGCTGCCAGATGGTACTTACTTCTACATCATCGACAAAAATAATGGTGATGATCCGGAGTCTGGATACTTAGAATTAATGAGATAATTAATATTCTCAGGTAGCAGCATTTTAGCTGCTACCTGGGCTACTCAATACCCATGATCAATAGACAGTTTAAAACCACAGTAATCACTTTATTTTTCGGGTTATTGGTATCAACTTCTGATTCCTTGGCCCAACAGCGCCCTGTTTTCTCCCAGTATATGTTCAACGGGTTGGTATTGAACCCGGCCTATGCGGGCAACCAAAAACAATGGGTGGTTAGCTTGGTTCATCGCGATCAATGGGTAAATGTGGAGGGATCGCCCAAGACTCAAAGTTTGGTAACGCATACGGCCCTCGAAAATCGCCCCGTAGGTTTAGGTATGATAATTTCCCGAGATCAGATCGGAATTCATGATGACTATAGTATCTACGGTAGCTATGCCTATAAAATCAAGATGTTAGTTGGAACATTATCGTTGGGTCTTCAGGCTGGATTTAACTATACCCAATCTGACTTTGAACGACTACGAAGATTCAATTTAAATGATCCTTCACTGTCTGGGACACAGACCAGATTTAGTCCCAACTTTGGGACGGGAGCTTTTTATAGTAACAACACTACTTATGCCGGGATATCTATCCCATTCTTATTAAATAATAAAGTGTATAATCAAGCAGATGTTATTAGCGAAGCTACCGAACGCAGATATTATTTTATCACAGGCGGGCACGTTTTCTCACCTAACGAATTTCTGAAATTGAAACCCTCTACTCTCATCCGCTACCAAGAGGGTCAGCCGCTAGGAATGGACCTAAATATGAATGTATTTTTGCAAGATGTGGTAAATGTCGGTGCCTCTTACCGAAGCGGTGACTCGATGATCTTACTCTTTGAAGTACTTCTGAACCGCAGCTTCAGCTTTGGATATACCTACGACCATACTATCTCACGCATCCGCAACTACACCGATGGCACCCATGAATTTATGTTAAGCTACCGGCTCAAAATTGGCAATAGCTACTGCCACAGCTACTTCTAGTTGTTTACAAGAATAGTTTCGGCTTTAACCAGAGTTTGTAAGCGTTTAGGTCCAAGAGATACCAGATTAATCGGTACTTTAACGAACCTTTCTATGAACTGCACATAGTTGAGAAAAGATTCAGGAAGCTCAGAAAAGTCAGATACTGAATTTACATCGAAATCCCAGCCAGGTAATGTAGTATATACGGGTGAAACGACATTATCTCTCAAATCGTGAGGAATATAATCAACTTTTGTTCCGTCAGATAACTGATAGTTAGTACAAACTGAGATTTCGTCCATACCATTGAGTACATCTGCTTTCATCATAAATAGTTGGGTGACGCCGTTCAACTTGACGGCATAATTCAAAGCGGGAAGATCAAGCCAGCCACAGCGTCTGGGCCTACCGGTAGTTGCTCCAAATTCACTACCCTTTCTACGTAACTCTTCCCCCAACGCATCGTGAAGTTCGGTAGGAAATGGGCCGGAGCCAACCCGAGTGCAATAAGCTTTAAAAATCCCAAAAACTTCGCCAATGTGTCGGGGGGCAATCCCCAACCCTGTACAAGCACCAGCTGCGGTTGTAGTTGAACTGGTGACAAAAGGGTAACTACCAAAATCTATGTCTAGCAAAGAACCCTGCGCTCCTTCAGCTAAAATTGGTATCTTACTGGCTAGTTTATCGTGAAGATATATTTCACTGTCAATCAGTTTTAAATTTTTTAAGAAATCAATTGCACTCCAGAAGTCCTGTTCCAAGGACTCTAGTTCGTAAGGGTACTGAAAGGTCGATAATTTTTTTTGATGCTCTTCTACTCGCTGCTGATATAAGCTTGCGAAATCTTCACGAAGCACATCCCCTACTCTTAAACCTAACCTCCCAACCTTATCCTGGTAGGTAGGACCAATACCCTTTAGAGTAGAACCGATTTTCTTATCCCCCTTATACTGCTCATAAGCAGCATCTAAGAGTCGATGAGTTGGTAGTATCAATTGAGCTTTCTTAGATATGAATAGGTTACCGGTTGGGTCTACTCCTTTTTTCTGTAATTCTTCTATCTCATGCCGAAGAATTATTGGATCCAGAACCACTCCGTTGCCAATAATATTCTCCGTTCCTGACCTGAAAACACCCGACGGTATTTGGTGCAAAACGTGTTTGGTATCATCAAATTCTAAGGTATGACCAGCGTTAGGTCCTCCCTGAAAACGGGCAATTACTTTATAGTTTGGTGCCAGATAATCAACCACCTTACCTTTTCCTTCATCGCCCCACTGGAGACCTAATAGCACATCGACGCTCATATAGTTTTGGTTAGATAAAAAAAATGGGATTCAATGCAAGGCACTGATACCCCAGAATAAAATAATAAATTTAGTTAGATTTTTCTACACTCGATACATTCTGGGCCGGTCTTCGTTCGCAGTTTTCACGGTTACAACTACCGTATAAGATTAATGAATGGTGGTCTACGTCGTAACCCAGTAACTCCCCTACCATCTTTTGTATATTGTAAATACGGGGGTCACAAAACTCCATAACTTGATTACAATCAGTGCAGATAAGATGATCGTGTTGTTTATACCCGTAGTTTTTTTCGTACTGCGCTAGATTCTTGCCAAACTGATGTTTACTTACCAAGTCACATTCCACCAAAATATCTAAAGTGTTGTAAACGGTAGCTCTACTCACCCGGAAACCCTTATTTTTCATATTGATATATAAGGACTCAACATCAAAGTGTCCTTCACGAGAGTAAATCTCTTCTAGAATTGCAAATCTCTCCGGTGTTTTACGATACCCTTTCTTCTCGAGATAGGTAACAAATGTACTCTTTACTTTATTAAATACTTCGGTGTTTAATGCCATTGATTTTTGTCTAGATTGCAAAGATATGATTTTCGTAGAAAGCCCCTTCATTATTCTACTCAAGAATTTTGAGCAACTAGTCGTCACGCGTAACTTTCTCTACACCGGCAACTTTCTCTAGCCGTTTGATGAGTTTATCGAGATGAGAACGGTCATGGACGTATAACATGATGTTTCCTTCAAAGATTCCTTGGTCAGTATCCATAGAAATAGAACGCATATTTACCTTTAGCTCAGATGAAATGATATCGCTGATATCACTAATAAGCCCAACCCGATCAGTGCCATTTACCCTTAGACCCGACAAAAAGGCTGATTCTTTTTTCTCAGCCCATTCGGCCTGTACAATTCGGTAGCCATAATTAGCCATCAACTCGGGGGCATTCGGGCAATCAGTGCGGTGAATTTTGATTCCTTCGTTTACTGTCACAAACCCGAAAACATTGTCCCCAGGTATTGGATTACAACATTTTGCAAATTTATAGTCAACGATATCCTGGTCTTCACCAATAAGCAGCATTGCCTGAGGCTCACCTTTTATTTTCGATACAGTTTTCCGGAAAGTTTTTGCATCGTTAATATGGCCATTGGCTTTGGCTTTCTCACGCTCAGCATCTTCCTTAAATCGCTTTAATGATGTGCTGGGAATAATCCCTTCTCCTACTTGGTAATACAATTCTAATGGAGTTTTCACATTAAAGTAGTCGGTCATCTGTTCAACAGTCTGACTATTGAACTCCATTTTCATTTGCCGTAATTTTCGCTGAATTATTTCTTTACCGTCGGCAGCCGCCACCTTCCTTTCCTCTTTTAAGATCTCCTTAATTTTGGATTTTGCTTTGGTGCTAACAGCAAAGCGCAACCATCCTTCGTTTGGTTTCTGCTTACTAGATGTTATTATCTCAACCTGGTCACCATTTTGAAGAATATAATTGATGGGCACCAGTTTCTGATTGACCTTCGCTCCTAAACATTGGGCACCAACTTCGGTATGAATATCAAACGCAAAATCCAAAGCTGTTGCTCCGCGAGGCAATGTCCTCAATTCACCTTTAGGAGTAAATACAAATACTTCTTCATTGAATAGATTCGACCTGAAGTCATCGACAAACTCAATGGCCGAAGCAGAGTTTTCTTGTTTGGCTTGTTCGAGAATTGACCTAACTTTCCCCACCCATTCTTCCAACCCGGATTGGCGGTTTGCAGTAGGCTTATCTTTATACTTCCAGTGAGCAGCATACCCTTTTTCAGCTATCTCATCCATGCGGCGAGTACGAATCTGTACTTCAACCCACTGCCCGCTGGGACTCATCACTGTAGTATGTAAGGACTCATACCCGTTTGACTTAGGAGTGCTTATCCAATCTCGAAGTCGTTCAGGGTTAGGATTATAGAAATCGGTAATAACCGAATAAGCCTTCCAGCAGGCGGCCTTCTCCTCTTCAGGTGGAACATCAAGAATAATTCGAATGGCAAAAAGGTCATATACCTCGTGAAAGGGAATTTTCTTTTTGTTCATCTTATTCCATATAGAATAGATTGATTTTGGCCGGCCGAAAATTACGAACTGATCCTTGGTGAAATGCTGGCGCATAAACGCGGCTTCAATAGGTTCAATGAATTTTCGAATAAATCTACGACGGGCATCCTTACTACTACTGATAGCTCGGGCAATATCACGATAAACCCCCGGTTGGGTATATTTTAAATATAAATCTTCTAACTCTGATTTAATAGCGTATAACCCCAAACGATGAGCCAGTGGAGCGTACAAATAGATTGTTTCCGAAGCAATCTTCAGTTGTTTATCCAGCGGCATGCTGTCTAGCGTTCGCATATTGTGCAGGCGGTCGGCTAACTTCACCAATATTACCCGGACATCATCCGAAAGAGTAAGTAGCATTTTACGGAAGTTCTCAGCCTGCTGCGAGGTTCCATACTCGAAAACTCCCGAAATCTTGGTTAGGCCATCGATGATACGGGAAATTTTGGTTCCAAAATCCCGCTCAATATCCTCCAGTTCAATATGAGTGTCTTCAACCACGTCATGCAATAATGCAGCAACTATTGAAGTTGTACCTAAACCAATTTCCCGGACTGCTATTTCAGCAACCGCCAATGGGTGATAGATATAAGGTTCGCCCGATTTGCGCCGCATGTCTTTGTGGGCTTCTAAAGACAAATTAAATGCACGCCGTATTTGCTTAGCATCGTCACCGGTCAGGTATGGTTTCGCCAGTCGGAGCAACCGACGATATCGCCGAAGAATCTCTTTCTTTTCCTCTTCTTCGTTAATAACCTGCATACCTTGTTCTATCATAAATTATCCCTTAGTTGAATATAGCGAACCCTTACAAAAATTGTAGTATAAACCGCTAATTATTTAACGACGGATAACTTAGAAAAAATTCAGTAGGGCTAAACCCTGAAAAAAAATTTTGCGTTAGCTTATGGAAATGTATTTAGATAGTACTACATTTGCAGTCTAATTTTTGGAAGGCGGATGTGGCGAAATTGGTAGACGCACTAGACTTAGGATCTAGCGCCGCAAGGCATGGGGGTTCGAGTCCCTCCATCCGCACATCTTTCCGCAGCCCTCTTCTCAACTGTAATAAATATGAGGAGAGGGCTTTTGTTTAATACCTAAATCCCAACCGTCTTGGATATTACGCTAGACCGAAAAGAAAATAATGAGGCTACCCTCAACATCAAGCTTCTCCCCGAAGATTACGAACCGAAGATTGAACAGAAGGTAAAAGTATACCGAAAGCAAGTAAACCTGAAAGGCTTTCGTCCGGGAAAAGTCCCCCCGGGAGTAATCAAAAAAATGTACGGCAAAGCTATCAAGGTCGAAGAAATCAACGAATTACTTTCGCAGTCGGTGCCGCGCTATATTCAGGAGAATGAGCTAAAAGTAGTAGGGGAACCCCTTCCCGATGTAACTGATGCCGAAGATATAGACTGGGAAAATCAACAGGAGTTCTCTTTTAGCTATGACTTAGGGCTGGTGAATGACTTCTCGTACAATTTGTCAGATGACGTAAAAATCAAACAATATACTATTGAACTGACCGACGAGACTGTTAATCAATCTATTGAAGATTTACAAAAGCGCTTTAGCACTCCAGAGCCTGTTGAAGAAAGTCAGTCAGGTGATATTCTTTCCGGAAATTTAGTACAGACTGATGGCGAGCTGACTAACGAGATTGAGTTAAAGATTGATAGCTTACCCGAAGAACAACAATCTCAGTTTGTGGGTCTCAAGAAGGATGATATTGTTACATTTGATATTCGAGTGCTGTACCCTGAAGACATAGATGTTGCTTACCTTTTAGGCATGAAGCAGGACGAGGTATCCGAGGTCGACGGAGAGTTTTCACTGACTATAACAGAAATAAAACGACCCGTTCCCGCTGAACTCAATCAGGATTTCTATGATCAAATCTTTGGCAAAGATGCGGTGAGTTCAGAAGAAGAGTTTAGAGAAAAAGTGAGAGAGAATATTGCTGAGAATTACGAACGGGAAAGTCATTCGTTACTTACTCGCGATATTCGTAATTATTACATCCAGAATTCTGATATCCAACTGCCCGAAGCTTTTTTAAAACGTTGGTTACTTTCTCGTCAAGATGATGAGGTGAATGAGGAAACGATCAATGAGCAGTTTGATGGGTACCTACAAGACCTTAAATGGAGCCTAATCAGTGAAAAAATTGCCAAGGCTGAAGAAATACAGGCAAAGCATGAGGATGTAAAAAATAAGGCCAGAGAACTGGTTCTTTCCCAATTTGGGGTTTACGGCTCACAGTTTGAAGCTGATGAAAGATTTGACCCAATCGTGGACAATTATCTGAAGGGTGAAAACGGCAATAATTACATGCAGGTCTTTAGCCAGGTTCAATCCGAGAAAGTCTTTGAGCATATCAAAGAAAAAATCACCATTGAGAAGGAAGAAGTAAGTGTAGATACTTTTAACGAGGTGGTTGAAAAAGGCCAATAACCCCATCTACTACAATTCGTTACAATAAGGATGTTGCTTACACGTCTGAATGATTAATTCTTACCAAAAATACTTTTAGAAATGATTAACAAAGAAGAATTCCGCAAATTTGCGGTTAAGGATCAAGGGATTAACGGCCTCACTTTTGATAGTTACGTACACCGAGTGGAAGGAATGACTCGGGCAGTAATTGAAGAACGCCCTACCAACTTCCGTGAGATTGATGTTTTTTCCCGTCTAATTATGGACCGTATCATCTTTCTGGGGATGCAGGTGGAAGAGAATATAGCTAATATTATCACTGCCCAGTTATTATTCTTACAGTCGGTTGACCCTAAAAAAGACATCTCGTTGTATATCAACAGTCCCGGCGGTTCCGTTTACGCTGGACTAGGTATGTATGATACCATGCAATTTGTTACTCCCGATGTGGCTACTATTTGTACAGGTTTAGCAGCTTCTATGGGTGCCGTATTGTTAGCAGGTGGTGCGAAGGATAAACGAGCAGCCCTACCTCACGCCCGTATCATGATTCACCAACCTAGTGGTGGAATGCAAGGGCAGTCTAAAGACATGGAAATTACCTTAAAGCAAACGTTAGAGTTGCGGCGCGATCTTTACCAAATTCTTGCTGACCACAGCGGACAAACTTTCGAGAAAATTGAGCAAGATTCTGACCGTGATTACTGGATGCGGCCAACCGAAGCAATGGAGTATGGTCTGATTGATGAAGTACTCGACCGGGGAGTTACTTCCAAAATCCGCAATGAGTCGTAATTTTTACTAACTTGCATAAGTAGTGAACGGGAACTTATCTACCCGTTTACTGCTTTCTACTGACAACCAACCTCGAGACCATGCCTCAGCAAATTACGTGCTCGTTTTGTGGAAGAACGAAGAAAGATGTAGACTTAATGATTTCCGGGATCAACGCCCATATTTGTAATTTCTGCATCAATCAAGCCCAGCAGATTCTGGAAGAAGAATTAAAAATCAAAGGTAAAAGTACCAACCCTGAATTTACTTTAATCAAACCGAAGGAGATCAAGACCTACCTGGATGAGTATGTAGTGGGACAAGACGATGCTAAAAAAGTAATGTCGGTAGCGGTTTACAACCACTATAAACGGCTAATGCAACGGGAGGACAAAGAAGAGATCTCGATTGAGAAGTCGAATATTGTAATGGTAGGTGAAACCGGTACGGGTAAGACTTACCTAGCTCGAACGTTAGCAAAAATTCTTCAGGTACCTTTCTGTATTGCCGATGCCACCGTGCTTACGGAAGCAGGTTACGTAGGCGAAGATGTAGAAAGTATCCTGACCCGGTTGCTACAATCCGCTGATTATGATGTGGAATCGGCGGAGCGAGGTATCGTATATATAGATGAGATCGATAAGATTGCCCGTAAGTCAGATAACCCTTCTATCACCCGAGATGTGAGCGGTGAGGGAGTTCAACAGGCATTGCTCAAGCTTTTGGAAGGAACCAGCGTGAATGTACCACCCCAGGGTGGCCGTAAACATCCCGACCAAAAGATGATCACCTTAAACACCGAACATATATTGTTCATCTGTGGTGGGGCATTTGATGGCATTTCTCGCTTAATTGCCAACCGTCTCAATACCCAACCACTTGGCTTTACTGGTTCTAAAACAAATATTTCTGAACTACACATTGACAAAGACAACCTGCTACAGTACGTAACTGCCCAGGATTTGAAACAGTTTGGTTTGATTCCGGAGTTGATCGGTCGTCTGCCGGTCCTTACTCATCTAGACCCTCTCAGCCGAGAAACATTGAAGATGATACTGACTGAGCCGAAAAATGCACTTACCAAACAGTATCACAAGCTATTTCAGATGGAAGGTATTGAAGTTACCTTTGAAGATTCAGCACTTGATTATATTGTTGATAAAGCCATTCAATATAAATTAGGGGCTCGTGGGTTAAGGTCAATCTGTGAGGCTATCATTACCGATGCTATGTACGAACTTCCTTCTCAGACAGAAATCAAAGAGTTCTCCATTGACCGCGACTATGCGCAGGATCGTTTCGAAAAATCGAAGTTTAAACGACTTACTGCGGCATAGTCCTTTTCTAGCTGGGTAAAGCTTTTATATGATATATAGTTTTATGAAAATAGCAAAAGGGGTAGCACGAAAGCAATATTAGGTAGCAGTATAAAAAGTAAATCAGGCTAATTAGCCTGATTTAGTAAATTTTTTTTGAAAAAATGTGTAGATTCATTCAAAATCAATAGATTGCATTTTTACTTCCCACTGTTTACTTCTTCATTACTGGGAAAATAGGTAGCGCGTTCGCCTACCTATTTTTTTTACAAAAATCACTCCACTCACTCTCTACGGTAGAATTATTTTATTCGACCACAAACTTTTCCATACTGGTTAGCTCAGGTCCACCACCACGATTGCCACTCCCAGCTGCTACGTAAATAGCATCTTCAAAAATGAAAGCCTGGGTTCCGTGTCGTCCCTGTTCTAATGAAGGCCATGATTTCCAAGACTTTGTGTCTGTGTCCCAAACTTCTACTTCACTATGGGCAGGAACCTGAGTACCGCTTTCACCACCAATTACAAGAAGTTTTTCGTCGAAAACAACCGAAGTGCTCCCTGCCCGCTCCGTTGGCAGTTCGCTGTCTAGTGTCTCCCATCTACCGGAATTAAAATCAAAAACATCAACTTCAGAAATCGTCAAATCTAGGGATTGATTTGTTTTGGCTGATGTATTTCTACCGCCAGCCGCATAAAGTTTATCTCCAATGATTGCCGCCTGAAAATGATCCCTAGTTCTGGGGGCATCAGGGAGGATCTTCCATTCACCAGTTGCCGGGTCGTATTCATCCATCCAAGCGGTATGTCCATCCCAGTGACCATCTTGGATGCCACAGATGATATATATTTTATCGTTGTACGAAACGACACCCGCTGCACCTCTTCTGCGATCTTCCGGAATGCTAGAAACAGCTTCCCATTTATCAGTTCCGGGATCATAGGTATAAATATCAGGAATAGGCGTTTCGTGGGGAAAACCTCCGGTAAATGCGCCCAGCACGTATATTTTATCCTGAAAAGCAAGGGCTTGGAAATGATGCATCTCTAGGGGCGGCGTGGCGCCTTCTGACCAGGTATTCGTTGATGGATTATATATATTGATAGGTTTATTGGTTCTACCTCCTATCAGATAAAATTTCCCATTCAATTCGGTAAAAGCATTTTCGTGTCGGGCTAGGGGTTTATTGTTTGTGGAAACTATTTGCCAATCAGTTTCCTCGGCCATAGCATTTGGCTGAGCACTCATTGAGGACGGAAATGGCTCAACTAAAAAGAAAGTGCCGAAGAGTGAAGAGAGAAGAAGAAATAAGAAGAATTTCATATTGTAGCTGTTTGTGGAGTAGAATACAGGAAAAGTTACCAGCCTATTTCAGCAAAAACCGGAAAATGATCGGAAGGATAGCTTCCATTTTGCTCTTCGCTAATAGTTGCGTGTCGCAAAACTTCTAATGAGTTACTAACAAAGATATGGTCAATTCTATCGCTGCTTAGCTCCGAGGTAACTACAAAACCACTAAATGTGGGATCAGGACCAATTGGAGTTAGTGAACTAGAAGTTTTAGCATCCCGAAAAATAGTCCCTTGTACTAAGGTCTGATAAGGACTAGATTCAGGTGAACTATTAAAGTCTCCCATCAAGACAATAGGATGAGTTCGAGCCAGATGAGGAAGTTTTGCTTTTAGGAGTTTTGCACTTTCTAACCTCGCCCTTTCTCCCCGATGATCAAAATGAGTATTGCAGACCAATAGAGTGTCGCCACTAGACAGATGACGAAGCAACACCCAGGTGGCGATCCGAGGCAAGGCAGCATCCCAGTCTTTGCTAGGTTGGTTAGGGGTTTGGGATAGCCAAAAAGTGCCCTGGTCAAGGCTTTCAAGGACACTAGGGTTATAGAAGACTGGCGAGTATTCACCTTTTTCCCGTCCATCATCCCGGCCAACTCCTACCCTCTTAAAATCAGGAAATTGTTCCTCGATGTAGGCGACTTGATGATGTAGTGCTTCTTGCAGGCCAAAAACATCAGCACTGTAGAAGTGTAATATATTAGCTACTCGTTCTTTTCGATGATTCCAAGCATGTACGCCGTCACCAGGATTATCGTAGCGGATATTAAATGTCATTATCTTTAAACTAGGTTGCGTTTGGGAGAAACCCATCTGTATAATCAGAAATAAGATGATTGTTAAATTAAAAGCTGGTCGTGTCATATTCATCAATTATCTTTCGCAAGGTAACAATCTCTTCTAAATCAGCGAACCGGTAAGTATCAGATATTCCTTCTTTCGAGAGTAAACCATTATTTTCTACTCCTCCCTCGGGTACACTAACCCGAGCTGAAGCATGCACCTCAGTCAAACCAATCCGTAGCAGTTGATCTACATTCTGACTAGAAACGCCTCCACCTGCTAGAATCACAGCGTTACCTTTAACCAAATCCTTAATCGCTTGTAACAAGTCTACCCCGAGTACAGCACTCACTTGCTGTCCGGAAGTAAGTATCCGATGAACTCCCAATCCAAGAAGTTTCGGTAATTCACTTATAGGATCTTGAATTTGATCAAACGCACGGTGGAAGGTTACCGGTAATGGTGAGGCCAATTCCATAAAATCCTGCATCAATGGTAGATCTACTTTACCTTTATCTGTTAAAGCCCCTAGTACCAATCCATCGGCACCATAGTTTTTAAAAAAGCGAATGTTTGCTAGAATAATTTCCCGATCAGTATCATCATACACAAAGCCACCCATACGGGGCCTTATGAGAACAAAAATGGGAATATTAAGCCTTTTTTTTGCAAGCTGAAAAAGCGCCGGATCAGGAGTAAGACCACCGATCTCCAGCCCACTACACAATTCGATACGATCAGCCCCACCCAGTTCCGCAGTGATAGCTGATTGTAATGAGTCAACACAAATTTCTAACTTTCTTAAATTATGTTTCTTCATTTTTTAAGAATATTGTCACTAATAAGTCGGTATTATAGCAAAAATTCCAACCTTTTAGAGCGAGTTAAGCTAACAACAGCTCTACCTCAGTGTACGTCTGAAAGAACTTTAGAGCACTCGAGAAAAATCACTGTTGTAAATCATCTATTAAAACCTGAGCTACCTGACTCGAGGAATTAGTTTTACCCAAAATACTTCGTAGTAATTGATAATAATGAAGCTGTGTCTTCCGGTCTTCGGTCTCCTCAAGTAGCCTTTTTCCTATGTTTACAATCTTTTCAGAGGAAAAATCCTTCTGAATAAGCTCAGGAACCACCTCCCGATCTATGATTAAATTTACCAATGAAATGAAGGAAACGCGGATAAGGGCTTTGGCAATTCGGTAGGAAATGGTACTGGTTTTATAGACCACGATCTGGGGAACATTGAACAGTGCTGTTTCCAGCGTTGCCGTGCCCGAGGTAACAATTGCCAGATCAGCTATATTTAAAACCTGATAGGTTTGGTCGGTCACAATGCTCACCTGAGAATGAGCCCGGACCAAATTATAATAATAGGCCGGAAGATTACCAACGGCAGCTACTACAAAATGTGCTTCCGGAAAGCGAGGTACCACTTCCAGCATGATCGATAGTACATTCAGAATTTCCTGCTTCCGGCTACCCGGGAGCAACGCGATAATGGGTTTTTCCGGTATATTTTGTTGTTGCCGGAACAAAGAATCAGGCTGAAAGTTATTGATAGCATCTAATAAAGGATTCCCCACATAGGTGACATCAACTCCGTATTCTCGAAAGAAAGGCTCCTCAAATGGCAGTATGGAAAAAACCCGGTCCACATACTTTCGTAGCTTATGGGTTCTTTTGGCATTCCAGGCCCAGGTCTTGGGCGCAATGTAGTAGTAGACCGGCCAGCCTTGTTGTTTAGCAAATTTGGCTATTCTGAGGTTAAAACCCGGATAATCAATTAGAACAACTGCATCCGGTTGGAAACTAACCATGTCTCGTTTGCAGATCTTAAGGAAGGTCCGGATTGTCCTAAGATTTTTTATCACCTCTAAGAATCCCATAAACGCCATATCACGGTAATGCGTTACCAACTCGCCTCCAGCCTGTTCCATGGCGTCACCACCCCAGCAGCGAATCCTAGCTTCAGAGTCCAGCTGATGAATTTCCCGAATCAGATTTCCACCGTGTAGGTCACCGGATCGTTCTCCGGCAACTAAATAATACTTCATGCGTTCAGTGCCGGTTCCGGATGTTCTTGAGGAATTGCGACTGATGAGGCTGGTTCCAGACCTTCACCAAAAAACTCAACATAGTTGTTTCGGGTTTCAAATAAGCGAATAGAATGCAATTGCCCCCGGGAAGTTATTTTGGCTACTTCAGGAGCAAGTATTTTCCAGAACTCTTCTACCAGCACTTCACAGCTGGCCATTTTACCCCGCATAAAGTCTACATCAACGTTCAGGTTTTTGTGATCCACTTTTTCAATAATCGTTCGCTTGATTACTTGACTCAACTGCTTAAGATCAACCACAAACCCAGTTTCTGGGTCAGGTTTGCCCTTCACCGTTACAATCATCTCAAAGTTATGTCCGTGCCAGTTTTCGTTGGCGCAAGGACCAAAAACTGCCTCGTTTTTCTCTCGGCTCCAACTAGGATTATATAATTTGTGGGCAGCATTAAAATGCTCCTTTCGACTCACATAGATCATGATTCTGCGCAATTTTTTGCAAATATAAACAATCCGGGCGCTATATTCAGTTCTATACAATTTCTAACTAATTAATCTGAAAAAGATGATATTAATTGTAGGAGCACCATCACTACTGGGATATTCGGTGATCAGAAAACTAAATGACCAGAATTTTAACTATCTGATATTAAGTGGTGAAGACCCCATTGAAACCACCTTGTTAACGGACGACTCATTCCAGTTTCTGCACTACCAGGAATATTCTGTAGTAAAACGTTGGATTACTGAAAAGACTGAGGAGATTGAGTTTATCGTTTGGTGTGACCCGGTTGAGGTTACAAAAAACGCATGTCTGTTTAAAGCACTCTGGCAATTAGGCAACCAGTACCAAATCCCGTTTGCAGCAGTGGTTTACGATGAGCGGATTATCCACGACTTAGTTCATGACGCCGACCAGCCCTTTTTCTGGGTAATGCTGATAGCAAATTATCTTTACAATTTAAACGAAAGAGTACTCTTATCTTCAACCTCTAGTGAGCTACAATTTGCTTCTCAACCTTCTCTCCCAGAGATAACTACCAAAACCTCAGTAAATAGAGATAATAAAGTAGCACTTACCTTCGCCCCTGATGTAGCCGAAGTGTTATACCATTTCATCCTAAACCGAAAGCAGTCCGGTTTATACCGATTGCCTTTTCAAAGATTATCGGGAGAAAGTCTATCTCAAAAATTTACTAATTCTCCCAAAAAACATTGGGATAAAAAGGATACCGAATGGCCTCAGGAGGCTATGATTGCGATACAAAAGTTCAGTAAGGCAGGTTTTGACCGCCCATTTACTTCATTTGCAGTAGCCCTGGACCAGTTTAGATAAAACCTTTTAAAATGTTAAGAGTAGATAGATTATACTCTTATAATAGAATCAACTACACAACATATGAAAAGCACCCTCGAGATTTCAGGCGTAGTATCTGTTCAAATCCAGGAAATCATGCAAAACCGAGTCGATGCATGCCGGTTTGCATTGACAACGCTTGAACCCCATATCGCTATCCATGAAACCCGCAAAGAACTTAAAAAGATTCGTGCTTTAGCCCGTTTAACTCGTGCTTCCGTACCTAAACAAACTTACAAAAAAACCAACGCTTACTTTCGCGATGTGGCTCGTATCCTTTCTGATGCCCGAGATACCTCAGCTTTGCTAGATGTAGTGCTGACCTTACGTACACAGGTTGAGCAATCGGATTTGCAATCTCTGTTAGATCAGGTAGCCCACCACCTGATGGCTAAAAAAGCAGCAGTTACCCGTTACGAAATTAACCGGGATAACCTTCTCCATCACACGTTAGAAGCATTGGTAGCGGCCGAAGATTATATTGATGCTTTTGAAACTGAACAACAGGGATTTCAGGCTATAGCTGGAGGAATTCAGAAAGTTTATGCCCGGGGAAGGAAAATGACCGAGTTAACTACCAAACATCCTGATGCCGAATTATTTCATGAATGGCGCAAAAGGGTGAAGTATCTCCGTTACCAAATCGACGCAATCAGTAATATTTGGCCTGCTATGATGAGTGTCTGGGAAGACGAACTCCACAAGCTGAGCGATGCACTGGGAGCTGAGCACGACCTATTTGTATTGCACGAAACTATTCTCGAGTCCAAGCTTAAAAGCCAGGCCAATTGGCAAATACTGTTTGAGTTCATTGCTACTCAGCGACGGCTACACCAATCCGAAGCCCAAACGTTAGGTAACAAGCTTTACCATTGGGAGCCCAAGCAATTTATTCGTTGGTTAGAGAATAGTTGGGAAACAAAAGTTGAAGGCTCGCAAGTGAATCAAGGAAATCTGATTGAAGTATAACTACTATTGTTTCTTGCCTAAATCTGCTAATTTTGGCATTTCAAAAAATGAACGGTCAATATGGCATCTTATGATTTTCAGGCTATTGAAAAAAAATGGCAAGAACACTGGCGCAAAAATAATATTTACCAGGTTGAGGTAGATCTTACCAAACCCAAGTACTACGTACTCGATATGTTCCCTTATCCATCCGGGGCTGGATTGCACGTAGGTCATCCACTAGGCTATATTGCTTCTGATATTGTCAGCCGCTACAAGCGTTTGAAGGGGTTTAATGTACTTCATCCCATGGGTTTTGATTCATTCGGACTACCCGCGGAGCAGTATGCCATCCAGACCGGGCAGCACCCCGAAATTACTACGGCTGAAAACATTAAGCGCTACAAAGAACAACTCAAGAACCTTGGTTTTTCATACGATTGGAGCCGGGAGGTGCAAACTAGTGCCCCCAACTTCTACCAGTGGACTCAGTGGATCTTTATGCAATTGTTCCAAAGCTGGTACAATAAATCTACTGACCTGGCCGAGCCTATTGAAACGTTGATTACCAAATTTGAAGAAGAAGGAAACGAGTTAGTGCAAGCCGCTCGCGATGATGAAACACCCACTTTCTCTGCTGCTGAATGGAAAGGTATGTCCGAGGATGAACAACAAAAGATGCTTCTTAACTATCGTCTTACCTACTTGGCTGATACGGTAGTGAACTGGTGTCCGGCCATGGGAACGGTGTTGGCTAACGACGAAGTAAAAGACGGATTTTCCGAACGAGGCGGTTACCCGGTGGAACGAAAAAAGATGAAGCAGTGGATGATGCGTATCACAGCCTACGCTGACCGCCTTTTGGAAGGCTTGAACCATATTGACTGGACTGAGTCCCTAAAAGAAATGCAGCGCAACTGGATTGGCCGCTCCAACGGCTGCGAATTAGATTTTCGGGTTCAGGATTCTGATATTACGCTCACGGCTTTTACCACCCGTCCAGATACCACCTTTGGCGTAACCTACATAACCTTAGCCCCAGAACACGAGCTAATTAATCAACTTACCACCGCAAACCATAGAGGTGAAGTTATGGCTTACGTTGAAAAGGCGGTCAACCGCTCTGAGAGAGACCGCATGGCTGATGTAAAAACCGTTTCGGGAGTGTTTACGGGTTCTTACGCCGTAAATCCCCTCTCCAATGAACCGGTTCCAATTTGGGTAGCTGACTATGTGTTAGCAGGTTACGGTACAGGGGTGGTTATGGGTGTGCCCTCTTCTGATGATCGGGATTTCCGCTTCGCCCAACACTTTGACCTGCCTATTGTACACGTGATTGAAGGAACCGAAACGCTGGAAGATCCAACTGAAATTAAACACGGAACGATCATCAATTCCGGATTTATGAACGGGATGGATTCTCATGACGCCATACAGGCCTCGATTGACAAAGCGGAAGAACTAGGAGTAGGTGTCGCCAAGGTCAATTATAAAATGCGGGATGCCGTATTTAGTCGCCAACGCTACTGGGGAGAACCCGTTCCCGTTTACTTTAAAGATGATATTCCTCAC
>CAZKCO010000012.1:139115-194207 GCA_964551335.1 uncultured Roseivirgaceae bacterium
ACCGGCCATTTGCTCTATTCCCGATTCTGGACCAAGTTTTTACACGACCGGGGTTTTGTTACCGTAGACGAACCCTATAAAAAGCTCATCAACCAGGGCATGATTCAGGGGCAATCCAGCATCGTGTATCGGGTGCAGGGTAAAAATCAGTTTGTTTCATACGGACTTAAGGATCAGTACGAGGTGTCGCCTATGCACGTAGATATTTCGCTGGTTACCAATGACGTCTTAGACATTGAAGTTTTCCGTCAGTGGCGAGAAGATTTAGCTGATGCTGAATTTATACTGGAAGATGGTCAATATAGGTGTGGATCGGAAGTGGAGAAAATGTCTAAACGACTGTTCAACGTAGTGAATCCGGATGACGTAGTGGAGCAATACGGGGCGGATACCCTCAGACTTTACGAGATGTTTCTAGGCCCGCTGGAACAGTCTAAACCCTGGAACACTAACGGCATTGATGGAGTGTTTAAGTTTTTACGTAAACTCTGGCGGCTTTTTCACGATGATAAGGGCGAATTTTCGGTTTCGGATGATGTGCCTACCAATGATGAGTTGAAGGTGCTGCATAAGACCATTAAAAAAGCCCAGGAAGATATTGAGAGCTATTCTTTCAATACTTCGGTCAGCAGCTTTATGATTTGTGTAAACGAGCTTACAACGCTCAAATGCAACAAACGACAGATTCTCAGCGATCTCTTGATTATTCTTTCTCCTTTTGCTCCGCATGTAGCGGAAGAACTTTGGCAAAAATTAGGAAATGATGATAGTATTGTCTTGGCTACTTTCCCAGTTTACGACGAAAAATATTTGATTGAAGATACCTATGAGTATCCTGTTTCAATTAACGGGAAAGTACGAACCAAAATGAACTTCTCGCTGGAGACTTCTAAAGATGAAATCGAGAAACAGGTGCTGGCTGATGAAACTGTACAGCGATGGACGGAAGGAAAAACACCTAAGCGGGTAATAGTAGTACCAAAACGTATTGTAAATATCGTGATTTAAACTACTAAGGATTCTGATTAGAAATAATCGGGGTTTCTATTGAATCAGCGGGAGCCATAAAGGGGTCATCGGGTGCGGCAAGTGGATCTACGTAAGCGGAATCCATGGAGACTGTTTCGCCAGGTGGGAATACCGTAACCATCTCTACGGTTTTGATTTCATTATATCGCTTGGCGTATCTAATCTCGTCGATAATTCCGTAGCGGCTCTTATCGGTAATAAATTGCTTAGGGGTAAAGCTGGTGTCGGCTTCAAAAAGTGAGAAGTGCTCAGTCCTTACGCTATCATCTAGTATGAAGCTGCTCTGAAAAGCCGGGCAGATCATTCCACGGTGACAGGCCGAAAGCATCAGTCCGGCAATAATATACTTTGTGGTAGAACTTACAATTCTCATCCCAAACAGCGAGAAACAATGTTTAAGCTAGTACATTGCAAATATTCATCTTTGTTTAGCACTTAGCTTATATTTTTCCCGGAAAAACTTACTCTTCACCTATTTATCTGATTATTCAACTTTAATTTTATTATATTATTGCTAAACCATTGTATTTTTTCTATTTGTTAGGCAAAGGTGCGTACATTTCAGGGCGACCCCGCAGGTACATAGCCCCTGATACACGATCGGTGTTATCGTACCTTCTGCGAAAATGCGGCATAAAATCATCAGTTTCTTCCATCCACTGCTGCAATATCGCATAGTGCTGTTGAATTAATGGCCGGTATTTAGCCTGAAAAGCAAGATTATTCAACTCGTAGGGGTCATTAATCACATCATAAAACTCTATTTCAGGTCTAGGAGCCTGAAAGATCAACGATTGAGCCGTGTTTAATTCACCTTTCTCCTTTAAGCGTAACAATGACTGATGTGATAAACTTCCTGCCAAATCAGCCGCAGTTCCGTGAGGTAAATCAATATAGCTGTTAACAATCAGTTTGAAGCTATCGCTTCGCACACTGCGCATATGTTCGTCACAATCGTGCCAGTTCCTTTCGCTAAAAACGTATTCATCGGCAATGGATTGTTCCTGAACCAGGTTTTCAGCAAAACTATTTCCAAACATAGACGATGGCTTTTTGACACCGCCCAGATCCAATATGGTTGGAGCCAGTCTGAGGGTAGTCAATAGTTGATTATTGACACTGGCATCTTGGATAACTTCTGGCCAGTTAATGATAAACGGAGTCTTAATACCCTCGTCGTACAGCGTACCTTTCGCCCGGGTAAATGGTTTACCATTGTCGCTCATAAATATCACAACGGTGTTTTCTCGTTTACCTTCCTCCTCTAAAATGTTTAAAGCACTCCCCATAATACTGTCCATTCGGCCAATTTCGTCGTAGTACATGGCTAAATCCTGACGAGTTTCCGGTGTATCAGCTAGGTAGGGTGGAATGATTACTTCGGAAGGATCATGGCCATTGGTAATGGTATTGGGTTGATAGCTTCGGTGGGGATCAAAGAAAGCAAACCAGACAAAAAACGGTTGATCACCTGCTTCGGACAATACGTATTCTAAATCTTGCCCCCGAGGGTTTCCATTGCCGGGGTTGAAATAGTCGAACTGAGCAGTGGCCGATTCGCCAATATGAGATTTACCCAGCAAAGCACTGTAGTAGCCTGCGTCCTTCAGATAATAAGGCACAACTTTTTGACTCTCTTCCAACGGAGTATGTAAATCCTCGGTACGAAGGGTATGGGGGAACTGACCGGTTAACAAACTGGTTCGGGTAGGACTGCACTGAGGTGAAGGCAGAAATACATTATTATAACGAATACCAGTTTCAGCCAGTTGGTCAATGGTTGGGGTTCGAATGGCAGAATTACCGTAGCAACCAAAATCTCGCCAACCGGCGTCATCAGCAATAAATACAATAATATTGGGTTTTGAGGGTAAATTTTGACCCTGGGCTAGTGTTGAAAAGGCAGCAACGAGTAGTGTAACGAAAAACGATTTTATCATGATAGGCGGTTGGTCTCGGTTTAGCGAGATACAAAACATTTGATAGTATAGCAAGTTGGATTCTCTGATTATGAAGCAGTTTGCTCAGTTATTTGTTCAGCTAGACCAGACCAATAAAACTAATGACAAAGTAGCTTTACTAAAGGATTATTTTGCTACTGCTCCTGACCAAGACAAGCTCTGGACAATGGCATTTTTCAGCCATAAACGGCCTAAACGTCCCGTTAACTCTACTTTACTGAAAAATTGGGCAATGGAATTAGCGGGATTGCCCGAATGGCTGTTTCGGGAATCCTATTCTTTCGTGGGCGATTTAGCCGAGACCATTTCACTGCTATTGCCGCCCCCTTCTCAATCCCAGGACCAGTCACTAGCTTACTGGATAGATTATTTGCAAGATCTAGCCAAGCTTGATGAAGACAAAAAGAAGGAAAAGGTGCTGGCGGCCTGGCAGCAAATGACCCAACCGGAGCAATTCGTGTTCACTAAACTGATGACCAGCAGCTTCAGGATTGGGGTTTCGCAAAATCTCGCTATTCGGGCGCTAGCCGAACAGAATGAACTGGATAAAACCGTAGTTGCTCACCGGCTAATGGGTAACTGGGACCCCAATATGGTATCGTTTGAATCGTTGGTGTTAGAGGAAAATCAGGAAGATAACCTCTCCCGCCCCTACCCTTTTTTTCTAGCGCACCCGGTCACTACCGATGAAATTTCCGATTTAGGTCCGGTGTCTGACTGGCAAGTGGAATGGAAATGGGATGGTATCCGCTCTCAAATCATCGTCCGCGATGAAAAAATCTACATCTGGTCGCGAGGTGAAGATTTGTTGACCGATAAATTTCCTGAGCTGACCATTTTCCAAGAGCACCTGCCGTCCGGAACAGTCATTGATGGTGAGATCTTGCCTTTCGCTGACGGACAAATTTTACCGTTTTCCTTACTGCAAACTCGCATTGGCCGAAAGAATGTCACCAAGGCCATTCTAAAAAAAGCTCCCATTGTGATTAAAGCCTACGATTTGCTGGAGTGGGATGGCCAGGACATTAGGGAATGGCCGCTGGAAAAAAGAAGAGAACAACTGGAAGAACTGTACGAGAATAAGGGAGATTTAATTCCTCCTTTTCAGTTATCGGAGGTGGTGGAGGCTGATGACTGGGAATCGCTAGCCAGTTTGCGAGAACAATCTCGCTCATTGATGGCCGAAGGGTTTATGATTAAAAGAAAAAGTAGCTCCTATCAGGTAGGCCGCAGACGAGGCGACTGGTGGAAGTGGAAAATTGATCCACTAACCATTGACGGAGTGCTGATTAACGCTCAACGCGGCACCGGCAGGCGATCTGGCTTGTATACTGACTATACCTTTGCCGTTTGGGATGAATACGACGGTAGCCGACAACTGGTCCCTTTTACCAAAGCCTATTCGGGATTAACCGACGAAGAAATCCGTAAAGTAGATGCGTTTGTAAAAAGAAATACCCGTGAAAAATTCGGACCAGTGCGTTCGGTGAATCCCGAACTGGTGTTTGAGATTGCTTTTGAAGGTATTCAGCGTTCAAGCCGACACAAGTCCGGCGTTGCATTGCGTTTTCCTCGCATACTACGATGGAGGTTGGATAAATCAGCTGAAGAGGCAAATACCCTAGTAGAACTAAGAGAGTTGCTTGCTCTATACGGAAATAATTGAGCTGGCTACCTCAACCCAACCCTCTGGCCCTACCCGACTTACTTTGGTAATATTATTATCAATGGTATCCGACCATTTCCCACCCTGCTTTTGCACCAGATAACCGCGGTCAACGGCTGCTAATAGCGGAATATCGTTAGCAGAATCACCCAGACCAATGGTTTCTACCGAACCAAATTCTAGTTGATAAAGCTTTGTTAACAATTGTACCGCTTTGCCTTTATCACTACCTGCGCCCATTACAGTATGAAACTTACCCCCCGAAACACAGCTTAGGCCACGTTTTAATAGCAATGCTTTAAAATCCTCAAATGGCTGTCCCGTTTTATTACCTTTCAGCAGAGTTTCAGAATAGTCGCGAGTAGCCGCTCGTTGGGCAAAATTGCGGTTTAGTCCGGTTATTTCTTCTATTTCATCCAAAGTCAGATCGCCGTATCCCCAAAGTTCAAGACCAACCTTTTTTTTTGCGGTTTGAATTCCGGAACGAACATATTCGTAAGTTTTACCAAGTTGAATTACATAATAATTCCCTCGCTGATCAACCAAATATTCAGACTCATCTTTCTGATCAATTGTAAAGGAAAAGTAACTTTGGGGAATAAATATTGCACTACCATTTTCGGTAATGAATGGATGATAATTATGTAGAGCTTGACGATAAAACTCTTGTTCTACCCGAGTCTTTGATGAGCAGAATACTACTGGAATTCCCAGTGCTTCCAAATTCGGTAAAACTGACTCAACTGTTGAATAAGAATAGTCTTTGAAATCTAATAATGTCCCGTCCAGATCGGTAAAAATGACCCGCTTCATTATTTACTTCATTTCCAGTACCTTATCCTGGTCGGGCAAATGCTCCACTTTTCCTTCTATCTTTTCGCGGATCAGCCCCGGAGTTTCGTTCTTTACTTTCTTCAGGGTGCTGGCTTTGAAGAACTTGGAGTATTCATGATTCTCTAAAGTTTTTGCAAATTTCTTCAAGTCTGCATTACAGATAGCCGGATAATACGATAGTGTTTCCGGTAGCTTCTCCCCTGCCTTCAATAACTTCCGATTATACAGATCTTCCATAATTTCTTCTTTTAAAGAATCAGGACAAATGGGCGAACGATAAATAACCTCCATAGCCGCTCTACTCATATCCTGTACATGAATATCACCCTTCACTTCGTGGAGGTGAGGATTGCGAGATTCAATTTGGAACAATTCAATCCGGTTCTTCAGAACATCCTTTTCCGGATTACCGCTGATTCCACCAAATCGCTCCAGCATATTTATGTAGTGGTAAGGCTCGATAGAGTAGCCAGATGAAAAATCCAGTTTGGCGGCTAAATCCATAGACATGGCGTGCTCACCGGCGTTTCCGGTTTTTATTATTTCGGTGCCGTAGCCAGTGTAAGTACTAATGAGTGAGTTCAATATTCGGTTGGTGTGCTCCGAAGCCCGACCCCGCTTAGCAAAAAATAGATTTGACTGCACAATTTTAGGCTTGCTGTGCCAAGAAATACGAACCATGGAGTAACGTGATTTAGCCAGGCAAAAACCAGCACAATATTCTTTTACATATTCCAGCACTGCACCCGGGAAGAAATTATCCGAATCAATGAAACCAATGTATTTCCGCCCGGTAAGATTTGCCAGTATAGTTCCCAGAATCATTCCTTCGGCTTTGCCGTCCATTACATTATTCTCCTTATCCAGAATATACTTGTAACCCGACGCCTGGCAGGCTTTGGCTAATAGCGGGTCTTTCTGGTGGAAGACCAGAATATTTTTATTCATGAACCGGGCTGCGTGCTCGATAGCATCTTTTTCAATGTAGAAACGATCAATGGGTTCACGAGGGCTGTTCGAAACGACGATGGTTAGACAATCATTGGGAATACCGCAGAGTACACCTTCAATCAGTTTTATTCGCTCCTCCATCACTGGCACCACAATGACCATTTTCTCCTCAATACCATTGATGGACTCTTGCGATAAGCGAACTATCGTGGAGTTTTCTTTTCCTTCGTTTTTGGCAAATCTCAAACCAGCATCCAGTTCGTACACCTTTTGCACATCGTGAAACATAATCGGACCAAATCGCTCAACTTCTCGGGGTATTTCTATTCTCATAGCAACATGTTAAGGGTAGGTTGTGAAAGTAATCAATTCTCAGAAAAAGGCTCAAGAGTTACAGATAATTAACACTAAAATAATGGCTATTACACAACAAACGGTTCGGGGCTGAAGCAAAGGACGAATACGACCAAGGCCAACCAACCCAGAATTTTTCGAGTAAGACTGAGTGGTTCGTTAATGAATGTTACCGGGTGATAAATCCCCAATACCCTACCGATGAGAAAAGCAAATAGTAACCACCCCAAGTAACCCTGAAAACCCAGGTAAGAAGATACGAAGAATTGAGCCGCAAAAACCGATACTGCCACCATCAGGTTCGTTTGAGGCGAACGAGTTAATCGGGAAAATAGGACATACAGAAACCCAATGTAGAACGGAATTTCCCATAAAAGACTATCTGATGAATCGGACAGGCTGATTATACCCAGGCCTGAGTAAAAAACGAATAAAACGAATAAGCCTCCCGACACTTTTCTGTGATACCGACCTATCAAGCCGTATAAAATATGCCCTCCGTCAAGCTGGCCAATCGGAAGCAGATTGATGGCCGTGAAAAATAGAGCCAAGTAACCGGCAAAAAGCCAGGGGTAATGAATCATCTCGTGGCCATTTGGCACCCAATCCTCCTCTCCTGCTACGTACTCACTAAAAAAGTCCATGGTTAGGTTACTTCCCAGTGCCATGGTCCCCGGTCCAGGTCCGAAGCGCATAGTATCTGGCCAGTAACTGGGTGCGGCTCCAAATTGCTTTTCGTAATTTTCGGTAAGAAAAAAGGTATCCTGCTCGTACACAATTTGCTCAAAATCATCGCCGAAATAGCGATACTCGGGGTGAACCTCGTAAATATATTCTTTGTCGGGCAAGTGGGTAAAACCGTAGTATAGCACCCCTAAGGCGGCAACAAATCCTGCTAACGGTCCTGCTATGCCAATATCAAAGAATTGGGTACGAGAATTTATATAATCTTTAATTCGGATAAAGGCCCCCATCGTGCCTATGGAGGGCACACCGAATATACCCAGCCAGCCCAAAAAGCCCAGCCACAGCGGAATGTAATACGGTAGCGTTACCTTTACTTTGTGCCACTTAGCCGTAAAATAATGTCCGAACTCGTGAATGGTCAGAATTCCTAAAAAAGGCAGTGAGAAGGTAAAGCCCTTCACAAACCATTCCCAGGTGACGGGACGAAGGTCAAAGCCTACGAATCGCATAAACTGCCACTCTGTTCCGGCTAGCGTAGTAGTGGTGAGTGTAATGACAAATAAAATCAAATGGATTCCCCAACGGCGAAAATGCTTCTTCATCAATCTTTAAAATAGGAAAGTATGTCCTGTTGTTTCGTCACATGAAAGGTTTGTAGACTTACTTTCCGAGCGGCTAGTATGTTTTCTTCTTTGTCGTCCACAAATAGTGTTCTCTCGGGCACAAGTTGACCGTCGGCTATTACATATTCGTAAATTTCCCGCTCAGGTTTTCGCAAATTTAATTCGTGAGAATAGTAAACCTTTTCAAAAAAGTGGTCAATCGTGGGTCTTCCCGAGGTTTGCCGCACAATCTCGTTAAAAGCGGTTACGTGAATTTCGTTGGTGTTGCTTAGTACGAATAGCCGATATTTTAGTGCAAGCCGATTCATTAGCTCCAGGCGAGGTTTAGGTATTTGTAATAACATACTGTTCCAGATGTCATCAATTGCTTTATCTGCTATTGATTCATTGTTGGCGAGTTTCCGAATACCATCCCGAAATTCTCGGCTACTAATAAGCCCTTTTTCATATTGCAAAAACAGTTCTACTTCTTCAACCTTCTTGAGTTGGTTCAGCGGTGGAATTATTTCCTGAAAAGCCCGGAATGTTTTTTCGGTATCCAGGTCAATAATTACGCCTCCGAGATCGAAGATAATATTTTGTATGTTTTGGGTGGGCATATACCTCGAAAAGATGAATTGAAAGTTATAATTTGCAAATAAATAGTTTTTTATCAATTTCAACTTACAACCCACTCACTCATTTAACGAGCACAATTAACCCTTGGCTTTTTATTCTCAAACCACAAATTGAAAGGTATTTATGAAAAAAATTGCGGGAATTCTTAAAGACTTTTATGCGCTGCATCAACAAAAAGTCTTTCAAGCTACTGCTCCTGGCCGGCTAGATATCATGGGTGGCAATACGGATTTAGCGGGAGGCTTATTACTCCAAAAACCCCTGGATAACCCAACGATGGCCTACCTGGCTATTTCGGATTCACCCACTTTTCATTGGCAGCTTTATGTGCAAAGTGAGAAAGTAGCTGAATTTGAAACGGATTATTCTAGTATTATTGGAGAGTTTCCTACCCTTAATTACGACTTTATCCGGGAACAAATTCTGGCTAAAGAAAATAGTAAACTAGCCTTTCCGATTATTGCTATCATCCTTTTGTTCTACGAACATCAGCAGATAAAAACTGAGGGAATAGATTTGATCATCGCTACCGATTTGCCACTTAATCAAGGGGTGGGTACCTTGGCCTCTATTGAAATTGCCACTTTAAAGGCGTTAGCCGAAGCTTATTCCTCTGAATTGGGACCCAACGATCTACCATCATTAGCACTTCGGGCGGAAAATTTGTTAGTAACCAACCCCACCGGAGGGGGTGCACAGTTTGCCTCTTATTTTTCTAAACACCAATCGCTAACAGTTTTTAGAGCTTCTCCCCCAGAAATTTTTCACCCAATAGAAGTACCGGATACTATTCATTTCATTGGTATTGGTACGGGTTTGGACACTACTACTCTTTCTGAATCCTACGAAATTTATCGCGCTTCCATCTTTATGGGTTATACCATTATCGCGCTGGCGAGTGGGGCTTCTTTACGGGATTTAGAAGTAGCCTTTAATTCCGAAAACCGCCGTAATTTACCGTTCCGAGGCAATGTAGGTGAGATCAATCCTTCGGAATTTGAAGACAAATTCTTGCCGGTGCTCCCTGACTCACTAACTGGCGACGAATTTTACCAGCAATACAAATATAGTATTGATCAGGTAGCATTCATTAACCGCGATAAAACCTACCCTATTCGGAGCTGTACCAAACATCCCGTTTACGAAAACTTCCGCGTCAAACTATTCGCCCAAATTCTGAAAAATTATTCCACTGAATTTCAAGACTACTCTAATCGTCTAAACTTACTGGGAGAACTAATGTATCAATCCCACCAAAGCTACGCTGACTGTGGGCTGGGAAATGATGAAGCCAGTCATATTGTTAAGCGGGTGAAAGAGATTGGGGCAAAAAAAGGACTGTTTGGCGCACGAATTACCGATGCGGGCAACGGAGGTGTGGTAACTGTACTTAGCAGTGGTATTACCGGGCCGGAGAAAGTAGCTGAGCTACGGCAGGAATTAGAACAGGAGTTTCAAAAACCCTTAGCCTATTTTGTCTAAAAATCTGAATACTAACAATGAGTGGAACGATACCAATATCCGTTGGAAACTGGCTAGCCTAGCAATGCAAGGTGATTTTGAATACGAGCAAAAGATTGTTCATTTACTAATCGATATGAGACTAATGGGCGAACCGTTGCCTTCATTACTCTCGATGGTCAGCCGCGAACTTCAGAAAACCAACCCTTCCGAAGCGCATGCGTTTTTATCTAAGGTCCAGCATTTCGTATTTGAAGCCAATTTTCCGCCTCAATATTCAACGCTGATGATTAACTTTTTACAAGAAAATTCTCACTTACTACCTTCGGATGAAGACCTTTGACTAACATTCGTAGAAATCTTCATCAATTCCAGCTCGGTTGCGGGAATGCAATTCTACCGGAAATTCCCACAAATACCGTAAATGCCGGATAGTTTCCTCAGCTTCATCCTCATCTAGTAGCCGATCATTTTGAATTTTGTGGATGAGAGTGAGTTTACTGGTCTTGTGGATATCTACTCCCTCTACTTGAATATTAGGAACACGGTAAGAACCATCGTACTGTTTGCTTAACTCCTCCCTGATTTTTCGGTATCCGCGCTCATTATGAATAGAGGTTATTTCGTAGTGTTCTTCATCCTCTTCATCAAGAATGGCAAACAACTTCATATCCCGAATTACCTTGGGCGAAAGATACTGAGCAATGAAGCTATCGTCACGGAAATTCACCATAGCGTAATGCACTTCATCTAACCAGTTTTTACCAATTAGATTAGGAAACCATTGTTTATCCTCATCGGTCGGTTCCTGACAGATACGCTTTATATCCATAAAGATGTTAAAACCCAGAGTATAAGGGTTTAAACCGGAAAAATAGGGACTGTTGTAAGCCGGTTGGTAAATAACTCCGCTGTGGCTTTTAATAAACTCCAGCATAAAGCCATCATCTAGAAAATCTTCCTCGAAGAGTTTGTTGATGATGTGGTAGTGCATAAAAGTTGCAAAACCCTCATTCATTACCTTCGTCATTCCTTGCGGATAATAGTACTGGGCAACTTTTCGTACAATGCGAATTAGTTCACGCTTCCAAACAGGTAATTTAGGAGCGTTTTTTTCAATGAAATACAGAATGTTTTCTTCGGGCTCAACCGGAAACTTCACCTTCTTCTCCATAATCTTTTTCCGCTTCTTTAGTCCTTCAGGAAGCGTTCGGAGCAATTCGTTGTAGTTCTCAGTTTTAGCTTTAGCTAATCGGCGTAAGCGGGCTTCTTCTTTAGCGGGAGATAATTTGGATGGCTTTTTATATTTATCAACCCCAAATTCCATCAATGCGTGGCATGCATCCAGCACAGCCTCTACTTCCTCCCAACCAAACTCATCTTCACATTTTAACACAAAATCGCGAGCAAACACCATATAATCCAGAATGGATTCGGCTGAAGTCCACTCTTTGAAGAGGTAGTTGTTCTTGAAGAAGGCGTTGTGCCCCTGGCAGGCATGGGCAATTACTAATACCATCATACAGGTGGTATTGTTTTCCATGTTATAACTGATACAGGGATTAGAATTAATCACCATTTCGTAGGACAAACCCATTCGACCTTTACGGTAATTTCCCTGATTTAACACAAAGTCCTTCCCAAACTTCCAGTGGGGATAGGTAGTGGGTAAACCTACTAAAGCGTAGGCATCCAGCATCTGTTCGGAAGTTACTATTTCAATCTGATTGGGATAGGTATCCAGATGAAAGAATTCTTTTCCCACCCAATCGGTAATCTCATCCGCTGCTTGTAATGTTTCAAAATCCCAGTTGGGATTACTGAACATCGCCTTATATTTCTCTCTATCTTTTTTCTTCATTGTGCATATTGCAGTACAAAATACCAGACTGTTACCACATTTTTTTGTTGGTAAAGACTTTACTCGACAGTAGCTAATGAGCTAAGCAGTTTTTTCTTCCACCAGATTTTTCTTGCGAAACAAGGCTCGAAACACCGGCCATATCTGATTAACATCGTTGATATTTCGCATGGCAAAATTTTCCGAACCGCGAAGCCGTTTATAGGCATGCCACAGGTAACCTTCTAAACCCCGATTTTTTATTTCAATATACGCCATATACTGTACCATCGGTAAAATATCCTGCTTGAGCAACTGGCTACACTCAATAGCATCGCCATTAGACCAAACATCACCATCAGACGCCTGACAGCAGTAAATATTCCACATATTTTCGGAATACCGCTCCTTGGCTATCTTTTTCATAAGTTTGAGCGAGGGAGCAACAATAGTTCCTCCACTTTCTCTGGAATTGAAAAACTCTTCCTCATCTACCTCCTTGGCTTCGGTATGATGGCGTATAAATACGATCTCCACTTTCTGATACTGACGGGTCAGGAAAATATAAAGCAAGGTGAAAAAGCGCTTGGCAATGTCTTTTTCGTGGTATCCCATAGACGCAGAAACATCCATGATACAGAACATTACCGCAGCGGTAGTAGGCTGAGGCACTGGCTCAAAATGGTTGTAGCGTAAGTCTACATCATCGAAGAACGGAATAGTGTGCTGCATCTTTTTATACCTATCCAATTCTTCTTGCAGTTTCGCTTGCTCTTCTTCTTTTTTGGTCTGCTTTAATTTTTCTTCAAGCTGCTTAATTTTGGCAGTGTAGGCCCCTTGAATAGAAATACGACGCGCCAGTGATTGTCGGTAACTAGTCTGAATGTTTAACCGGGAAGGAATGCTATGTTTGGTGTATCCGGCTCGCTGATTTTTAAAGCTAACCGTACTTTGCATGTACTTTTTAATTAAGTTGGGAAGCTCAAGGTCATCAAAAAAGTACTTGATAAATTCCTCCCTGCTTAGAATCACTACGAAATCGTCTTCAGTCACCTCTGGACTGTTGGAGCCTTTGCCTTGCCCAGCTCCTTGACCACCATCTTCAGGTTTAGGAACTTTGTCACCCTCGCCAAATTTGTCGTTACCCGGACGCACATAATGTTTCCGCCCTGATCGGGGATCATGATGAAAAGAAGGTTCCTTCACTCCCCGCACTGGTACTTTTACTTTGCCGCCCTGACTGGCATCTTTGATGCTCTCCTGGCTGATAATATCAGGGATTGCTTTTTTTATCTGATCCTCTACTCGCTTCAGAAACTTCTGACGATTATTGATCGACTTCCCTTTTGTGTTCTTTCGCCTGTCTATAATATTACTATTACTCATTATCTCTGATTATCTGGTAGTAGTAGCTAACCACTCTAGGATTAACCCATCGTTTTGCGTACCCTCATAAACCAATCTACTAAAATTCGAATTTGCTTGGAAGTATAACCCCGATCCATCATCCGGCGGGTGAAGTCTCGGTGCTTCCGCTCATCCTCCTCGTTACTTTTGGCGTTAAAAGAAATTACTGGCAACAGATCTTCGGTATTGGTAAAGATCTTTTTCTCAATAACGTTTTTAATCTTTTCGTAGGAGTCCCAACGAGGTGTTTCTCCGCCATTGTTGGCTTTGTAGCGAAGAGTGAAGTTAGTCACCTCAGCGCGGAAGTCTTTGGGGTTAGCAATACCAGCGGGCTTCTCAATTTTTTCTAGCTCCTCATTAAGAATGCTTCGGTCCAGAATCTCACCCGAATCCGGATCGCGGTAGTCATTATTTTGAATCCAGTAGTCGGCGTAAATAACGTACTTATCAAAGATGTTTTGACCGTAGGTGCTGTACGACTCAATGTAAGCCTTCTGTATTTCGTCGGCGATAAATTCAGCGTACTTATTAGCCAGAATTGATTTGATAATATTGAGATAACGCTCCTCGGTTTCTGCATCTAATTCCAGTTTCACCACTTCTTGTTCAAGCACATAAAGCAAATGCACCGGATTAGCCGCCAGTTCTTCATTATCAAAGTTGAATACCTTGGAAAGAACCTTAAAGGCAAATCGGGTAGAAACCCCCGTCATTCCTTCGTTGATTCCGGCATCGTCCCGGTATTCTTGAATAGACTTGGCGTTAGGATCAGTTTCTTTCAATGTTTCCCCGTTATAAACTCTCATCTTGGAAAACAGACTGGAGTTTTCAGGTACTTTAAGTCGCGTCATTACCGAAAATTGGGCGAGCAATTCTAGGGTAAGCGGAGCGCAGGGTGCCTGATCCAATGAACTCTCCCGGATTAGCTTCTTGTAGATGTTAATCTCTTCATCTACCCGAAGGCAGTAAGGAACCTGAACTTTATAGATTCGGTCGAGAAAAGCCTCATTCTTTTTGTCATTGGCAAACTTAGCCCATTCCGACTCATTGGAGTGAGCCAGTATAATTCCGTCGTAAGGAATAGCACCAATAGGTTCAGTCCCCTTGTAGTTATTTTCCTGCGTAGCAGTCAAAAGCGGATTAAGCACCTTAATGGGTGATTTAAACATCTCTACAAACTCCATCACTCCCTGGTTGGCCAAGCAAAGCGCGCCCGAGTAGGAATAGGCATCCGGATCACTCTGTTGGAATTCTGCTAGCTTGCGAATATCCACCTTTCCAACCAGAGTAGAAATATCTTGGTTATTCTCATCTCCCGGCTCCGTCTTAGAAATGGCAATCTGGTTTTGAACCGAGGGATAAAGTTTAACGACTTTAAACCTGTTTACATCTCCGTCAAATTCTCGCAGTCGCTTAGTAGCCCACGGACTCATGCAGGCCGGGAGGTATCTAACCGGAATATTATATTCAGATTCAAGTTCTTTTTTATAGTCTGAAAATAGTCCTAGTGGACTCTCATAGACCGGACTAATTTGATCACCAGCCTTTAGTACATAAATAGGATTCACTTGCATTAGCTGCTTGACTTTTTCAGCCAAAGAACTTTTTCCTCCGCCCACTGGACCCATTAGATAAAGTATCTGCTTTTTCTCTTCCAGGCCCTGGGCCGAATAGCGGAAAAATGATACAATCTGGTCAATGGTTTCCTCCATGCCATAAAATTCACGGAAAGCCGGATACCGCTTGATCACTTTATTGGAGAAAATACGACTTAGTTTAGGGTCGTTTCTCGTATCAATCAGTTCGGGTTCTCCAATAGCCTTCAGTATTCGCTCTGAGGGCTTAGCATACATCATTGGGTCTTTCTTACACTCCTTCAGGTACTCCGCTAGGGTCATTTCACTGAAGGAGGAGCTGTAGTTCGTTTTAATTTTATCTAAAACACTCATATCCTTCTACGATTTAATCTGGAAAATTAAATGATTCAGTAAGTAGATTACGTTAACGTCTTTGACGTAATTAGATGGCTCGTTGGATGGTAGTGCGAATTAGTGACTTCTTCATTACTGCACGTAGGCCTTTATACAACGAACGGTGGCGAGCTTCTGGTATACACAGATACCGGTAGGCCTTACAAATAAGCTAAGATGTGCTTATCCTTTTAATAAACAATCATTTAATATAATAGAAAAATCTCAAAATAGGAATAGTTTTTTGAACAATTTTGCATAAAAAGTTTTCTAACTTAGAACCTACCTGAAAAGAAATAATTTATGAATAGCCCCCGAACAGCTATAGTCACCGGCGCTTCTGGCAACCTCGGTAAAGCAGTCACCAGTCAATTACTTACTGATGGTTTTCAAGTAGTTGGAACCGTGCTACATCCCGATGAGAAAGACACAAAACTAGAACATAAAAGGTATGAAGTTTATCAAGCTGATGTAAGTAAGGAAGCAGAAGTTGAACAACTTGTGAATTATGTTTCTGGAAAGTATCAACAGCTTGATTTAGCTTGCCTTTTAGTAGGCGGGTTTGCAATGGCCCCTCTCGAAGAAACACCACTAGCAGAGGTTGAAAAGATGTTTAAACTAAACTTTCATACTGCATACCTCTGTTCTCAGAAATTATATAAAATGATGAAGGCCCAAAAAAATGAGGGGCACATTTTGTTCGTTGGTGCTCGCCCATCCCTGCAATCTGAAGCTGCTGCTAGCATGGTATCCTATTCATTATCGAAATCACTATTGTTTGAATTGAGTAATATCATTAATGCCAAGACATCAGAAACTGGGGTTAGAAGCTCGATACTTGTACCGAGTGTACTGGATACACCTCCTAACCGTGACTCTATGCCCGATGCCGACTTCGATAATTGGGTTACACCCGAGCAGGTGGCCGAAGTTGTGAGTTTTTTAGCTTCGCCCCAAAGTCAACCCCTCCGCCAAACCATTTTGAAGGTCTACGGAAATGCTTAGTACCTCAGAATACTATCTATCTGGTAGCCTGATAATAGGGAACGACCGTTTAGAAATTGTAACTCTATCAAAAAAGAAACCTGAATAATTTCTCCCCCCATTTGCTCAACTAAATGACAGGCGGCAGCCGCAGTTCCCCCGGTGGCCAGTAGATCATCGTGAATAATCACCTTTTCTCCAGCGATAATTGCATCCTCATGTATTTCTAAAATATCAGATCCATATTCCAGATCATACTTTTTTTGAAGTGTTTTTGCGGGTAGCTTTCCCTTTTTCCGCATTGGAACAAAACCTGCCCTGAGTCGATCGGCGAGCGTTGCGCCAAAGATAAACCCCCGGGATTCTATACCTACTACCTTGTCTACTTGGGAGTTAATGACTCTTGCTGTTAATTCCCGAACCGCTAGTTGATAAGCTTCCGGATGATTCAGTAATGGGGTAATATCTTTATAATTGATTCCTTGACGAGGATAATCGGGGATTGAACGGATATAATCGTGCAGTTGCATGGTTATGAAGTATGATAGTTCTCAGTCACCTTCACTGATTTACAGGAAATTACACAAGCGTAATGAATTACACTAAACTTCACAAAATCTACTTGAACAAAACCTTACTTTTGTTAAAAAACAATTATGACCAACGTAGTATCGGCTAAGGGAAAAAGCATCTACGACAATGCTAAAAATCATTTTCTTGGGAACTTTCCGGGAGATTTACCAATTGAGCAAGCTTATGTACACATAGGGATGTATCTAGGGTGGATAATCGAACAGGAATTATATTCTGAGTATTTTGAGGATGAAGCTGATACTCAAATATTTCGGTTTAAAAAGAGAGATATTTCTTGCACCATTCTGAGCGAAATCTGGGATGGCTACTTGGGGCACGAGTTGTTTAGTGAAGAAGGAAACCTGTTTACATTTTATTACTACGGTGGCGGATTGTACCGTAAAGACTATGAAGAAGTTCTTTCAAGTTCATTGCCCTCATTATACCATGTTCAGGATACCTGGGAGAACTACGATAAAATGGCAAATTGCATATCTATTCGGTTTAGAGACTGGAAAAAATTGGTTGGATAAACTACTATTTGTCTCCGCCCATCTGAATCTGTATATTTATCGTTTCATCTCAACTCACTCAATCGACACATTCCTTTTTGAACAATATTATATCCATTCTCGAGAGTTTTAGCAGCCTCGCCTGGGGCACCCACCTACTAGTTTTACTGCTGGGCGGGGGGTTGTTTTTTATGCTTTATTCTCGCTTTTTACCTTTCCGCTATTTCGGCCACGCGATTAACGTGCTTCGTGGAAAATACGACGACCCTAATGATCCGGGAGAAATAAGTCATTTTGAGGCGCTCTCGAGTGCACTGGCTGCAACGGTTGGTATGGGAAATGTTACAGGAGTTGCTGTAGCAATTACTGTAGGAGGCCCCGGTGCACTGTTTTGGATGTGGGTCAGTGCATTTTTAGGTATGGCCACCAAATTTTTTACCTGTACTTTAGCAATTATGTACCGAGGCAAAGACAGTGCGGGGCAAATTCAAGGGGGGCCTATGTACGTCATTGAAGAAGGACTAGGCAAAAAATGGAAACCGCTCGCGGTATTTTTTTGCGTTGCCGGACTCTTAGGCCCATTACCTATGGTTAACGCTAACCAGCTTACTAAGGTCATTAAGGATGTGGTACTGTTGCCACTGGGGGTTCCGGAGACCTTTTTTTTAAACTTAATACTGGGTATCCTGGTAGCCGGGCTAGTCGCGATGGTTATCTTTGGCGGTATCAAACGTATTGCTAAAGTGGCTAGTCGTATGGTACCAGCGATGGTTGCTATCTATGTCGTATCAGTAATATACATTCTGCTAGTAAATGTCGACAAAATAGTCTCGTCTCTAGCATTGGTAGTATCCGACGCTTTTACAGCTACTTCCGTCTTGGGCGGGGCGGTGGGATCGATCATTCTGGTGGGTGCCCAACGGGCAGCGTTTTCCAATGAAGCCGGAATTGGTACCGCTCCCATGGCTCACGGTGCGGCAAAAACCGATGAACCGGTACGTGAAGGGCTTGTGGCTATGCTCGGCCCGGCCATTGACACTTTAGTAGTTTGCACTATGACCGCATTAGCACTCCTGGTTACCGACGTATGGCAGGTAACCGGAATGGAAGGGATTACACTCACTGTGGATGCTTTTAACTCGGCCTTTCCGGGTGAACAATTGGGGGGGTATCTTCTTCTGCTTTGTGTAATGTTTTTTTCGCTATCTTCCCTATTCACCCTTTCCTACTACGGAAGTAAGTCCTTTTCTTATTTGGCAGGAGCTCATCGGGCTCACTGGTTCAACTATTTTTATGTACTCACAATCATTATTGCTTCGGTAGCAACTTTACAAGCAGTTATCTATCTGGTTGACGGAATGTATGCCCTTATGGCTATCCCTACCATGATTTCTGCATTGCTTCTGGCTCCCAAGGTAAGAAAGGCTGCCAAAGATTACTTCTCCCGAGTTCAGCGGGAAGAACCGAAAAAGGCAGTTCAGTAGCTGATAAAGAACGTAAAAAATCTCGGAAGTCAGACGTATTGTACTGGGCCATGCCTGAATGGCGGAAAACTATTTTCCCCTCTTGATCAATAACCCAGGTAGTAGGAATAGCTTCGTACGCCAGATCCGGACTTGGCTGTTCCAGAAAATATACTGGTACCGGAAATTTTTTTTCCGCAACCCAATTTTTGGCCTTCTCCTGATCTTTATCCACCGAAAGCATTACAAAAGATACTTCATTGTTAACTTCACTATATAGTTTTGCTATCTCGGGCATCTCCGCCATACAGGGTGGACACCAAGTTGCCCAAATATTGATGAACAAGACTTTTCCTTTCAAATCAGCTGTGTTTAAGTAGACACCAGCTGTGTCTTTCACTGTTAATTGATAAGAGAAGCTTTTTTTCTCGTCTACAGCCTCTGAGTCAGCATTGAATATTCCAGTGAACAGCAAACCTCGCTGCAATGTGCTTAGTACGGGTACTCGTATGCTAGGTACCAGAATTAAAACTGCAATAAAAATTATAAAGAGTATGTCCAGTATTCGAGACTTTGAAATTATTTTCATGGCATTTGTACCTTCCGCTATAAATGTGCTTACTAATTATTTTTTTTCTTTCCTAACTTCGTCTTTTGAAACCATCGTCGCCCATGGGAATACAATTCCGGCAAACCCCTTTAATTCTCTTTTTGTCTGTAATAAGCTACCAATTTTCTGATGCCCAATCGGTAGACCTACCTCCTTCTTCGTTAGATGTACTCCATTATGTTTTCCGCCTGAACATTCACAATTATACAAACGAAATTCAGGGAGAAGCTGATATCTACGCTTCTCTTAAGCTGCAAAAAGGTTCCAGCGCGATACTGCATTTAGATAAACTGGATAGCACCGGAAGTCGAGGAATGATCGTAGACGAAATCTTCTTTAACGACCAACCAATAAAGTTCACCCATAGCGATCATACTATTTACTTAACGCTACCCCCCGAATCTACGGAGGCTTCTAACGGGACATTTACTATTAAATATCACGGCTTTCCGAGCGATGGGTTAATTATCGGTGAAAACATGTATGGCGATCGGACTTTTTTTGGGGATAATTGGCCAAACCGAGCCCATTTTTGGCTTCCTACCAACGACCATCCTTCCGACAAAGCTACTTGTGAGTTTATTGTTACCGCACCTTCTCAATACAAAATTGTGTCAAACGGACTACTCAGGGAAGAGAGTTTACTTATTCCTATGAGTGAAACCCTTACTCAATACAAACTAACCCACTGGAGTATCGCTAATCCAATTCCTACAAAAGTGATGGTATTCGGAGCTGCTCGTTTTGCCATCCAATATCCAGTGGAGAATCAATCAGCTACTATTCAAAATTGGCTTTATCCGGAAGATCGTGAAATTGGTTTTAAGCAATTTTCGCCCACAGAAGAAATTTTAACCTACTATGAAAGTATTTTAGGTCCTTATCCGTTTAAAAAGCTAGCAAATGTTCAATCAAAGACTCAATACGGGGGTATGGAGAATGCTAGTGCTATCTTTTACAATGAACGAACCATTACCAACCGCCCTTCTATTGAAGCTCTTATAGCCCATGAGATAGCTCATCAGTGGTTTGGCAATTCAGTTACTGAAAAGAAATGGTCCGATGTATGGCTAAGTGAAGGTTTTGCTACCTATTTAACGCATCTCTATATTGAGCATTCCTACGGCAAAGATAGTTTAACGGCCCGTTTGTTAGCTGATAAAGAGAGAATCTTCTCTTTCCACTTACAGTCACCTACCTCAAAGGTAGTAACTGAAGATGAGTCTAATCTTTTTCAACTGTTGAATGCCAACACCTATCAGAAAGGGGGCTGGGTCCTCCATATGTTACGAAACGAGTTGGGAGATAAAATTTTCTTTCATATTCTTCGTCAATTTTACCTTAACTTTCAGTACAAGAATGCCAGCACACAGGATTTTATCACGTTAACGAATAAATTGTCGGGACAAGATTTAACTTCTTTTTTCTCTCAATGGCTTACTCGTTCCGATTATCCGCGAATCCGAGGTACTTGGAGATATCAATCAATGGGAAAAAAGCTTACGCTAACCCTAGAACAAACTCAACCCTCTGGCTTGTATCATTTACCCTTAGAAATAGGTTTATATAGTGACAAATCAGAAAAGCCCCAGATAAAAAAAATCAGCTTGAATAAAAAGCAAAAATCATATACGTTTAAAGTGGATGCTCGCATTGAAGACGTTGTTTTAGACCCTAATACTCGGGTATTGCTGGAAACTACCCTGACCCCGAAGTAAAAAATAGTGCTATAAAAGTAACGCAGCTTGTACTTATAAAATTTACTCCATTATTACTCAAATATCCCTTTTTTTGTAGGCTAGCCCCCAAAAAAGAATCAAGTAAGTTACCGACAAAACCAAGTAAAATTACTCCCAATACATTCGAGTTGAACTGATATAGTAGACCATAGATAACTCCCATTAAGCTACTGCCCAGCATCCCCCAAGCCAATCCCGACCAACTCACTACTCCATCTTGGCCACGAGCAGCTGATTTTGCGGTTATTATTGAGAAATAATTTCGACCGGTCAGATTACCCATCTCCGAAGATAGCGTATCTGAAAGTGCTGCCGCAAAACAGACTGCGATGGCTAATTCTGGATATTGGATAATTTCAGGGAAAGTCAAATAGGTAATAGCTACCAGGGTTGCGGCCCCACTATTAGAAATTACATTTTTCCAGCCTCTTCTTCCCTGATTTGCTTCTGCCAGATGAAGTAGCTTTTTTTCTTTCAAACCATAGACTGAGGCTATTGACCCTACTAAGAAAAACGTTGCAATGAAAAAAATGCCTGATAACCCAATTACCTGATAAAGTAACAAGGTGGTTAAGCACCCTACTACACCTCCTGGTAAATCAATTTTCCTCCACGCAACGGCTAGTATAGTTCCCAGAATTATCAACGGATAAATCATAAAGCCAGATTCCTTTGCCCTACTTGTAAACTCATATTTGTGGAGAATGTCTTAAAAAGGCACATTATAATTAATCAAATATTCAATATGTTTATATTTATAAAAATATATTCACTTAAAAATGAAGAATTCGCTTTACTTATTATTGGCTAGTGTGGTATTAGTATCTTGTCAGGATGACGAAGATACTAATAACTTTAGCTTACCCGCATCTTCAGTACAGTTCTCGGCCACCGAGGCTACCAGCGTTGAAGGTAGTGGTCTGCAACAAGTTCGTGTTTTTTTGGATAGGCCTCAGGAAGGAAGCACCCTAATCAACTTCTCTGTATCAGGCAATGTATCTTTTACTTCAACTACTCAAACAGGAGATGTTCGCGTCATCACCGAATCTCCATTGGTTATACCGGCCGGAGAAACAGAAGCGTTTATCAACTTCGAACTGTTGGAAGATTTTGAATTTGAGAGTGAACCGGAGAAAGTTGTCTTGACTTTAACCGAAATCTTAGAAGGCAATGTTCAACTTAGTACTATCCCAAGCGAGCGTATTTTTGAACAGCATGTTATAGAAAACGAATATGAACTCAATCTACAGTGGGACCAACTCACATCCTCAAATATTGACTTGGTGGTAGAATTACCCGATAACCGGCTACTAGTAAGTGATAATACAGAGGGTTTTGAAAAAATTGTTATAGGAAATTTAGATCAAAATACCCCATATTTAGTAACTGTATGGTACTATCAAGGAAATACTCCAGTAAATTACTCATTATCCTACCAGCAAGCCGGAGATGGTCTTTTAAAGTTGCAAGAGAATGCATTTAGCGAAAACGATGCTAATCCTGAATTCTCGCCATACTCGGGAAATGGAGTCCATCAATACAAACTCATTAGAACCGGTTCAGAATTAGTATTAATTCCTAGATAACGAAAGCAAGCTGCACCGATGGTGCAGCTTTTTTTATGCCTCAAAATTATCAACTTCGGCGTAGGCTTCTATCAGTTTCATTTCACCTTCCTTGCCAGGCAACGAATTCCCGTGCTCCATCCCCATGATTCCCCGGTAACCTTTCTTATGTATATGCTGAAAAACGTTTTTGTAATTTATCTCACCGGTTGTAGGTTCTTTTCTTCCCGGGTTATCTCCAATTTGGAAATATGCAATTTCGTCCCAGGTAAGATCAATATTTCGGATTAGGTGACCTTCATTTTTCTGCATATGATAGATATCGTAAAGAATTTTACAAGCAGGGCTATTAACCCCTTTACATATGAGATAAGTTTGATCTGAGTACCGTAAAAAGAGATCAGGAGTGTCGCTTAAAGGCTCCAATACCATCACTAAATTGTGAGGTTCAAAGATATCGGCAGCCCTCCGAAGTGCTTCAATTACGTTTGCCGTCTGAATTCCAATGGGAATATCACGTTGATAGTTACCAGGAACTACTGTCATCCAAGTCGCATTACAACGTTTGGCTACTTCTACTGCTCGTTTGCAACCATCCAAGAAAATAGCTACGTGTTCCTGCTTTCCAGCCGCCAAAGTATTAGCACCATTCCCTCCTTTGTCAATCACAAAGACCCCCATATCCATTCCACGATCCGCTAACGTCTGACCAATTTTCTCCTGCATTTCTACGGGCCGCTTCATCATGCTATTATCCTCCAGGGCTTCAAAGCCTGCATCAGCCATAAAATTGAGCTGATCAATAATATCGTCCCCAGCGTGGCTTTTGAACATGCCAAAATGAGGTGCATACTTCATTTTAAAAGACCGTTTCTCCGGAGGAAAAAGGGAATTGGCAGTAGAATTGAGGGACACAGCTGTGGCCCCGGCCGTAAAAGCGCCGGTTTTCATAAAATCTCGTCTCTTCATAATTAGGTTGGTAAAGTGTTTTGTCTAATATTAATTTTGTGGAAATGCTGACGTTAAAATTATTAAAATATACCAAAATACCTTATCAGAGCAACTAAACTCTCTATTTTGCTATTGGTCAGTTCCCAAACAGACGAATTTGTACGGGTTGACTAGGGACACTTTCGTTGTGGTTACGGTTAACTGCGGTAACTACGAAAGTATGAGCTTTACGAAAAAACCCTTTTCGGTCCGCTTCGCGAAAAGATAGTTTAGGATAAAATGTTTTAGCGATAATGGTGGTAGGATCGCTAATATTCGGCGGTTCTTCACCCTCTGTTCCATAAACGACATAGTAGCAAACATCCTGATGAACGTCCTGATTCCACTGAATGAGTACCTGAGATTGATTCCGGGCGATTGCCAGTTCGTAAGGAGGATCAGGTGCATCCTCTTCTTGCCAAGACATGGCTGGGACTAAAGCGGGAAATTGATAAATATTGCTTCTTAAATGCTCATTAATACCTAACGGATTATTAACAAATGACCTTGAGCTAAAAAAAACACTTCCATCTACCTGAAAACTGAGCCGGTTCAGAGCAATTTGATTGGCTATCTGAGATGGGTTATTCCAAAGCGAATCTTCCGCAACACCAACTTTGTAAGCAGCATGCCCGATATACAACTGTCGCCCGTACGTATTATTAACCCACCAATCTAGCAGTTTGCGATAATCAGCTTTCTCGTACCCAATTCCAAAGTAGAGTTGAGGAGCAACATAATCGATCCAGCCATTTTTTAGCCAGGTGAGCACATCGGCGTACAGGTCATCGTAGCTGGTTTGATCAGCCTGGCTATCTGAACCGGTAGGGTCTATATCTTGGTTACGCCAGACTCCAAACGGGCTAACCCCAAAGCGAACTTGAGGCTTAATCGCTTCAATACTATCGTGTACCGCAGAGATAAACTGATTGATATTGTCTCTTCGCCAATCATCCACCTCTTTAAAGTCTGCACCGTATCGGGAATAGGTGATATTATCCAGAAACCGAAGACTATCTACCCGATAGGGATAAAAATAATCATCAAAATGAATCCCATCAATATCGTAGCGGTTGACAACATCCATCACTACATCCAATAAATACTCTCTTACTTCCGGTAGTCCGGGATCAAAATAACTGTGCTTTCCGTATGGCACTATCCATTGAGGGTGCTGGAAAAAAATATGTTTTTCACTTATTTCTGCTTCCTGATGGTTAAAAATTGCTCGAAAAGGATTTATCCAGGCATGAAATTCAATTTGTTGTTGACGGCATTCCGATATCATAAATTCTAAGGGATCGTAAACCGGATCAGGAGCTTTACCTTCCTTGCCGGTCAGCCACCGAGACCAGGGTTCGTACGAAGATTGATATAGAGCATCAGCACATGGCCTAATTTGTACAATGACGGCATTAATTCCACTACGTTTATGAAAAGCCAATAAATCCTTAAATTCTTGTTGTTGTTCTTCAGTAGTTAAGCTGGGGGATGATGGCCAGTCAATATTATCAATGGTTGCGATCCATACCCCCCGGAACTCTCTTTTGGGAGGATATTCTTGACCATATACCGTGGATAATACAAGCAGCTGAATTCCTAAAAAGAGGCTAATATGATGAGGTTGGCACACCGGTAAAAAAATCTGATGGTAGAATGTAGTTGAAAAAGATACGGGAAATTGAATCATAAACTGAGGCGCTTCCGAAAAGTTGTAAAACTTATAAACCTAGCGAAAAAAAGGTTAAATGCTCAAAAAATACAGTAAAAATATACAACTATTTCTTTAAAATATTTATAAACCACCTCAAGAACAGATTCATTCAACCGTTAAAGGAACATCTAAATATAAACTTTTCAATCAGTTTGGGTGAAAAATTGGCTTTAGGGTACTAATTTCACCGCTTCAATTGATACCCAGTTTCATGGCCAAACTCAACTTCAAGCAGCAGATTCTTCCTCACATTATTGCGGTGGTAGTTTTTCTAATTGTCACCATTCTTTTCTTCAGCCCCATGTTCTTTAGTGGTAAAGTGATCGAGCAAAACGATGTGGTGCAAGGGGTTGCCTCCGGCCAGGAGATTAAAGAATTTCGGGAGAGAACCGGGGAAGAGGCGCTTTGGACAAATTCTATGTTTGGGGGCATGCCTGCTTATCTAATTAACATTAAATACCAGGGTGAAGGAATTATCAATTTCTTTCAAAAGGCATACTCCTTCGGGTTCCCTAGGCAAGCGGAGGTAATTTTAAAGTGCTTCCTGAGTTTTTATATCATGCTGGTGATTTTTGGGGTAAGGCCTTATTTGGCAATCGCTGGAGCCATTGCCTACGGGTTAGGTACCTTCAATGTAGTCAGTCTGGAAGCAGGCCATATCTGGAAGATTGAGGCTATTGCCTACATGCCATTAGTGTTAGCTGGCATTCATCTCACCTACCGCGGTAATCTGGTTTGGGGATTTACCCTTACCGCACTGGCTTTAGCCCTGGAAATAGACAGCAACCACCTTCAGATCACCTATTACCTGCTTATCACCGTGGTAATCTACGGCCTTGCAATGCTAGTAGATGCCATACGCAAGAAAAATCTCCAACCATTTCTAATCCGTTCGGGAGTAATCGTAGTGGCAGCCTTACTGGCCGTAGGCACCAATTTTGGCCGGTTATGGAATACCTACCAGTATGGTCAGTATTCAACCCGAGGGCCATCTGCCTTAGTAAAAGAAGACGCCAGTAGTGAGTTGGGACTCGACCGCGACTATGTTTTCACCTACAGTCTGACGATCTCCGAAACGTTGACCTTATTTATACCTGACTTTTCGGGTGGTGCTAGTAACCGCAACATTGGCATGGATTCCAATTTGGCTGAGTTCCTCCAGGGCACGAATTTCAACCGTCAGCAAATCCAGAACTTTGTGCAGAATGCGCCAACCTACTGGGGAGGGAAGACGCCGGGCACTTCGGGACCAACCTACGCTGGTGCAGTGATGATATTTTTGTTTTTTATTGGCTGTTTTTTTGCCCCTCAGCCACATCGTACCTGGCTAATTATAGCCACCGTTTTATCCATTATGCTTACCTGGGGTCGGTACTTCCCGTCGTTTAATTATCTCTTATATGATATTTTACCCGGTTACAGTAAGTTTCGAACCGTGGAGATGGCCATGGTCATTGCACTATTATGCATCCCTTTGCTGGGACTGCTCGGCTTAGAATCAGCCATAAAAAGTACTTGGAACAAGTTAACCCAAAAGCGGTTCTTTATGGCAGCCGGAATTCCTATCGGACTATCGCTGCTTATGATTGTATTTGGCGGGGCATTTAGTTTTGAAGGCCCGGCCGACAGTCGTTATCTAGCTCAACAGGGCGGAGAACTTCTGGTAGACGCTCTTCAAGATGATCGGGCTGAACTATTAAGGGGGGATGCATTTCGATCGTTAATCTTTTGTGTATTGACAGGAGCTCTTATTTTTCTTTTCCGATCAGATCGTTTGAGTTATACCTGGCTAGCCGTAGGCGTAGTAGCCCTTTCAACCGTAGATCTTTGGGCGGTCGGTAAACGCTTTTTGACTGAGGATGACTACGTACGAGAAAGAAACCAGTACGCCAGAATTTCCGCTACCGAAGCCGATAATTTTATTCTACAACAAAATACGAAACGGGCCCGAGTGCTTAATTTGCTCAACCCATTTAACGATGGGGTGACATCCTATTTCCACGCTTCCATCGGTGGTTACCACGGGGCAAAACTGGGGCGTTATCAAGATATGATTGAATATCATTTGGGTGATGAAATATCACGAGTAATTCAAAATCTTCAGCAAGGCAGTATGACGTTTGGCAGCATTCCGGCTCTGAATATGCTAAATGCCCGCTACTTTAAAGCAGGTAATAACCAAAATGCAGTCATTACTAATGAAAATGCCCTCGGTAATGTCTGGCTGGTTAATGAAATCAGGACCGTTCAAACGGCAAACGAAGCTATTGAAGCAGTGGGTGAGATTAACCCGGCGCAAACAGCCGTTGTCAACACCAACGATTTTGAAATTACGAAGACAAACCATAACTCGAGCGGAACTATCCAACTGTCTGAATATGAACCTAATCATCTCACCTACGAGGCCAACGTTTCTGCTGAGAGTTTCGCGGTATTTTCAGAAATCTACTATCCCGACGGTTGGGAAGCTTTCATTGACGGAGAACCTACTGACTACTTTCGAGCCAATTATCTTCTTCGGGCATTAGTTGTTCCGGCTGGTCAACATACCATAGAGTTTAAATTTAACCCTACCTCTTACCGAGTAGGTAGTTCGGTTTCGCTGGTAGCTTCAATATTGCTGTTGTTGGCTTTTCTAGGTTCATTGGCAAATAGCGTACGGGACTATCTGCGTAAAGAAAGTGCCTGATGGAGCAGCCACCTACCTTGTCTATTGTCGTTTGTACCTACAATCGGGATAATTATATTGGTAAAACCCTCGAGCATTTACTTCGGCAGCAACTAGATACTGCTGACTATGAAGTGATTATCGTAAACAATAATAGTACTGATAAGACGGATGCCATTTGCCAGGATTTTATCAGCGACCACCCTCAAGCCCCCTTCCATTACTTCATTGAGCATAATCAGGGGCATTCCTTCTCCCGAAACCGAGGTATTGCTGAATCTAAAGGAGATATTATTGCCTTTATAGACGATGACGCGTTTGTGCATCCTGACTTTGGGACCAATATCATTACTTACTTTAGTAGCCACCCTGAGGTACAGGTGATTGGCGGCAAAATTATTCCGGTTTATGAAGATTCTACACCAAAGTGGATGACTCCTTTTTTATTGCCCTTAGTTTCTGCCCTGGATATGGGAAGTCTACCTAAGCCTTTTACCGGGAGAAAATTTCCTGTTGGTGCTAATATTGCTTTTCGCAAAAGCGTTTTTGACCGTTACGGTCACTTCAATGTGGCATTAGGAAGAAAAGGTACAGGACTGATGGGAGGAGATGAAAAAGAACTTGTGTATCGGCTAAAGGCGAATAACGAACCAGTCCACTACGTTCCCGACGTAGTGGTTGATCATATCATCCCTCAAAAAAGGCTTCAATTATCGTACATAAAAGGACTGGCTCAAGGAGTAGGTCAAAGCGAAAAGGAAAGATTAGCTGAAGCATCGTTAACGAAAAAAATATCCCGTGGACTGGAAGAAGCAATTAAAATAGGAGGCACATTCATTTTATTTTTTTGGTATGTTATAAAAGGTGAGTTAGCCAAAGGCATGATGCTAATTCGGTTTAGAATTTGGGTGCTTCAAGGGTTTATCAAGTAAACACCAGCTAGATTTCTGAGTGAATCTCAACAAACACATGAATCAATCCCCCTTATCAAGATCCTTTTCCTCTTAACGATTATGTGGGTGTTTTTGGTAATGATATTCTATCCATTCTTGGCTTAAACTTTTTCGATATTAAACATAGTACTACCTTCAGATTAGCGTTTCTACTATGATATTAATCGGTGAGAGAGGCTTGAATTTATTGATGAAAAACCTATCTCTTCTGCATCTTTTTTGCTCTTCCAGATAATCCTTACTTTTGCCACCTAGCAATAGTTTTACCCCAATGAAGCCGGATTGGATTCAACGTATCGATAACTTAGTAGGTACAATTCTAACAGTTCCCAAGCTATTGCTGCTAAGCAGTTTAACTTTAGGTAAACTGAAGCCTCTTTCCTCAAAAAGTGAGATTGTCATATTAGGAAATGGGCCCTCACTAAAAGCATTTCTAAACCAGCACTTGAGTTTTCTGAAGGGAAAAGCTGTTTTGTGTGTAAACAATTTTGTCCGTACCCAGGCCTATCAAATGATCAAACCTGATTATTATGTTCTGGCGGCCACTGATTTTTGGCAGCAGGAAGAAAAGCCTGATTGGCAAGAGGAACGATTCAGAATCTTTGAGGAACTCGCCGAGCAAACTGCGTGGCCCATGATACTTCTGGTTCCGGTTATGGCCAAAAAATTTGAGGATTGGAAGCAGCCACTTCTTGAAAACGTTAACATTACAATTTCTTATTTTAACAATACTCCGATAGAGGGTTTTCCGGGTTTTCTTCGGTTTTGTATGAATAAAGGGTTGGGTATGCCCCGACCCCATAATGTATTGGTAGCCTCAGTTTCTTTAGTTTTAATGATGAGGTTTAAGACTATTTACATAACCGGTGCCGATCACTCCTGGATGAAAGAGGTGTTTGTTACCGATGATAACCGGGTTTTTCTGAGCCAAAAGCACTTTTATGATGGTCAATTGCAGTCTAAAACCTACACCGACCAAGCTCGTCCGATGTACGCCGGCTCAACTACCAAAGAGCGAAAACTCCACGAAATACTCCAGAAATGGTATTACTCGTTTCGGTCCTACTGGGAGCTGAAAGATTATGCCCAATCGATAGGCAGCCGGATCATCAATATAACCCCCGACTCGTACATTGATGCTTTTGAACGGAAGAATATCTCAGAATTAATCACCAATGACTAATCAGCAGTTAAGAAAACACATCAACCCCAGTTGGATTGATCGGTTAAGAATATCGCGATTAAAAAAAAAGTTGGGTTCTTGTGGTCAGGGGGTGTATTTTGAGAAGAATGTAGCTTTCATGCGTTACCCTAAACTCATCAACATCGGCGATCAGGTAGTAGTGAAAGAAGGGGCAAAAATATGTCCGTGTAACGAGCAAGCAGAGGTTTCGATTGGTCACCGAACGACCATCGGTTATCAGACCTATATATTTGCGTCCAATAAAATCACTATTGGGAACGATTGCTTGATTGCTCCCTTTGTTTACTTGGTGGATAGTGATCACGGAATTGAGCGATCCACACCAATTAACCAGCAACCTAACTTAACCGCTCCCATCGTTATTGAAGATGACGTTTGGATTGCCACGGGAGCCAAGATCTTAAAGGGGGTAACTATCCATCAGGGAGCAGTCGTGGCTGCCGGGGCTATTGTCAAAGAGGATGTTCCACCCTACGCGATTGTGGGTGGAATGCCCGCTAAGATCATTGGCGAAAGGTCATAAATTTCAACTATTTATTTTTTTATCTTTTTATGAAGATTGGATGTATTATTCTAGCTCGATATAACTCCAGTCGCCTTCCCGGTAAGGCGCTAATGATGTTAGATGATAAGCCATTACTTCGGCATGTTTATGATGCGCTGGGTTCAATTTTTTCTTCTGAAGACATCGTTATTGCTACCTCGATTGAACCGTCAGACAACGAAATCGCTGATTATTGTCAGAGAGAACAAATAAAATGTTATCGGGGCAGTTTGCAAAATGTAGCTGAGCGGTTTATGTACTCCGCCCAAGAAAATTCTTTTGATTACGCTATCCGGATTAATGGCGACAATCTGTTTGTCGAATTATCAACTGTCCGGAAAATGATTCAGGATGCTGCTGAATCCAAAGACTTTTACAGTAATGTACCCGGCCGCACCTTTCCTTTTGGTATGAGCGTGGAAATGGTGAAAACTTCATGTTACGAGAAAATTTTTTGTGTCATCAATGAATCACCCAACTACCAAGAACACGTTACGCTGTATTTATACGATCACCCAGAAGTTGGAAACCGAAAATATTATGTGAACGACGAATATCCGGAAGCCTCCGGCGTTCATCTTTCTATCGATACTCCTCAAGACGCCGCAATTGCTCAGCGGATGCTCAAACAATTACCCAAACCAATTTATGAGAATGAACTGTCAACTATTGTAAAAACTTACCATCTTTGCCAGCATGAGAAGTAGCGTCTGGAAAGGTAAACATGGCCCGCTGTTAATTGCTGAAATCGGTGGCAATCACGAAGGCGACTTTGACTACGCCCTTCAGTTGACTGATCTCGCTCTGGCGGCCGACGTTGATTTTATAAAATTTCAGCTCTACCAGGGGGATTCCTTGGTCAGCCGGGAAGAAAGTCCTCAGCGAAACCAACACTTTAAAAAGTTTGAGTTAAGCAAGGAGCAGTATATAATCTTGGCTAATCGATGCCGGGAAAGCGGGGTAGGCTTTCTGGCATCCGTATGGGACACCGACTATTTCTCCTGGATAGATCCTTTTCTTGATTTCTATAAGATCGGTTCCGGTGATCTAACTGCTTATCCCATACTGAGAGCTACCGCCCAACTTGGCAAACCCATCTTGCTCTCCACCGGATTGGCTACCCTGGATGAGGTACTTTCTACCGTAGAATTTATTCAATCGGTGGACGAACGCTATCAGCAACCGGATTATTTAGCGCTGCTGCAGTGTACATCCATGTATCCTATCCCTTTTGATGATGCCAACCTTTCAGTGATGCATCTTTATAGACAGACTACTCATTTACCAATAGGCTACTCTGATCATACCGTGGGTTCTACTGCTTTGGAGGTAGCAGTATCAATGGGAGCCGAGATTTTGGAATTTCATTTTACTGATACCCGAGAGGGCAAGTCTTTCCGGGATCATCAAGTATCCTTGACCAAGGATGAAGTTCTCTCGCTGATTAAAAAAATCAAAGATATTCAATCCTTACAAGGAGATTTCCTAAAACGGCCCTTAGCAATAGAAAATGAACACCGCGTTAGTTTTAGGCGAGCCGTGTATCCGAAAACCAACTTACCCAAGGGAACTCAAATCTCTGTCGAACACTTAACCTGTTTGCGCCCTAACCACGGGATTGACGCTCGTGACTTTGACCAATTATTAGGTAAAACTTTAAACCAAGACGTTAAGGCTCATCAAAAACTATTATGGGAATATTTTATTGACTAGCTATGAAGTGGTACCGACGAGAGACATTAGCCCCAACTCAAAATACGCATGCAGAAGAAACATGGATAAGACAGGATAACGGAAACGAAAAGGCTTTTCCGTTGACTACTTTTCTGGGCAAGAAAACTAACTTATTAAAGCTGAAGAAGAACGTGGTTGAAAACATCACGAAGCAGCTAGCCTACTTCAAAAAAACCCGTACCGAAGTATATAACCAACCTGACAAAGAACCGGTACTTTCCTGCCCGGTTTGCGGAACGTCTTCTAAAGAAACCAGGCATCAGGTGACTATTTATCAGGCTCAGTACGTCACTTGTAATACCTGTACTCACGCCTACGTCATTAACCGACCTACTCCAAACGCACTTCATCAGTTTTACTTAAGCGATGTTAACTATGCCGCTACCTACACTGATAAAGCCAGTGCTGAATCGCGGCTTAATGCGATTGCAGTACCCTGGCGCAACTGGATGGTTGACCTTTATCAACAAAGATTTGGTCAAGCACCTAAGAAAGTTTTGGACGTTGGATCAGGCGCCGGGCACTTTGTGGAAGCATGTAGACGGGAGGGGATGCAAGCGGATGGGATTGAACTCAGTGAGTCAAGTCGCGAGTTTGCCAAGAATATCTGGGGAATAGAGATGGATGACCGTGATTTTACTCAGGTTGATGCTGATTATCAAGGTTATGACGTGATTACCTTTTGGGGTCTTCTGGAGCACACTCCCAATCCTAAGGATCTATTGGCCGCAGCTCAGCGAATTTTTGCTGATAACCCGCGTAGTATGATCATCGCTAAACTTCCGCGCTGGCACTCCCTAAGCGGTTTTATTCAGAACATTTGCAACGATACTATTGTCCGCCATCTTGACCCGATGGGTCACATTAGTTGTTACACGGATGCATCGGCCGCCGAGCTCTACTATCAGTCAGGGTTTTCTCCGGTGGCGGCCTGGTACTATGGTATGGACGTTTATGAGCTATTGATGCAAATCAGTCACCAACTGCAACAATACGAGCCGCTATTGGAAACTGGGGAAATCCAAATGGAATTACAACAGAAACTGGATGAGGTAAAACTCTCGGATGGTCTCACGCTGGTAGGAGTACCCAGTCGGCACTATAGTTCAAGAAAGTAATGGAAGAACACTACCCGGTACTGGTTTCAGTCTACATTACCAACTTTAACTACGGAAAATATATTCGTCAGGCGGTCAATAGTGTGCTCCAACAATCATTGCAAGATTTTGAGATCATTATTATTGACGATGGTTCTACTGATGATTCCCGCGAAATCATTCAAGAATACCGAGATCACCCGCAGATCAAAAGCATCTTCCAACAAAATAAAGGGCTTAATGTGACCAACAATATCGCCTTGAGAGTTGCTAAGGGTAAATATATCATGCGGCTAGATGCCGATGATTTTCTGGACTCCAACGCGCTGTTGGTAATGACCACAGCGCTGGAAAATGATCCGGATTTGGGGCTGGTATTTCCTAATTATTACGTAACCGATGCTGACGGTCGGGTAGATTCAGTACACCAACGTCACGATTTTGAGGAAGTCTCCTTGATGGACCAAGCTGCGCACGGTGCCTGCACCATGATCCGGACCAAATTTTTAAAAGAACTCGGTGGCTACAGCGAAAACTATCAGTGCCAGGATGGCTACGAATTATGGGTAAAATTCACCGCCAAGCATCCCGTAATGAACGTGCCCACTCCCCTGTTTTACTATCGACAACACGGCAGCAATCTTACTAAAAACGAAAACCGCATTTTATCAACTCGAGCATCCATTAACCAGGAATATGTAAAAGAACATGATCACCGCCAACATGCTGTAGCGATAATTCCAATACGAGATTCAGGTACAACCAACAACCGGTTAGCATTAACCAAGCTAGAAGATAAAACACTACTGGAGCATAAAATTGATGCCGCTTCACAAGCTGAAAATATTCAACGGGTAGCAGTCACTTCACCTGACTCCAATATTGAGAACTTCGTCAACAAAAAGTATGACGACAACCCTAAAGTACTTTTCATCTCTCGCCCCAAGGAACAAGCTCAACTTAACGTTGGATTAATTGAGACTGTTTCTCACATACTCAATGATGAGCAGTTGGCCGCAATACAGGTTTCGTCCTTCGTTATTTTGGCCATCGAGTATCCTTTTGTTACTGCGACTACCATTGACGACGCAGTGAACACGCTATTTCTGTTTAAATCAGACTCACTAATCAGCGTGCGTCCTGATTCCAGCCTGTTTTTCCAGCATCATGGACACGGCATGCATCCCATTTTAAATCAGGAAAAGTTTACCAAGCTGGAACGAGAGGCGCTGTACAAATATACCGGAGGAATATCCGTGACCCGTACCGAGGTATTCCAAGAGAAGAATGAAATCATTACGGGAACGGTAGGGCACATTATTGTCGATCAGAAAGCCAGTTTGGGCGTCTACAGCGAATACGATCTTCATTTGGCTCAACTTATTGCTCAATCAGAACTGTCTAACGCATGAGTAATTTATTGGGAAAGTCTGTTATGGTTGCCCATGTAGCCGAAAATAAAAGCACTTTCTCAACAAAAGTATCAACTACTTACTCATTTATAACTCGGCAAGCTGTGCTCAATAGTTTCTTGAATCAGCGATATACTGAAAACCTTCAGCAATCTTCATTCTCAGAAGAAGAGGCTCGATTTACTATAAAGAGAGAAACTGATTTCATAATCAGTAGTGTCGGAAGTGTGCAGCTAAACAATTAGTCTTAACTTTTTGCATACGTGGGAATTATCCAGCGACAAACCATTAAATCTACTGCCTATATTTACCTTGGAGTTTTGGTGGGCTTCATTACCACTGCATTGGTGTTTCCCCGAGTGCTAACTCCTTCACAGATTGGAGCAATTGGTTTATTGGGTTCATGGTCGGCAGTATTTGCTCAGTTTGCTACCTTAGGATTTGGCGGGGCAACGGTTAAGTTTTTTCCAACCTTTCGCAATCCTGAGCGAAATCATCAGGGGTTTTTATTTCTATTGTTGATAGTGACTGTCCTTGGTTTTCTACTTTTTCTGGGACTTTATCTACTGTTGCGTCCCTGGCTACTCCAATCTACTGAAGAGTCCCCACTATTTCAGCAGTTCATCTATTTGATAATCCCTTTTACACTATTTCAGTTATTCTTTCTCGCATTAGATGTTTACAATCGAATGCTGTACAACGCCACCACTGGCACTTTGCTACGCGAACTAATTTTAAGAGTATTCATTCTAACCGGTATTAGTTTATTTTTTCTGGAAATGTTTAGCTATCAAGGTTTTGTAATCTGGTATGTAGGGGCTCAGGGGGTTATCGTTATATTATTAGTCCTGTTCTTATTCTGGCGGGGGGAATTTCTTCCCCTACCCGATTTCAGCCTTCTCAATCGCCCTATGCTGCTTAAGCTAGGTAGCCTCAGCTTATTTAGTTTCCTTACCGGCTTCAGTTCCCTCGCTATTCTGCGGATTGATAGTATCATGATTGGTAACTTCCTATCGGATTACGATGTGGGAATCTACATGACCACCATGTATTTTGGCACCCTGGTACTACTACCGTCCCGGGCTCTGCGAAGTATTGCCCCCACTCTTATTTCTGAGGCTTTTAGCAACGGTGATTTAAAAACCATTCATTCTATTTATCATAAAAGCACAATTGCGCAACTGGTAGTCGGTCTTTACCTCTTGCTTGGACTTTGGGTGAATTCCCATACCGTATTCACAATACTTCCGGAAGAATTTACTGCTGGGCTATACGTAATTTTATTTATTGGCTTGGCCAATGTAGTGAAAATGGCTGGTGGTATGGGGGATGCTATTGTTGGTTACTCTGATTACTACCGGATGAACACTGTCTTTAACGCTGGATGGCTAATTCTGATCGTTGTTACGAACATCATTTTTATTCCTGAATTTGGGATTAGTGGGGCAGCGTTCGCATCCTTCCTGTCCGTGTTGGTAGTCACCCTGATTCGCTTCTTGTACTTGTACAGTAAGTTTGGGATGCAGCCTTACCGCCCACAACACCTTTGGGCGGTATTAATCGCGTTAGGTTCGTTTGGGGCGACAAACTTTATTCCGACACTTTCTCCGTTCTGGATAGATTTTCTGCTACGGAGTACGCTGGTGACCTTATTTTACTTACTTCCAGTTTATTTTCTGAAAATCTCGCCGGAAATCAATAAGTTGATTGACGATATGTATTATCGGCTTCGATCACTGCTCTAAATGTCTTAACGATGAATTCAACCTCTGAATCACTTAACTCAGGGTAAACCGGTAGCGACAAAAGTTGAGGTGCGTCTTTCTCAGCATTGGGAAAACACTCTCCTTGTTTGCGGTATTTTTCAAATATGAACTGCTGACAAACCGGAATTGGGTAGTGTATTTTGGTAGCAACCTCACTTTTGGCTAGTTCATTAATTACCTGATCTCGGTTTTGCACCTTTGCAACAAACAAGTGCCAAACAGCATTCTCACTCGCTGATGGTAAAGTTACTGGCAGGTCAGCCCAAGATTTTAGATAATAATCAGCAATCTGGCGGCGGCGGTTATTCCACAGATCTAGGTGAGGTAATTTTAAGGAAAGAATTTTAGCTTGTAAGTCATCCATCCGGCTATTTCGCCCTAATCGCTCATGCTTACCCGGAAACGATTGTCCGTGATTGGCAATTGCTCTACATTTGTCAGCCAAACTCTTGTCAGATGTGACTATCATTCCCCCGTCACCCAGCGCTCCTAAATTTTTGGTAGGATAAAAACTGTAGATTCCGGCCTGCCCCCAGCTTCCAACTTTTCTGCCCTTTATTGTTGCACCGTGGGCCTGAGCACAATCTTCTAAAACTGGTATACTGTACCGTTCGGCAATTTTACAGACTATCGGCATTTTAACCGGATTACCGTACAGATGGATAGGAATAATAGCTTTGGTTCGTATGCTAATTTTTTCTTCAATTAACCCTTCATCCAAACTGTAGCTCTCGGGGTTATTATCCACAAAAACCGGAGTAGCTCCTACCAACAAAACTGCTTCTGCTGCCGACATCCAGCCGTTAGCCGGTACAATGACTTCATCTCCTGATTTAATTTCCCAGGCCCTCAACACAACTTCTAAGGCATCTGTTGCGTTGGCACAAGAAACAGCATACTTCACACCTATGTAATTGGCAAATTCTGACTCGAACCTCCGGATCGCTTCGCCGCCCATTACAATATTTGTTTCTAATAACTCACTAACTAAACCTTGTATTTGGGAAAGAAGCGGCAGATGCTGCTGGCGGAGGTTTACAAACGGAATTTGCATAGGAAAATAGTGTAATGACTTTTACTTTGACAAAAAAACCAACAAATTTACGGGCAGCAAAGGTAATTATTATTCGACTTACACACTTCGGTAGACAAGACAGGTAAACCTTTTGATCTTTTTAGCCAACAGACCGCTAGACGGTTTCTTTCTAAAATTTTCTTCCACAAATACTTTCTTTCTCCAGTGCTGATTCGCTTATTTTGCAAAAAAACCTCTAAGATATTATGAAGAAGATTGCGGTACTGACTTCAGGAGGGGATGCCCCGGGAATGAATGCTTGTATCCGAGCGGTAATCCGGGGAGCAATTTACCACGGGGTTGAGGCTTACGGTATTAAATACGGCTACAATGGGCTTATTGAGGGTGATATTTATAAAATGAAATCATACTCAGTTAGCAATATCATTCAGCGGGGAGGCACTATTCTTAAGTCTGCCCGAAGCGCTGAGTTTAGAACTCCCGAAGGAAGGAAGAAAGCTTTCTATCAGCTTCAGAGGCGTGGTATTGAAGGGCTGGTGGTTATCGGCGGTGACGGTACTTTTACCGGGGCAAATATTTTTACCCAAGAATACGGAGTTCCGGTGGTAGGTGCCCCAGGTACTATTGACAATGACCTGTACGGTACGGATTATACCATTGGTTTTGATACCGCTGTGAACACTGCCTTGACGGCGATTGACAACATTCGAGATACGGCAAATTCGCACGATCGTATCTTCTTTATTGAAGTAATGGGACGTGATTCGGGCTATATTGCTATCCAATCGGGTATTGGCGGTGGAGCTGAACTTATCATGGTGCCCGAAACCAGCACTTCTATTGAAGATGTAATTCATACGCTGGGTCAAGGGCGTAATCACGAAAAAACTTCCTCTATCGTAGTAGTGGCCGAAGGCGACGAAGAAGGCGGGGCTATTGAAGTTGCCGCTAAAGTTAAAGAACGGTTAGAAGGTAAAGATTTTAAAGTTTCTATTCTCGGACACATTCAACGAGGTGGTGCCCCTACTGCCATGGATCGTATTTTAGCCAGCCGCTTAGGCTTAGCCGCATTAGAGGGTCTTCTAAGCGGCAAGCGTAGTATGATGGCGGGAATTATTAACAATAGAATCGTGTATACTGAGTTTAAAGAATGTATTAATACCTCAAAACCTCTGGAGCAGGATATGCTACGTATGGTAAAAATCCTCAGTATTTGATATGTTCCTGGTTGGATTAACTCCTTCTCCCCAGATTTTGAGATTATATTCTAGTAAATTATTTATTGATATTTACTATGGGCTACCTTCCCATTATTCTGGCAATTTTAGGATTTATTTTTCTTTGGAGTATTGTTAACTATCATTCTCTCAAAGCCCGCAAGCGTGAATTAGACGATGCTTCAGAACTGGTCTATCGCTACGCTTCCCTCCGACAAAACATTATCATTCAATTGGCAAACATTAAATCAGAAGACGGTTCTCTTCAAGCGTTGTTACACAGAATAAAAGCAGCAATACGCCCGATTGAAAAGGAAGAAAATACCGTTAGCGAGCTTCTGCTAGGAGAAAAAGAGCTTTCTCAACATATTGATGAACTTCCTGACCAACTGGGTAAACTTAAAAACTACCGCAGCAGTATTGAGCAGTTGCAGAAAGCTGATCTTGCCTATCGTATCGCCGCTAACCGTTATTCCCTTAAGTTGGAGCAGTATAATAGTTTGGTCACCAAAGCTCCATCCAAATTCATTGCTAAGCTTACCGGATTTAAAAAGGACTCCACTGAAGACTGGGTTGAACAACCTAAACATTTTCAGGACTCTACTGCTTCTTTATCTAAATCTCCTAATAATTGACCGTAAGGCTGTAGCCCACGCACCTCGTCAAGTATTTCTTTAAGCGCCGCTGTAAGTGGAATAAACAGAATCATTCCGGCCACACCCCAAATCAGGTTTCCGACAAAAATAGCTAGCAAGGTAAACATTGGATTAATACTAACTCGTTTACCAACAATATTAGGAGTGATAAGGTAACTTTCCAGGCTTTGAATACCAATAAAATAAATAATAATCCACAAAGTAGTACTTCCCGATTGGGTGATTACTAGTGTAAACAGCGCTGGAAACAATGATCCTACCAGTGGGCCTATGAAGGGAACAATATTTAATACGGCGGCAAAGACCCCAAAAAAGAGGGGGTTGGGTACATCCATAAGCCACAGCGCAAGGGAGTTACATGCAGCTAAAATAAGAATTACCAAAAAAATACCGATAAGATAGTTACGTACTACTCGCTCAATTTTAAGCAACATCATTCGGATACTCTTTCTATTTTCACCGAACAGCAGTTCTCCAAATTTCAGAATATCCTTGCGGTAGATCAAAAATAGTACGATAAACGTCAAAAAAAGTAGAATATGAATGAAACTAGATACCACGATCCTTAATAGAGTTCCGACTACATTCTGGGCATCCTCAAATAAAAAACCTAGTGCATCCTTAAACGAAGATAAACTGCTAATTTCGTTATCACTAAGTTGCTGTCCTAAGTAATTGGCACCCTGATTTATCATCTGGTCCAGATTTTCCTCAAAAGTATTTATGTTACTCGCCAAGGCGGATATCTGAAGCGAAAAGAACGTTAAAATTCCACCGATGAACAAAATAGCCACTATAAGACACAAAACAGCCGCTAATACTCGGTAAACTCCCCTGTCCTCAAGCCACTGGCAAATTGGAGATAAAATTATCGCAATAAATGCAGAAAAGGCTATTGGAATCAGAATGGCACTGGCCAACATCATAAGCAGAATAATCATTGCCGTGATGAAGATAAAGGCAGCTATTCTGTATAATGCTGAAGATGGTAGTCTTGAAAACATCTAAAAAAATTAGTAGTCCTAAAAGAATTCAAGCACTGGCTTGAAGTGATATACTACTCAAGCTTCGTGAGAAAAATGTAAGCAGTTAAAAAAGTTATCAACCGCTAAACACTTTTTATGAAAAAAAGTTACTCTTTTCTTTTAAAGAAAGTAGTAAAAGTCTCAAAAAAACCTCTTACTAAACTCGGTCAGTAAGAGGTTTAAAAGACTGTACTTCTAATTAGTTCCTAGGGAGTCATTACCTCCGGGCTAGTCTGAATAGCATCAATGCTTTTTTCTCTGACAAGTTGATTGAATTTTGGCAGATCGTTTTTCACCACTTGCTGAAACTGATTTAACTGCTCATCAATCTTCTGAGTAACTTCTTCCTTAAAAGCAATGGCCTGGTCGGTGGGTTTAAAATTACCGTAACTCATCTGCGAGGCTACATTCGCCAGTTTGTTGTTTAGTTTAATCGGAAAATTAAGCGGATCCTGCCGACTTCGGTTCTTGGTCTGATATAGTTCTTTTTCTATGGCAGAAATCTTTTGGTCAATACGCTCGGCGGACTCTACCAGTTCTTTCATATTTTCCTGATCCTTCACGCGTTCTACCACAGTATTCATCTGCTCGCGAATCTCTCTAATCTCTTCAATTGTCTGGTGAGTTTCACTAAGTTTATCACGTACCGAGATCAGGAAATCAAACTGTTCCTGAATATCCTGAGGACTAGCTTCCCAGCGAGGATCAGCTAGAATTGTGAAAGGCTTGGACATGGATTGCTCACCTACTTTTAATGTGACCTGATAGTCGCCGGGTACCGCTTTCGGTCCGTCAGTACCGCCTCCCCACAAAATCATGCCTTCAAAGGTCTTCGCGGCCGGATACTGCATATCCCACACAAAACGATTGAAACCAGCTTTAGACTCTAACTTTCCAAGTTGAGGGTCTTTATTTTTTTCGTCGTAGTCACTACGAAACTCTCTGATAAGAGTGCCATCGGTTTCTTGAATTTGTAGAGTAATTGTCTGGGTAGTATCTGGTTCCTCCTTGAGAACATAATGAACCATTACCCCTCCGGGATGATTAGTTCCAGCAGTTTTTGAAGCCTCAGCCTGCGAGCCTCCCATACGGTAGCTGTCCATCGGTTCGTAGAGATAGTACCCAGCCTGATTGTACTCGTCCCTTACTGCCTGATCACTTAATTGGTGTAAAGGAGTAAGGTCATCAATAATCCAGAAGCTTCTCCCCTGGGTGGCGGCAATCAAGTTATTATCTTTAATGGTCAGATCGGTGATAGGTACGGTTGGTAGATTTAGCTGAAAGGGTTGCCAGCTATTTCCATCATCAAAAGAAATGTACATAGCCGTTTCAGTACCAGCGTAGAGTAGTCCCTGTTGCGCTGGGTCAGCCCGCACTACCCGAGTGAAATGCTCGCTATCAATACCATTAATGATTTTAGTCCAGGTTTGTCCGTAGTCGGTAGTCTTGTACAAGTAAGGAGTGAAATCCCCTAACTTATACCGGGTCCCGGCCACGTAAGCGCCACCGTCAATAAACGGATGAACATCAATGCTATTAATCATCATCCATTCGGGCATGTCCGGAGGCGTGACATCGCTCCAATTTTGCCCACCATCCTTACTAAGGTGAATCAACCCATCATCTGAACCAGTCCAGATCAAGCCCTTCTCTCGAGGCGACTCAACTGCGGCAAAGATAGTAGCGTAGTACTCTACTCCGGTATTATCCTGGGTAATAGGACCACCCGAAGATTTTAATTTGGTAGAATCAGCCCGAGTCAGATCGGGGCTAATGATCTCCCAGCTTTGTCCTTCATCCGTAGATACGTGCAGATGATTAGAAGCAGTGTATAGCTTGTTAGGATCGTGGGGTGAGAAAAAAATTGGAAAATTCCACTGGAAGCGATACTTCATCCCTTCTGCCCCGTACCCCATAGGGTTATCCGGCCACACGTTAATAATACGCAACTGCTCGTTATCGTGATTCACACGGGACAGAAAACCACCGTAGCTTCCCCCGTAAACCACTTCATTATCTTCCGGGTCAATGGCTAAGTGAGCGCTTTCCCCGCCAGCAGTAGATTCCCAGTGGCTTTCGTTAATTTCACTGTCATCGGTGCGGTGGAGGACCCGAATGGTTGAGTTATCCTGCTGGGCACCGTAAATGCGGTAGGGAAAATGATTGTCGGTGACAACCCGATAAAACTGAGCCGTAGGTTGATTATGGTAAGTGGTCCAGTTTTCACCCTGATCAAAACTCACCTGCGCCCCACCATCGTCACCTATAATCATGCGCTGGTTATTTTCGGGGGCAATCCATAAGTCGTGATGATCGCCGTGAGGGGCCCGGTAGGCCTCGAAGGTCTTCCCTCCATCCTTTGACTTATGGTAATCTACATTCATCACATAAACGATGTCTTCATCCTGGGTATCGGCATAAATTCGGGAATAGTACCAAGCCCGTTGCCGTAGGTTACGGTCATCGTTAGTTTTAGTCCAGGTAACTCCGGCATCATCGGAACGGAATACCCCACCGTTTTCCGCTTCCACAATAGCATAAACTCGCTCCGAGTTTACTGGGGATACTGATACACCTATAATTCCTAAAGGACCTTCGGGCATTCCTTCATTGTTAGAAACTTCCTGCCAGTTATCGCCGCCATCGGTACTTTTCCACAGGGCCGAACCTTCACCGCCGCTAGAAAGGCTGTAAGGAGTACGGCGAATGCGCCAGGTGCTAGCGTACAATATCCGAGGGTTGTTAGGGTCCATCGCAATATCTACTGCTCCGGCATCTTCGTTTACAAAAAGTACCTTTTCCCAAGTTTCACCGCCATTCTTAGACCGGAACACACCTCGTTGCTCACTGGAGGCGAAGAGATTCCCCATCGCGGCAACGTATACCAAATCGGGGTTTTTCGGATGAATGCGGATACGGCCAATATGCCGGGATTGATCCAGACCTACCGAGCTCCAGGTTTTTCCGGCGTCGGTGGTTTTCCAAACCCCGTAGCCATACGAAACATTACCGCGCACGGTCTTTTCACCCCCACCCACATAAATGACATTATTATCGTATTCACTAACTGCGACAGCTCCGATTGAACCTCCAAAGTAGCCATCAGAAATGTTGGCCCAGGTCTGCCCACCATCCTGGGTCCGCCAAACTCCACCACCCGTAGAGCCGAAATAAAAAAGGTTGGGTTGGCCCGCCACACCCGTTACTGCACAAGACCGGCCGCCCCGGTAGGGACCAATCGAACGCCACTGCATTCCTTGATAAAGAGTGGTATCAATTGAACTAACCTCAGAAGCATTATTTCTTTTTCGCTGAGAAAGCCCTACTTCAGGCATCAGGATAAGAAAAGTGAAGGACAAAAGAGAAAATAAACAGTAGAATCTCATAAAATAAGTAGTTATGTCAGTGTTTTCTATCGCGCAAGTTAAGGGAAAACAATTGTTTGAAGAAATAATAAACTATTCTATTCTCACCTCAATTTGAGGAACTTTAACCTCACTTTTTTCACCTGAGTTTAGAATACAAGCAATTTAGGTGGATTGGCAAGATTCTTTCAATAAAAGCGGTTAGTAGATGCTCACAACCTGATTTTTTAAATAAAGTACTTTTACCATGAGAACTCGACATTTAATTTTTATAATACTTTTTAGTCTGCTGTCCATTTCTATTTTCAGTTGTGAAAACCGCACTACCGAACATGATGCTCAACAAGAGATAGAAGAAGTTCAAGGAGCAGTGGTCGAAACTAAGGAAGAGCTTGGTGATGCTCTGGAGCCAAGGTTGAGGCTTCTAACGAATACCGCGACAATCTATCTTATAAGTTAGAAACTGAGTTTGAAAAAGTTGAGGAAAGGGTTGAAAACTGCTTTGAGAATGCCGGAGAAGAAATGCAGGACGAGTGACCGAGTTCAAACGTGAACTGAATAAATCAAAAGATAAACTGCGCCAAAACCTTGAAGAACTGGACGATGAATCTCAAGAATCTACCGAAGATGTGGATGCATCGTTGAAGGAATTTCATAAAGAAGAAGTAGATCAGCTATTTGAAAACCCGGTGAATGATCTATTAAACTAAGCACATTTATACCTAAAACTAACCAAATCCTATAGTCTGTCAGTACTAATCCACTGACGGACTTCTTTTATTCTTAGCGATCTTGTACAAGAACAGTTAATTTGCCCAATATCAGCGAATTGACTATACTTGTGTCTAATTTTTTCGGTAATCTCACTACTTTTTTTGTGGCAAATATTGAACAACTCAGCGTCTTTGATATCCTGAAGATTGGTATTGGACCTTCTAGCTCTCATACGCTAGGTCCCTGGAAGGCAGTGCAACGTTTTATTCAAAGCATTCAAAAGGCTTCCAAACTATCTCGGATAAGCAGTATTACCGTAGAACTGTACGGTTCGCTGTCAAAAACCGGTAAAGGCCACGGCACCGACATTGCTATCATGCTGGGGCTATCAGGGGAAGATCCAGAGACGATTGATACCAATATGATCCAGCAAAAAACCCAGCTCATTGATCGCACCCAATCGGTAGATCTACTGGGTATTCATCCTATCCCGTTTGACCCCAAGGTGAATATTGTCTTCAAGCCTGAAAAGCTTCCCTATCACCCGAATGGAATTCGTATCTGGGCTGAAACTGAAGATGGGGAACGTATGCTGGAAACCTACTATTCGGTAGGAGGTGGGTTTGTTCTGAAAGAAGGCGAGATACTAGATGAACAGCTAATACAGAATCTACCCTATCCGGCTCAGACTCCTCAGGAATTAGTGTCCCATGCCCAGGCGCTAAATGGAACCATTCAAGAAGTGCTGTGGGAAAATGAACAAACCTGGCGAACAAAGGACAAGATCAAGGCAGACCTGCTTCGCTTGTGGGAGGTAATGCTGGAAAGCGTGTTTCTGGGTTGCCACACCGAAGGCAAACTACCCGGTGGGCTAAATGTGACTCGTCGGGCTCCGTTGATGTACAAAAAAATGATGCCCGATTCGGATTTTCACAAGCCTGAAGATTGGATTGCTGCATTAACGACGCTTAACTGTGACACCCAGCAAACCCTCAAATGGGTTAGCTGCTTTGCCTTTGCGGTAAACGAAGTAAACGCCTCCTTTGGGCGAGTCGTTACCGCACCCACGAACGGTGCGGCCGGAGTGGTTCCGGCTGTTCTACTTTATTATCTGTGCTTTTGTAAAAAAGAGATTAACGAAGACGATATCATCAAATTTCTAATGGTAGCGGGTGAAATTGGTACCTACTATAAAAAAGGAGCTACCATCTCCGCAGCAATGGGTGGTTGTCAGGCTGAAATCGGCGTTTCCTCCTCTATGGCAGCTGCTGCACTCACCGAGTGCTTAGGTGGTAGCATAAATCAATCGCTGATGGCGGCCGAAATCGCCATGGAACACCACCTGGGTCTCACTTGCGATCCAGTGGGTGGGTTGGTACAAATACCGTGTATAGAGCGAAATTCTATGGGAGCCATTAAAGCCATCACGGCTAGTCACATTGCCTTGGATTCGGACCCAACGGACGCCAAGATAACTTTAGATCAAGTGATTGATACGATGTGGCAAACCGCTCAGGATATGAGTGATAAATACAAAGAAACTTCGGAAGGCGGCTTAGCCTTGAAAATATCGGTAGGCCTCCCAGAGTGCTAGTTTCAACCTTGTATTAGGGTTATTGTGTTTCAGTATCAGCTAAACTGTTTGCGCTACTGTTCCTATCAGCTTTCTTAAATGCTACTTTATCGACACCCCGAAACTAAAACACTGCGCTGTAGCCGCATTAACACCATAAAACTCTAATACATTACACAGTAAACCTTAATAAACCTATGAAAATTACCTATTACGGTCACTCCTGCTTTGCAGTAGAATTCTCAGGCACTAAACTATTGTTTGATCCTTTCATCACTCCCAACGAGCTTGCTAAAGATATTGATGTATCGGCTATTGAAGCTGACTACATACTGCTAAGCCACGGTCACGCCGATCATATTGCCGATGCTATTGATCTGGCTAAACAGACACAGGCAACGGTGATTTCCAATTACGAAATTATTATGTGGTTGGGTCGAGAGGGAATTGAAAATGGCCACCCCATGAACCACGGCGGGACCTTTAGCTTTGATTTCGGTCGGGTGAAGTACGTCAACGCGGTGCATTCCAGTGCTCTGGATGACGGAACGTACCTGGGCAACCCCGGCGGGTTTATTATTTCTAATGATCAGCATAGTTTCTACTACGCCGGAGACACTGCCCTCACGTTAGATATGCAGCTGATTCCACGCTACACCAAACTGGATTTTGCCATTTTACCTATTGGAGATAATTTTACAATGGGGGTAGATGATGCGATTACTGCCAGCGATTTTATTCAGTGCAATAAAATTATGGGAGTACACTACGACACCTTCGGATATATAAAAATCGACCATGAGGAAGCTGTCAAGAAGTTTAAGACCGCTGATAAGGAATTGGTATTAGTTAACATTGGCGATTCGGTTGACCTGTAAGGTATTTCACTCCTTAGTTTTCTTTCAAAAGAGTTCGGGCAGAATTAATTTCACAAAAATTTTTCTGTTGATTGTCAATAACTGCTAAATCAGAGCCATTAAGTAGTAAACATGCTGTTTTTTCAATTTACAAATGGAAAGATTATTCCGGTATTTATGTTGTAGGTGAAATAGCTACTTTGTAGATTTACTAATTACAAAACAATAGTCTTATGCTAACATCACTATCCTTTATAGGCGGACTAGGTGGCTGGGAAATTATGATCATCCTGGTCTTCGTATTGATTTTCTTTGGCGCTAATAAAATTCCGGAAATCGCCCGGGGTATGGGGCGTGGTATCCGTGAATTCAAAGATGCCACCAAAGAAATTAAAGACGAAATTGAAAGCGGAGTTCGTCTGGACAAATAATTGTTGGGGTTAAGATGCATCTTAACCCCTCCCTATTCCATTCAACGGATGTCCCAAAGTCCGTTCACACCTATAGCCTGGTTTACCGTAAAACCCTCACCGTAGGCGGCTCCAATCGCGTGCCCTAGTTCTCTGCCCCGCGCCTCAATAAAATTTAGAAAGAGCGGAGTTGTGAGGATTGTTTGTGGCTCATTATTTTGCTTGGCATCAAACTGCGATGAAAACGCTCTTATCGCCGCCATCTTCGTTTCCCAGTATTCAGAAACGTCTACGACAAAGTCGGGCTGTACATAGTTAGTCTGGATAAAGTGATAAACTTTTTTAGGACGCCAGGCGGGCTGGTCCTTATCGTCAACCACAGTACTGATCTTCCGTAATCCCGCGTAAAAGCAAGCATCCCGAACCAGGCTGGCAGCTCTCCCGTGGTCAGGATGACGATCGCTGATAGTGTTACTTAGTACAATCTCGGGTTGGTAACTTCTGATTGCTTTAATCACTTCCAGTTGATGATCAGCATCGTTCGCAAAAAAACCGTCGGCTAATTGAAGATTCTTCCGAAATGCTGCGCCCAGAATCTTACGACCTGCTTCAGCCTCCTGAGCTCGGATGTCAATAGTTCCGCGGGTACCAAGTTCGCCCTGGGTTAAATCAACAATGCCCACCGTTTTACCTTCAGCTACGTGTTTAGCGATAGTTGCTCCACAACTTAATTCAGCATCGTCCGGATGTGCCGCGATCACCAGTATGTCTACTTTCGTCATTTATTTTTAGAATTTATTCAAATCTGATACGAAAGTAGAAAAACTTAGGGGAGGATAACAATGTTGTCCACCGTAGCGTAAAATACAGCAATACAGTTTAACTATCATTAGTATGGCCGTACTAGCCACTTTTTTGTTGCTGTTTTTTCTTGACCTGTTTACAGGTGTCATCTTTTACGGAACTGGTAAGCTTTTACTTCATCCGTTTCGCAAAAACTCATCTACTAAAGAAAGTCCTCAGCAAAGGTGGTTGAATGTATTAGTAGGACTGATAGCAGTGATGTCGGTACTCTATGGATTATCCCACTTATGAAAGCCGTAGGAACACTAGTAACCAACAGCAGTATCGTCCCCACGGGGATCAGCTCCGCCTTCCAGACGACCATCCGGCAGTACGAGTATAGCGTCTACTCGGCCGATATTTTCCCGATTCACCATGTGGTGACCCATACTTTTTAGTTTCTCACTCACATCAATACTGAATGCGGTTGGCTCGGCGAAGATGGTATCGGGTTTCCATTGATGATGAAACCGACCAGCGCTAACTGCTTCTTGCATACCCATATTGTGCTCTAAGACATTCAAAATGGTCTGGAAAACCGAGGTAATAATAGTTGAGCCCCCCGGAGTACCTACCACCATGTATAAACTGTCATTTCTCTCAACAATGGTTGGGGTCATGGAGCTAAGCATTCGTTTTTCCGGTTGTATGGCGTTGGCTTCCCCCCCCACCAATCCAAACATATTAGGATAGCCCGGTTTGATGCTAAAATCGTCCATCTCGTTATTCAGCAAAAATCCGGCACCGCCAACTACTACTTTGGAGCCGTAGCCACCATTAAGAGTAGTGGTTACCGATACTGCATTTCGATCCTTATCCACGATTGAAAAGTGAGTGGTTTCCATCGCTTCTACCGGTGCCGGATTCCCTTCGGAGATCATCGAGCTGGGAGTGGCCTGAGTAGAATCAAAGTTCTCCATCCGGATGAGGTTGTAATCCCGGTCGATGAGTTCAGAAACCGGAACCGGGTAGAAATCAACATCCCCTAAATAGGTGGCCCGGTCAGCGTAAACGCGACGTTCGGCTTCCACCATTGCGTGTGCGGTAGACGCCGTATTGTGCCCCATCTTTTCCAGTGGGAAGGGCTCTACGCTCGCCAAAAGTTGAGTTCAGGCTACTCCACCGCTGGAGGGTGGAGGCATAGAAATAAAACGGTAACCTTCGTATTCTCCCACAATGGGTTCCCTGAATTTTGATTGGTATTGTACCAGATCGTCGAGAGTGATAATACCTCCTCCCCGTTCCATTTCGGCAACGATTAACTCTGCCGTCTCGCCTTCGTAAAATCCCGCCCGGCCTTCATCACGAATTCGCTCTAAGGTAGCCGCAAGTTCGGGCATATATATGGTATCACCCGCTTGCCATCCGGCCTCATTTAATAAGAAATCAGGCTCAACGGTATTGGCTTCTTGGAAGACATCCTGACTGCGATTGAGTCCAGCCGCTTCCCGTTCGGTCAAAACAAAGCCGTTAGCTGCCAAAGTTATCGACGGCTGTACCAAAGCTTCCCATGACATGCTTCCGTAGCGTTCGTGGGCTTTTACCATACCATCTACCGCCCCAGGTACGCCCGAAGCCAGGTGACCCAGTCGGCTAGCCCCTTTTATTACCTCACCATTTCCATCCAGATACATATCCCGATCAGCGGCCAGGGGGGCTTTCTCCCGGTAGTCTAAGGTATTGGTGAGGCCCTCCGCTTCCCGGATTACCATAAATCCACCTCCGCCAATGTTTCCAGCGGCCGGATACACTACGGCTAAAGCAAACTGCACAGCAATAGCAGCATCAACTGCATTACCGCCTTCCTTTAATATCTGGGCTCCCACCTCGGAGGCCAGCGGGTGAGCGCTTACCACCATAGCTTGATCAGTAATCAACCCCTGAGGAGATGTCAGGGCTACTTCTTCACTGACCTGTGAAGTACAATTGACTAGAAATAGGCCAATACCCAAAGAAAAAATTATTGATAAGTGGATTTTCATGTAGTTTTATTTTTCCAATTGGTTCAAATGCCGAATATGACTCTTATGCCGCTTCTTTCCAAATATCCTGGAGGCTTTGGTAGAAGCTGCTACTGTAGCAGAACGATAATGAAACTCTAATTAAACTCCAACAATTTTGGCTTCGGAGAAAAACCGAATTAATTTTCAGTCTAATCAAAGAATAAAATCATGGATTTACTCAATAAAAATGCAATAGTTACCGGCAGTAGCCGAGGTATCGGAAAAGCCATCACTGAAGCACTACTGGAAGAAGGCATCACCGTAACTGGCTGGAACCGTACTGACCCTGATTTTAGGCACGACCGCTTTCACCCGGTACAAGTCGATATTGCTGATGAGGCTCAAGTTCAGCGAGCTTTCGAGGAAACCCTTCAATTAGTGGGAAACCAAATACAAATATTGATTAATAACGCCGGTATTGGTTACAAAGGAGCTACCGAAGAAATGCCCGCTACAGAATGGCAGCGATTATTTAATGTAAACGTCCACGGACTTTTTTACACTACGCAGCGGATAATTCCCCTGATGAAAGAAATGAAGGAAGGACATATCATCAATATTTCATCCGGAGCCGGAACCACGGGTATTGCCGGAATGGCCGCCTACTGCGGTACTAAACATGCGGTACATGGTATCTCGCACGCTCTGCACGCCGAACTTCGCTACGATGGAATCAAAGTAACCTGCCTTTCGCCGGGTTCAGTTCACTCAAGTTTTTCCAAGGAGATGGGTTCTCCTCCTTCCAAAACCAACAAAATGCATCCGGAAGATATTGCTTTCTCCGTAGTTCACGCACTCAAGTCCCATCCAAATTATCATTACGTAGATATGGAGGTTCGACCTCTCCAGCCTTAGTTGTTCGCCAAAACTATAATTTTTCTATATTTACCTAGTTATAAAATTGATTTTCAGTATTTTGAGCCACTTCATTTATACTGAAACATTAACTCTTTAATGCCTTCATTAAATACTATTTTATATGGTCCGCCGGGCACTGGTAAGACGTATCTTACTTCCCAACGGGCCATTCAAATCATTGAAAACCTTACGGATACTGAGCTTGAAAGTAAGTATGCACCCGACCAACGGAGAAGGCTAAAAACCCGATTTAATGAATACCAACAGCAGGGGAAAGTCGCGTTGCTCACCTTTCACCCGTCTTTTGCTTACGAAGATTTTGTGGAGGGTATTAAACCCTTTAAAAATGAAAAGAATGATCTGTACTACGATGTAGAAGACGGGATTTTCAAGCAAATCTGCTTCAATGCTGCTTATGCTTTGTATCTGGCCCAGCAGCAAAGAGCACTCGATTCGCTGGCTAAAAAGTCGGAAAATAAGGATAAAGCCATTCCCACCCGACCATTCGATGCGCTGTTTTTTGAGTTTATTGATTATCTCAAACGGATGATGCAGGAAGGCTCGGAAGAAATTACCTTTGAGACCAAACAGGGAAAAGGCGTCAATTTGGTAAATATTAATCAAAATAACACGCTGGCATTTCAGACTTCGCGGAGTACTAAGCATTATCTGGTCACCAAAAATAGCCTGGCCAAACTCTATCGGGCATTTTCATCAATTGAAGAGATACAAAATCTTGCGAAGGACATCGGTTCAGTGGTGGGCCGAAGCAATACATCGGTGATGTGGGCGGCTTTTCACCGGCTCAAGACTTTTGAAGCTACTCGCTACCGCACCTACAATTCGCTCCTCAACAACCATCGTCTGTCAGGAAATTCCGTTTCTAAGGTTCAGTACCAGCAAATGAAGCGAGCCATCCAGCAACTGGATTATTCCACACTTTCTCCTAACGATTTTCAGCAGGCAGGCAATTTTGTACTGATTATTGATGAAATAAACCGGGGAAATCCGGCCAGTATTTTTGGTGAATTAATCTCACTTATTGAGGATGATAAACGAGCGGGAAAAGAAGAGGCGTTGCAAACCGTGCTCCCCTATTCTCGAGAGCCTTTCCAGGTGCCGCCCAACTTGTACATCATCGGTACGATGAATACTGCCGACCAAAGTGTAGATACCCTTGATTTGGCGTTTCGCCGTCGGTTCACCTTCCAGGCTGTTCGACCACAGCCTTCGTTGTTAACACCCTCCATCAGTGTCTCAATCCCTAAAAATGAATCTAATAAATCAGAAAAGCTGTCACAGGCCGCCGAACCCAAGGTTAGCTACACCAGGCAAAAAATCCATTTAGATAAGCTCCTTCAAGCACTGAATGAGCGGTTACTTTGGCTTAAAGGAGAAGAGTACCAATTTGGTCATGCTTACTTTTTACCGGTGTTTAATGCTTCCGATGCCTTGCTTGAACTTCGTAAAGCAGTGTATCAACAAGTCATCCCGCTGTTGGAAGAGTACTTCTTCGATGACTGGGAAAAGCGAATCCGAGTGATAGGCACCGCATTTGTAGAAGAATTGACCGGAGCAAATTTGCTACAAGAAGAGGCTTCACTTTATGCATTGCCCGAAAAACGGTACCGGTGGCGACAGCTCAGTGACAATGAATTTTTAGAGGCAGTTCATCGTATCTATCAGCATGCATAAGCCGGTCATTTCTGTTTACGAACAGTCCGTATTACGAGTGGGTGAAAGAAGAGCAAGTTTTACTTTCAGTAAAAACCACCTTACCCAACTTGCTCGAGTAAAAAAAAAGTTGCCAGCCGGCATATATCGGTTAGAGTACCATTCGCTGCGATTTGGGAATTTAATAGGATTGATCGATTTGCCAGAGGTAATCATTGAAATACTACCTAAGATAGATCGCTCAAGCGATATTATCCATACCCGAACTCGATGGACTAAGCTACTTCAGCAGTTTGACTTTCTCCCCCAGTTAGGGAATCTTAACCCTCAGCTACTGATGCAGCCGGGCAACCTGACTGAAACACTCCAGCGAATATTCTTTGACGAAGTCGCTCGGCTTGCCCGCCGGGGGCTTACGCGAGAGTACCGTACGCAACAGGGACAACAGTCCTATTTGCGAGGTAAACTCCTGCTTACTGAACAGATTCGTTCTAATCTGGTACAAAAACACCGATTCTACGTACGATCCCAAAGCCATCAGAAAGACCACTATTTAAATCAACGGATTAAGCAAGCCCTTCGAATTGTTGATCATTCGGGCAACTTCCGCTCGCGGGCAAGAGACTTGCTTCGTCACTTTCAATCAGTTAAAAATCTTCCATTACATGCCCCTGAGACTCCATTTGGGCTAAACCGGGTCAATCAATACTACAAAGCTCCCTTACGATTGGCCAATCTAATCTGTGGTGGGTATCTGGGGGGTACCTTTGCAGGCCAGGACTTTGGATTTTCGTTGCTTTTTGACATGAGCCGGGTATTTGAACTGCTCGTCTATTACCACCTGAAAGCACTTCGTGCAGAATACCACTTTACGCTGCACTATCAACCGGTACAGGCATTCTGGAAAACCAAGAATCTCCGCCCTGATTTTCTGATCGAATTCACCGATGGTCAAAGGGTAATTATTGATACCAAATGGAAGATACTAGATCGTCCTGAACCAGCTGATGATGATTTACGCCAACTATACGCTTATCACCAAGCTTTCGGTGCCCAACGAGGAATTTTACTCTACCCCAACGTATACAGTTTTCCGGCAGTCACGCAGCCTTTCATTAACTCAGAAAATCAGTCAATGGGAGAAATTCAATTCGTAAGTATACTAGATGATTTCACCAGGCAGCTTAAAGGGCTGCTGAAAATAGCGAAACGCTAACCTCGGTAAAGCATTGATTGAGTACGTTTTCCCCATGAAACAAGCATGGCTCTTAGCCACGGTACGCTTAGATGAGAATTTTCCTTGCGTTGTACAGGTAACAAATCCTCACTAACTGCTTTCACTCCTTCTATGGTGTATACCGCATGCGGAGCAATGACCTGCAGATTTTCCAGAAACTTTCTCAACTTACTTCGTTTACAAATAGTAAACATCACCTGCGTATTGCCGGAAGAATCATTGGCATCAACCAGGGAATATCGGTAATCATTTTTCAGAAGATAGTCTAATAACGAAGCAGGTATTTGTTTAGAGATAATTCTAATCAAAACATTGCCGTAGGCTAGCCGTTCTTCAATTCTCATTCCTAAATAGGTGCCTGAGGCAAATCCCGCAGCATACATCACATAAGAGGCAATATTGCTGGCATCTGCCATTATTCTGGAAAGGGCTAAGATAGTAATTAGGGCTTCAAAGAAACCTAAAATCGCGGCAAACTTTCGGGCGTTGTTAACGACAAACATCAGCTTTACTGTGGCTAATGTCACATCTAAAACCCGCGCTAAAAAGATTAGCATCGGCAATAAGAGATGGCTAATGATATCAAATTCGAAAATCATTTTTATTCCTTTTTAATAAAAAAACTATTGTCTCAACTATGGATATGGGTTGTGTGAGTTTTAGTTTGCTGGAAAATACCGTGCATTAGGTGAAAG